>JBBROO010000081.1:0-3174 GCA_038229295.1 Chthoniobacterales bacterium | reverse complement strand
CGCTATGGACTGTCGGCGGAAACGCACTAGAGTTCAGATTGGGAGAACAATTCGATGGCGGAAAAAGCGACGCAAAATAATCCGGCGGAAACTTCGCAGCAAAATCTAATCGTCGAGCGCGACGGCGGCCTCGTCACCATCACGATGAACCGGCCCGAGAAACGCAACGCGCTTTCGACCGCGATGATGACGGAGCTGATGGCGGAACTGCGCTCCGCGGGCGACAATCGCGAGACGCGCGCCGTCATAATCGCGGGCACCGGCCCCGCATTTTCGGCCGGTCACGATCTCAGTGAACTGGCGAAGCGCGACCTTGAATTCTACCGCTATGAATTCGATCTGTGCGCGCAACTGATGCAAACCATCCAGGCAATTCCGCAACCGGTGATCGCGCGCGTCCATGCTCTTGCGACCGCCGCCGGATGCCAACTCGCGGCGACCTGCGATCTGGTCGTTGCCGGCGAGAGCGCGAACTTCGCCACTCCCGGCGTGAAGATCGGACTTTTCTGCTCCACGCCGATGGTCGCGCTCACGCGCGCCGTCGGGCGCAAGCATGCGATGGAGATGCTGCTCACCGGGCAGCCGGTAAGTGCGCGCACGGCGGCCGAGTGGGGCCTCGTCAACCGCGTCGTGCCCGACGCTGAGCTGGTCGTCGAAACGCGCAAGCTCGCGATGCAAATCGTCGAGGCGAGTTCGGCCACCGTCGCGACTGGCAAGCAGGCTTTCTATGCGCAGATAGATCTCGATACGGCGGGCGCCTACGAGTACACGAAAGAAGTGATGAGCCGCAACGCGATGGCGCCCGACGCCCAAGAAGGCATCTCCGCATTTCTATCCAAACGCAAACCCGTGTGGACGAGTAAATGAGTCAGTGCGTCAAGGCTTTCGTGGAATGGATGAAGTCCGCGACATTCATGAGCCAAACTTGCTGCTTCGGGGCGTAGGTCTTGTGCAGACTCTTCGGAAGAACCAAACGAAGGTTGTTCTTTTGCATCTCATCGGTTTGACTTCCGCTGATGCTCGGTTCCAGCGTCAGCAGGTGCTTGATCTTGATGCGATCTGCTTCGGCCAACACCTGCCGCCAGCGTTCTTTGCAACTAGATTTCACGCCTAGCATTCTGAGACGATTCGAAGGAAAGGACACGTCTCGATATTCTCGAGAACCCGGAAACAAAAAATCCGGTCGGGCATTCTCTTCTGTTTTCGCGCCTCGTGAGTATCGGACTTCGTGATCTTTGAAAATGCACTCCAAGTGATTTTCCAGAGCAAAACCTGCTCGAGCCTTTCGGCGATTTTGAACACTGAGAGAAAAATCTATGAAAGCATCAACGTCAGATCCGAACCCTCGACTGATGCGGTCGGCCACAAAATGCCTTTCCAAAGTTCTGAATAGAATTTCCTCTCGCTCCATCCAGGCCACAAGCGCTCTGTCGGGGTCGTCTTTCGCAAACACATCGCGGAGCGATTCTCGCGCAAAGCTCGAGAAGATTGCAGTGGTCGGGAAACCCGTTGAAAATCGGTCTAAGACCAATTCAAGGAAATCGTCCCCGGACTCAATTTCGATTCCAAGCTCCTCAAGCACGAACCTGCTAGCTAAATCGAGCGGCACGTCCCTTGAATCTTCGATCGAAACGACGGTGAAACGACCTTTCTCATCCCCCTGAAGGCCGAAGAGCCATCGAATTTGGCTTTCCGCGGTAGTACCGGCGGCGACAATCAACACCAACAGATTGCCTCTCGGACGTTTGCCGATAACAAGAAGATCTCCCTCGCTAGCCATTTCGGACACAGCCGTAGTCAAGTAGTACAACCTGTGCTCCGTGCGTTTCGGGTGATTTTCCCGCGAGTCGTACCAAGTCACGGTACTGTCCACGCTGACGAAGTCATCTTCGTCTTCGCCCAGATAGATGAATCGAGCGTCGAAGATTTTGCGAGGAGTTCCGAATAACTGTTTTAGCTGTTGCACGCCGTTGAATTCGTGCTGGTGGGAAATCGAAGGACGCGTCTCAACCGCGCTCAGTAGTTTCGCGGCAACACCTTCAAAGTACCTGGATAAATGGCCGTGCTTCATCTCTTTCGCGAAATCAGTTTTGACGCTCGGATCTCGGCGCAAGCTCCGCCAGAGATGAGCCACGAGTGCACCTTCTCAATCACGCTAACAATTTCATCAGGGCCTGCCCGCTTGATCGCGCATTCCCAAAGAGTTAGCACGCGCCAACCTCTTTTTCGTAGCTCCGTTACTACTCGAAGGTCGAGCGCGCGATTTCCCGATATCTTCTTACGCCAAAAATCAGAGTTCGTTGAGGGCCATTTGAACAACGAACAGTCATGTCGATGCCAGAAGCATCCGTGGACGAAGATCACTGCACCGTGTTTACGAAATACGAGATCCGGTTTCCCCGGAAGGCGTGAATCGTGCAAACGATAACGGTGGCCACGTTTGAAGAGTCCGCGCCGAATCACAATCTCTGGATTGGTGTTTTTTGCGCGAATTCCGGCCATCATCCGGCTGCGCACTGCCGGGCTAACGATGTCCGCCATTGAAATTCCTAATCAGCAGCCAGGAGTTCAAGCTGCTTGGGTACGGAAATAATCGGACTACGCAGCGCTTCAACGATTTGGGTCGCGATATCTTCGATCAGAGGTACCACGACCGAATTTCCAAACTGCCTGTAAGCTTGAGTGTCGGAGACGGGAATTTCGAATGTTTCGGGGAAACCCATGAGCCGCGCACATTCGCGCGGAGTTAATCGCCGCGGATTCTTCCCGAGTCCGCGAGATATCAGTATTTCTGATCCATCCTTGTAATAGCGAGCACTCAGTGTTCGAGCCACACCTTCGAAGTCGGGTAGTCCGTAGCCGAACCCGTTGCCAGCATCGCGATGTTTCTTCGCGTAGCGTTGATCGGCCAGCACGCGTAGCTCACTGCGGGCCAGGATGTCTTCTTGGGAAACTTCCGGATGCCGCAATAAGTTTTCCGGCGGCTTGCCATCGCCAAACGCGAGCGCCCCGTGCTTGGGTCCCAGGAAGCCTGCGTCTTGATAGATGAAACCACCGCTGAGCGGCTTGATCCACACATAGGGCGGCAAACCTGCGTCATTCGGCGGCAACAGCTTCGTCACGGCCGAACCGAAGTACGGATAGACAACGCCGCGATTCTTAGGATCGCCGCGT
>JBBROO010000080.1:0-3443 GCA_038229295.1 Chthoniobacterales bacterium | reverse complement strand
GGCGCTTTCGATATTGCGCCCGAAAAGAATAAACGCGCCCGGTTGCACGCGCCGAAACAGTTTCGCCGTTTCGGCGTCGAGTTCTTTCCCCGGAACTCCGGTCATGATTAGTTGACCGGGCGAATCGCTCTTCATACGTTTTGCAACCTAGATGTCGATCTTGCCGACGGAAAATAAAAAACGAACCGCGCGGCGAAAGATCGGCATTTACGGCGGAACCTTCGACCCGATCCACCAGGCGCATCTCATTCTCGCGCGTGAAGCTCTCGAGCAGCTCGGATTAGAAAAAGTGATTTTCGTACCGGCGGCAATTTCGCCATTCAAACAAATGCCGATGGCGTCAGCGCACGATCGCTTGTCGATGTTACAAGCAGCTGTCGGCGACGAGAAAGGATTTGCGATCGACGATTGCGAGTTGCGACGCCCGCCACCATCGTACGCCGTCGACACCGTGGTCGAGATGCAACGAAAGACACCCAAAGTCGAAATTTGTTATCTTATCGGCGAAGACAATGTGGCGACACTTTCGAAATGGCATCGGTTTGGGGAACTGAACAAGCTGGTGGAATTCGTGGTGCTCGATCGCACGGGCACACAAAGCGTCCACGATTACCCGATCATTCATCGCAAGATCGACATCTCCGCCACCAACATCAGAAAGAGAGTTGCATCGGGGCAATCAATTCGCTATCTCGTACCTACCGCAGTGGAAGAAATTATTCGCCAGGGAAAACTTTACCGGGAGGCAGCGAAATAACCGCGGAACAATTAGCGGCCACTTGCGCGGAGCTCGCCTCGGACAAAAAGGCGGAAGAAATTGTCGTGCTAGATCTGCGCGGTATTTCCACCTTCACCGATTTCTTTGTCATTTGTTCGGCCACATCCGAGCCCCAACTCAAAGCGATCGCCGGCGAAATCGAATCGCGGCTAAAAGAACAGCACGGCGTGCGTGCCGTGGCGGTCGACGGATTCCCGATCAGCCAATGGATCGTGCTCGATTATCTCCAGGTCGTGGTGCACGTCTTCCATCAGGAGAAGCGCGCATTTTATAGCCTGGAGGATTTGTGGGGCGACGCTCCGCGCCTGCAATGGGAATCGGCCACGCCCGCACCTCGTTAGGCGCGCACAGACCATTGTCGATCTTACGAGCGGCCGCTTACGGCTTCGATTTCTCTTTTTCCTTTTCCGCCGCCGGAGCCGGAGATGCGCCAGCAGGAGCGCCCGCTTTCGTGTCCATCAGCTCGACTTCGAAGATCAAGGTAGAGTTCGGCGTGATGTCCGGCGGTGCACCGCGCTCGCCGTAAGCGAGACCTGCGGGAATGAAGAGCTGATATTTCGCTCCCTTTTTCATCAGCTGCAGTGCTTCCGTCCAACCTTTGATCACTCCGCCGACTGGAAAGGTCGCCGGTTGTCCGCGTTTGTAAGAGCTGTCGAACTCGGTCCCGTCGATCAACGTTCCACGATAATTTACCGTGACCGTGTCCGTCGCGGTCGGCGTGGCGCCACTGCCTTCCTTTAACACCTTGTATTGCAGTCCGCTCGCCGTCGTCTTGACGCCGTCTTTCTTTTTGTTTTCGGCGAGGAATTTCTCGCCCTCGGCGCGGCTCTTCTCGCCCACCTGTTTTTGTTTCTCGGCCATATCTTTCGAAAAAGCAGTCATCGTTTCCTTAACCTCGTTTTCATTCAACGCCGGTGTTTTCCCAGCAAGCGCATCTTTCAATCCCGCCAGCAACGCGTCTGTGTTCAGCTCCACGTTTTGTTTCTTGAAATTAAATCCAATATTCAGACCGATGCTGTAACTCACCTTGTCCTTCAAATCTTTAAGTTGGGCCGAGCCGGGCGATGCTGGTGACGCGGCCGAGGCCGGCGATTTTTCTTGCGCGCCCACCGGTAAGGCCAGCAAAACTGTAGCGAAAACAATGATAGAATGTTTCATAAATTAATCTCCGAAGTTACGCGGCGGTTGAATCGACCGGCGCGAGGAAGTTGCATGCTAATGGATAAACCGCACCCGTCAAGCACGGTCAAACGCTCGGTTTCCCCAATCCCAGTGGCAATCGCGATCGCCTTCCTGGCGAGCTTATCCCCGCTCGTTGCCATCACCTTGTCGCCGGCTGACGCGGCCCGAATCGGCCGGAAAATTTGGCAAAACGAATGCAATGGCACCGTGTCCGGATTGACGTCGTGGAATGAAGGAGAAAACTTTGCCTCGTTAGGGATCGGCCATTTTATTTGGTATCCGCAAGGCAAAGACGGCCCCTTCGATGAGAGCTTTCCAAAGCTCATTCGCTTCCTGCAAGATCGACATGTTGATTTGCCAGCGTGGCTGCAAGCAGCCCGGGCTTGTCCCTGGAATTCCCGCGACGAATTCGTGCGCGCGCAGAATTCCTCTCAGCTGAAAGAACTGCGACAACTGCTCGCCCGCACCATCGACGTGCAAACGCAATTTCTGATCGATCGCCTGCAAAATGCGCTCCCCAAGATGCTCGCGGAAACTTCAGCCGCCAACCGCGCACGCGTGCAGCAGCAATTCGAGCGCGTGGCCTCCTCCGCCCACGGTTGCTATGCGCTCATCGATTACGTGAATTTCAAAGGCGAAGGAGTTTTATCCACCGAGCGCTATCACGACCAGGGTTGGGGCCTGCTCCAGGTGCTGGAAGAAATGCGCGCCGGTGATTCCGATGCAACAACCGAATTTTCGCGCGCCGCCACTTTGGTATTGAAACGCCGCGTCGCGAATTCCCCGCCGGCGCGCCACGAATCGCGCTGGTTATCCGGTTGGCTAAATCGCGTAAACAGCTACAGTCGCGATTAATTTATGCGCCGCCTCACCGTTTGTTCGCTCTGCGCCGCCATTCTTGTCTGCGCCGTTGGCCTAACGAGCGCGCAATTGCGCACGCCCATTCCGCAAGTTCGGGCGCAGCCCGCGCCTCCGCAGCCGTTCCGCAAAGCGGGCGATCTCATCCGCCGACAGGAAGCAATGAAAGTGAACGAGGCATTACTCAAACAATGTACGCCCGATTCCGTCCACATCGTCGTCTCGATTCCGAAACAGCGCGCTTACTTGATGCTCCATGACCAGATCGCGATCGACAGTCCGATCTCCTCGGGCAAACGCGGCCACGGCACACCCACCGGCCACTTCACTGTTCTCGAAAAAGATCCGAACCATCACTCGAGCCTTTACGGAGACTACGTCGATCGCTCCGGTCGCGTCGTCCGCGCCGGCGTGAGCGCCCGCATCGATTCTGCGCCGAGCGGGACGCACTTCTCGGGCGCCACCATGAAATGGTTTTTGCGTCTCACCGGCGACGGCGTGGGCATGCATATCGGCATTTTGCCCGGCTATCCGGCGTCACACGGTTGCGTCCGTGAGTCTCCTGAAGGCGCAAAACTGTTTTACGATCACGTCAAAGTCGGCACGTCCGTCGACGTCGGCGATT
>JBBROO010000079.1:0-4080 GCA_038229295.1 Chthoniobacterales bacterium | reverse complement strand
GCAAGATCGACATCCTGGCGATTTCCATCTTCTCGTGGTCGGCGACGGGCCGCAGCGCGAGCAGCTCGAGCGGTTGCAAAAACAAACCGGCGGCGCGGTTTCCTGGATTCGTTATTGCACAGACTCCGCCGATCTCGCGCGCTACTACCGCGCGGCGGATCTTTTCGTTCACCCGGGAGTGCAGGAAACATTTGGTCTCGTCGCGCTCGAAAGTCAGGCGTGCGGAACGCCGGTCGTGGGCATCCACGGCAGCTACATGGACCGCATTATTTTTCACGAACAGGAATGGTGGGCGCGCGAGAACACCGCGGAAGCGTTGGCCGATGCGATCGCAGAATCGAAGACGAAGAAGTTGTCGATCTTAGGAAAGGGCGCGGCCAAAGCGGCGGAAGATTTTTACAGTTGGCCGCGCGTGTTCGATCAACTGTTTTGCATTTACCGCGAGGTTTGCGCAAACTACCGGCGGTCGTGATGGAAACCGAAGATAACAAACCGCACATCATCCGCAGCTTTCGCGCGAGCGATCGCGCAGCGGTGCGAAAGCTTTGTTGCGATACCGGGTTTCTCGGTTCGCCGATCGATCCCGTCTACGAAGATCGACAACTCTTCGCCGATTTCCTCACGACGTATTACACCGATCACGAACCGGAGTCGTCGTTCGTCGTGGAAATCGACGGCGACATCGCGGGTTATCTACTTGGCTCGCGCAAGCCGCTGCTGAATCAGCTTTATTCCTTTTGGCAAAACGTCTCGCTGTTTCTAAAAGCGCTGACGCGTTACTTCCGCTATAACGCGCGCTCGCGGCGATTCATTCTCTGGACGCTAATGAACGGCTGGCGGGAAGTGCCGGCGGCGCCGCGGCGCGTACCGCATTTCCACATCAATCTTTTGCCGGAGGCGCGCAAAATGTCGACCACGCGCGCGCTCATGAGCGCGTATCTGAGTTATCTTTATCGTTGCGGCGAGAAACATGTTTACGGACAAATCGTGACGTTCGAAAGCCGGCGCGGCGAAAAAATGTTCGAGCGTTATGGATTCAAAGTTTTGAATCGCGCCGAGATCACAAAGTACAAAGCGTTCCATCCGGAATCGGTTTATCTGAGCACGGTAGTGAAGAATCTGGAGACGGCCGAACCGCTTTCAGTGACGACGCGTTCGCGCCCGTAGCATTCCCGTGCGCGCAGGGAAATGGCTCACTCCTCGTGTTCTGCTCGTCGTTACGAGCCTCATCGCAATCACCGCGCTGCTGCGGCTGCCATTGCTGGCCATGCCGTTCGAACGTGATGAAGGCGGCTATGCCTACATCGCCTGGCGAATGCAGCACGGTGAGTTGCCCTATCGCGATTGGGTCGATCAAAAGCCGCCCGGCATTTATTGGGTTTACCGCCTCGCACTTGCGATTCCGATGGAATCGGTGCGCGCTGTGCATCTCGTCTGTTTTCTTTTCGCTGCCGCATCGGCTATAGCGCTGTTCGTTTTACTTTGTCGATTTACCGCAGTGCGGTGGGCGTGGCTCGGCGCTGTCTTGTTCGCGGTCCTAAGCGCGCATCCGATCGTGCAAGGGCCCGCCGCTAATACCGAGCAGTTCATGCTGCTTCCACTTATCTTGTCGCAGCTGTCATTCTTCCGCGCGGTCGATGCAGAAAAGGATCGCACTAAGTGGATGCTGGCGACGGGAGCGCTCGTTGGCGTTGCGGTCGCGCTAAAGCATGTCGCCGCCGTCAACTTGCCGCTGCTCATCGCGATCTTTCCATTCATAGCCGCGGGTGGTAACCGATTCCGCAACGTGGCCGCATTTAGCCTGTGGTCAGGCGCGGCTTTCAGCGGTGTGCTGGCGTTTATCGCCGGTTACTTCTGGATTCACGGCGCGTTGTCGGCACTCGTGGAGAATGTTGTCACTTATAATCTGGGGTACATCTCTACCATTCCATTTGCACGCCGCGTGCAGACTCTGCAGAGCACGCTCGGCGGCATGTTCGTTGAGCACGGCGCCACCTGGCTCTTCGCGGTCGTCGGCGCGATCGCTCTGGCGATAAAAAAAGCCGGAAAGAGATTCGCGTTTCTTTTAGGATGGTTCCTAACGAGCGCTCTCGCGGTCACCGCGAGCGGCTACAATTTTCCGCATTATTTTCAGCAGCTTCTGCCGCCATTCGCTGCCTTGGCCGCAGTCGGCTGCAGCGCGCTTGACGTTCTTCCCCTCTGGAATCGATTGCCGGCGGCGGTCCGCACGTTCATTCTACTCGCGCTCGTGTGCGCAACTCCAATGTTGTCGTTCGCACCGTACCTGTTGCGCGATAGTCCGGAAGAAGCAGTCCGCAGAATCTATCCGGACAATGCATTCGAAAAGATGCCCGACGTGGCGCGCCGCATCGCAGCATTAACTTCGCCGGAGGACCGCGTCTTTGTGCTAGCCGCCGAACCCGAGGTTTTGTTTTACGCGCAACGCATTTCCGCGACGCGCTACATTTTCCTTTTCGAACTTTACGCGCTTCACTCCGGCGCGCGAGAAAAGCAGCTCGTGGCCGTGCGCGAAATCGAACAGGCGCGTCCGGCCGCTGCGTTCGCGTTGCCTAACGATCGGTTTATGGCGCCGGGATCGGAACAATTCTTCACTCGCTGGGCGCAAAACTTTCTTCAGGAAAGTTTCGTTCCGGACACATTGTTAACGATTGACGCCGCCGGAACGGTGCAACTCCAGCCCGCGTCTGTGTCGCCGCCGCCCGGATCATCTGTTGCCGGTTTTCTGCTAGTGCGGGCCGGCTCTTCGGCTGCACCGTAAAGCAAGCGATTGCGTAAGATCGACATCTACTTCTCAGCGAAGCTGATTACGCCGGTCCAGTTCTCCAGTTCGCCATTCGTTAGGGCCGCGTCGATCTTCCGCAAATAGAAATCCGCCGGACCGTCGAATCCGCCGCGCGCTTTTTGCGTGCGCTCCATCAGGATGCGGGCCTGCTCGAATTCCGCTTCACGAAAAGCGTGCAAGCCTTTCTCGAAAACTTCGATCCAGGTGTTCTCAGCAGCAGAGCTATCGCAACGACAAATTAATTCGTGAACGATTACACTTTGCGTTTTGCCGGCGAGACGAAATTCGCCGACACGACGCACGATGAATTTCTCCCCGATTTGTTTTTTGACCGCATCCGAAATCAGGACCTGCGTGCGGAGATGTTTATTGAGCGACTCGAGCCGCGACGCGAAATTCGTTGTGTCGCCGATCATCGTGTAGTCGAAGCGATACTTTGAGCCTAAATTTCCGGCGAGAACCTGGCCCGTGTTGACGCCGACGCGGGTGCGCAATTTGTTTCCCTGAACATCGAGATCGGCCAGACAACGAAGATCGCACGCCGCCTCGACCGCGTGCAAAGTGTGTTCGGGGTCATCGACCGGCGCGCCCCAACCGGCCATGACCGCGTCGCCGAAATAATCAACGATGGTGCCGTTGTAGCGCAGGATGCATTCGGTCGTTTGCTCGAAGTAAGCGATGAGCGTGCGCGAAACTTCTTCCGGGCTCAGTCCTTCGGCGATAGTCGTGAAATTTTCGAGATCGGTAAACATGATCGTCGCCTCGACCATTTTCCCGCCGGGCTTCAAATCGAAATCGGAGTTCGCGATCTGGTCGGCCATGTGGGTCGACAAGTAGAACGAAAACGCGCTGCGCAATTTTTGGCGCCGCCGCCATTCCACCAAATATTGCGCGCCGACCGACCAGATGAGTCCGAGCGGCATCTCGATCCACGACGCGACCGCCCAATTGAACCAAACGCGATCGTGCCAGACGAACCACCACGCCAAGACCATGATCATCACCGACGCGAGCGCGGCAATCGCCGTCGCCGGGATTGGCCGAAAGATCGACAATCCCCCCGCGAGTAACCCGACCGCGACCGCGAACCAGGTTTCGGTGAGAAGCGTTTCGCGCGTGAGCCATTCGCCGCGCAACAAGTTCAACAGAATCGTCGCGTGAATTTCCAAGCCGCTGGAGAACTGGTAATTCGAGCGCGAATAGGGCGTAGCGAATTCATCGCGCTTTTGCTCGATCGCACTAACGACATTCGAGCGGCCGCCGATCAATACGATGCG
>JBBROO010000078.1:0-4111 GCA_038229295.1 Chthoniobacterales bacterium | reverse complement strand
TGCGCTTCGCGTTCGATCGCACGCACGAGTTCATCCGGAAATTTTTCGAATGTCGCGAAAGCCTCGTCGATAATCACGCCGGCGATTTCCCAATGGCCGGTCGTGGTATCTTTGCCGGCGGACTGTTCCTGCATTTTGCCGTAACTCGCTGAATACGATTTCGACCGTGCAAGATCGACAATCTCGGGCAGGCCGAGTTTGCAAAGATTCGGCAGACGCAGATCAGGCATCTGCTCGAAAATATGTCCAAGCGTGTTCGCGCCTTCATCGCCGTATTCGGCGGCATCGGGCGCGCCTCCAATCCCGACACTGTCGAGAACAATGACGAGCGCGCGCGGCACGTCGGTCAAAGTCCGATCGGGTGCCACGCCGTTTTCATTTCGACGGTGTCGAGGATCCAATACGGATTTTCGGCGTCGTTAGTCCGCCATTGCGCCGGCAACAAATCTCGGCGCACGTAACGTTTCACATTCAATTCGCCGCCTTTGGCCAATTCGCGTCCGATTTTTTCGTCGCCGCTCGCATCGACAATCGCATTCACATCCATGTGCCCGGCGAAATGCGGCGCGAGCTCGGCGCGATCGCCCGCCAAGACATTGACCACACCGGCCGGTAGATCGCTCGTCGCAATAATTTCGGAGAAGGTGAGCGCGGGCAGGGGCTTCGTCGTTGAAATCAAAACGACCGCGGTGTTGCCGCTCAGGATGACCGGCGCGACTAACGAAACGAACGCGAGCAGCGGCGGATCGTCCGGACAAACGACGACGACGACGCCGGTCGGCTCCGGCACGGTGAAGTTGAAATGTGAACTAGCGACTGGATTCACCGCGCTAAAGATCTGGCTGAATTTGTCGGTCCAGCCCGCGTAATGCACCAGGCGATCGACCGTGAGCGCCACTTCAGATGACGATGCCTGCCGCGCCGTAGCGCCGCGAAGGCGGGTCGATCTTGCGGCGCCGTTAGTCCGCGTGACTTCATCGCGGAGTTCGTTCTGCCGCATCTCCAGCATCTCGGCCGCGCGATACAAAATCTGCCCGCGCAAATACGCGCTTTGTTTCGACCAATTTCCGAACGCCCCGCGCGCGGCTGTAACGGCATCGCGAAAATCTTTTTTCGATGCGCGACAAACATTCGCGAGCACGTTTTTCTTTTGGTCGATCGCCGGAAAGACGCGACCGTTCTCGCCGCGAACAAATTTTCCGCCGATGAAAAGCTTGTAGGTCTTTTGCACCTGCAAACGGCTGCGGTTGTTCTTCACTCAGTGAACGATTGCGTAAGAGCGCGAAAAAGAAAAGGTAAAGGTGGATCGCGACCTCCGGGCGCGATGTTGAATGTTAGCGGCTCAGCCGCCTTGATCTTACCAACGCGCTCGGAGATCGCGTTCCACCTTGCGCTCGCCAATTGCTTGCGGTTCACTGCGAGCAATGAGCAAACTGCGCGTAGGAGTCGTGGGCGTCGGTCACATCGGTAGTAATCACGCGCGGCTCTACGCCGAGATACCGACCGCGCACTTCACCGCGGTTTACGATGTCGATCTTGCGCGGGCTGGCAGCATCGCGAAGAAATACGGCGCGACCGTAGCGAAATCGCTCGATGAATTTGCCGAGATGATCGACGCCGCTTCCATCGCCACGCCGACGAACACGCATTACGAAGTCGGATACCGTTTGCTCGCGAGCAACAAACATTTGCTCATCGAAAAGCCGATCACGGAAAACACGAGGCAGGCGAGCGAGCTGGCGGAGATCGCGACGGCGAACAATTTGATTCTGCAAGTTGGCCACGTCGAAAGATTCAATCCGGTGCTCGGCGCGCTCGAGGCGCATTTGACGCGTCCGCGATTTATCGAAGCGCATCGCCTCTCGCCTTATCCGGAGCGCAGCACCGACATCGGCGTCGTGCTCGATCTCATGATTCACGATCTCGAAATCGTTTTGCATCTCGTGCGCTCGCCGGTGCAAAACATCGACGCGGTCGGCGTGCCGGTGTTGAGCAAAGGCGAAGACATCGCGAATGCGCGCATTCGTTTTGAGAACGGCTGCGTCGCGAACATCACCTCGAGCCGGATCAGTCCGGAGCGCATGCGCAAGATCCGCGTGTTTCAGGAGGACGCATATTTGTCGCTCGATTATCAAAATCAAAGCGGTGAAATCTATCGAAAGGTGGGTGGACGCATCTCGCGCGAAAAGGTGGCGATCGAACGAGAAGAGCCGCTCAAGCGCGAGCTGACATCGTTTGTGGAATGCGCGATGACTGGCCGGGCGCCGCGCGTTTCCGGATTTCAAGCGACTGCGGCGCTCGAGCTCGCCGTCGAAATTACCAAGCGGATCGCGTCGAGTGCCTAACGGAATCTACTTCGTCGCCGGCGAAGTCAGCGGCGACAATCATGGCGCGGCGTTGATGCAATCGCTGCGAGATCTCCATGTCGATCTTCCATTCAGCGGTCGCGGCGGGCCGCAAATGAAAGCGATCGCCGGCGCGGGATTTAACAACTGGCTGGAGGACGCGGCCGTCCTTGGGTTGTGGGAAGTCGTTAGGAAATATGGTTACTTCCGAAAACAATTCCGCGAGACGCTGCGCGAGATTGCCGAGCGGAGACCGGACGCCGTCGTGCTGATCGATTATCCGGGATTCAATTTGCGACTGGCGCGCGCATTAGATCGACAACGCCTAACGAGCAAGGTCATCTACTACATCAGCCCGCAAGTCTGGGCTTGGAATTCCGGGCGCATCAAACAAATGGCGCAGCATCTCGATCTGATGCTCTGCATTTTTCCATTCGAAGCTGAGCTCTATAATAAATCTGGATTGCGCACGAAATTTGTCGGGCATCCGATGATCGATAGGCTGCGTTCGCGCAAGATCGACATCGAACGCGATCCGAATTTGGTCGGACTATTTCCAGGAAGTCGGCGGCGCGAAGTGGAAAAGATTTTCCCGCTTTTGCTCGAGACCGCGCAAGAGCTTCGGAAATTGAAACCGAATCTTCGTTTCGAAGTGTCCGCCGCTTCCAAAGAACTCGCAGGGTTGTTAGATCGACAATCACTTGAAGTGAGAGTCGGCGACGCATCTGGACTGATGCAACGCGCAACCGCCGGCATTGTCGCGTCTGGCAGCGCCACACTCGAGGCGGCGTATTTTCGTTTGCCTTTCGTTCTCGTTTACAAAGTCTCCTGGCCGACATATCTCGCCGGCCGTCTTGTCGTAAATGTAAAATATCTTGGCATGCCCAACGTGCTTGCGAAAAGAGAAGTCGTGCCCGAGTTCATTCAACATAAGGCGAAGCCGCGCGCATTGGCCGAGGCGACGGCGCGTTTGATTGATGACCAAACGGCGCGCGCGAAAATGATTTCCGATTTTGATGAGATCATCGCGTCGCTCGGTGAAGGCGGCGCAAGTATGCAAGCGGCGCGGGCGATTGCCGATGAACTCCGCTAAGATCGACATAAAGATTTGGGTCGTTAGCGCACTCGCGGCCATCTTATTTCTCACGACGAATTTGCCGTGGCAGCTCGATGATTACGATCAAGCAAAGCAGGCGTTCACTTCGTTCGAGATGGTGAAGGAAGGGCATTGGCTTTATCAACGCACACCGCACGAACGCGTGGCGACAAAGCCGCCGCTGGTCGGCTGGATTTCGGCGGGCGTTTTTGAAATGACGCGCTCCTGGGATCTGGGGTGGCGATTGCCTTCGTTAGGCGCGGCAATCGCGTTGTCGATCTTTCTTTTTCGCGCGGGAAGTGTTTATGGCGCGGCCGGTGGTTTGATCGCGCTGAGCGCGTTTGCATTCAATCTGCTCTCGCCGCGCCTCGCGTCGCTCGTGCGCACGGACATGCCGCTCGCGCTCGTTATTTTCTTAATCGGATTGGAAATCTGGAAGCACATTCGCGAAGAGCGCGAGTGGTCGGCGCGCGACCGATTGTCGATCTTCGCACTCTTGACGGCGGCGATGTTGATCAAGGGGCCGATTGTTTACGCGTTTCTGTTGCCGGGACTTCTCGTCTTCCAATGGAAGCGAAAAGGAAATCGCGCGTGGTGCGGTTGGTGGCCGTGGCTGGCGTCGTTGTCGATCTTTCTGGCGTGGGTCATCGGCGGCAGCATTTTCGTTCCG
>JBBROO010000077.1:0-5061 GCA_038229295.1 Chthoniobacterales bacterium | reverse complement strand
CGAGTATCTGGAAGGACGCTCATCGAGCGGCGTGCAATTATTTTTGATCCGGTGCGATGAGTTTTTCGATCGGCCGGGAATCTACAGTGAGCACGGCGAGCCGTACGAAGATAACGCCGCCCGTTTCATTTTCTTCACGAAAGCCGTGCTCGAGCTGGCGCGTCGTCTCACTCCTTCCGTGCAAATTTTGCATTGTCACGATTGGGCGGCCGCGCTCGTTTCCGTGTTCGTTAGGGCATATCATCTGCCCTTCTCGACTGTGCTCACCATTCATCATGTCGAAGAGCAGGGAAGTTTTTGGGGGCTCGATTTCAACCTAACGAATCTGCACGAGCGCTTTTTCACGCTGCGCGGCGTGGAATTTTTCGGACGGCTCAATTTTCTCAAAGGCGGAATCTTGTTTGCCGATAAAATCACGACCGTGAGTGAGCGCTACAAACGCGACATCCTGAAACCGGATGGCGCCGCTGGTCTCGACATCGTCCTGCGCGAAAACGCGCACAAGTTATTGTCGATCTTGCATGGCGCCGATTACACCCGTTGGAATCCGGCGACCGATCCGTTTCTGCCCGCGCTTTACGACGCCGATTCCATCTGGGGCAAACAACTCTGCCGCGATGCCCTCATTAATCATCTCAACCTCACGCCCTCACCGCGCGGTCCGGTCTTCGGCATGGTCACGCGCGTGGTGAAAGAGAAAGGTTTCGAAATTCTTGTGCCGCTGCTCGATCGCCTCCTCTCCGATGACGTGCGCCTCATCATTCTCGGCGAAGGCGATCCCGCTTTCGAAACTGCGCTCGCCGTCGCGGCGCGAAAATTTCCCGGCAAGTTTTCTTACCAACGCCATTACGACGAACAGATGGCGCATCTCATCGAGGCCGCGGTCGACATCACATTGATTCCGTCGCGACTCGAGCCTGCCGGCCTAACCGCGATGTACAGTTTGAAGTATGCCGCGCTGCCAGTCGCGCGCGCCAGCGGCGGCATTCAGGAAGTGATCGAAGATTACGATCCCACGACTGAGCAAGGTTATGGGTTCCTTTGCTACGAACATTCGGCCGAGGCGTTTTGGGATGCGATCAAACGCGCGTGCGAAGTTTTTCAGGATCGCGACCTATGGGTCGCGCTGGCGGAGCGGGCCATGACGCGCGATTTTTCCTGGGATGCGGCCGCGCAGCGCTACGAAGGTATATATAATGAGCTCGTCCCGGCGGACGAGGCGGCGGCCTAAGGGTGATTGTCGATCTTGCCTCGCAAGATCGACATCTTAACGCGAACTTCGATTCACTAATTTCCGCGCGCGGTCGGGCCCGAATCTCCCGCGCGGTTTAAACTTCTTTCCCTTGATGGTGTTGTAGGAAATAAAGAAGTGCTCGATCTCCTCGAGCAGTTTCGATTTATTCCGGCTGCCTTTGGGCGTGTCGATGATGACATTGAGGCATTCCGATTTACGATCGAACGGCGGGAGTTTTTTGATGAAGTCCATGATGGAGATGTCGATCTAAGGATCGCGTCTCGCGTAGGGAAAGGATGTTGCGAATAAACCGGCGAGCGCCTCGTCAAAATCTGCCACCGAAACCAGAGACGACGATGCGATTTGATACTGATACGATCGAGAGGCCGACAAGTTCTTGCTTTCAGCAGGGCTTTCGTATTTCCTCGGCGGCTCCCGTTTCCGCGACAATGATTGCCTCGCGCTCGCCGCTTAGACCATTGCTCGCCGGGCTGGGTGTGACTCTGGCGCAAATCGCCATAGCCATTCTGCTGCTCGCACCCGAAGGACCGATCTCCTATCGCTACTCGACCCTGGTGCAACACGACAGCTACTGGTTCATGAACATCGTGAATCGCGGCTACCAAACGATCGTGCCCCCGATTAATCACAAGGTGATGGAGGTTTCCAACGTCGCCTTCTTCCCCGCTTACCCGGCGATCGCGGCGCTGCTGCGTTACGGTTTGCATCTGGAAACAGACAACGCGTTGCTCATCACCGCGCAGGCGGCGGCGTGGGGTTTCTGGAGTTATTTCTTTTTGTTTTGCGATCGCTGGGGTCTCTCGCCGACGCTGCAATTTCTCGGCGCGTTGTCGATCTTGTCCCATCCGGCCGCATTTTTTCTGATCGCGGCTTATTCAGAATCGCTCTTTCTCATGGCGCTTCTTGGTTTTGTGTATTGGACCACCGCCGACGGCGGCCGAGCGAAAGTTTGGGCGGCGCTACACGGAATATTGATGTCGGCCACGCGCATCGTCGGCATTCCATGCGCCATGTTTCCTGTTGCGCAATCACTCGTCACCAGCGGCTTCCGCGGTTTGCGCCGGCCGGTCAGTTTTGTGAGGCAACATCTTCCCGCCATCATCTTGTCGATCTTGGCAACATTCGGTGCGGGACTCTTTTTTCTCTACGGGCAACTGCGCTGGGGCCATTGGAACATCTACCTGCTCACGCAATCTGCTGGATGGGGCATCACGCCGGATTACCTCGCTGTTTTCAAACCGGCGAGTTATCGCTGGCTCATTCCCGCACTGAATAACCCGACGCAAGGAAGCCAGATGGCGATGACGCTGGGTGGGGTCATGTTAATCATCGCGGGCGTGTGCGAATTCGTGCCCGCCATTCGCCAGAGGACAAATTGGCAACAGCGCGTCGGCTTCTATTTCAGCGCCATCATCATCTACTACATTTCCGTCAGCGGCGTGGCTTCGGTCGACATGGAAAGCATGCTTCGCTACGAATTTTGCGTGCACGCGCTAATCGTGCTGGCGTTTTTGCATTTTCTGCGTCAATTTCGCCTCCCGCCGGTGCTCGTGCGAGCCTTCGGCACCGCGGCCGTGGTGCTGGCCAGCGCCGCCGGATTAAGCGTGCAGGGTTGGTACGTTTGGAATTTCACGAGAGGGAACTGGGTTGCTTAACGAAATATGAAAACAAAGGTAGCTATTATCGGAGCCGGGCCGGCGGGATTGACCGCCGCCTATATGCTCTCCAAGAACGATGTCGATGTAACCGTGCTCGAAGCCGACCCGGTTTATGTCGGCGGCATCTCGCGCACCGCCACCTACAAAGGTTTTCACTTCGACATCGGCGGTCACCGTTTCTTTTCCAAATCCAAAGCGGTGGAAGATTTCTGGACCGAAATCCTGCCCAACGACATGCTCGTGCGTCCACGTTCTTCGCGCATTTTTTACGGTGGAAAATTTTTCGCCTATCCGCTCAAAGCTTTCGAAGCGCTCATCAAACTCGGCGTTGTCAGATCGACATTGTGCGTCTTGTCGTGGTTGAAGGCGAAACTGTTCCCGGTTCCTAACCCGACCAATTTCGAAGATTGGGTCAGTAATCAATTCGGCAAACGCCTCTTCAATACCTTCTTCAAAAGCTACACCGAGAAAGTTTGGGGCATGAGCTGCAAGGACATCTCGGCTGACTGGGCTGCGCAGCGCATCAAAGGGTTGTCGTTAGGCAGCGCCATCAAAAACGCGCTCATCCCGCAGCGCCAGCCGAAAGACCGCACCAAAGTCATTAAGACTTTGATCAATTCATTTCGTTATCCGCGTAAAGGCCCCGGCATGATGTGGGAAGTTTGCGCCGAGAAAACCAAAGCCATGGGCGGCCAGATCGAGATGGGCTGCAAAGTCACCGGCTGCGAATACGACGAGGCAAGATCGACATGGAACCTTTCCTTCCAAGATCGACAAGGTGCCGCGCACGCACTCGAAGCCGAGCACGTGATTTCCTCCGCGCCGATGCGCGAACTCGTTCGCGGAATCAAGCCGCCCGTTTCCGAAGAAGCAAAACGCGCCGCCGACTCATTAAAATATCGCGACTTCATCACCGTCATGTTGATCCTGAAAAATCGCGACGCCTTCGACGACAACTGGATTTACATCCACGACCCGAGCGTCAAAGTCGGCCGCATCCAAAACTTCCGTTCGTGGTCGCCCGAAATGGTGCCGGATCCGGCCAAGGCTTGTTACGGACTCGAGTATTTCTGTTTCGAACACGACGGTCTCTGGGATTCGAAAGATGAAGAGTTAATCGAGCTGGCCAAGCGCGAGCTCATGCAAATCGGCCTCGCCCAGCAAGGTGACGTACTCGACGGCACTGTCGTTAGGCAGAAAAAAGCGTATCCGGTTTACGATGACAATTACGCCAAACATGTCGCGACTGTTCGCGACGAACTGGACTCGCGTTATCCGAACCTCCATCTCGTCGGCCGCAACGGCATGCACAAATACAATAACCAGGACCACGCCATGATGACGGCGATGTTGTGCGTCGAAAATATTCTGGCCGACAGCAAACTCTACGATCTCTGGGAAGTGAATCAGGACGCCGAGTATCACGAAGCCGGTAGCGCCGACACGGAAGAGGAAGGCGGAATGGCTTTGCGAATGGTTCCAACGCGCGTCATCCCCGCACCCACTGAACTCGCTCCCGAGAGTTAGTCGTTAGGCTTTTCGAAATCTTCCATCGGCGGGCAGGAACAGAAAAGATTTCGGTCGCTGTAGACGTTGTCGATCCTCGCCACCGCCGGCCAGAATTTGTGGTCACGCGTCCACGGTGCGGGGAACGCGGCTTTTTCTCGTGAGTAGGGATGTTCCCACTTATCCGCCGCGATTTGCCGCGTCGTATGCGGCGCGTTCTTGAGCAAATTATCTTGTCGATCTTGCGTTCCGTTCGAGACGAGCTTTCGCCTGCGCGAATAATCGCTAACCACACCGCCGCTGCGCCGGCCGCGCACGAAACAATATTACCATGTCTAAATGCGAAGTTTGCGGAAACGATTATGACAAAACTTTCGAAGTGACGGTCGGCGGAAAGAGCCACGTCTTCGATAGCTTCGAATGCGCGATCCACGCGCTCGCGCCTGCCTGTCCACATTGTCAATGCCGCATCATCGGGCACGGCGTGGAGCAGGGTGGTCAGATATTTTGCTGCGTCCATTGCGCGCGGGGCGATGGAACTACCAACCTGAAAGATCGCGCCTGAGCGCGGCCCCCGATGGGCGGGCGAGTGGACAGCCGGCGCTCCAACACGACAATAGCCCAGCGTTTTAACGCTGGGCT
>JBBROO010000076.1:0-5270 GCA_038229295.1 Chthoniobacterales bacterium | reverse complement strand
CAGCTTCCCTTTCTCCAGCGAACCGGTTTTCGCCGCGATGCCGAGCAACTCAGCATCGCTCGATGTTCCGGCCTTCAGCGCCTCGACCGGCGACATCCCGAGATCGACCATGAGCTTGAATTCCTTCGCGTTTTGACCGTGCGGGAACACCGCTGCGTCGGTCCCGAGCCCGATCTTCACGCCGATTTTCACCGCATTCCGAAACATCTCCGAACGTGCTGCGCCAGCTGCCCTAGCCTTCGCCTGGAGCGCCGGCGGATACTTATCGATCTTCCCCATGATGTATTCCGTCGCCATCAGGGTCGGGACAAGGAAAGTCCCCTTCGTTTTCATCAACGCCAGCGTTTCCGGTTTTAGAAAGGAACCGTGCTCGATCGAATCGACACCTGCATTGATCGCTTCTTTGGCCGCCTGATCGCCGTGACAATGCACCGCCAGTTTTTTGCGAAGACGATGTGTCTCGTCGACCAACGCCGCCATCTCGGCGGGCGTGAACTGCGGCACGTCCACCTCGTCCGCCATGGAAAGCACGCCGCCGGAAACCGCCGCCTTGATGACGTCCGCGCCGTTTTTCACCTGATAACGCACCGCTTTGCGAATCTCATCCGGTCCATCGGCGATCCCATCCGCCCAGCCCGGGTCGGCACCAAAAAGGCCCTCGCGGAATCCCGACGTCTCATCGAAATGTCCACCCGTGGCGCCGACGCCATTCGTGGCCACAATCATGCGCGGACCAATCACGACCCCCTGCGCGACAGCGTTGCGCAATGAAACATCGAGGAAATCGCGACTGCGAAAAGTCCGCGCGCCGAGATCGCGCACCGTCGTAAATCCTGCCATTACTGTCGCCCGCGCAAATTTCATGACGTCGTACGCTTTGGCCGAGACGCTCGTTTGCATCTCCTTCATCCGTGTCGGCGCGAAGTCCGTGTAATCCAACGTCACGTGCGTATGTGCATCCATGAATCCAGGCGACAAAGTCGCATCGCCCAGGTCGATTACCTGCGCGCCTTGCGGAGTCGGAATCCCCGAACCGACATCGATGATTTGGTCGCCTTGGACGACGACGACCCCATTCGAAACGAGAGAGTTCGATTTCCCGTCGAAAAGCCGCGCCGCTTTGATAACGGTGAGAGACCCCTGTTGGGGTTCGGCTCCACATGCGAGCCCTACTAAAACGAGCCCGCCAACGCAGATTAAAAACGAAAATTTCATCGCACTGCCTACTTACTGAACCAGCTAAAAGCAAGATCGCGGACCGCGATCTGCGGAAAGGCAGGACTAATCCGCGATCTCGAGGCCCATCTGACGCGCGGTGCCGGCGATGATGCGGAAAGCCGCTTCGTCACTGCGTGCGTTTAAGTCGGCCTTCTTCGTTTTCACGATGTCCATGACCTGTTTACGCGTCACTTTGCCAACCTTCGTTTTGTTTGGCTCTTTGGATCCGGCTGCAATGTTCGCCGCTTTCTTCAACAGGATGGCCGCCGGTGGCGACTTGGTGATGAAGGTAAAGCTTTTGTCTTTAAAAACGGTAATGACGACCGGGAGGATGTCGCCCGCTTGTTTCTGCGTCGCGGCGTTAAATTCTTTGCAGAAGGCCATGATGTTGACGCCGCGAGGCCCAAGCGCAGTACCGACTGGGGGGGCGGGATTCGCCTGCCCGGCAGGGATCTGCAATTTGATGTGAGCTACGATTTCTTTGGCCATAAAATTTTCTTAGACAGGATTTTCAGGATTGGTTGAAAGACCGCGATTTCATCCTGTTAATCTTGTAAATCCTGTCTGTTTTTTCTGTATTCGTTACGTTGTCATGGCGCGGCGGGGTCCCTCGGCTTCGCTCGGGATGACGTGCCTGTTTTTAACCGCGTTCTACCTGCCAATATTCGAGTTCCACCGGCGTAGCACGTCCGAAAATAGTCACTGAAACGCGCAGCTTGCCGCGTTCCGGATCAATTTCCTCGACAATGCCGTTCTGATTCTGGAATGGGCCGTCGGCCACGCGCACCGTCTCGCCGACTTCAAACGCGACCTTCGGTTTCACCTTTTCTTCGCGCTCTTTCATCTGCCCGAGCATGGAATCGACTTCCGATTGCCGCATCGGGATCGGACGGTCCTTGGTTCCCGCAAATCCGATCACGCCGGGCGTTTCGCGGATGAAATACCACGTCTTACCCACAAGCTGATTGTTCTCGTCGAGCAGATGCATGTTCGCGATCAGATAACCGGGGAAAAACTTCCGTGTCGTCTCGCTCTTTTTACCCTTCTTAATTTCCGAGACGCGTTCCGTTGGAACGAGGACTTCGTAAACGACATCACCCATTTCCTCGGTCTTCACGCGCTTCATGATGTTGTCGCGCACCTTGTTCTCCTGACCGGAGAGCACGTGAATGACAAACCACTGATCTTTAGCTGCGAGCGCGTTGGCCATTTGTTAATGCAGTCGGGTAAAGAAGTGGATGAAGTTCACCAGCACGAAATCGAAAAGTGCAACGTAGCCGCCAAGCAACAGCATCGCGATTACCACGACGAGCGTCGAATCAGTGAGCTCCTTGTATTTCTTAAAGCCCTTCTCCTTGGGTTCCCATGGCCATGAAACTTTTTGGAGTTCCACTTTCACCTCGCCGAAGAAGTTTTTCGTTTTCGTTAACATCGAAGCAATTCCGAACACGCCAGGAGGGACTCGAACCCCCAACCGACGGTTTTGGAGACCGCAACTCTACCAATTGAGCTACTGGCGTAGTTCTTTCTGAAGTTAATCCAAAATTTCGCTGACGCGACCCGCGCCGACGGTTTTGCCGCCTTCACGAATTGCGAAACGGATCGTCTTCTCCATCGCGACCGGTTGGCCAAGCTCGACTTCGATCGAGACGTTATCGCCAGGCATGACCATCTCGACGCCCTCCGGCAATTTTACCGAGCCGGTGACGTCCGTGGTGCGGAAATAGAACTGTGGGCGGTAGTTCGAGAAGAATGGCGTGTGACGGCCACCTTCGTCTTTGCTGAGCACGTAAACTTCCGCTTTGAATTTCTTGTGCGGCTTGATGCTGCCCGGCTTCGCGATGACTTGACCGCGCTCGACGTCTTCTTTTTTAACGCCGCGGAGCAAAACACCGACGTTGTCGCCAGCACGCGCTTCATCGAGCAGCTTGCGGAACATTTCGATATCCGTCGCGGTCGTCTTCGCGGTGTCTCTGATTCCGACGATCTCCACTTCCTCCATCTTCTTGAGGATGCCGCGTTCGACACGACCAGTCGCAACGGTGCCACGACCTTCAATGTTGAACACGTCTTCCACTGGCATGAGGAATGGCAGATCGACCGGGCGCTCGGGGACGGGGATGTAGTCATCCACCGCCGCAATGAGATCGAGAATGCACTTAGCGTCGGCATGCGCTGGATCGCCAGCCGCCAGCGCCTTGGTCGCACTGCCTTTAACGATTGGGATTTTGTCGCCTGGGAATTCGTACTGCGTGAGCAAATCGCGCACTTCCATTTCCACGAGATCGAGAAGCTCAGGATCATCGACCATGTCGGTCTTGTTTAGGAAAACGACGATCGATGGCACGCCGACCTGACGAGCGAGCAGAATGTGTTCACGCGTCTGCGGCATCGGGCCGTCGGCAGCGGACACGACGAGAATCGCGCCGTCCATTTGCGCGGCACCGGTGATCATGTTTTTCACATAATCGGCGTGGCCCGGGCAATCGACGTGCGCGTAGTGGCGCTTCTCGCTTTGATATTCCACGTGCGCGGTGTTGATCGTGATGCCGCGCTCTTTTTCTTCCGGCGCGTTATCGATGTCTTCGTACTTGCGCGCTTCCGCGAAACCCTTCTTCGAGAGAATGGTGGTGATCGCCGCGGTCAAAGTGGTTTTGCCGTGATCGACGTGTCCGATTGTGCCGACGTTAACGTGCGGCTTGTCGCGTTTGAATACTTCCTTGGCCATGGTGGTGTCCTTTTTTAACTAAACTGCGTATCGTACTTTTGTGGTAATGGTCTGGCGCACTGGAGCCCACGACCGGGATTGAACCGGTGACCTCATCCTTACCAAGGATGTGCTCTACCAACTGAGCTACATGGGCAAACCGGTGTGCTTTCCGCCGGAGAAGAAAAAATCCCAGAGCCGCCAAATTGAACGACCGTGGGACCGCTTCGTTCCAACAAAAAGCGTCGGCAAAGTAACAGCCGCCCCCAAGCTGTCAAAAGAATTTCTCGATCCCAGCCGCCGTTTTAAACGTCGTTGTTGCTCGTTCGTTTCATGATCACGACCGCAACCACGATGATCGCGATAATGATTAGACCGAACCCGATCCCAACATTGAGCGGAGTCATCAAACTTTCCTTTGGCGCAGGTGTCGGGGCGACCGTCGGAGCAGGCGGCGCATTCTTGGAATCCATCATCTGCTTCGCGTAAGTGAGGCGCTGCTGCGTCTCGTAATCGTTCGAGTTGATCTTCAGCGCCTGCTCGTAATCAGCGATCCCCTTTTCGTACTGCTGCATGTTCGTCACGTAGGTAGAACCGCGCCGCACGTATGCCTCCGGGTCCGGCTTCAGCTCGAGGCTTTTGGTGTAATCCGCGATCGCTTCGTCGTATTTCTTCAGGTTGCGATACGCACCACCGCGCCAGCGAAATGCCTCGGCATCCGTCGGCTGCTTTTCCACCACTTTCGTTAGGTCGATCACGGCCGCGTTGAAATCGTTAAAGCCGAGATTCGCAAAACCGCGCAGCCGATAAGCCAGTGGTTCTTCGGGCCGCAATTCCACAGCCTTGCTTAAGTCGCGAATCGCATCGGCGAATTGCTTCTGCATGCTCGCGGTCTGCCCGCGGTCGATGTAACCAGCGGGGTCAGCGGGCGCTAACTCGATCTCCTTCGTAAAATCGGCAATCGCCTCGGGATATTTTTGCGCGGCCCGCAATGCCGTCCCGCGATCATGATATCCAGCTGGATCTTTCGGGTCGGCCTGGATCGCGAGCGTGAATTCTGCGACCGCCGCGTCGTATTGATGCGCTTGCGCAAGCTCGATGCCTTTGGCTTTATGGCCCGCGACTCCACTACCACCTTTCGCCTCCGCACCGGATGGCCAAACCAATGTTCCGGCAACCGCAATTAAGATGATGTAACGATATTGAATTTTCATGTGCGTTCTCCAGCTCCACGACATTTCTGCCGCACCGAACGTGTATAGGCGAGGAAATTTATGAACTCCGTGGATTTCAATCGCGCACTGCCGCGAAAGCCAGGCCTTTCTCGCGGGCGCACCGCGCTCTT
>JBBROO010000075.1:0-5401 GCA_038229295.1 Chthoniobacterales bacterium | reverse complement strand
GGTGGCGATCGCGCGCGCGCTCGTTAACAACCCGTCCATCATTTTAGCGGACGAGCCGACTGGAAATCTCGATTCCAAAACTGGCGAAGAGATCATGGCGCTCTTGGAAAATCTTTATCAACGCGGCAACACCATCATTCTGGTGACGCACGAGCGCGACATCGCTGCGCATGCGCGGCGCACGGTGCATTTGCGCGATGGGCTGATTGAAAGCGATGAAGTTGGTTACGCGCCGAATTTGGAAACGATGGCTGTGAGCTAAGATCGACAATCGCAAGATCGACAATGAAACGTTTTCTCTACGAGCTGACTGAAAGTTGGAAAATCGCGACGGCGCAAATGCGTTCGAACATGACGCGCTCCACTCTCACCGCGCTCGGCGTTATCATCGGAATCGTCGCGGTGACATTGATGGGCACGGCCATTGGCGGAATCCAAACCGGCTTCGACAAAAGCATGGCTGTTCTCGGCGACGACGTTCTCTACGTCGGGCAATGGCCGTGGAAGCAAGTCGACGATTGGTGGAACTATCGCGACCGCAAAAAAATTAAAACCGAATACGCCGAGACGATCAATCGCATGATCGCCGCGACGCCGAATTCGAATCTGGTCGTGGCGGTGCCGACTTCGAGTTTGCTGCGCGCGATCAAATACGGCGGCAACGAAGTCGATAATGTTTTCACACTCGGGACGACTTCGGATTTCATCATCACATCGACAGTCGATTGCAAGGAAGGCCGCTTCTTTAACGAGATCGAGTCGCGCGGTGGCGCGAGCGTCTGCATGATCGGCTACGACGTGGCTGACGCACTTTTCCCGTCGGCGAGCCCAATCAACAAATCGGTCCTGATCAACGGACAAATGTTCAAGGTCATCGGCGTGAACGCGCGACAGGGAACATTTCTGGGATTGTTCAGCTGGGACTCAATGGTAGCGATGCCGTTAGGCGCGTTTAACAAATATTTCAGCTCGAAAAGCGAATCGGACATTCGCGTCAAAGTGAAAGACAAAACGAAATTGGCGGAGGCGAAAGACGAGCTGACGGGATTGATGCGACGCGTGCGCGGTTTGGCGCCGGAGAAGCCGGACGACTTCACCATCAACGAACAGCAGGCATTCAAGAGCACGCTCGATCCGGTGAAAAATTCGATCGCTTTCGCGGGATTATTTATCACCGGGCTTTCGCTTTTCGTCGGCGCGATCGGCATCATGAATATCACATTCGTTAGTGTGAAAGAGCGGACGAAGGAAATCGGTACGCGGAAGGCGTTAGGCGCGCGACGACGAACCATTCTGCTGCAATTCCTGATTGAATCGACCGCGCTCTGTCTGCTCGGTGGATTTATCGGACTTTGTCTGGCTTATCTTTTGTGTTTCGCCATCGGCAAAGCGGTGCCGTCATTCCCGATCAATTTTTCGATCGGACTTGTTCTGGCGAGTATGATCGTCTCGGTCTTGACCGGTTTGGTTTCAGGTTTCGCGCCGGCCTGGTCGGCTTCGCGTTTGGATCCGGTGACAGCGCTCCGCTACGAGTAAGATCGACATGTTATTTCGCGAGATCATCCTAATGGCGTTGAGTTCGTTAGGCGCAAATAAGTTGCGCTCTTCTTTGACAATGCTCGGAATCACGATCGGCGTCTTCTCCGTTATCTCCGTGATGACCGCGGTCGGCGCGCTGCAGAATTCGATCGAGAACGGGCTAAGTTTTTTGGGCTCGAACATTTTCCAGTTCGCGAAGTATCCAGCCAACGTCGATCCGGGCGGCGAGACGCGAAAGAAATATCAAAACCGACGCAATATCAGTTACCGGCAAGCACTGCGTTATGCCGAATTGATGCAGGGAAATGCGCGCGAGATTTGTCTGAAAACTTTCGGCCACGATCTCAAAGGCCAGGCGGTTTACAACGGCGTGAAAACGACGCCGAGCCTGACCCTTGTCGGAACGAATAAAAGTTTTCTGACCGCCAACGCTTACACGTTAGGCTACGGCCGCAATCTCAACGATGAAGATGTCGATCTTGCGCGCAGCGTGCTCGTTGTCGGGAAGAACATCGAGAAACGATTGTTTCCGCACGAATCGCCCATCGGCAAAGTGATTCGATTAAGCGGACATACCTACACGATCATCGGTGTGATGGCCGAGAAAGGGACCGCATTCGGCCAAAGCCAGGACGACCTTTGTGCGATGCCGATCACGCGCTTCTTCGAAAATTACGGCGAAGCCAATCGAACCATCAACATCGCAACGCAATCTTTTTCGCAAGACACTTACAATCGCACGTTCGATCGTGGAGTCGGCGCGATGCGAATGGCGCGCGGAGTGCGCGCCGACCAGGAGAACGATTTCGAGATTTACTCGAACGATTCGTTGAAGAGCGCGTTCGCTTCGGTCGCGGGATACGTCCGCGTCGGCGCATTCGTCATCAGTTTCATCGCGCTCATCGCCGCCGGCATCGGCATCATGAACATCATGCTCGTAAGTGTGACGGAGCGGACGAAAGAAATCGGCGTGCGCAAATCAATCGGCGCGCGCAGTCGCGACATCATGCGGCAATTTTTGACGGAAGCCGTTTTCATTTCCGAAGCGGGCGGTGTGCTCGGGATTGTGCTTGGAGTAATCGGCGGCGATTTGTTGGCGGCGTGGCTAAAGGTTGATCTTATTTTTCCGTACGGCTGGGCCATCACTGGGCTAATTGTTTGCTCCGCCATCGGGATTGGGTTCGGACTCTATCCAGCCTATCGCGCGGCATCGCTCGATCCGATCGAAGCGCTGCGATTCGAATAGACGAAGGCATGCTAGAGGCATGCAACTTGCGCCCATCTTGTGCTAACGTGGCATTCACGTCGTCACTCATCACGTTTTTGTGCCTTCTTCTCCATCTCCCGCAAGATCGACATCGAAAAGCAGCGTTCTTCTCATCGAAGAATACGGCGCGATCGCGGCGGCGCTGAAGTCGGCGCTGAAGAAGTTTGCGCCCGGTCATCCGGTCAACGTCGCGCGCGCTCTGGCGGAAGCGGAAACGCTGGCCAAGGAGAAAACGCCGGAGTTAATCATCATCGATTTCGATCCGTCGTATCCCGGCCTGACCGAGTTCCTGCATCGACATCGCGATGTTTGTCCGGACGCAAAGGTTCTCATTATCGGCGCGGGAATCTCCAAGGAGCTGGCGTCGCAATATCGTTCGTTAGGCGCATTTCAGTTCATTCAAAAGCCATTTGAAGTCGAGGATTTCGGCGCCTCCGTGCAAGCGCTCCTTGGACCCTGGCAGGAGGCCGGTTCGGCCCAACCCCGCGGGACGTTACGGGCGATGACCGCGGCGGACGCCGTCCTGCTGCAATGCGCTGGAAATCGCACGGTCGTTCTCGACATCAAAAGCGCATCTACCAAATCGGGCCAGGTCCACGTGGTCGAGGGTCGTCTCGTGCACGCGTTCACAAACACGCGCAACGATGGCGAAGCCTTGGAGGAAATGTTCGGCTGGAGTGAACCTCAGATTAAAGAAGTCGAAACGCGAAGCACTGCGGGAAACACCATTCGCGAATCCTGGCCCGCTATTTTTTTAACGGCCGCGCGCACAGCGATGGCGCTCCGGCCTGTGGCCGCGATGCCGCCCGCACCGCCAACGCCACCGCTACCGCGGGAAAAAACAGGCAAGAAAATCGTCGTCATCGACGACACCGAGATGCTTCTCATCTTTGTCGAAGACACTCTCGCCACCGCCGATCCGGAATTGCAAATCACTACCGCAGCCAACGGCACAAGTGGCGTCAAACAAGTCGAACGCACCTTGCCCGATCTCGTTCTGCTCGATTATAGCTTGCCGGACATTAACGGCGACGAAGTTTGTCGACAGCTGCTGAAGAACGAAATCACAGCGCGAATCCCGATCTTGATGATGTCGGGTCACATTCCGGAAATGACGGCCACGGCCGCGAAGTTCGACAATGTTGTGGCCACGCTTTCGAAACCGTTCCGTTCCGAAGCGCTGACCACACTCGTGCAAAAAACCTTGCGCGCCGGACCGCGGCCGGTGCCGAAGCCGCGCCCTGTGGTTAAGGAAATACCTGCGCCGCGGAAGGCGATCCCGAAGGCGCCTCCCGTAACACCCAAAATTCCAGAACCCATCGCCGCGCGAAAAGAGCCGGAGAAAGCAAAAACGCCGCCGCCCCCACTCAAAATCGAACACGTCGCGCCGCCGCCGGTCTCGATCCCGAAACTGGCCGAGGCTCCCAACCGAGGCACGATGTCCGCGCCCTTTGTTTCAAAGGAGTCTAACGAAGTTGTGCTCGGCCTTTTCCTGGAGGTCGTTTCGATGCAGTTGACGCCGTCGCTGCGAATGGGCGCGATTCGCGCCAGGGTCTCCTCGCCGACCGTATCTCTCCACGTTTCGCCGGCGGCTCTGCGCGCGACCATTTCGGTCGAGACCGGATTCCAACTCGGAGCGGTCCAATTGGATGCCGTCGGTAAAATCGCGACTCTCCGTTTGATTCCAACGCTGCAGCCGTTCCAACGGTTGCAGACGCGGAACGCGGTGCAGATCGGCGCCCTCGACGTGGTGCCGCATGACTCGCGCGAGCATGTTCGACTTACCCCGATGGCGAATGCGACCATGACGATGCATTTGCTGGCGCATCTGGAACTCGCCGGCGTCGAGCTTTCGGGAAACTTTCAGGTCTCGCAACTCGTGCTCAAAAGCACGACGAATGTCGTTCGCGTTACGCTCAACTCCGAAGCAGTCGGGCAGGAACAGACCGGCGTGTTCTGCGAAACGGCGGCCGTTAGGCTGGACAACGCTGCGCGCCTCGCCGAGTTATCGCTCAAGCCGTTAAAATAACGACGAGTCGTTAGTCCAATCCGAGCGCCTTGAACGTTAGATCGACATGTTGGAAGTGAACGTCTAACGAACAAATCCGATCGATTTCAGCCTCGGATAATTTCGAGGTAATCTCGGATTCTTTTTTCGCATTGGCCGCAAACGTCCCCTCACCTTTCCACGTTTTCATGGCCGCTCTTTGCACGGCTTCGTAGGCGCTCTTGCGTTCCGAACCGGCACGCGTCAGCGCGAGCAGAATCGATTGGCTGAAATACAAACCTTTGCTCGACTCGAGATTCTGCTGCATCCGCTCGGGATAAACCTGCAGCTTCGCTACAAGTTCCTCGAGTTTCACCAGCATGTAATCAACCAGCGTGCATGAATCCGGCAGAATGATCCGCTCGGCGCTGGAGTGACTGATGTCGCGTTCGTGCCACAAAGCGACGTTTTCTAACGCGACAATCGAGTTTCCCCGAATAACACGCGCCAATCCGCTCAATCTCTCCCCCGTTATCGGATTCCGCTTGTGCGGCATGGCCGAGCTGCCTTTTTGTCCTTCGCCAAAAAATTCTTCGACTTCGAGAACT
>JBBROO010000074.1:0-5455 GCA_038229295.1 Chthoniobacterales bacterium | reverse complement strand
GTTTCTTGATCACACTCTTTACTGTAGCGGCAGCCGTGTCGGCTGCACAATATTTGGAATGCAGGCGACACGCCTGCCGCTACAGTTTGAAGAATGGAGCAAGCGATCGACTCCTTCATCCGCTTCCTCGCGGTGGAGCGCGGGCTCTCCGATAATTACCAACTCTCCACTCAGCGTTCGCTCACCGAGTTCGTGCATTGGTGCAAAGCGAAACACAAGATCGACAACGCGCGCGAGATCACCTTGTCGATCTTGTCCGAATATCTCGGTGAACGAAAAGGCGGTGGTCTCGCGGCATCATCGATCAAACTCATCGTCGTCGCGCTCAAGATTTTCTTTCGTTTCCTCGCGAGCAAAGGCGCGGTCGACCGCGACCCGACCGAAGCGCTCGTGCTTCCGCGCATTGAGCGTTATTTGCCCGAGACACTCAACGAAATGCAAGTCGAGCAACTGATCGACGCCATCGACACGAAAGTTCCTCTCGGCTTGCGCGACCGGGCGATGATCGAACTGCTTTATGCGAGCGGACTGCGCATTTCGGAATTGGCCAATGCGCGCCTGGAACATTTCGCGACCGAGGAAGGCATTTTACGCGTCACCGGCAAAGGAAACAAAACGCGATTGGTGCCGGTCGGTCGCAAAGCATGCGAAGCGCTGGCATCGTATTTGTCGACGGAACGTCCCAAATTGGTCAAGCGTCGCAGTAGCAGCGAGATTTTCCTCTCCGAGCGCGGCACGAAGCTGACGACCGCGCGCCTTTGGCAAATCGTGAAAAAGCACGCCAAGCATTCCGGATTGGAAGCGAACATTTATCCGCATTTGTTGCGGCACAGTTTCGCCACGCACCTCCTCAGCAACGGCGCCGACCTGCGCATCATTCAAGAGATGCTCGGCCATGCCGACATTTCGACAACGCAGGTTTATACGCATGTCGATCAACAGCGATTGAAGGCGGTACATCGACAATTCCATCCGCGGGCGTAACGTCCCGTCCTTCATGCGACGAATCGTCATTTTCCTCATCGCGGCCGTGCTTGTCGTCGGCGGAATCATGTACGCGTTGCACGTCGCGCAAAAAACTTCCAACACCGCCGTCGCCGCGCTCCTGCCGCGCGACACCATCGCTTTCTTGCACGTGCCCGATTTTAATCGCACGCGTAACGACTGGCACCGCTCCGACATCTACCGGCTCTACACCGAGCCCGCGGTGCAGGATTTTCTGCGCAAACCCCTGGCGCAAGCGCATGCGCAGAATTCGATTTCGCAAACGGCCCAGCAAATCGAGCAACTCGATGCCAAGGATGCTTTCGTCGCCGTGACTTCGATGGAAAACAATCTGCCGAAAGTCGTCGGTGGGTTTCGATTTCGCGGAAGCCAGGCGGACGTCGAACAGATCATCGCGGGATGGCGCGCGAATTTCGTCGGCGCGTCGCCGAAACGCGAGACGATCGATTATCAGCAGCACAAGATCGACATCTGCACCGGATTTCTTTTTACCATCGCGACTGTTTACGATGGTCACTGGTTCTTCGTCGCCAATGAGCTGAGCGAATTGAAGGCGTTGCTCGATCGCGCGGACGGTCGCCTGCAAGATCGACAATCACTCCTCAGCACTGATGAAAACTTTCGCGCGGCCATGGCCGAGATGCCGACAAGTTATGCGCTCGCCTTTTATCTCCAGCCAAAAACGTTGGCCGCGAAGTTCGCGCCCGATCAACAGAACACGCTCGGACAAATCCGCAGCATTTCCGCCACGACGCGCTTCGACAACGGAAAGATTCACGACGTCATTTTCGTCGGGATGCCGCAGCTTTCACCGGACGCGGCCCTGACGCGCGATTCCGTTTCGCTCGGAACGAAGGACACCTTTCTTTACGCGACCAGTCTTCTCAATTTGTCGAAACAACTCGCGGCCGTTTATCCGACCGCGGCTATTAGTCCGCTGGGCAGCAGTCTGCAAAAAATCACCAATATCCTGGCGCGGGCAAACATCTCGATGGACGATTGGCACGCCGCGTTCGGTCCAGAACTGAGCGCGCTGGCGGATTGGCCGTCGAATGCGCACTGGCCTTCAGCCGTCGTCGCTTTTCCGGTAAAGGACTTCGCGCGCGCCAAAAAACTCGCGAGCGTCTTCGCGCACGCCAGCGACGAGGACGCGAATTGGAACGAGACTGATCGCGACGGTGTGCACTATCTGACCATGCAATCCGCGTCGGTTTTCATTGTGCTTCGTCCCACGATCGCCGTTTCGGACCGCGCCATGATCGCCGGATTGGATCCGGGCTCGGTGGAACTGGCGATCGAACGCAGCCGAAAATCTTCGGCAGAATTCGCCAGTTCGCAGACTTACAAAACCGCGGCCTCGTCCTTGCCAACGCCCAAAAACTTTTTCGCGTATGTCGATCTTGCGACCCTGTATTCACGCCTCGATGCGACGCTGCGGCCCATTTTGATGATGGGCGCGGCTTTCATGCCTTCCATGAACGAACATGTCGATCTTAGCCGGATTCCATCGGCGGATGTGGTCACGAAACACCTCAGCCCGATTGTTTCTTCGCAGAGATACGCTGGCGGCGGCTACATCACAGAGTCGATCGGCCCGATTACGCTCAATCAAACCGGCATCGCGATGGTCGCATTGTCAGTTATGGCGGGGCAGAAGGAAGGATTGCCCAGCGTCTTAAGCGGTTACGGAGTACCTTCATTCCTCTCACCTTCGCCCTCTCCGAAGCCAAAGCGCACACCGTAATTCTCGAAAGCTGCGTCATTTCGGCTCTCTCGGATTGAAAATTCTCGCCGATGCGAGAAAAATACTGCCATTTTTCCGAAACATGTTATTCTTGCCGCCCTATGGCTATTCTTAAGAAAAATGCATTTTCCCGTCGAGTTCCCGATCTAGTTACCGAGGAACTGGTTGCGGTGCTTTCCCGGCGTGCATCCTTCGAATTCAAGCAGCTCTTTGACGTCGTGCACGAGAACCTTCGCGCGCGCAACGCCGCCAGTGGAGGCGAAGAGATGCTCCGGCTTCGAGCTTACGAAAAGCTGCAAAATCTTGTCGCGCGCGGCGCCGTGAAGAAGACCGGCAAGAAATACAAAGGCTTGCCCGCGGCCCTCGCTCTCGCCATCGCACCGCAGAACGGACACATCCCGAATCCGCGGCTCGCTGCCGCGGCGGTGGTGAAGTAATCGCGATCGTTCGCTTGTAGAAATCGGAAGCCGCAAATGGCGCGCGAATATCTTCCGGTGCTCCTGCAGATCATTGTCGCCATGATTTTTGCCGGCTCAGCGCTGCTCGTCAGCGTCTTGGTTGGCAAATCCGGTAAACGCACGGCCGCCAAGGATACGGCCTACGAGTGCGGCATGATTCCGCAAGGCGAAGTGCAGCCGCGCTTCAGCGTGAAGTTTTACCTCGTCGCCATGCTTTTCATTCTTTTCGATCTCGAGATCGTGTTCATGTATCCGTGGGCGGTCGTCTACAAGGAGATGATCGTGCACAGCAGCACCATTTTCTGGAGCATGCTCAGCTTCATCTCGATCTTAATGGTGGGATACATTTACGCGCTCAAGAAAGGCGCGCTTGACTGGAAAAATTAGTCGCCAAACGGCGCAAGATCGACATCGTGGATAGGCGTGGTTTCGCACTTGCGCGCCCCGCGAGAAGCGCCTAATAGCTTTAACTTCATGATTCATCACCTCGTGCTTTACAAATTGAAGCCCGAAGTCACTCCCGCGCGGGTCGAGGAGATGATGATGAACGCCCGCATGCAGCTGCTCAAGATTTCCGAAGTCCAGACGATCAAATGCGGCAAACGCGTCGATCCCGAAACGCCTTGGCCTTTCTTTATCGCGATCGATTTCGAATCGATGGACAAGTACGGCATTTTCCGCGAAGACCCCGTTTTTGTGAAGTTCATGGAGGAGATCATCAAGCCGAATACGTCCGACGCTCTCACTTTGGATTTCGAAATGGATCCGGGCAAAGACGTGCGCTTCTCCTAAGATCGACAAGCGGAAATCGGAACGCCGCCGGATCCGACATGAGCAAAAAGGCCATTCTCCTCGCCGGCGGCGCCGGCAGTCGCCTTTTTCCGCTCACGAAAATCGTCTGCAAACAGCTGCTGCCGGTTTACGACAAGCCGATGATCTGTTATCCGCTGGCCACGCTCATGCTCGGTGGTTTGCGGGAGGTGTTGATCATTTCCACGCCGAAAGATTTGCCGATGTTGCGCGATTATCTCGGCAACGGCGAGCAGCTCGGCTTGCGCATCGAATACGCCGAGCAACCGAAGCCCGAAGGCATCGCGCAAGCATTCGTCATCGGCGCGAAATTTATCGGCAACGCCGGCGCGGCTCTGATTCTCGGCGACAATATCTTCTACGGAAAACTTGATTTCCTGCGCGATGCGCTCGGCATCGAACGCGGCGCCTGCATTTTCGGATATCAGGTGCGCGACCCGGAGCGATACGGCGTGGTCGAGTTCGATGCGCAGGGCAAGGCGATCAGTCTCGAAGAAAAGCCGAAGGCACCGAAGAGTCATTTCGCGGTGCCAGGTCTTTACGTTTACGACAATCAAGTTGTCGATCTTGCGCGAGGTCTGCGACCTTCTGCCCGCGGTGAACTTGAGATTACAGATTTAAATCTCTGCTATCTCAAAGAGAAACAGCTGCATGTGAAATTGCTCAGCCGCGGAATGGCGTGGCTCGATACCGGAACGCAAACGAGCTTGCTCGAGGCAAGCAATTACATCGCCACCATCGAACATCGGCAAGGACTGAAAGTCGCGTGCCTGGAAGAAGTGGCCTTGCGCATGGGCTTCATCGGCGAAAAGGAACTGCGCCAAATCATCGATCGATTACCGAAAAGCGATTATCGCGAATATCTGCGCCTGGTTTGTGACGAAGGGCCCGACGCGCACCGTCCCGAAACAGCCGGTTGAATCACCTCGGCTGCTCGCGCAGCAGATGGCTCGTGTCGGCCAGAATCTTCGTGACCGCATCGGGGGCGAGCGCGTCGTAATAGCCGCGGATGGTTCGATGTCGATCTACCAATACCATTCGAGTGCTGTGCACAGGAACACCGGCCTCTTCGCTGCCATCGGAAACACCCAGGTTAAATCCATCTTTCGTCAAGGTGTAGATCGTCCCCTTCGATCCGGTGAGAAAATCCCAGCGTTGCGGTTGCGCATGTAATTTTTCCGCGTAACCGCGCAAGATTTCCGACGTATCTTTCTCCGGGTCGACACTGAACGACACCAGATGCACGCCCGTCTTCGCGAGCGGTTTTTGCAATTCACTCATGCGAGTGCTGATCATTGGACACGGCCCGGGACATGACGTGAAAATAAAATCGGCGATCCAAATCTTTCCTTCCAATTGCGCCGACCCGAAAGGCTGTTCGCTTTGGCTTGTTAGCTGAAAGGACGGCACCGTACCGTATGAACCCAGCGGATGATTG
>JBBROO010000073.1:0-5495 GCA_038229295.1 Chthoniobacterales bacterium | reverse complement strand
TGGCGCCGGGGCGCTCGTCGTCGTCGCAGCGGATATTCTCGCGCTGACGTTGCTAAAACCGCCGGGAGAATTCGACGCCGATGTCGCCGTCGGCAGTACGCAACGTTTCGGAGTTCCGTTAGGCTTCGGCGGACCGCATGCCGCATTTTTTGCGACGCGCGATCAATACAAGCGTCACATGCCGGGACGTCTCGTCGGCGTCTCACACGATGCCGAAGGGCGCCCCGCCTATCGACTCGCGTTGCAAACCCGCGAGCAACACATCCGGCGCGACAAAGCCACCAGTAACATTTGCACCGCGCAAGTTCTCCTCGCCGTCATCGCGTCGATGTACGCGGTCTATCACGGACCGCACGGATTGCGCGCGATCGCCGAGCACATTCATACTCTAACGCGCCGCCTCGCTGCTTCCGGATTGAAGATTGTGCACGAAAATTTCTTCGACACGTTGCATGTCGATCTTGCCGGCCACAGCGCAGACGAACTCATCGCGCGCGCTGCCGAAGCGGGAATGAATCTGCGAAAGCTTGGCGAAAGCGCCGTCGCCATTTCTCTCGACGAAACAACGACCGAAAAAGATTTAGCCGCGTTGTGCGAAATTCTCGGCACTAAGATCGACAATCACTCCGCGGCCGATTCGTCATTCGACAGTCGTCTTTCGTCATTCCTATCTCATCCCGTTTTCAACACGCATGACACGGAGACGGAGATGCTGCGTTACTTGAAGAAACTCGAGTCGCGCGATCTCTCGCTTTGTCATTCAATGATTCCGCCCGGCTCCTGCACGATGAAGTTGAACGCGACCGCGGAAATGTTTCCGATTTCGTGGCCGGAATTCGCCAAGGTGCATCCATTTGCGCCGGCCGATCAGACAACTGGGTACATCGACATGTGCAAACAGCTCGAGGAATGGCTCGCGGAAATTACGGGCTTCGCGGCGGTTTCGTTGCAGCCAAATGCGGGATCGCAGGGCGAATACGCGGGGCTGCTCGCCATTCGCGAGTATCACGCATCGCGCGGTGAAGGTGCGCGCAAAGTTTGTCTCATTCCGCAATCAGCGCATGGAACGAATCCGGCGAGTGCGGTCATGGCGGGATTCAAAGTGGTGCCGGTCGCGACATTGAAAGATGGAGATGTCGATCTTGCGGACTTGCGGGCGAAGGCCGACGCGCATGCGAGCGACCTGGCGGCGCTGATGATTACTTATCCGAGCACGCACGGCGTTTTCGAGACGACCATCCGCGAGATTTGCGAAATCGTGCACGCGCATGGCGGACAGATTTATCTCGATGGCGCGAACATGAATGCGCAGGTGGGGCTTTGCCGGCCGGGCGATTACGGCGCGGACGTTTGCCATTTGAATTTGCACAAGACGTTTTGCATTCCGCACGGCGGCGGTGGGCCGGGCATGGGACCGATCGGCGTGGCGAAACATCTCGCGCCGTTTTTACCGGCGCATCCATCGTTGAATGAAGATGTCGATCTTAACAAACGCGTCGGCCCGGTCGCGCAAGCGCCCTACGGCAGCGCGAGCATCCTAACGATCTCGTGGATGTATATCCGAATGATGGGCGCGCGTGGCCTAACGGATGCGACCAAGACCGCGATCCTGAACGCGAACTACATGGCGAAGCGATTGGATCCGTATTTCCCAGTGTTATTCAAAGGCAAACGCGGACTGGTCGCGCATGAGTGCATTGTCGATCTTCGCCAATGGAAAAGCGCCGGCGTGGAAGTGGAAGACGTAGCGAAACGCCTGATGGATTACGGATTCCACGCGCCGACGGTTTCGTTTCCAGTCGCCGGCACGATGATGATCGAACCGACGGAAAGCGAACCGAAACACGAGCTCGATCGGTTCTGCGAAGCGATGATTTCCATTCACGGAGAGATCAAGGCGATCGCGGACGGAACGCAAGATCGACAAGATAATTTGCTGAAGAACGCGCCGCATACGACGCGGCAAATCGCGGCGGACAAATGGGAACATCCCTACTCGCGCGAACAAGCGGCCTTTCCGGCACCGTGGACGCGTGACTACAAATTCTGGCCCGCCGTCGCCAGGATCGACAACGTCTACGGCGATCGGAACCTGTTTTGTTCGTGCCCGCCACTCGAAGAGTTCAATTCCGAATAAATTGACAGAACGTCTGTCGCGATGACAGCCGCGGCACTTCAAGATCGTCCTAGTCGCTGAACGCTTCAGACTTATTGACAAAAACGTCGGCGGTTAGCCCACCTTTTTTTTCGCCAAAGAACTCATCGATCTCATCGACCTTCTCGTAAGATAGGTATCGCACTTTTTCGTGGATTCCCAGGCGACGAAAACTCGGTCGCGCGAGCTGCTCGCGAACACGATTCCGCCGCTCGCCCGGCGCGACGATGAACATCGGGTAGAACGTGTTTGGAGCGACCATCGTCAAATCGGCGAAACGAAGCAGGCCAGAGTAAATCGATGTGCTGTTTTCAATTTCAAATGCAGCATCGATTCGAAATTCCTCCTTCCAAACGACGTCGATGTTCTCGACGTACCTGACTTGTGTGTCTAGCCCTGCTGCGAATGTCTCTTCAAACTCTTCGAAGTTGTATTCTTGCGTGATTCGTTGTTGGTCGTTTCTCGGCGCCCAAACTTTTTGACCGGCTTGGCGCCCCATCTTCAATAACAACCACTGCATTCGTAGGTGCTCTGAGATCTCTCGCTCTGGAATCGCCGCTGCGTCCGCTTCAGGAAGCGGAGCCGGCGGCGGATTATTGATCGCCGACTCAGGAACTTCTTGCACCCTATCCCCGTGCTCCAGCCGAATCAGGATCTCGTATAGATCATCGTACTTGTCGTAGAAACGCGTGCGTCTTTCGTCCTCAACGCGCGTAAGGCCTCTCAATTGATAGTTCGGTTTATATCCAACGAGTTTACAAAAACTAGCGAACGGCACATCAATTTCGCGCGGATTTGCAATAAAGTAGATGAGATCCCAACCTTCGCTTTCGTTACCACGAAGGTTCTTCCACAGCTCTCGTGATAGCTGCGGATTCGTGTCCTTCGACGCGACTCGTCCGAGCAATTTGATTGTCTGACCCTCGACGATCAGGATTTCGTCGCCTTCCGCCATTCGGTCGAACTTCGCGCGGTTCGCATCTGTATCGCGTGAACCCCAAACTGCAATTGGTCGTGGACCGAAAACCTGTTGCAATTTGCGAGCGACACTTGGCGAAACGTGTGGTGCGATTCTGTCGAAGGCGACTTTGTTTCGAATCGTATCCTGATAATGAACCATCGCCTCCGGATTCCCGGGAGGCATTATAAGAAGAAAGATGTTCCGCATTCGCGCGCCGCTCAGCTGAGACTAAAGATCTTCACGCCCGGGCGTAAAGCCTCATCGACTTTTTTCGCCTCCTTTGTGAAGTTGCAAAGCCGTCAGGAACGGGTCGTTCAGATCCATCCCTGCATCTTGTTCGGGGGCGATCCGCTTAAATCCGGCGTACATTAGACACATCAGGTGTAACCCGGAAAACTTGTGATTCGGGATACTCTTCAGTTCGTATTTTTCTTCCGGTGAGGCATAATCGAGTCCGGAGCGTCCAAGCAATGCAATTTCAAAAGCAACGTTCCTAATTTCATCCGCTGTCATTGCATCAAAGCGTTTGAACGCGTCCAAAAAATAAAATACAGCCGCGGGGTGCTTCTCTCGCAAAAGGGTGGGATTTGTTGTGCCCTCCTTGCGAGGAGCTTCGCTGATTTCATGTTCTCCCGGATCAACTTTCCACTCATACCAGTCGCGAAGCCCGATCATCTCCGCAAAGTCATCTACCAATTTGTATTCATCGCCTGGCGCAAGATTCTCGGAACGCTCCAGCCAGTGTTTCCAAAGCCGCTGCGACAGTTCAAACATGTCCAGGCCGCGATAAAGCGCAGCAAAGGCGGAGGCGCCATGAAACAGGTCATCCAGAAAAAGCGCGTAAGCTCCATTGAGCGCAAGACTCGCATGCATCATCTTCCGCGGGGTGAGCTTGCGAACCTCGCGGTTACTGTTGGTTTGCCAGGCTTCCATCGCCATTGTCCTCACGGAAAGAAACTGAGCTGGTTGGAGCACTACAAAACGTTCGTAGATGTAACGCTCAATCAACATGTCGAGCGGACAGTTAAATACGAAGCCAGCCAGTCCGCTCACCATGGACAGTGTGACATTCGTAATCGTCTCTTCGGAGTACCCTGCCTCCTCCCATTTTTTTATGCCTCCTGCCATTGAGCGAATAGCTAACTCTCGCGTCTTTGCAGTGGTCGCGAAAAACAAATTGGTTCCCGCGCGCCTTGCTTCGGATTCAAGCTTGAGGTGCGTAAGTTCATGAGCCTCGAGATGGCTGAGAAGCGCTGGATCGTTGAATTGTCGCGCCGAGTTTATCCTCAAACTCCGTTTCTTCGATGCGAATGGGGAAACCTGAAAGCGTTTCCATCTGAGCTTTGTAGTCTTGAATACATTTGAAAGCTTCGGAGTGGTCACGCTGCGCCAAGTCTAGCTGGAGCTTGGCGAAGAGTTCTCGCGCGCCATCATAAACCGCCTGCGAGCGAGCATCCTGCATCTGGGCATGTTTGAACAAGTGCGTGAGCGAAGCGACTGCCTCCTGCGGCCGATTTGATTCCGCGAGAGCACCGGCTTTCCCATAGTACGGATTGGCGAAATCAGGATTCGCTTCGATCGCTTGATCGAAGCACTTGATTGCGTCCTCTGTTCGCCCCTTCTGCTTATATATCGCCGCCAAGCTGTTCAGTGCCCACGCATCATTCGGCTGAATCTCTAAAGCTTTTCGAAGGAATTTCTCGCCCGTCTCTGGATCAGCTTTTTCGCGGATGTACAGATTCGCCAACACAACCCAACTCCACGCATCTTTCGGATCCAGGCGCAGAACTTCGATCAGGTGGTTCGTCGCGCTTTCCACGTCGCCGATCTCGACATACGCCATTGCGAGATCGCGCCGGGCGGAATGAAACGAAGGCTGCAGCTCAAGGATGCGCTTGTATATTCCGATCGCTTTCTCGTAGTTGCCCTCACTTGCCCGTTTCACCGCTCTGTCCGCGAGGCGTCTTGCCTCCTCTTTCTTCTCGTCAGGCTCTGCAGGAAAAGAGATTACGACCTCGTCGCCTTCAATCGTGACGGCGATCGGCTTTGGCAAGAACGCGTAATGTTTGAGCACGTACGCTGTGATCGCAGCCAAGTCTTTTCCCTCATCGCCGCTTTCGGCATCGATTTCGAAAAGCTCGGCGATCTTCAGACGTATCTCCTTCATCGGTTCATGGGCGAGTCGGGATAGTTTGTGACGCTCGGGCCGTCAGGCAAGCACGATTGCGGAACGGAAGTGCTCTGATGCGACGCCGCGTGTGGACGATGCCGCTTACGCCGGTTGCAGTTTCGACTCGTTCTGAATCACGATCGTCGGATTGGGATTCGATGCTGGCGGCGTCATCTGTTGATCGCGCAACAGCTGCACGTGATCTGCCA
>JBBROO010000072.1:0-5823 GCA_038229295.1 Chthoniobacterales bacterium | reverse complement strand
TCGCGTTTCGGCTCGGAACGCGCCACCGCCTTGTCGCGTTTCAAGATGCGATACAAAAACCAAACGATGAAACAGTTCACCAGCAGAATGATGAACGCGCCCACACTTGGCCGATGCCAAAAATGCCGCGCCTCCAGTGGAATCAACGCGCCCGTGGCGATGATCATCAGAAATTCGGCCCAGCGTTGTTCGAAATAAACGCCGATGCCTTCGGTCAACAGCACGACGCAATAAAAGAGCATCAGGAATCCGGCGGCGCGCAATTTTCCGCCGGCCAAAACATCCTGCAGCTTGTTCAACAGGAACAACACGACCTTGCTGTGCCCGAGCAAAATCTCGCCGTCGATCCAGTCGGAAATCTTGTCCATCCAAACGTCGCGCGCGTTCAACAGCAAGATCGACATCGCGAAGATCGACAAGAGAACGCCTTTGCCGATTTTGAAGAGCGCGATGAGTTTGAGGTAACGATGACTCTGCCGCGGTTGCAGAATGGCGGGCGTGCTCATCGTTACAATTCGTTTACCCGGCGATGATTGGCTGTTCGCGAAAACAGATTTCGAGTTTGTTCCCGTCGAGGTCTTCGAAGAAGAACGCGTAGTATCCGGGGCTATATCCGGCGCAAAGCTCGGGGCCTTCGAGATTTCTTCCGCCGATCTCGCGCACGAGCTCGGCGATGCGGTCGACTTCTTCACGCGTCTCCGCCCAGAAAGCGATTCGCGTGCCGTTAGGCTGATGATGTCGATCTTCGTCTAAACCAAAAAACTCCGAGGTCTTGTCGCCGCCGACGGCGTAGAAGGTTCCACATGTGGCGTCAGAGCGATCGCAGGTAAATCCGAGCGCGGGCAAAAGTTTTTCGTAAAACTTTCGCGCAATCGCCAGGTCTTTTACGCGCAAATCAATATGATCAAGGTGTCGCGCTTTCATAATTCTTTCACTTTCGCGGCGTTGCATTCGCGGTCAATCGCTTGCGAAACGAAACGAACTCCCGTTTCGTAGCGTTGCATCGTGAGAACAAAGATCGACAATCGCATTCGCGCCGCTGCTTTAGTGACGATGTCGATCTTGTGCGCGGCCTGCGAACATCGCAGCGACGCCGTTTCCGGAACGATCGAAGTCGATGAAGTGCATGTCGGTCCGCGTTCGAGCGGCCGCGTGGAAAAGATTTTCGCGCAGGAAGGGGACCGCTTGCGCGCGGGCCAACCGATTGTGCAATTGGACGCGGCCGAGTTGACCGCGCGCCGAGACTTGGCCGCCGCGCAAATCGAAACGGCACTGCGCGATGCCGATTCACAACAAGAGCAGCTGGAATTTTTGCGTGATGACTCGAAGCGCCAGCAGGATTTGCTCAGGCGCAAAGTGGTTTCGCCGACGGACGCCGAGAAGGCGGGCAGCTCGGCACGCGCGCAGGAAAAAAATGTCGACGCGGCGCGGATGCGTGTGGTGCAAGCGCGCGCGCAATTGGCCGACATCGATGCGCAGTTGGCCGAGATGCAAGTCAAGGCGCCGACGGATTCGATTCTGGAAGTGCTGAATGTGAAAGTCGGCGACGTACTCCCGGCGAATCGCGAAGTGGCGACTTTGCTTTTGCCGGAGCATCTTTGGGTGCGCGTGTATGTGCCGGAGCCGTGGCTCGGGCAAATCAAAGTGGGCGATCCCGCGCGTGTGCGGGTCGATTCGTTTCGCGGAAAGGATTTCGAAGGGAAGGTCGAGCAGATTAACCGGCAGGCCGAGTTCACGCCGCGCAATGTGCAAACGGTTGCGGACCGAATCAGGCAAGTCTTCGGTGTGAAGATTCGTTTGCCTAACAACGACGACCATCTCCGCGCCGGAATGTCGGCGGACGTTTATTTTCCTAACGTGAAGCCGTAGCAAGATCGACATGGAGGCAATGATCGAGAGCGAAGGCCTAACGAAACGCTTCGGCGCTTTCACCGCGGTCGATCATGTTTCGTTTTCGGTCGGCAAAGGTTCCATCTTCGGATTTCTCGGGCCGAACGGTTCGGGCAAATCAACCGTCATCCGGATGCTCTGCGGAATTCTCGAGCCGACGGAAGGGACGGCGCGGATCGGCGGACGCGATGTCGTGCGCGAAACGGAATCGATCAAGGACATGATCGGTTACATGTCGCAAAAGTTTTCGCTCTACGACGAACTGACGGTGAATGAGAATCTGATTTTCTCAGGAAAACTTTACGGCCTCAGTGGTCGCGCATTGACGCAGCGCCGCGATGAGTTGATCGCCATCACGCATCTCGAGCCGTATCTCGATCGGCGCGCAGCTTTGCTTTCCGGCGGCTGGCGACAACGGCTGGCGATGGCGTGTTCGCTCATGCACAAACCGACGGTGTTGTTTTTGGATGAGCCGACTGCGGGGATCGATCCGGTCGCGCGACGAGAGCTTTGGGATTTGCTCTTCGAATTCGCCGGCCAGGGCATGACGCTGTTCGTCACCACGCATTACATGGACGAGGCGGAACGCTGCGACCACGTCGGGTATATATATATGTCGAAGTTGATCGTGTGCGGCGAGCCCGATGAATTGAAGCAGATGCCGGAGGTGAGTCCGCCGGGGACGCGTCGGCTCGATGTGACTTGCGACCACGTGACCACGGCGTTGCGGGCCGTGCGACAACTCGAAGGCGTGCGCAGCGCGACCGTTTTCGGTCAATCGATGCACTTGCTTGTCGATGAAAGCGTCCGGCGCGAGGAGATCGATGAGAAGTTGCGCAACGTCGGAGTGGGTCACGCCGAAATTCACGAAATCGGTCCGTCGCTGGAAGATGTGTTCGTGACGCTGAGTGAAAAACATGCGGGCGAAAACCCAAAGCAACGTGCCGCCTAACTAACATGCTTGTCATCCTGAGCGGAGCGAAGGACCTCGCAATTGCGATGAGTGCTTCCGAAAAATCGGTCACGATCCACGAAGCGAAGGTCGTCCAGCGCAAGATCGACATCATCACTCCGGCTGCGAGGTCCCTCGCCGTCTGCGCGGCTCGGGATGACAACGCGATTGTTAGATCGACATGAAGAAGCGCGTTCTCTTCCGCGGCCTCAGCGCAATTTTGTTCAAAGAATTCATCATCGTCTGGCGCGATCCGATGACGTTGTTCTTCATGCTTTTCCCGCCGCTGATCGAGATGGTCGCCTTCGGCTACGCGCTCGACACCGATGTGAAACACATGGCGCTGGTGATTTTCAACGAAGATCGCACAGTCGAAAGCCGTCAATTCATCGATCGCTTTGTGAACACGGAAACGTTTCGCGTCGCCGGCGAAGTGCAAAGCATCGACGCGATGGCGAGCGAGATTCGCAAAGGGCGCGCGTATGCCGGCTTGCAAATTCCGCCGAAATTCACGCAGCAATTGCGCAATGGTCAGCCGGCGCAAGTCCAACTCCTGGTCGATGGCTCGAACTCGACCACGGCGTTGCAAGCGCTCAACACCGCGCTCGGCGTGACACTGACGCAATCAGTCGAATCGCTCCTGCGCGAAACCGGCCGACGCGCAGTGCCGGTCGATATCCGTCCGCAGATTCTTTACAACCCGTCGATGCGCAGTCCGAACTTCTACATTCCGGGCGTCATCGGCGTGGTGTTGCAAATCGGGACGACGTTTGCCACCGCCATGGCCGTCGTGCGTGAGCGCGAGAAGGGGACACTCGAACAACTGCTCGTTAGTCCGCTAAGCCGCTGGGGACTCATGCTCGGCAAACTTGTGCCCTACCTTTGCATCGGCATGACGATGTCGATCTTGCTCTTCCTCATCATGCGTTACTTGTTTCACGTGCCGATCGCCGGAAACGTTGTCGCGATAATGTTTGCGACGTTCGTTTATGTTTTCGCGTTGCTCAGCCTTGGCCTGCTCGTCGCGACCAAAGCTGAAAACCAAATGCAGGCGTTGCAAATGTCGATGACCTTCATTCTGCCGAGCGTCTTCTTCTCCGGCTTCATCTTCCCGCGCGAAACCATGCCGTGGATTTTTTGGGCGCTCGGAACAATTCTACCGACCACTTACTTCATCGCGCTCATGCGCGCGCTCATTCTGCGCGGCGCTTACTTCGCCGAGTATTGGCCGCAACTGATGATCCTCATCATCATGTCGATCTTGCTTTTCGTTTTCTGCGCGCTGCGCTTTCGAAAGAAGATCGGCTAACGAACCCGGCTTTTTCTCAGCCGGCGAAATCCGAGCCCGGCTACGGCGGCGAAAACTAAGAGTAACGCCGTCGACGGCTCAGGAACCACACCGCCGAGGCGAAACTCAGTCCCACCAAACACACTGCCGCCTTGGTTGGGAACGGCAGTCAATCGAATCAAAAAGAATTTTCCATCCACCGGCGCCGAGAGGAGGTACTCGAGATATTTATCGTCCGAGAGATTCGTTATCGAGACAGTCGCATTTGGCGCAAACCCCGGATCGCTCGCTGAAAACGCCGTGGTCTTGCTCGCCCACAGATCGATCGTGCCGATCTTGTCGTGGGTGGCGTCATGATTGTTGTTAAAATCCCGCTGGGCGTAGAAAAGGCTTTGCACCGTATAAATGTTGTCGAGTTGAAACTCGACATAGAGCGGGCTTAGATCGACAGCTCCGCCGTAAGCGAAGCCCGCATCCGAGCCGCTCAGGCTGATCTCCTGTCCCACCGTCGGGTTCTGATCGAACAGATTGTCGACGGTGTAGTTAGGATTCAGTTCACTGCTGGCCGTGTAAGACGAATAAGCGCTGCCATCAGGTGAAATGATCGGTGCTGCCTGCATGCGAAAACCGAGCGCGGCAAAAACGGCCACAACTGGAAGCAAACGGAGCATGATCAATAGATTCGGGAACCGGTATGCCGATTTCGAATCAACGCGTCAAACAATTTCTCAATCGCTCTCGTCTTTGAGCATCGACTTGATCTGTGTGCGCAAATCCGGCGAATCTTGATGCCCGTGCGCCGAGACCGCGTGTTGCACCGCTGCGTCCAGAACTTCCGCTTCCGTTCCCGAAATTTTCAACGAGCAATTCTTGTCGCTCGGATAACTCCGGCAATCGATTGATTTTCGTTCGGCCATGTGAACCTCCTTCAGCTTTTCTTTAACTCCGCCAAGTCTTTCAGGATTTGATCGCTGTGCTCCGCCGGTTTCACCCCGGTGTATACCTTAGCGATCTCGCCCTTCGGATTAATCAGAAACGTATTCCGTGCCGCCATCTTTGCGCCCTGATACTCCATGGTCGAACCATATTGCGCTGTCGTTTTCGCATCCGGATCGGCCAACAGTTTAAAGGTCAAACCTACCTTCGTGCAAAAATCCTTGTGCGATTGCGCCGTGTCCACGCTCACGCCGAGCACGACCGCCCCGGCTTGTTCGTATTTCGTCAGGTCGCGCTGAAAATTTTTCGCCTCCAGCGTGCAACCGCTCGTCATGTCCTTCGGATAAAAATAAAGCACCACCCATTTCCCTTTGTAATCCTTCAAGCTCACGTGCGATCCGTCGCTCGTCGTTAGGCTGAAATCGGGCGCGGGCTTGCCCACGTCTGGTTGCTTTTGCGTTTCGGCTCCGTTCATAACTGCAAATGTAATCACGCTGACAATGGCTGATAAGAATATTTTGTTCATGTTTTGCTTCTGCTTTAGAAAACCGTAACCGCGATTTGTCGCCATCCAAATAATTAAGATGATCTCACGCGTCTGGACGATCGGTCACACCACCCGCAAACTGAGTTATGAAACCGAAAGTGACTCCGTCCAGCGCGAACTGGGAGACTGGGTCGGGCGAGACTCGAACTCGCAACCAACGCCTTAAAAGGGCGCTGCTCTACCATTGAGCTACCGACCCGCGCGGAAAAG
>JBBROO010000071.1:0-6986 GCA_038229295.1 Chthoniobacterales bacterium | reverse complement strand
GTGTCCGCCAGGAAGTGGTCAACTGGCGCGGCCGGCGATTGATTGATTGCTTCTCGGTCTTCGAGCGCAGCGAATCGAAAGAGGAGACGAAGATAATTCGGAACCCGCGTTTTATGCGCGAGGCCGCGACCATTCGACGACAATCACAAACGGAGCGCTAAGCCTTGCGCCATGCAGTGTTCGCGCTATGGAGAGTGCCATGTCGATCTTTAGGAAAACATCTGTCTGGGCGTTCATGATTTTTCTGACGTGTTGGGCGACGCCGGAAATAGGAATTTGCGCCAAAACAGAATCCAAAATGGTGACGCGGATAGAAACCGCCGCTGCGGCGATGAAGAACAGAAAGATGGTGGTAAAGGTCACGGGCATGGCGACGACCGGAAGTTTGTTACCGACGTCGGCCAGGCTTTTGCGGCGGGGCGAGAATTTCCAACCAAACAAGGAAGGTCTTTTGGAATACGAGCTTCATTTCAATCCGCCTCGCAATTATTCGGGTTTCAAACTGGCACCGGTCAAAGCGGGACTGACAGAACGTTCCGTTCCAGACGGCGTCAAAGGAGTGCGCGTCTTCGCCGAATTTAATCAGGTGGACGCGTTATTCCCGCAGCCGAAAAAGAAAAAGTAGCGCTATTCGGTCCGCAACGCGCGCATGGGATTTCACGCGCGTGGCGCGACGTTAGCGGGGAATGGCGGCGTCAAAGACATGGATGTCGGCGATCCAACCAAAACGAGGATCGTCCGGGTCAACCATGTAATTCCATCGCCACTTTTGGATCTCGATTGATCTGATGGGCGAGCCGAATGCCAAGTTGCGATTGCGTTCAGCTACGTAGGCGGAGAGAAATTGATCAAAGCTGCCGAGCGCCCACGGTTTGCGAAAGGCCTTGGCTAATGTGGAAACGTGATTGGGCATTCGCGCGATGCAGTAATCGCGATGCGCCACGGAAACGGCGCGACCATCTTCGAGGTTCGCGATGAACCTGAGGTAAACGATGGGCGCCTTCGGGCTGACTTTCGAATACATGTGCCAGTCACTGGCTGGATAATAGGTAACGCGGTAGGTCCAAACCAGAAACGATCCGGCGATCATCACCGCTATGGTAGCGACTGCAATAAACGGCAGCGCCCTTCGTGGAAGATCGACATCTTGGGCCGCGCGAGGATTTCGGCTAACGAATTCGTAAAGGCGCCGCGCATCCAGAAAGATGAATTGCAAAACGAGGAAATCGAAAAACAGAATATGTTGAAAAAACAGAATTCCAGCGTGCACACCGAACGCCATTATCGGCATGACCACACGGGCCGTGCGCGAGAAGAGGACGGTAAAATAACCCAACTCGACGGCGACGCCGGCGATGCCGATGAAGCTATAGATGAATTCCGTAGCGTGGTGACGAAAAAGCCAAAGCGTCGGTTTCCATGGGCAATCCAGAAAGACCGGATTCATCGCGTCCTGCAGAAATTTGTAGCGCAGGTTTTCCCCGTTGAACCAAACCAGCCCGGAGTCGCGCATTTTGCTTAAGCCGCAGAAGAGATAAACAATCGCAACGACGATGAAGCAGGCATAGATGCTGAAGGCCACAGCTTGCTGACTCGGTTCTGATTTGCTCAAGCCGAGCCGACGATCGAGCGACCACGCCGCCGCGCACGGCGTGAAGGCGAGCACGAAGAGCAAGTAAACGAGAATTAATCCGCTGTGAAAGAAATAGGTGTAGTGGCGCAGGATCGCTTGCATCAGAAAAAAACCGAGCGCTCCGACGAGCAAAGTCACGCGCGGTCTCAAGCCCAGCATCGACAGGAAGAGCAAACTCGCGGTGGACCATTGCAGGGCTGCGAGAAGGGACGGGTTCGACACGAGCGTGGCGTAGCCGGGAAAATCTCGGAGCAAAGAAAAAAAGCCGACGCTGTTTTGAAACTCGAGCGGAATGCGCGCGATCGCCGGCAGATGGTCGATGATGGTCAGGACGAAAGCGGCGAGACAAACGACGATTCTGATCCACGCCAGTTGTTCGGGAGTATTGTTGATTCGCTCCGTGGACGCGAAATCGATCGAGCGGAATGTATTTATCAGTGCGGCGACTACGACAATTGCCGCACTCGCGGAGACAACGGCCTTGAAGATGTCCGACTTAATCAAGCCGGCCGCTACCAGAGCCGAAAGAGATGCGACGACTGCCAAGGTCGATGCTCTTGGAACTATGCGTCGTGATCGCGGCTGTTCGGACATGGATCGATGCGAAAATGATCACATCCATGTGCGTTTGACGATGTCGATCTTACGCCGCGAGCAGGGCAGCAATGTCGACCGGTGCGACCTGGCCGTCGAACTTCGGATAAAGGAATTTCGCGACCGGAGAAATGTCGCGTGCGATGCCGGTGGCGCGGGAGAGACCGGATTCGCGCAAAACGTTGAGCGAACGCTCGAGCAAAATGGTGCCGAAGCCGCGGTTGCGATATTCCGTCAGGATGCTCGGACCGGGCGCGAGGTGATTGTCGATGTTAGGATCAACCGCGAGTAAAGCGGCGCCGATGATGCGCGAGCCGTGGCGGAGGGCGAGGCAGACGTGGGCGTCCGATTCGAAAGCGCGATCGAGCCAAGCCTGGACCCGTTGCATGACTTCGCCGATGGCTGGATTCCAAATGGGATCGAGCAGGAAAGAGCTGGAGAAAACTTTGCGCAGTTCGATCGCATCTTCAGCGGTGGCGCGTTCGATTTTGTAGTGCTCGGGCAGTTCGGTCTGGTCGGCCGGGAGCTTGGCCAGGTCCCAGGCAAAGCGGACCCAGCTAAGCGGTTTCAGGTGCATCGCGGAAAGGTTCATGTCGATCTTGTGCCGAAACGGCAATGGCTGCCGGATGACGAAAGATTTAACGCGATTCATGACCCTTTGTTTCTCCCTATTTGCAAAGCAACCCGGATGGCGGCCGCGCGGAATGTCCTTGCGAAACGAAGCTAGCAGCCGCTTCGGTCAACGCAAACAATCAAAGGGATTGCACGCTTTTTACCATCTCGTTAAACGAGTGGTAGAGCTCACGATGTTGGGTGGCGCCTCGCCGCAGGACGGGTTTGAAGTTGGCCAGGTCGGCGACGTTGATGATCTGGTCCACGCTATTAACGAAAGCGCTCATGGCGTCGTTGGTGCCAAATTTGTGGCTGAGGAGGACGACGAAATGTTCGCGGCGACGATCCCCCGGGCGACGGACAAGCTCCTTCAGGATCGGATTGTTCTCGAGTTTTGCTCCTTTGAAGTTTTCGTAAATTATGACGATGTCGTAGTTATAGGTCTTGAGTTTGAGAATGACGTCCTCTTCGAAGAGACCGAGATGAACTTTGTAGGTCATGTCGATCAACTGCGGGACGAGAATTTTCTGGTACTGCTGGTGATCGACACAAACCAGGGCGGTGTTATCGCCGAGATCGACAAAACTTGAGTCGTGTTCCTGTTCCATATCGAGTTTTAGCGGAAAGCGTTTTCGGGGAGATCAAGGCGCAGACCGGAATCCAGTTCCGCATCGATGCCGCGGGATTTTTGAATAAGATCGATGCCGCGCGTGATGCGGCCTTTGCGGGAGGCATAAAGTGTGGCCGTTTCTTCGCTGATGAGGCCGCTTTCATAGGCGTTCAAGATGGATTGATCGAACGTCATCCACCCAAAAGGGATGCTCGCTTCGATGATCTCGTAGAAGCTGCGATGCTCGCCCTCGCCCAAGGCGACTGTTTCGCGGGTGCGCAGGTTGTTGCCCAGAATTTCCGTGAGCAATTGACGCCCGCCGCCGATTCTCGGAACGAGTCGCTGACTGACGATGTAACGCAGAGTATCAGCCAAGCGGATGCGCAATTGTTTTTCTTCGCCTAACGAGAAGAGGCCGAGGATACGGTTAATGGCCTGTCCGGCATCGACTGTGTGCAGCGTGCTCAAAACAAGGTGGCCGGTTTCCGCTGCCATGAGAGCGACCTCGACCGTGGCCCGATCGCGCATTTCGCCCACCAGAATAACTTTTGGCGCCTGACGCAGCGCGGCCCGCAATCCGTTAGGGTAGTTGTTAAAGTCGTGACCAAGCTCGCGCTGGTTGAAGGTGGCTGTGAGTTTGGGATGAACAAACTCGATCGGGTCCTCAAGCGTAATGACATGGACAGCTTGGTTCTGGTTAATCTCGTTTAGCATCGCGGCCAGGGTCGTCGTCTTGCCGCTGCCGGTCGAGCCGGTCACGAGAATCAATCCCGTTTTTTCCTTGGCCGCTTCACAAAAAATCGGGGGTAAATGGAGTGACTCCACGGTGGGCACCGTCGCTTCGAGTTTTCGCAAGACGACGGCGAAGTTTCCTTGCTGGCGAAAAATGCTGACGCGGAAACGCGCTTCGTCATTGAGCGAATAGCTGCAGTCGCACGAACCGCCGGTGAGATAATCGTAAATCAAACGGCGATTGCCTTGCATGATGGTAAGGGCGATCTGCTCGGTCTGGTACGGCGTCAACGATTCAATCGGTGGATCGACATAGACGGGCTTGAGAACGCCGAAGTCTTCCACTTGCAGCGGATGGCCGACGGAAAAATTGAGGTCGGAAATGCCGTCATACGTCTTCAGCATGGCCGACAGAACTTTATCGAGATCAGGTGTGCGCATTTATTCTTCGGAAGCGTCCGCCGGTGGTTCTTTCAAAAATTGGCGGAATTTTTTCTTGTCGATGGCTTTGTCGTAAGCTTCTTCCGGACTGATGCGCATATTGCGCAGATGATCCATGATGGCGTCGTCCAGCGGCTGGTTGCCTTTCTTCTTGCCGACTTGAATCATGCCCGGGATTTGGTGCGTCTTGCCTTCACGCACCAGGTTCGCGATGGCCATATCGACCACGAGGATCTCCAACGCGGCGACGCGTCCCGGTTTATCGATGCGTTTGAAAAGATTTTGCGCGATGACCCCTTTGAGGGACTCGGCCAGGGTGGCGCGGATTTGATTTTGCTGGGTCGTGGGGAAAACGTCGATGATGCGATCGACCGCCTTGGATGCGCTCGAAGTGTGCAACGTTCCGAAAACGAGGTGACCGGTCGCGGCAGCGGTGAGCGCGAGCTCGATCGTTTCCAAATCGCGCAATTCGCCGACGAGAATAATGTCCGGGTCTTCGCGCAATGAACCGCGTAATGCGGCCGCGAATGAACGCGTGTGAATGCCTACTTCGCGATGTTGCACCAGACAGTTTTGGCTGCGATGCACAAACTCAATCGGATCTTCGACCGTGATGATGTGGTCCTGCCGCTGCAGATTTGCGAAATCCATCATGGCCGCCAGCGTCGTCGATTTGCCCGAACCGGTCGGGCCGGTCACGAGAACCAGGCCCTTTTTCAGCATGGGGAATTTTTTCAACACCGGCGGAAGGCCGAGTTCTTCGACCGTCAAAATCGTCGACGGAATCAAACGAAACACGGCCGAGATGCCGTTTTTCTGTTGAAAGAAATTGGCGCGGTAACGTGCGACTCCCGGCACTTCATAGCCGAAATCCACGTCCAGGGATTCTTCGAAAATTTTGATTTTACCTTCCGGAGCGATCTCATAGACCATCGTCTTAAGCTCGTCATTTTGCAGCGGTGGAAAATCTACGCGCACGAGGTCGCCATTAATCCGTAACATCGGCGGATTATTGGTCGACAAATGAAGGTCTGACGCCTTTTGCTCGGTCATCAGTTTGAAAAAAGCGTCAATGCGAGCCATGGGCGGTCTTGCCCATGAGAAGCTAAATTGATGCCAGCGGTGCGAATTTACCGCGGCGACGCCTCGTTCCTCGGACGGCAGGAGCGATTGTCGATCTTACGTTACTGCTGCCCCGCCGCGTCCAACGACGAGCGAACCTGACCGAGGAGTTTTTCGCTCGAGTATGGCTTCGGAATAAATCCGCGCAGTCCTTGCGCCAGCATCGCGCTGATCTTGTGTTGCTCCGCGAAGCCGCTGCTCAAAACCACATTGATGTCTGGATTCAACGAGCGCAGTTCATCGAACACCGCGTCGCCATCCATCACCGGCAAAAAGAAGTCGAGAATAACGAGCCCGATTTGCTTGCCGATGCGCTCATAAATTTTTAGCGCGTCGAAACCGTCGTGCGCCACGATCACTTTGTAGCCTTCGTCCGCCAGCATTTCCGCCGCCAACTCAGCCACTTCCGCTTCGTCTTCGATCAACAGAATCAATTCGCGACTTCCTTGCGCGTTCTTGACCGAAATCTCAGCCGGAATTCCGACCGGCGCCGGAACCGTCTTGGTCGATCCACCATTGCGCGCCGACTTTGGCCTTGCTCCTTGTTCGACCGCTGCGGTCGCCATCGGCGCAGTCACGCTCGGCGTCGGAGTCGTCCGGAGCGGAGGCGGCAAAACGGTGAAAGGCGTGTGCGGAGCTCTGGCCGATTTTGCAGTCTTGGTCGCTTTCTCGAGAATGTTTGACGTCACCCGATCGAAGAGCGCTTGGGCAGTTTTGGAAGCAAGCTCGACGCGTTCGCCTAACAACTCGATATAATTGTGCTCGCCTTTATGTCGTCGCGCCAGGTCGCAGTAGCGTGAGACCTGTTGCAGGATTGAGTTGAGTTCGGTCGACGTGGTCGCGATCCACTTCAAATCTTGATGGTCGAGCATAAAAGTGGAATTACGTCTGATCGCTCTCGTCCAAACACGCCCACCACACGCAACCCAGGATTGCGAAAAACACGACCGTGAATGAACCGATAGTCAGCATGGATACAAAAGGTGCCTAAAATCAGCACGCTTCATGCCGTGCCATCGTGCTGCCGTCAATCGCTATTGTTGGCAAAGTCGGATCACGATTGAAGGCGAGGGCGGGGAAGTCATCGCGTTGGTTAAGGAACGACTCAACTCCGTCTCGACTCCATTCGATCTGGAATGGCGACACATGTCCGGCAAACCGTGGGACTGGAAACTGGTGCACGTCAGCAACGAAACGCTGACCTTACCCGATTACGCGGAATAAAAGATCGACAAGCGTAAG
>JBBROO010000070.1:0-7388 GCA_038229295.1 Chthoniobacterales bacterium | reverse complement strand
GAAACGATTGAAACGACGAACGAATTTCCAGCGGGCAAATGGCGGCAGCATCTGAGAATTTCGCGCGTTAGATCGACAACCTACCTCGACGAAGGCAACGGCGAATTTGTGGCGTCGAAAACGGAACACGATTGATGCCTGGCCGCGGGAATTATTTTAAGATTTCATGGATGCACCGATCCGGAAAAAACTTAATCCGTTAACATCCATCCGCTTTTTCGCGAGCGCGACCGTGGTGGCGGTGCATATGCAAATGCGCTGTTCGGGCGGACCGCAGCATCACGACTGGCTGCGATGGGCCAATTTTCGTTTCGCTCTATTTCGTGCTCTCGGGTTTTATTCTGGCCTATGTCTATTCGACCGGACGGAAGTTTGGGGCCTGGCGTTTCTTCGCGGCGCGTATCGTTAGGCTGTGGCCGGCGCATGTCACTTCGATCGTGATCATGTGGCTGGTTGCTCCCCGTGCCGTGACCGGGAAATTTACGATGGGGAAATTAGCGGCGACGCTGATGATGACTCATGCGTGGCTGCCGTTTCCCGAATATTGGGTCTCTTTTGAATGTGCGGCGTTGTTCGTGTTTCTTTTTACTTTGTGGGAAGCGCCGGCGTGGGCAGCGCGAGTCACGCAGTCGGGGGTTTTTGGCAGCGAAGTCGTTGGCCTTTGGTTAACGGCGGGCTCGGCCTGCTTTGGCGGCGCTGCTCTGCTTTTCGTTCTCGCCCAGGAGCAAGGTTTGATGGCGCGTTTGTTTTCGTTTTCGCCATTCGTTCTCCTCGGAAAACTGAGTTACGCGATTTACCTGGTTCATCAGTCGATCCTGCTTTTGTTTTGGAACCATCGAAAAGATTTCGCGACCGTTTCGCTGTGGGCCGTCTTTCCGATTATCGCCCTAACTATTCTGGCGGTGGCTTACTTAGTCTGGGCCGTCATCGAAAGTCCGTGCCGCTATTTGTTGAGCAGGCTTTGGTCTCGATCTTCCATTAAAATGGCGATTGAACTTCCGGCCTCAATGATCAGCCCGAAAGGTGTAGCGGTCAGATCATCGTCGGTGCCGATCGTTCTTCCTGCCAAGCGCGGGATTTTGATTGCCTCTACCGTTTTGCTTTTGGTGTGGGCGCTGGCGGTGTTTCATTCCCGAATATATTCGTAGCCGAAGTGCGACATCACTTCGGGCGCCAGATCAAGCTCGGCATTGATCTCGGAAAAATCTTCGCTGCTAAGCAATGCGATTTGTTTTTGATTGTAATTAACGATCGGCTGACGGACGCGACCATCGACCGCCTGCACCGCGATCTCTTTGCGAATGTCGAGATCGTCGAGCTCGGGAATTAATTTCAAAATTTGTTCGCGACAAAAGTCGGAGCGCTCGGACAAGTCTTCATAATTGAGCCGGATTACCCGGCGCAATTCGCTTTCGTTTTTCATCTGCTTTCTCGCGCATTTAATCCAATGCCGAGTACAACGATCGAGCGGGAGCGAGGTTCGCCGGCGAATTCCCTCCGCTACTGCGTAGGGATTTCGTTGCATGATAATGAAGAAGCTTTGGTCGAAGCTTTTTTGCAGCATCGGCGCGCGCAAAACATTTGGGGGCGATTTTTCGAGAAAGACGCGCGTGCTGGCGGTTTGGAATTTCGGATTGCGACTCCAGCGGATGCGCCATTGTTTTTTGATCATCGGCCAGTTGTAGCGCGTTTCATCTTCGAGAATGTCGGCGTGCTCGGTCCAGATGCGGCGAAACTTCTTGTCGATCCTGCCCGGTATCGGCATGTAATCGCGCACAAATTGCTGACCGTTAGTCTGCGCATCCGGCGCGGCCGGGAAAGCGATGGCGTTACGGCAATCGCGCAGAACGCGCTCGAGCAAAGTCGAGCCGCTGTTGTTCATGCAGATGATGAACAAATATTTTTCGGGGCGGTCGGGCGGCGCTTTTCCGGCTGAGGCGGATCCACCGAAGACGTGCTTGATTGCAGAAAAAAGCCCCATGAGAAAATTACCGGAGTCTACGGGGCTCGAACCCGCAACCTCCGCCGTGACAGGGCGGCGCTCTAACCAATTGAGCTAAGACTCCTGAAAGAGCGAAACTGTAGAGGCGGCTGTCCTCAGCCGCAAGATCGACAATGCGCTCCGGCGACTTTTTCGCCACGCAAGATCGACATCGACGGTTTGAACATTTGGCGACGCGCAGCGTCGAACATTGCGCAACGAGCGCGATAAAGTTATAATTGAAAATCGGTTCGGCGGATTGACCCAAACCACAAATGAGCGACGAGCGTAGCGAAGGATTCGAGGGCGACGAGGAAATTTCGGGTCGCCGCACTCTGCTTGATTCGCTCGATCGCATTCTCGCTTCTCTGCCGCCGGGCGATCCGACGCGACGCGAACTTCTCGATCTTCGCCCGGACATATCCAGCTACGAGGACACGATCGTCGAAGCGCAACGCATGATCGAGAAGCTGGAGGAAGTAGTGAAGAAGGTGACCGCGCCGGCGAATCGTATCGGCACATTCTTGAGGGCGACTTCGCGTGACACGGCGCACATCGTGGTCGGCGGCGCGGATTATTATTGCAATGTCGATCCTCGCATCGCGCTCGCGAAATTAAAAAACGGAACGCGTGTTTTGGTTAATGAAGCGTTCGTTATCGTGGGCGATCTCGGTTTTGAAACGGCCGGTCCGGTGACGAAAATAACTGAAGTCATCGGAACAGATCGGTTGCGTGTCGGCTCGGAGCACGGGACGCAGTCGATCGTTCTGCAACGCTCCGCCGATCTCGCGCAGACGACGTTGAAATCTGGCGACGAAGTGCGCGTCGATTCGAACTATCGCATGGCGCTCGAAATGTTATCGAGCAACAAGTCGCACGAATATTTTCTCGACGCGGTGCCGGAGTTGCCGTGGGAAAAAGTCGGCGGGCAGGAACAGGCATTAAGCGCGATCAAGGACGCGATCGAGCTCCCGCTTTTACATGTCGATCTTTTCAAAAAATTTCAGCACGCAACACCAAAGGGCTTTCTGCTCTATGGCCCGCCTGGATGCGGCAAAACACTCATCGGCAAAGCGACCGCTTACAATTTAACCCGGCAGTTGCGCGAACAAACCGGCGGCGAAATGCACGAGTACTTCATGCACGTCAAGGGCCCGGAGATTTTGAACATGTGGGTCGGCGAATCGGAGCGCATGGTCCGCGAAATTTTCGCGACGGCGCGCGAAAAGAGAAAAGAAGGCTTTATGCCTTTCCTTTTTATCGACGAAGCGGAATCGATTCTCGGCACCCGCCGCGCTTCGCGCTTCTCCAACATTCTTTCCACGCTCGTGCCGATGTTCTGTTCCGAAATGGACGGGATCGATTCGTTGAACGATGTGGTCATTATTCTGGCGTCGAATCGTGCTGATCTAATTGACCCCGCAATTTTGCGGCCCGGAAGGATCGACCGGAAAATAAAAGTGAACCGGCCGAATCGCGAAGGCGCGCGCGATATCTATCAAATTTACCTAACGAGTGATCTTCCTTACGACGGCGCGCTGGCCAAGGAAGCGGACAACACCGGCGCAGCCATTGCGAAGTTGGTCGAGCGTTTCGTAGATTGGCAGTTCGCTAAGCGCGAAGAAAACAAATTTCTCGAAGTGACTTTCCGCAGCGGCCGCAAGGAAATGCTTTACCGCAGCGATCTCATTAGCGGGGCGATCATTGCCTCGATTGTCGAACGTGCCAAAGCGATGGCGATCAAGCGCGCGATCGCGACGCAACAGGAAGAGGGGATTCGCGAAACTGATTTGCAGCTCGCCTTCAACGCGGAATTTACGGAGAACGATATTTTCCCGACCACCGACATCACGGAAGATTGGCTTAAACTCATCGATTACGATCCGGAAAACGTGGTCAAGATTTCGCCGATCAAGCCGCTCGGCGACCGCGCAAGATCGACATCGGGCGTCGTTTGATGATTGCGCGGCGTCTGTAACTGTAGGGGAAGCTGTTAGCTTCCCATTTCCTATGGGCGAACCACCAAGGCTGTCGGAAATTCGATTACCTTGGGAGAAATCCATTATCTATTTCGTAACCCTGTGCGTGAAAGACCGCCGCAAGGTCTTAGCTAACCCAGAAGTATTTGAAGCAATTAAATTGACGATCCCCCAGCTGAAAAGGTGGCACGTCCTCGCTGCGGTCATAATGCCTGATCACGCTCATTGCATTGTCTCGCCAGTCGAAGAGCGCGAATTTTCCATCGGCGATTTCGCGACCGGCTTCAAAAGAGTGCTACGCAAGACGCTCGGTTCACAGTCCTGGGAATGGCAACGTGGATGTTTCGATCGTCTTTTGCGCTCCGACGAAAATCTGACCAGCAAATGGATTTATGTGCAGGACAATCCTGTGCGGCATGGGTTGGTCCAGAGATCGGAGGAGTGGCCGTACTATCTCGATTTCATTAACGTTAGCGGGAAGCTGACAGCTTCCCCTACAGAAATTTCGTGCACGGGCGTAGGCGGGCAATGAAACGCGTCTTCGGCCTTGAGACGGAATACGGCATCACGGTCGATGGCGCGGAGATGGTCGATGTCGTCGCGGAATCGATCGAGCTCGTGCGTGGTTACACCGAACACGGCGCGCACATGAAATGGGATTACGAATTGGAAGATCCACATCTCGATGCGCGTGGATTCCGCGCGAAGTCGCTCATGCAAGACACGGACGAGTCGGCGTTTTACGAGATCGACAAGAGTCGACCGCTAAGCTTTGAGGAAATCAAAAGCGATCTCGTTCTTTCAAACGGTGCTCGCTTTTACAACGACCACGCGCATCCGGAATATTCGACGCCGGAATGCACGACGCTTCGACAGATCGTCGCGCAGGACAAGGCCGGCGAGCGCATCCTGGCCGAGTGCGCGCGGCGGCGAAACGAAAAGCTCGAGGCGGGTCAGGAGATTCGCCTCTACAAAAACAACACCGACTTCGTCGGTCACAGTTACGGCTGCCACGATAATTATTTGATGCGCCGCGAAATTCCGTGGGACAAAATTGTCGCCGGCTTTCTCCCATTTTTGATCACGCGCCAGATTTTCGCCGGCGCCGGCAAGATGGGTATCGAAGCTGAGAGCGCGACGAATCAGCCGGGCGTGTTTCAAATTTCGCAGCGCGCAGATTTTTTCAGCGTGCTCGTCAGCATCGACACGATGAATCGCCGACCGCTTGTGAATACGCGCGACGAGCCGCACGCCGACAGCAGTCGATACCGCCGCTTCCACGTGATCATCGGCGACGCGAACATGAGCGAGTGGGCCACGGCGATGAAGATCGGGACCACCGCGATGGTCCTCGATTTGATCGAGCGCGGAGAAGCGCCGCAACTGGAAATCGCGCAACCGATCGAAGCGAACAAACTAATCAGCCGCGATCAGACCCATGATTGGATCATCGAGTTGAAAGACGGGCGCAAGATTTCGGCGATCGATGTGCAGCGAATTTATTTGCAGGCCGCGGGCAAGATCGACATGGGCGAAGATCGACAATGGATTTTACGGGAATGGGAAAATGTTTTGAACGATCTTGAGCGTGATGCCATGTCGACGCGCGATCGTGTTGACTGGGCAGCGAAGAAGTTTCTGCTCGATGCATTGCAGGAAGAGGAGAAACTTTCCTGGAGCGATCCGTGGCTGCAATCGATCGACCTCGAATATCATAATGTCGATCTTGAGCGCGGTCTTTATTACGAATTGATGCGGCAGGGTTCGATGCGGAGATTCGTCACTGAAGACGACATCAAGATGTCGATCTTCACTCCACCGGAGACGACGCGCGCGTTTTTCCGCGGACGTTCGGTCGCACGCTTCAACGATCAGATCGCATCGATTCAATGGGACGAAATTGTCTTTGGCAAAGTGCCGCAATCTCACCGCGTTTCATTGCCGGAAGTGGCAGTCGACGCGCGTCTCGAGGCGCTCAATCAGGCCGCGCGTAACGGAGAAGATTTTGCCGAATTTATGCGCGCGCTCGCTGCGATTGAATGAAATCGAACAGCATTACCCCGAACAAAATCAGATTCGAAAGCGCCGTGAGGATGCTTTGAAAAACTGGCGGCGGAATGAACGCGATGAATCGGAAAGCATCAAAGGCATATCCGAGGATGGCCAAAACGATGAGCGCATGGCGCAGCAAAAGGAAGCGCCGACCAAAAGTCGCGTGATAAACGGGAGAGGTGACGAAAAGAATTACGGGCAGCATTAACACGCAGTAATGAAGCCAGGCCAGTCGCGGAAGCAGGACGATGAGACAGCAGCCGAGTAAAACCGCACCAAGATCCACCGTGGCCATCGAATTCGTTGCGGCGGTGTTTCGTCTGCCTAACCACAGTGGCAAGATCGACAAACCTAACAGAATAATCGCAATCGGAATCGCGGTACTGATGCCGAGCCAGTCGTCGAAGATTTTGACAGGCGCGAAATTTCCGGATCCAAGCGGAATGTTCGCGAAAAGAAGCGTTCGCATTAGCGCGATCCAGTCAAACCAGCAACGGAACGAGCCGAAACTTAGCGCGGCCTGCACCACGGCCGCGGCTGCGCCAATAAAAATGCCGATGGCGTGAAGCGATAGCCGTCGAATCTGGCCGTGCAAAATCCACGCGATCACGATCATTGCCGGAATGAAGACAAGATTTGGTTTGAACGCTGTGGCCAGGCCGAGAATTGCGCCGCCGAGAATGTCTCGGTAGGCCCAGCGCATTCGCATTGTCACCCAAAGATAAGCAGCCACTGCGGCCAATTGCAGACTGTTCACGTTTGCCACCCGCAGGTCCGAAGAGAATGGAGCAAACCACGCCGAGAAAAGCGCGACCGCGCCGAGGCACGTGTCCCATGGATGATCCAGGAGTCGAGCCAGAATCACGATGCTGATGACGAAGCACGCGAGCATAAGCAACCGGTAGTGGCAAAGATCGACATAGTACTTCGCGGTGGAAAATTTCCGGAACAGCGAATAGAAGAATGGCGACGCATAAGTTTCCACTATCTTGTGGCATTCGGCGATCCTGAGCAGTGGCGCGCTCCCAGTTTCCCTGGATTTTTCGAGAAACTCCTCGCCGAGACTGCGGCCATTCTCCTCGGAATAAACGTTTACTCCCGGACGATCGAGCGTCTGGGCCACGATCCAGAATTGATAAAAATCGAGGCCCAGGCTTTGGTTGGCCGCTCCCCACGCGAGAAACAATCCGAAGAGCGCGAGCGGAAAAAGAAACAGCAGCCGCGTCGCCAAAAGATTAAGACCAGGTGATCAAACGCAGTTCGTGCGTTTGCATCAGATGCGGGTGCGTCGGCACAACGCGCACACTGAAACCATACGCGCCGCTTTCCGATGCGGGCACAGTGCCTTGATAAATATAACTGCCGTCGCCGTTCTG
>JBBROO010000069.1:0-8954 GCA_038229295.1 Chthoniobacterales bacterium | reverse complement strand
TTCAGCTTTGTGTAAACCGAGCGGCCAAGACGATTGTGCGGAATCATTCCACGCACCGCCCGCTCGACCAAGAGCTCGGGATGACGCTCGCGTCGGGCGCGGGCGTTCTCCGATTTATGTCCGCCCACGAATCCGGAAAAGCTCATATAGGTTTTCAGCTCTTCTTTCTTGCCGGTCAATCGCACTTTGTCAGCGTTGATCACGATAACGAAATCTCCGGTGTCGACGTGAGGAGTGAAAATCGTTTTCTCTTTTCCGCGTAATAGATTCGCGGCTTTCACGGCAACGCGGCCGAGCACCTGATCTTTGGCATCGATGATCCACCACGCGCGCGAAACGTCGGTGGCTTTAGCGGAGAAAGTTTTCATGGCGGTCGGAAAAGGGCACCGAAACTACGGGCAGCGCGGCGGAGTGTCAACTAGCGGAGTCGGAACAGTGATTGTCGATCTTGCGCGGCGGTTCGTGGCATTCGGCCTGCTTTCTAGTAATTATAATGCACCGCCTCGTTTCCCTCGTATTTGTCGCCGCATCCACGCTCCCAACGCTCTCCGCTTTTGCAGCGGAAAACGGTGGTGTCTCCGCCAGCGCGGTTGCCCGGGAAATGAATCTGGCCCGCGAGAATCCGGCCCAATACGCAACCTACGCTGAAGAACTGCGCAGCCATTTTGACGGTAAACGGATCGTGCTGCCGGGCGGGACGAGAGTTTACACGAAAGAAGGACTACACGCGGTCGATGAAGCCATTGGGTTTTTGCGCTCAGCGAAGCCGTTGCAACCGCTCACCCTTTCCCCCGGAATGAGCAAAGGCGCAGCAGACCATTGCGCCGATCAAGCCAACGGCGGTTTCAGCCACAGCGGACGCGACGGCAGTAATCCGGCGAAACGCATGAATCGCTACGGAAATTGGGGCGCGTCGTGGGGCGAGAACATCGCTTACGGCAAAACGCGCGCGCGCGACATTGTCCTCGCACTCATCATCGACGACGGCCAGCCGGCCCGAAAGCACCGCAAGAATATCTTCAATCCAAATTTCAACTATACGGGCGTGGGCTACGGACCGCACGCGCGGTTCCGCAGCGTTTGCACAACTGATTTCGCCGGCGCTTATGCCGAGCGCGAACAGTTGCTCGCGAAATACTGACCGCGTTCTCGTTAGGCGTAGTTGTCGATCTTACTCGTCCGCTTTGCCCGCTCTGGGCAATTCGTCGAGGATCGGCCGAACGGACGGATCAGCTTTCAACATGGCCGTGCGCATCGCGGCTCGAAATTCCCGGTGTGCCTCGCGCATTTTCACCAAGATCGACATCGTCACCAACGATTTGATTTTCATAGGCGAAGGTACAAACACGGCGATGACGCACAAAGTTGCTCGCCACTTAAATTGCTCGCTGGTCATTTTGCGTGCGCGAGTTTAATTCGTTCTCGCCATGTCAAACGCCGCCTCGCCCAAGACCGCCATCACGCCGCGGCGCGAAGAAGATTTTCCGGAATGGTATCAACAGGTCATTCGCGCGGCCGAGTTGGCCGAATCATCGGACGTGCGCGGTTGCATGGTCATTCGTCCGTGGGGCTTCGGCATTTGGGAAAACATGCAACGCCATCTCGATGCCATGTTTCGCGCGACCGGGCACCGGAACGCTTACTTCCCTCTTTTCATACCGTTGAGTTACTTCGCGAAAGAAGCCGAGCATGTTGAAGGTTTCGCTAAGGAATGCGCGGTCGTCACGCACAGCCGGCTCGAGGTTGGCCCCGATGGGAAAATGAGACCGGCGAGCGAGCTGAGTGAGCCGCTCGTCGTTAGGCCAACTTCGGAGACGATCATCGGCGCGAGCTATGCCAAGTGGGTGCAATCGTATCGTGACCTGCCAATTCTCATAAACCAATGGGCCAATGTCGTGCGCTGGGAAATGCGGCCGCGTTTGTTTTTGCGCACGAGCGAATTTCTCTGGCAGGAAGGTCACACCGTTCATGAAACGGAAGCGGAAGCGCGCGAAGAGACCAATCGCATGCTCGGCGTTTATGAAACATTCGTGCGCGATTATTGCGCGGTCCCGGTTTTCGCCGGCGACAAATCCGAGAGTGAGCGTTTTCCCGGCGCCGTGCAGACGTTGTCGATCGAAGCGATGGTGCAGGACCGAAAGGCGATCCAGGTCGGCACCTCGCATTTTCTTGGGCAAAATTTTTCGCGCGCGAGTGGGATCCAATTTCAAAACCGCGAAGGCAAACAGGAATTTGGTTGGACCACGAGCTGGGGAATGAGCACGCGCATGGTCGGCACCGTCGTCATGACGCATGGCGACGACGACGGAATTATTTTGCCGCCGCGTATCGCGCCTACGCAGATTGTCATTCTGCCGATCACGCCGAAGGAAGAGACGCGCGCAAGAGTTTTGGAATCTTGCGAGAATCTGGCGTTGCAATTACGCGGCAAGCGTTATGTCGATCTTCCGATTGAAGTGGAGGTGGATAAACGTGATCTGGGTGGCGGCACGAAAAACTGGGAATGGATAAAAAAAGGCGTGCCGGTCCGCGTGGAGATCGGTCCGCGCGACTTGGAAAAACATTCCGTGGCTGTGAGTCGGCGCGATCAACCGGTAAAACAAAAAGAGTTTATGTCGATGCAGGAATTTGCCGCCGCGGCGCCCGAGATTCTCATGTCGATCCAACAAAACCTTTACGATCGCGCGAAGAAGTTCCGCGACGACAACACGCGCAAGATCGACAAGAAGGAAGATTTCTACGATTTCTTCACGCCGAAAAATTCCGCGAAACCCGAAATTCACGGCGGCTTCGCGCTGGCGCATTGGAACGGCTCAGGCGAAATCGAAGAACAGATCAAGCGCGATTTGAAAGTGACCGTTCGATGTATTCCCGCCGATGAATCGGAAACCGGGCGCTGTATTTTCACGGGCGAGCCGAGCAAACAACGCGTCGTTTGGGCGAAGTCGTATTAGCCGTATAGTCGGAGCGTCAATTGACGCCGCGGGAAGCGCTGTTGTATTTTAGTTCTATGCCGACCGAGTTGAAACTTTACAGCCGCGAATGGTGCTCATGGTGCATCGACGCGAAAGATTTTTTGAGCGAGCGCGGTTACAAGTTCACCGAGATCGATGTCGGCGAAGATCGACAAGCGTATCAGGAGATGAAGGAACTCTCGGATCAAACTTACGTGCCGACATTTGTCGCGGGCGATAACGTGCTCGCGAATTTTGATACCGATCAACTCGAGAAATTTTTGAGCGAGCATCAGATTACTCCGTAATGCTCTTCGGCTTTTTCGTTACGCTCGGAGTGGCGGTGCTCAGCGTCGCCCTGCGCAGCTTCCAAAGTTCCTTCGCGCAAAAAGCGGGCGCGCTCGGCATCCTGGCCGCGTCATTTCTGTTGGTTTATTTCATCACCGGCAATTGGCTCCTTGGTTTGGCCGGAGGACTGAGCTGGCTTTTTTTGCCGTGGCTGGAAATTCTCACCCGCATTCGCTCCTTGCGTTTGCCGAAGGAAAAACAACTCCGCCGTAAAACGCCGCCGAACTCCGAAGTTTTCCCGACGCTCAACGACATCACGCGCGAAATTGAAAATGAAGGTTTCGCGCATGTGGAAGATGCCGGCTGGGATTGGGAAGATTACCGGCAATTCTTTCGTTTGTTCTATAAGGATGAAGATCGCGCGCAGGCCACCATCTGTCTGAACGAGCAACACGATCTCTCATTTTATTACCTGCGCATTTCGTCGCGCGCCAAAGGCGTCATTTGGACGACGTGGAATTATCCGTTGTCTTACGGTCTCAAGTTAACCCCGCAATTTCGGATTAACCGTCAGCGGCCCGACCAATCATTCTGGCAGCTTTACCAAAGTCATCGCCAATTTCTGCGCGATAACAGTGTCGAAGTTACGACCATTGATACGATGGATGAGGACAGCATTCAATTGGAGATCGAGAACGATCTGCGTGAGCAAATCGCGCATAACATCGACCAGGGCGTGCTCAAGCCGACGAAAGATGGCGATGTAAAATATTCCTGGCGCGGGATGGTTTATCTCTGGTGCCAGTTCCTGCTCGATCTCGTTAGGCTGTAAACAGCGCGCGTTCGACCTCATCACGCCCTTGTCATCCCGAGCCGCGTAGACGGCGAGGGACCTCACCTCACAATCGAAGTGATCGATACACAAGGTAGCTGGTGTGATGGAAACAGGTTGCGGGAGATTCCTCGCCTCCGCTCGGAATGACAAACAGCGCGGGATGATTCACCTCGCGCGTTTATCGTTGTCGATCTTGCGATCGGCTAGACCTTCATCACTTCGGCTTCTTTGCGCTCGAGATGTTCGTCGATCGATTTCACAAAACGATCGGTCAGTTTTTGCACGTCGGTTTCGAGATCGCGCAATCCATCTTCGGTCACATCGCCGGCCGCCTTTAGTTTTTTCGCATCGTCCATGGCGGTACGACGATTCGCACGCACGCGCACGCGCGCTTCCTCCGCCATCTTGCTCAGCGACTTCACCAAATCTTTTCGTCGTTCCTCCGATAACTCCGGAATCGGCAATCGAATAACTTTTCCATCCACCAAAGGCATGATGCCGATCTTCGATTCCTTGAGCGCGCGTTCGATGTCCGCCACCGTGCTCGCGTCGAATGGTTGCACCACGAGCAAGCGCGGCTCCGGCGTGGTGATGAGCGCGAGCTGCTTCAATTTCATGGCCGAGCCGTAAGCCTGCACATCGACATTCTCGATTAACGCCGGCGACGCTTTGCCCGTCCGCACCGAAGAAAATTCGTGCACCATATAGTCCACGCTTTTTTCCATCGACATCTCCGCTTCCAACAAAACGTCGTCGTTAGTCATAATCTAAAGTTTCACTTCCTCCGCGTCGCCGCCGCTGACGAGCGTCCCAACTTTTCGCCCAAGCACGGCGTCGCGAATATTACTCGCCTTGTTCATGTCGAGCACGATAACCGGAATCTTGTTGTCCATGCAAAGACTGAACGCGGTTGAATCCATCACCTTCAATCGTTTGCTCAGCGCTTCGGCAAAACTCACGCGCTCATAGCGCACGGCGTTGGCGTCCTTATTCGGGTCGCGATCGTAGACGCCATCAACTTTGGTTGCTTTCAAAATGATGTCGGCGCGAATCTCACTCGCGCGCAATGCTGCGGTCGTATCTGTCGAAAAATACGGATTGCCCGTACCGGCAACGAAAATGACTACGCGTCCGAGTTCGAGATGGCGGATGGCGCGCCCGAGAATAAACGGCTCGGCCACGTTTTTCATTTCGATCGCCGTCTGCACGCGCGTCGGCACGCCGAATTGTTCGAGCGCACTTTTCAACGCCATCCCGTTGATGACCGTCGCCAGCATGCCCATGTAATCCGCCGTCGTCCGATCCATCCCGCGGTCCGCCGCCGTTAGGCCACGCCAGATATTTCCGCCGCCGATTACGACGGCGATTTGCACGCCCAGATCGTGAACCTCGGTGATTCGTTTCGCGATCTCGCGCACGACCGACGGCGAAATGTTGTCCTTACCGCCGCGCTCCTGCAAAGCCTCGCCGCTTAGCTTGAGCACAATACGTTTGTAAGCGGGCGCTTCAGTCTTCATGGCGGCGAAGTGAGATCAAACAAGACGCGTTAATCTTTGCAAAGCAAAATGTCCCCGCGCGAAGTCGGATGCCTGCATGCGGCGCTTCCCTTCCAACTGGACTTCACGCAAAGCGAGCGCGCCTTTTCCGGTCGCGATCACAACTTCATCATCGCGTCGCAAAATTTCTCCGGCGTTCCCGCTAAGATCGACAATCGCTGCCGAAAACACTTTCAGCTTTTGTCCATTGTCGACTTCGGCGAACGCGCCGGGCCACGGATTGAAAGCGCGAATTTTTCTTTCAATAACTTCCGCGGGTTCATTCCAAGCGATGCGGCCATCTTCGCGATTTAATTTTGGGGCGATGGTCGCGAGCGCTTCGTCTTGCGGAGTTCGCGGCGCGTTCGGAAATAGATCCAAAGATTCCCGCAAAGCTTCCGGCGCGATTTCCCCCAATCGGTCGTGCAATGTCCCGCCGGTTTCGTTAGGTAAGATGTCGATCTTGCGCGCCAGCAAAATATCGCCGGTGTCGAGACCCTCGTTCATGTACATCACCGTGATTCCAGTTTCGACATCGCCGGCGGCGATGGCGGCTTGGATCGGCGCCGCGCCGCGCCAGCGCGGCAAGAGCGACGCGTGCAGATTTAAACACGCGACCTTCGGAATCTGGAGCACGTCGCGCGGAAGAATTTGGCCGTAAGCCATGACGACGATGACATCCGGTTGTAACGCGCGAATCTCTTCGATCGATTGTCGATCTTTCATTCGCGTCGGTTGCAAGATCGACATCTGCATTTGCGCGAGCGCTTTTTTAATAGGCGGCGCGGTGATGCGTTGATCGCGCCCGGCCGGTTTATCCGGTTGCGTGACAACGCCAACAACTTCGTGTTCCGATTCGAGCAGCGACCGCAGCGTCGGCACGCCGATTTCGCCGGTGCCGATAAAGAGCACGCGCATCGCGCGATTACCGCAGCAAAGTTTGGGGCGACACGCGCCGCGTGCGTCGCGGTCTCGCAGCCTGCGCCATCATTTTTTCGCCGGCCGTGACTTCACGCGAGCCGACAGACGACGCGCAGCCGGTGCAAAGATAATCGAAGATTTCCTTCTCCGGCAAAACTAGCAGCAGCCGCTGGCGCACGGGCATGGCCGTTTTGCATTTGTCGCAGTAAAGGCTCGAGGCGGTGAAATTCTCAAACTGCTTCTGGCTCATGATGGCCATCGATGCCGTTCATGTCGGCGAGGATGTCGAACAAAACTTTCGAGGGCGGCTGCATCGCGTCAACCACCGTGATGCATTCCTTCGGGTAATGCGTCAGCACCGGCTTCGATTCCGTCTCGTAAATATCGAGCCGGCGTTGAATGACCTGTTCGTTCGCGTCATCGAGCCGGTTGTCTTTGAGCGCGCGTTTTTTCAATCGCGCAAACAACGTCTCGCGATTCGGACAAGCGAGATGAAAAACTTTTTCGACGTCGATCATCTTCTCCATGATTTTCGCCTGGCTCACATTTCGCGGAATTCCATCGAGCACGAGCGTGTCGATGTCCGGTTTAAATTTATGCGCGTCGACCGCGGCGTCGATCGCTTCCTTCCAAAGCTCCACCGTGATTTCATCCGGCACGAGTTGCCCTTTGCTCGAGTATTCGAGAAACGCTTTGCCCACTTCCGAGCGCGTGTCGATCGAGCGAAAAACATCGCCGCATGGGCAATGGAAAAATCGCGGGATGCTCCCGAGTGTTTTGCCTTGCGTGCCTTTGCCGCTGCCGGGCGCGCCGAAGAGAATGAACGTTTTGTATTTCATGAGCGAAATTCGTTATGCCGCGAACACGATCGCATTCACACCGCTGAAATCGGAACGTGCGCGCTCTTTGGCCGCAAAAACTTATTTCGCGGCCGGCGTTGGATCGACATTCACTCGCCGACCCGCGCGATCGAAGCGGACATTGCCGTCGACCAAAGAAAAAATGGTGTAATCGCGACCCAGACCGACGTTCTTGCCCGGCAAAAATTTCGTCCCGCGCTGGCGAATGATGATGTTGCCCGCGACGACCATCTCGCTGCCAAATTTTTTCACGCCGAGCCGCTTGCTAACGCTGTCGCGTCCATTCTTGACGCTGCCTTGTCCTTTTTTATGTGCCATGGGAGAAGAAAGTAGAAGTAGAAATTAGAAAGTAGGAAGTAGGAAGTAGAAAACTTACTCGTCTTTTTTGGCGGCGGCCTTTTTCCCGCCGACGCTGATGCTTTTAATTTTCACCCGCGTCAGTTTCCGACGATGCCCGACGGTCCTGTGATAACCTTTGCGACGGCGATATTTGAACGCGATGACTTTTTTGTCTTTGCGTTGCTCGACCACTTCGGCGGTGACTTTCGCGCCATCAATCGGACTTCCGTGCGTGATTTTGTCGCCGTCAGCATGCATGAGCACTTCCCCGAACGTGGCCGTCTTGCCGGCCTCGAGGTCCAAAAGATCGACATCAACCGTGTCGCCCTCAGCGACGCGATACTGCCGGCCACCCGTTTTGATAATTGCGTAAGCCATATCGAGAAAAAAATGCTTCTGGGGAAAAGCCGCGCAAACTCACACGGATGCGCTGCTTTGACAAGAGAAAATCCCACGCGTTGCGGCAATGGGACAATTAGGTAATTTATCTATGCATGGTTTCTGATATTCGAAAACACCTTGCTAAAACCCCGTTTGCGCCATTTACCGTTCGCACGGCCGACGGCCAGCAATATCCCGTGCCCACGCGCGATCATATTTATATTCCGCCAGGCCCATCGCGCATTATCGTCTCGGACGATGAAGGGATCTCGGCAATTCTTCCCGCGCTGCTGATTAGCGGCATCATCGTGGCCACGAGCGTCGCAAGCAACGGAAGCGAGACGGCTTAATCGTTCGCTGAAATCACGAGCACGATTTCTCCTTTCGGCGGGCGCGATTCGTAATGCGCCAGGAGTTCGCTCGCCGTCCCGCGCCGAAACTCCTCGAACTTCTTCGTCAGCTCGCGTGCGACGCATAGTTGTCGATCTTGCAAAATGTCGATGGAGGCACGCAGCGTTTTGATAAGGCGGTGCGGCGATTCGAAAACAATCGTAGTCACATCTCGCGCCGCCGCCGCGCGCAGCTCGCGCTCACGACCCCCGCTTTTGTTCGGCAGAAATCCGCCAAAGAAAAATTTCTCGCTCGAAAATCCGGAGCCGACTAGTGCAGTGAGAATAGCCGACGGTCCGGGAATGATCGTCAACGGCAGATCGCGTTTGATGCATTCGCGAATGAGCCGCGCGCCGGGATCGGAAACTCCGGGCGTTCCCGCGTCGGTGATGAGCGCGATGTTTTCGCCGCCGGCTAAACGTTCGACCAACTGCGCGGTACGCATGGCTTC
>JBBROO010000068.1:0-9057 GCA_038229295.1 Chthoniobacterales bacterium | reverse complement strand
TCCGGCCCCGGTCCCGGTCACAACGCCTGGATGATGACTTGCGCGGCGCTTGTCCTCTTCATGACGCTGCCCGGTCTCGCACTTTTTTATGGCGGACTCGTTAGGGCGAAGAACGTCTTGTCGATCTTAGCGCAATGTCTCGGTATCGCCGGACTCGTCGCGATTCTTTGGTGGGCGGTTGGTTACTCGTTAGTCTTTTCGCGCGGTTCACCGTTTATCGGCGGACTCAAATTCGTTTTCTTCCGTGGCGTCTCATCGCAACCGAACGGCGATTACTCCTACTGGATCTCGCAAAACGTTTTCGCGATGTATCAACTCATGTTCGCCATCATCACACCGGCGTTGATCATCGGCGCGGTGGCTGAGCGAATGAAATACGCCGCGGTCATCGTGTTCGTCGCCATTTGGATGTTCGCCGTTTATTTCCCGATCGCGCACATGGTCTGGGGAATCGACGGTTGGATGAACGGCGTTTGGAATTCAGCCGCCAGAATTCACGCGATCGATTTTGCCGGCGGCACGGTCGTGCACATGTCGTCGGGCTGGTCGGCGCTGGTGCTTTGCCTGTTGTTAGGCCCGCGGCTTGGGTTTCGTAAAGAAATTCTCGCGCCGCATTCAATGGTCCTTTGCATGGTCGGCACCGGAATGTTGTGGGTCGGTTGGTACGGATTTAACGCCGGCAGCGCGCTCGGCGCCGACGGCATCGCGGCGAACGCGTTTACGACCACGACACTGGCGACCGCGGTCGCGTCATTCACGTGGGCGATGCTCGAATACACGTTGCGCGGCAAACCGAGCGTGCTCGGATTTTGTTCCGGCGCGCTCGGTGGATTGGTCGTGATCACGCCCGCGTGTGGATATGTCGATCCAACGGGCGCGGTCATCATCGGCGTGGCGGCAGGTGCGGTTCCATTTTTCGCCTGCACGAAATTAAAATCGTGGTTCCACTATGACGATGCACTCGACACTTTCGGCGTCCACGCCGTCGGCGGAACGCTCGGTTCCTTTCTCGCCGGAGTGTTCGCGACCGCGAGCGTGAATCCAAACCTAACGAAACTCGCCGGTCACACTTTGTGGCTCGAGCAACTTAAAGCGATCGCCGTCACCATCGCCGTGTCGGTTGTCGCGACAACGATCATCGGATTGTTGATCAAAGCGGCAATCGGATTGCGCATCGCGCCGGAAATCGAACGGCAAGGCCTCGACATCAACGAGCACGGCGAAGAAGGCTACATGACATCCGGATAAATATTATGAAAACACTTCCACTGGTTTCATTGTCGATCTTGGCGTGGGCGTCGTTAGGCGGGGCCGCAGACACCGCCAGCGAATCGAAGCGCGCTAACGAGTTCTTCGACAAATGTTGGGATGAAACTCTGGCGCGACATCCAATTGACGAATCGATTTACGGAATTAAAACGCATTACGATCAGCTGGAAGATTTGTCGGATGAAAAAGCCGTCGCCGACCACGCCCTCTGGCAACAGCAGCTCGCGACGCTGCACAAGGACTTCAAACCAGAGACGCTCGATGTGCAGGCGCAATTGAGTTACAAACTTTTCGAACGCGAAGCGGAACGGGAAGCGGACGAATTCAAATTCCGTTTCGATTCTTATCCCGTCAGTCAAATGCGCGGTTATCACGCGCAGTTGCCCACTTTCCTCATCAACATTCACAAGATCGACAATGGGAAAGATGCGGAAGCCTACATCGCGCGACTGAACGCCATTCCGAAAATGTTCGATCAACTCATCGTCAATCTGCGCGCGTGCGAAGACAAAGGCGTAGTCGTGCCGCGATTCGTTTTTCCGCTGGTGCTCGATGCGTGCCGCAAAATCGCCGAAGGCGGTCCGCTGCGCGAAGACTTCAGCAAAAAGGTGGGCGCATTGAAAGATGTCGATCTTGCCGCGCGCGAAAAATTATTGGGCGCTGCGAACAAGGCGTTGGGCGATTCGGTCAAACCGGCCTACGAAAAGTTGATCGCGTTTTTGGAGGACCAGTCGAAGCGCGCGAAGGACGATGCGGGTGTCTGGAAATTTCCTGATGGCGCAGAGTTTTACAAAAACGCGTTGCATCACACGACCACGACGGAACTGAGCGCGTCGGAAATTCACGAGATCGGTTTGAAAGAAGTGGAACGCATTCACGGCGAGATGGCGAAGATCAAGGACAAGGTCGGATTCAAGGGCGACCTGCCGGGGTTTTTCAAATTCATGCGCGAAGATCGACAATTCTATCTGGCCGACACGGATGAAGGCCGCGGAAAATATCTGGCGCGCTCGGTCGAGATCGTCGACGAAATGAAAAAGCGGCTCGACGAATTGTTCATCACCAAACCGAAAGCGGGAATCGAGGTGAAAGCGGTCGAGAAATTTCGCGAGCAATCCGCCGGCAAAGCATTTTACCAGCAGCCCGCGCCGGACGGGACGCGGCCGGGAATGTTTTACGTGAACCTGCGCGAGATGCACAACAATCCGACTTACGAACTCGAGTCGCTCGCGCATCACGAAGGAATCCCGGGTCATCACATGCAGATCGCGATTGCGCAGGAGTTAAGTGCGCTGCCGAAGTTCCGAAAATTTTCGACGAGCTACACGGCTTACGTCGAAGGCTGGGGGCTCTACAGCGAGTTAACGCCGAAGGAGATCGGAATGTATCAGGATCCGTATTCGGATTTCGGACGGTTGTCGCTAGAGCTTTGGCGCGCGGGCCGCCTCGTGGTCGATACCGGATTGCACGACAAAAAATGGACGCGGCAACAGACGATTGATTACTTGAAACAGAACACGCCGAATGCGGAGGCGGACTGCACCGACTCGATCAATCGCTACATCGTTCTGCCGAGTCAGGCGACCGCCTACAAGATCGGCATGATCAAAATCCTGGAGCTGCGCGAGAAGGCGCGCAAGGAATTGGGGAAGAAATTCGATCTGCGCGAATTTCACGAGGTGGTGCTAACGAACGGTGCGTTGCCGCTCGACGTGCTGCAGGAATTAGTCGAGCGCTGGATTATATCCAAAGGCAACGGCTGAGCTGCCTGACGAAGTCGATCTTGCGCTGGTTAAAAAAGAAAAAACGCGCGACCCGATAAAGGTCGCGCGTTTTGGGAAACTTAATATTTAATTGCCACCGCCGGGGCGGGAGGTCGGACTGTTGCTTTGAACTCCTTTTACTACGCCGCGACCACCGGTTTGAAGATTCAAATTGCTGGCCGTGTCGGCATTGCCGTTATCGTCCACTTCGACCCATCGTCCGCCGAGATTACTTCCGGTCTGCGAAGGCATGTAAACCATGTGCGTCGCTTTCTTTCCGTTTTTGGAGGCTGATTCTTTCTTGAGATCGAAATTGAGCTGGGTCGCTTCGCCGAGTTTCGCGCGCACGTTGTTGATGGACGCCTTGACCTCACCGCCGACGAGCAGCGTGACGCGATAAGTGACCGCGCTATCAAGACCGCTGTAGGCGTAATGGCCCTTGGCGTCGCTCTTCACCGTTTTCGTTAGGCTCTGATTTTTTGATTCAATCTTAACATCGGCGCCGTTGAGCGGCTTTCCGGCGGCGTCCTTGGCCGTCCCTTCGATCGATGTCGAAGCAGCGAATGCGCTGCCGGCGAAAAGAATACTGAATAAAACCGAAATAATTGAGCGAGAATTCATAGACGAAAAACTACTGGCGGCGGCGGTGACGCGCAAGTTTTGGAATGAAGTGCCGGCGGAGGGGATCGAACCCACACATTCTTGCGAATACTGGATTTTGAGTCCAGCGCGTCTGCCAGTTCCGCCACGCCGGCGGCGGGAGATGGAAAGTAGCGAGACCAACCAGAAGCTCAAGCGCTTCCTATAAGATCGACATCTTGCAAGCCGCGCGGCGGTCCGAAAATCTCGCGCAGCAAGATCGCGTCGCGCAAACCGGAGGAGGATTTCAAGAGCGCGAGCAGCGGAATGGCCCTTGGTTGCTCGGTCATTTTTGTTGTGAGTGCCGCGGGCGGTTGCGGGATTTCGGCCTGTCTCTGCACTTCATACGCGGGCGGGATGACCACGGCCGGCGTGATTTTTCTCGGCAAATCAGGTGGCCGCGTTTTCAGCGGCGGAAGCGGAGAAGCCAATGGTGGAAGATGTGGAAGCACAACTTGCTTCGGGTAAATCGGCCGGCGCGGAGGCGGATTTGCGCCGGGCGGTTGGCCAAGCGCCTCGAGAAATTTGCGCATGCGGGCGGTGTCCGTTTCGTCCGGCATTCGCGAAATCGGCGGAGGAGTAGATGTCGATCTTCGCTCGGTCTCGTCCGTATTTCCTCCAGCTTTGTTGGCCGCGCTGGCTAGCCAGCGAAACAACAGCGCCACTGCTACGAGCAAAAAGAAAAGAAGATTATCGAGATGCATTCTTCTGGCGGAGAGCTTACGCCGTTCGGGCTCGGCGAGCGAGAATCTCTTTCACCTTGTCCAGGGAATCTCTGGCCTGCGAATATCGCGCATCAAAAAATTCAACCTGTCCGAAATGCCAGCATGCTCCTCGATTTAATCCGCTGCAGCGGAGTCGCCACGGTCGTTTTATTTCCCGGCGCGGCGTTGTCGTGGCTGGTCGACCGCCGCAGCACCTGGCCGCAAGCGCTGGCCATCGGTGGAACCACCGCAATGGCTGCGGCAATTGTTTCCGGATATTACCTGCTCCTTTTTCACATTTCGTTCGCCGCTTTTGTTGTATTCGAATACGCGCTCCTCGCGGCGGCCGCTGTCATTCTCCGACGCCGCGATCGGACATCCGAATTTCGCGGCCGCACCCATTCACTTCTCGGGCTCGTTATTCTGTTTGTGTTCATCAGTCGTTCCATTCCGCTATTTTTCGGCGAAGTCCCGCAAGGGCTCGATGCTTGTTTTCATGCGCTGATTGCTCAGAAGATTTTGCTCTCCCGTGCGATCCCGTTCGATTGGACACCATTTGAAGCGGTCCGGCTGAACTATCCGATTGGCACACATCTGCTCATCGCGGAGACGACGCGCTGGACCGGCGTGCCGGTGCACGTCGTGTTCAAAACATTATTTCCGCTGGTTGCGTCGCTCACGAGCGTCGCGATGTACGTGGTGGCGCTACGTTTCTCCGGGAGTCAGAAGGCTGCCTTCTTTTCGTGTGTCGCCTACTCCTTCATCGCGCTTTGGGGAAGCATCGATTACTACCGTTGGGGTGGGTTCCCTAATGCGGTTGGAATGCTACTCGTGCTCGCGGCCGTGGAACTGGTGTTCGCACGCCGCGCCTTTCAACTCGGAATGCTGCTGGCGGCGGTGATCATGGCGCATCACCACAGTGCACTTTGTGCTCTGGTGCTCTTGTTAGGCTATGCGTTGTTCAGCCGACTCATTTCCATCGACGCCGCAATGTATCGAACGGTCATCGCGGGGTTTCCGATCGCCGCGCTGCTGGCCTTGGGGCCGGTCATCAATTATTTAAAAAGCAGCGGTGAGATCGGCCGGGCTTCCGTGCTGAAATTTTACGAGCCGTTGATTTCAGCGTGGGAGGCACTGCGCCAACTCGGAATTCCACTCGTCGCGCTCGCGGCGTTCGGCACCGCGCTTATCCTCGCCAAAGCTCCGCGCCGCTCAACCGTCTTTCTGTTGTTTTGGATCACCGCCTTCTTCTCGATCTTTGTTTTCTTTGAGTACGTCTATCGCTTCGGCGCGTATTTTTTTCAGCGCGAATTCTATACCGCGTTTACTCCCAGCCGATTCTGCACAAATCTTTCCTATCCGCTTTCCATTTTGGCCGGAGTCGGACTCGCCCGATTCGTCGTATTTTTCCACGGGGCGAAACGCACCATCGCGACCGCGGCAGTGCTGTGCTTATCACTGGCGTGGGCGTATTTTCCGCTGCGCGCGCAGTGCCAGCCTGTGCCGATGGATCGCGACAGTTTTGACTGGCTCGCCGCTAACGCGGAGGCGAACTCCTTCGTGGTCGCGGAATCGCCCTGGGCTCCTTATTTCACGTGGAAGGAAACTCAGTACACACCGCTGCCGGCCTCTGAAGCGCGCAATGGCGATTACATGATTTTCAAGCGTACCACTTTGAACGGCGATGTGAAAGCACTGCGCGATTTTAGTGAGAGATCGGGCCGCCCGGTTTACATTGTTTATCCGGTGGAACTGGAATCACGACCCGACCTCGAGGTATTTCATGGAGAAAAAACTCGCATCCTCAAGCTCCGCTGACAAAGCGGATTCAATGCAGACCGCGTTCCGGCTCCTGCTCTGGGGACTCGCGGTTGCGTTCGCAATTGCGCTCGTCGGCTCGCTGCTCTTCCTGAGCGACAGGTATCGCGACTTTCCGTATAGCGCGTTCTAAATTAAGTCGCCTCTCGCGGTTTATCCGCGCCCGCGATCGATTCACGCATCGACGTATCCGCCTGCACATTTTTCATCCGGTAATAATCCATGATGCCGAGATGTCCGGCGCGAAACGCTTCCGCCATTGCCATCGGCACCTGCGCTTCCGCTTCGACAACTTTCGCGCGCATCTCCTGCGTCTTCGCGCGCATCTCCTGCTCAACCGCGACGGCCGCCGCGCGTCGCACTTCCGCTTTCGCCTGCGCGATTCGCTTGTCGGCGTCGGCCTGTTCGCTTTGCAATTTCGCCCCGATATTGTCCCCAACATCGACATCGGCAATATCGATCGACAAAATTTCGAACGCCGTATTGCTGTCGAGCCCTTTCGCCAGCACCGCTTTGGAAATGCGGTCCGGATTCTCGAGCACATCTTTATATGAGTCAGCCGACCCGATCGCGCTGACGATACCTTCGCCCACGCGCGCGATGATCGTCTCCTCGGTCGCGCCGCCAACAAATCGATCGAGATGCGAGCGCACCGTCACACGCGCTTTCACTTTCGCGCCGATACCATCCTTCGCCACGCCGTCGATCGTCGTGCGGCCCATCGATGGATTCGGCACGTCGATCACTTTCGGATTAATACTCGTGCGCACCGCTTCGAGAACTGTCTTGCCAGTTCCTTTCGTGGCTAAATCGATTGCGCACGCGCGATTGAAGTCTAACGAGATGCCCGCCTTGTCCGCCGCGATTAATGCGAGGATGACCTGACTCACATCGCCGCCCGCGAGAAAATGCGCTTCCAGCGGATCGCTCGGAATTTCGATTCCGGCCTTCACCGCCGTGATGCGATTATCGACAATCAATCCGACCGGAACGCGCCGCAGCCGCATCCCGATCATTTTGCCCATGCCGACGGGCGCATTGGCGATGCGCGCGCGCAGCCAGATGCCGAAAAAATTGAAAAGGACGATCGCGAAAATGAAAACGAAGACCGCGATGACGCCGTAGCCGATGAGATAAATCGCATCCATAAGTGCTGCCAAGGTAACGCAGAATTTTTGGCGCGCCGAGAATGTTTCGTTGCAATCGCGGCGAGACGGAATACGCATTGCGCGTTGTGGACAAATCTCGAACCACCGTGGCTATCGTGGGCGCATCCGGCTACGCCGGCGAAGAACTCGTGCGCCTGCTCCTCGCACATCCACATGTCGATCTTACGGCGGTCACGTCGCGGCAGTTCGCCGGTAAGTCGCTCGCCGAAGTTTTTCCGCGCTTCGCCCACCACGAAAAAGCGAAGGCGCTGAAATTTTCGGAGGCCGATGCGAAAACGATCGCGCGCGAAGCCGAGATAATCTTTCTCGCTTTGCCGCACGGCGTTTCCGGCGCGCTCGCAAAATCGTTTGTCGATCTTGGCGCGCGCGTTGTCGATCTTAGCGCCGACTTCCGCCTTCGCGACGCCGCCGTCTACAAAGAGTTTTATGGCAGCGAACATCCCGCGCCGAAGTTGTTAGGCCAGGCTGTCTACGGATTGCCAGAAATTTATCGCGAAGAAATTCGCGGCGCGAAAATCGTCGCCTGTCCCGGTTGTTACCCGACGAGCGTTCTCATTCCGCTGCGGCCGCTTATTCGCCGGAAAGCGATCGATCGCCAAAGAATTTTGATCACGAGTTTGAGCGGCGTCACCGGCGCAGGCCGAAAAGTGGAAGCCGATTATTTGTTCGCCGAGTGCAACGAGAGCATGCGCCCGTACGGCGTGCCGAAACATCGACATCTGGCCGAGATCGAACAGGAATTGTCGATCCTGGCCGGCGAAAAAATCATCGTCCAATTCACGCCGCATCTCGTCCCGACAAATCGCGGCATCATCACCACGATTTACACCGAGGTCGGTGAAGGCGTGGTCGATCTGCACCCCGACGTTGTCTTCGAAACCGCTTACGGCCAGGAGCCATTCGTGCGTTTGTTAGGCCAGGAGCGTTTGCCCGACACCAAGAACGTCGTCGGCACCAACTTCATCGACATCGCTTGGAAGATCGACAATCGCACCTCGCGCCTCATCGTCATGAGCGCGCTCGATAACCTAACGAAAGGGACGAGCGGTCAGGCCGTGCAATGTTTGAACCTCATGCGCGGCTATCCCGAAACCGCGGGACTGATTTGAAAACAATCTCCGGTTCGATTTGCGCGCCGCGCGGATTCAGATGCGCCGCGGTTTTCTGCGACATCAAAAAACTCGGTACTGGCAAAGGCTCGGACAAAGGTCGGAAGGATGATCTCGCGCTGATTGTGTCGGATGTACCGGCGGCGGTCGCGGGAATGTTTACTACGAATCAAGTTTGCGCTGCACCGGTGAAAGTAAGTCGCAAGGTTGCGGCAAAAAAATTTGCGCGCGCCATCGTGGTGAATTCTGGAAACGCGAACGCGGCCACGGGAAAGCAGGGAATGATCAACGCCGAAGCGATGGCGGCTGCTTTTGTAGCGGCGGTCTATGACCGTCGCAAAAATTCAATTCGACCGACGGTCATAGACCGCCGCTACAAAATTAAAGATAGCGACATTCTCGTTTGTTCGACAGGACGCATCGGAGTGGCGATGCCGATGCGAAATGTCGAGCGCGGCATTCGCGCGTGCGCGCCGCTCCTCGCAAGTTCGACATCGCACGCGCGCTCGGTTGCAAAAGCGATCATGACGACCGACACGCGACGAAAGGAAATCGCCGTCGAATTCAAGATCGACAATCGCATTGT
>JBBROO010000067.1:0-9656 GCA_038229295.1 Chthoniobacterales bacterium | reverse complement strand
GTCGTACTCGGGCTGTTCGATCAGACTCTCATCGAGCATCCGTTTAAGCTGCCTGAGTTTAAGGACCGGAGCATCCTCAGTTTCGTCGGAGATTTCATCCGTCTCGTCGCCTGATGCTAGCTCATGGGAAAAAGCGTCGCGGTCATCAGGCGCCCAGACGCCATCGACCCGGCACGCGCACCCATTTCGGCTTGTGCAATGCTCCGTTGGTATCTCCGGAAGCTCGTTTTTTTCGTGTTCACTTCCGTCGAGCACGGCGCAGTGCTCACAGACCTCAACGTCGTTTCCGTCGAATGTCAGTCTTACCTTTTTGTAATAAGGCGAGCGTAGGGCGAAGGATTGGCGAAACTCAGCTTGGCAAAGCAAAAGGCGAACAGCCCGCCCGCTGTCACCTATCGGAGTGCGAAAGCCTTCCGGTAACCAAGCCAGCTCACTCTGATGCGCATAGAGCGTCTTCATCCCGGCGGCAGCTCGCAGAATTTGCCAATCATTCTGTTCCAGATGCCCAATCGCCTTCGGCTGGCTCCCCAGAATGAACTGGAGTCGCTCGACTGCCGGCGAATGCGCCGTGAACTGAGGATCGATATAACCTTGCCACCAAGCAACGCACGTCGAATACGCAGCCTTGGCGTTGCCGGACAATAGATGTTCGTGCGATTCCGTCTGGAAACGAATTTCCGCTTCGGCTTTGTTGCGTTCGAATTCGTTGATCGCGTCAATGCCGGACGGAGTGCACTTGTAGAGCACTAGCTCTCTAGTTTCGCCTTCCATTTCATCTCTGGCCGTGGCCAAAGCGGCGTCCACGAGTTCGGCTTTCCCGCCGGATGGCTTTTTTCCGTGACGTAGCAGAACTGCCTTTAGTTCGGTGACCTTGAGTTTGTAAGCAACCTTCTCTCTTAGGTCGCAAGAGACTAGGACTTCGTCTCGCAAGAAGCGGTCAATAGCGGGACCGATGGATTCTTTGAGTATGTATTCTCCGGTGCCTGATAATCTGCGGGGATACGGTTTGCGGAAATACGAAAGAAAAGAGATTTGCTGCGGGGACCGACGCCATTCGAAATCAGCAGGTAGTCTTGTCATTGTCAGATGGTCTCATTTGTTATCACCCAAATTTGTTCGAACGCGAGTGGATATTGCTACCTTGAGGAGCGATGAAGCTGCCGAAATTTCTGATATGTCGCCACGATGATGACGAGCCCGGCGACCGGCTGTTCGTGCTGCATTGTCACCCGCCGCGCTTCATTTCGGAATTCGTGCCAGGTTGCAAAGGTGAAATTGAGCTCATCGACACTGACAGCGTCGAAGCGAACGACGGAACGGTCGGGGAGGTCACAGACCTATTGATCGATGGTAGGACTTGGATGATCCGCGAGACGTCGTGGAATGCGGCAATTGGTATGCCGGTGAAAAAGTAATTGTACCGCGGAGAAGATTGCACGCATCGATTACGAGTTACGCATGGTTCACGTGGATTCGACAAAGCAGGCATTTACGAAGGCATCACTGCAAAGCACACCCCCGGCTGTCCGGGACGGTGAACCGTTTCGCCACGGCTTTATCTAATATGGGTATCTGAGAACGGTACTCAAAACTGCTCCTCATCAGGAGCCCACCCCCACTTCCCCCGGAACCACGCACATTCGCGTCCATTGGGTTCGATCGGCGGGAGGAGCTTTTGGCGATGGCCGCGCTCGCAGTGGATCACGATGGCAATATGTTTTCCAAGATTGCGCAGCAAGTGAGGCTTGATTTTGTGCTCCTCAGTCTCGGAATAATTGCGCGACATCCTGCCGCCGCTATAACCCTACGACTTTTTGATCACGCGCCTGCCGAGAAAATCCGCGCTCTCAACCGCCTTCTTCGTCGGCGGCTTTAAAAATGAGGCGATTGCGGAGGTTGATGGCAAAGACTCGCGCCTTCTCTCGGCCAAGCGGTGGACGAAAGAGGTCGATGATTGCGCCGCGGCAACGACTGTGGCCTGCGCCTCTCTGATCCCGTCGATGCAGTTGTAATCACTCATTTCCGTCCTCGCTTGCTGACACGAAGCGAAATGGTCGCGCGCCGACTTCTGTGGCGGCTGGCTCATCACGGGCGACACCGGCTCGGGCAAAATGCGTTCTAATATTCACACCGCTTCTCTTTCAAATTTTCTGCAACGAGCCGACCTGGGGGCCTCTGTACAGGTCCGGCCTGACGATGATTAACCTGGTTGTGCTGATACAGCCCGACGTCATAAGCGTCTCGTTCGCCACATCTTCCAAAAGATTCTCCGACCAGCGTTGTTCGAGAGAACGCAGCGACCAAGCACAGCTCTGACCCTGTCGTGGTGAACCAGACCCTGCGAACGCCGCCGATAACATCCCGGCAGCCGCCCGATATCTCTCTGGCGAGCATCTGTAACCGAACCAACAGCGCAAAATAAGAAACTGAAAGCCCAGAACATCGTAGGCGGAAGAGTCCGGCAGCTTCGCTGGGTGCGAGGCCTTCGGCAGCGCGATCTTGCGGCGCGATTGCAGATTATCGGCTGGAATGTTAGCCGCGTTTCGGTATCAAAAATCGAGTCGCAGCTGCGGTGCATTGCTGACTACGAACTGCTTCAGCTTGCCAAAGCGCTCGGCGTAGACGTGGCGGACTTGTTTCCGAAAGGATCGCTCTCCGGTGAAAGCGATCGAAGCCGTCGGGACGCGAGAAGCAAGTAACCCTGACGATCGAAGTGTGACAGTGATTGTGTGACAATACGGGAATAAACAGCCACTTTTGCAAGCGAGCGGTGAGACTACACTCGCGGTGGGATCAGTTGGCGAACGGAGGTCGACAAAGCCGGTGCGAAATCAAACGATTCGGAGATGCCAGTGCACGACCCTCGGGGGAGGGATGCAAAAACAAGCCCTTGTCACGCTGCGGGAGCGGGATAAATCCGATGCTTCCCAAGGGGAAATTTGAGGCTGCACTATCGAAGCCAGACGCAAAGAGGCGGCGCGAAGCGGTGGTAGCCCCGATGAAAAAACCGGATGCCAATGCATGCCGGGTTATTCCAGCAATTTGACGGATTTAAGTGATTCGCGTTACACATCTTATGCGATTGGTGCCGCGTGATGCACGATTATGCCTCATCCTGCCGGATCGTGCCGAATACGTATAATTCTTTATGGGGTTCAAGAGGTCGTGGGTTCAAATCCCGCCAGCCCGAGTTTTTTTATCCACAGATTTTCGCAGATTTTTTTCTTTATGTTGAGCGCTGGAATTGTCGGACTGCCTAACGTCGGGAAATCGACATTGTTCAACGCCATCACGCGCACACATAAAGCGCCGGCGGAAAATTATCCCTTTTGCACGATTGAACCGAACGTCGGCGTGGTCGTGGTGCCGGACACGCGCCTAACGACACTGGGCAAGCTTTCGAAATCTCAAAAGATCGTGCCGGCGGCGATCGAGTTCGTCGATATCGCGGGACTGGTGAAAGGCGCGAGCGCGGGCGAAGGACTCGGCAATCAATTTCTGAGTCACATCCGCGAAGTGGACGCGATCGTGCAGGTGGTACGCTGTTTTGAGAGCGGCGACATTCATCACGTCAGCGGAACGATTGATCCGGTGCGCGACATTGAAGTGATCAATACCGAACTCGTGCTAGCCGATCTGGCGTCGCTCCAGAAACGGCGCGATCGATTGCAGAAAGAAGTGCGAGCCGGATCGAAGACGGCGAAGAGCGAGAACGTTGTCATCGAGAAATTACTGCCGCATCTCGACGCCGGAAAGCCGGCCATCACCGCGGAGTTAACTCCGGAAGAAAAAATCGTCGCGCGCGATTTCTTTTTGCTGACTTCAAAGCCGACGCTGTTTGCCTGCAACGTGGCCGAATCGGATCTCACGGCGCTGGCCAAAGGCGAGAAGAACCAGCATGTCGATCTTGTGAACGAGTACGCCAGGAATCATTTCGGCACCGAAGCGGTCGTCATCAGTGCGCAGATCGAAAGCGAACTTGTCGATCTTGGCGAGGAGGAAGCGCTGGAATATCTGCGCGGCCTCGGCGTCGAAGACAGCGGGACGAATGCACTCATTCGCGCGGCGTATCATTTGCTCGGTCTGCGAACTTATCTCACCACCGGCGAGAAAGAATCGCGCGCCTGGACGATTCATGCCGGCGACAAAGCGCCCGCCGCAGCCGGCGTGATTCACTCCGATTTCGAGCGCGGCTTTATCGCCGCGGAGACAATTCACTACGACGATCTGGTCTCGTTAGGTTCCTCGGCGAAGGCGCGCGAAGTGGGCAAGTTGCGGATCGAAGGAAAAGATTACGTCGTGAAGGACGGGGACGTAATCGAGTTTCGCTTCAACGTCTAGATTGTCGATCTTACGCGCCGTCGTAAAGAATCCGGCCGCATTGTTCGCAGCTGACAATCTCTTTTCCGACTTTGACGTGCACGGCCGTGGCCGTGGTCACTTTCATATGACAACCGGTGCAAATTCCGTGTTCGACCGCCACGACGGCGGCGTCGCCTTTGCTTTCGAAAAGACGATTGAAACGATCGAGAACGTCTTCGTCGATCTTGGCCCCGAGTTCGGCGCGGTCTTTGTTTAACTCCGCCAAACGCGCCTCGAGCGTTTTCGCTTTCGCGTCAAGATCGACAAGTTGACGTGCGATCGAATCTTTCGTGGCGGCCGATTTTTTTTCTTCGACCGCGAGCTCAGCTTTAATTTTGTCAGTCTGCTCCATGAGTTCGAGCTCCTGGTCTTCGATGCCGCTGATCTCTTTGGTGTAACGTTCGATTTCGTTTCCCATCGCTTTGAACTCGTCGTTCTTGCGCGTCTCGTATTGTTGCGTGCGCAATTTCGCGATGGTGTCCTGACGCGTGCCGACATCGAGCTCGAGCTTTTTACGATCGACCTCGACCTGTTTGCCGCGCTGCTTCAACCCTTCCACGCCGGCGACGCTGGCCGCGAGTTGCGCCTCGAGATTCGCGCGTTGCTGCGGCAGCGTTTTTATTTCGTTCTCGATCTGCTTGATTTTTTGTTGTCGATCTTGCAGGACGAGCAGTTGTTCCAGCTCAGGATGCACGGGCCGCAACGTTATGGGCTGGCCGCGGCTCCGTCAATGCGCGGGAGTGTCTGCTCAGTCCTTCTCGCCCGCGCGCTTTTGGTCGAGTGCGTCGAAGACGGCCAAGACCTCGTCTGGTCTTGCGCGCACCGCCGCGTTCTCCGTCAGATTTGCCCAGCGCACCGTGCCGGTAGGATCAATAAGGAATTCGGCCGGCCGCGAAATATTCGCGCCGCCGGGTCCGCCATGCTCGTGCAAGAGATCGTAACGTTTGATGACCGCGGCGTCCGTGTCGGCGAGGAGCGGAAAAGTAAATCCCATCTTCTTCCAGTGCCGCAGATTGACGTCGACCGGATCGACGCTGATCGCGACGACCCGAATATTTCGCTCTTCGAAATCATCCAACCGCTGCTGAAAACTCCGCAACTCGGAGTTACAGAGCAGTCACCAATGGCCGCGGTAAAAAATGACCAAAACGGACCGAGTTCCCCGGGTCGATTCGAGCTGGGACAACGTGACCGGGATCCCGTTTTGGGCCGGAAGCGTGAAGTCCGGCGCCTTCGCGCCGACGCGCGGCGCACCTTTACTGGGCGGCATTTGCCTAACGACGTAAAACATCCCGTAAGCGAACAAGGCGAATATGAGCACGCTCAGCGTCGCGAGGATGGGGCCAAAGATTTTGCCACGATAAATCTGCGGCTCGCGCAAAGCCCTAACGATGCCGGTGAAAAGAAGGAATCCGCCAATGGCAAACAGGAGCAGATTTGCCCACGGAAAATCGCGCGTGATCGGGAATTGAGCGAAAAACCAAAAACTGATGAAGCCGGCGAGCGCAAATAAAAATCCCGTCCACAACCGCCAGTTCCAATTTCGTTTCATTCCGCCGTAACCGTGCAAGATCGACATGTGAATTGCAAGCGGCGAGCGCGATTCAAAGCTTGCACTTTCGCCGGAGTGTCGGGAATGTCCTTGCCATGGCGAACATAGGGGGAACTATTCCGCCGAACGAATATCCGGACATCGTGGGGGCGCGCCCAACGAATCCCCTGGCGGCAAATTTCCGGCCATTCATCCCGGCCTCGGCGCGTCTGCCGGAACTGACGCCGCTTCCGCTCATCATCGGGACATTGCTCGGAATGATCTTCGGCGCGTCCTCCCTTTACCTCGTGTTGAAAGTCGGACTAACGGTGAGCGCTTCCATTCCGGTGGCGGTGATTTCGATCACCATCTTCCGATTGCTTTCCAAGTTGGGCCTGCGCGACGCGAACGTTTTGCAGCACAACATTGTGCAAACCGCGGGCTCGGCCGGCGAGTCGATCGCATTCGGCCTGGGCGTGACCATGCCCGCGATCATGATTCTGGGATTCGATCTCGAGATCACCCGGGTTATGCTCGTGGCGATTCTCGGCGGTTTGTTAGGCATCTTGATGATGATCCCGTTGCGTCGCGCGCTGATTGTCGATCAACACGGCTTGCTGAAATATCCCGAGGGCACCGCCTGCGCCGAAGTTCTGAAAGCGTCGGCGACGAAGGAATCGCTCGCCGCCTCCGACCAGACGCAAACCACCACCACCAATGCCGCGATTACTAATGAAGAAGCGGCCGGCGGCGGCAAAGTGATCTTCTCCGGATTCGGCATCGGCTTTTTGTATCAGGCCGCGATGGGCGCATTCAAAATGTGGAAGAGCGATCCCACCAAAATTTTCGCGGCGCCCTTCAAGGGCGGCTCCATCTCTGCGACGATCGAGCCAGCGCTCCTTGGCGTCGGCTACATTATCGGACCACGCATCGCGTCCATTATGTGTGCTGGCGGTGTGCTCGCGTATTTGGTCCTGATTCCAGCGATCAAATTTTTCGGCGAACGCGTCGTTGGAATCGTGCCGCCCGGCACGATGCCGATTTCCGAGATGGGTCCGGACGATGTTCGCGGCGCTTACGTTTTGTACATCGGCGCGGGCGCGGTCGCGGCCGGCGGCATCATTAGTTTGATCCGTTCGCTCCCGACCATCTGGCATGGCTTGCGCGGCGGCCTCGCCGATCTTCGCGGCGGTCACGCCGCCGCCGCCAACGCGCCGCGCACCGACCAGGACTTATCAATGAAACTTGTCATCGGTGGTGTCGTCTTACTGCTGCTCATCATGATCGTCGCGCCGCAATTAAATCTGCGCTGGAATTTGCTCGGCGCGCTTTTAATCGTCGCGTTCGGTTTTCTTTTCGTTACCGTCTCATCGCGCCTAACGGGCGAGATCGGCTCATCATCGAATCCGATTTCAGGAATGACGGTGGCGACGCTGCTGCTGACGTGCCTGATATTTTTGATCGTCGGTTGGACCGGCCCGCATTACTTCGTTACCGCCCTTTCGATTGGCGGCATCGTTTGCATCGCCGCATCGAATGGCGGAACTACGTCGCAAGATCTGAAAACCGGATTTCTCGTTGGATCGACACCAAAATTCCAGCAGATCGCGATTCTCGTCGGCGCACTCGCCTCCGCCATCGCGCTCGGCCCGATTCTGCTGAAGCTTAACGAGTCCTACACCGTTTACGTTCCCGCCAGCACGTTCGCACCCGTCACCAAGAAGATGGCGCCGCCCGGCATTCCGTTGCAACCGTTTGACGAAAAGATAAAACCAAATGCTGCCGGAAATTTCCGCGCGTTGCGCGTGAGCGAGAATGCGCCCGTAGCGGGTCTCGAACCGGGCGATTACCTTGTCGGCGACGATGGTAATGTTTCGTTCAAGATCGACAAGAACTTCCCGGCGGATTTGCGCGCGCCCGCGGACCAGATCGGCGCAGTTGAGAAACTGAAAGGGCCGCAAGCATCGTCCGATCAAAATAGCTATCACGTTTGGCAGCGGCTGGATTCCGCCGGCGGCCCCGCGCAACGTTACCTCGTCGATGACCAGGGCGCCGTCGCTTACCTTGTCGATCCTGGAATTAACGGCACCCATAAAATTCGTCCTGACGGATCAGCCGTGGCGAAGTTCGACGCGCCAAAAGCGACGCTGATGTCCTACATCATCAAGGGAATTCTGAGCCATAGACTTCCGTGGGCGCTCGTCCTTCTTGGCGTCATGATCGCGATCGTGCTCGAAATGAGCGGCATCCCATCGCTCGCGTTCGCGGTCGGCGTTTATCTCCCACTCTCATCCTCGAGCCCGATTTGGATCGGCGGATTGATCCGGTTACTGGTCGATAAATACTTAAAGGTTAAATTCCATCACAAGAATTTGTCCGACGTCGAGCTGACGGCCGAGGGCGACAAAAGTTCGGGCGTGTTGCTCGCGTCCGGTTACATCGCCGGCGGCGCGCTCGCCGGCATCGTCATCGCATTCATGGCCGGCGTGCCAAGTCTCGCGAATGTCAGCAAGCGAATCGAAGATTGGTCGACCGCGAGCAATCCGTTCTTCGGCGGCACCCACGCCGACCTGCTCGCATGTCTTCCGTTTTTGGTGCTCTGCGTTACGCTTTATCTGGTCGGCCGCGACGTTCTTCTCGCGGTGCGGCGACGCACTTAATACGTTTCCACCGGCGAACGTTTGCCGTCTTCCGGACTGCGTTGCGCGGCGAGTTCTTCGCCTAACACCGCCACGCGCAATTCCCAAATCTCATTGTCGATCTTGCGAAATGCGGATTCGGAAAATTCCTCCGGCGGCGCAAGGTTCTGTTTGAAACGCGCCACACTTTCTAAAGCGCGATCGATTTGGTCCCGCGGCAATCCACCGAGGATGCGGTGCACATTTTCGATCTCCGGAACACGATGGCAAATCATCGTGAGATCGTTACCGGCCGCGATGGCACGCCGAATCGTTTCATCGAGCGAATACTCATTCAGGATCGCGCCCATATCGAGATCGTCGGTCATGATCAACCCGGCAAAGCCCATCTCGTCTCGCAGCAATTCGGTCACGATGCGGTGCGACAAGGACGCGGGCGTTTTCTGCTCTTCGAATGTCGGATACCAACCGTGGCAGATCATCATGCTGTCGATCTTGCCGACGAATGCGCGGAATACCGCGAGCTCTTCGTGATCCAATTCCTCCCGCGTTCTGTCGATCTTCGGAAGATCGTGATGCGCATCTATGGTCGCCGCGGAATAACCGGGAAAATGTTTTCCGCAACTCGCGATCCCCTGCTCGCGCATCGCATCGTTAAACGCGCCGGCATTGCGAATGACTTGATCTACATCGTTTCCGTAACAGCGGCCGCGCAGTGAATTATCGGCATCGTCATCGAAAGAAATGTCGAGCACGGGACACAAATCCAAATTGAATCCGAACAGACGCAACAAACGTCCGGTGATGTCGCCATGACGCGCGATAAGATCGACATCGTCCTTTTCGCGGAGCTGCTGCGCATTCGGCGGCTCGTTGCCGATGAGACGCAAACGCGACACGCGCCCGCCCTCCTGGTCGATTGTGATGATCGGCTCGGCTTCGCTAACATCGCGCAGATCGTCGATCAACTTCCGCAATTGCGCGGCGCTTTCGATATTGCGCCCGAAAAGAATAAACGCGCCCGGTTGCACGCGCCGAAACAGTTTCGCCGTTTCGGCGTCGAGTTCTTTCCCCGGAACTCCGGTCATGATTAGTTGACCGGGCGAATCGCTCTTCATACGTTT
>JBBROO010000066.1:0-10144 GCA_038229295.1 Chthoniobacterales bacterium | reverse complement strand
CGAACCGCTGAAATTTGATTTAGGATGTCGACGCAGTAGCGGTCCTCCTCGATCATCCGCTGCACCCCCGCGACCTGGCCCGCGATTCGTTTAATGCGGACCTTCAGCTTGCTTCCATGAACTTCCGCCATGACGCAGCATATACCCAATAGGGGTATGCGTCAATCATGGCGGAAATCAGGATTCTATTCCTTTTCCATCTTTGTGTCGCAGCAACAGGTCGGCGCGTCATCGCCCGCTTCTTCTGCCGGAGCGCCTTTGGTTACTTTGACCTCGCAGCCGCAACCGGCCTCGGGACATTTATAAGTTGCACCTTCTTCTAACATAATTCTTCACCTCGTTTCTCTTAGGTTAATTCTTCTGCTTAACTGCATCGCGCCGCAAAATCGACGGCTTAGTGCTTCTTCTGTAGATCCTCTATCAACATCTTCATTTCGCCAATCTCGCGCCGCTGCGCCTCGATGATTCCGTCGGCCAGCTTACGGACCCGTGGATCCGAAATATGAGCCCGCTCACTGGTCAGGATCGCGATCGAATGATGCGGAATCATGGCCTTCATCCAGGAAACATCTTCCACGGTTGCCTGGCTGCGAACGAGCCAGAGGGCGAGGACAAAAACCGCGATACTGCCGGCGAAGATACCGATATTCGCTCGTCGGTTGGTGTACATGCCGAGCATGAACAACAGCATGATGATCGCCATGGTCGCGCCCATCACCAGGGCCATCCAAGCGCGCGTCTGGCTGAAGAAGACGTGATCTAGCTGATAGGTATTCAGATACATCAGCCCCAGCATGACGATGGTCGAGGTGGCAATCATGGCACCGAACTTGGTGTAGTTGTTCATAGGTTATATCTAGTTTTGACGGGTCCTGGACTGAGAACGGGGGTGACGGGTGCAACGCGCAGCTCTCGTCGCAGCGCAAAATTCTCGGTGTAGAAAAACACTCATCGCTGAGCGGTTGCTTTTCGGCTGGACCAGTGAATCGAGCGGATTCGCCAGCCCTCAGGCGTCTGCGTTAGAATAACTAGTTCGGCTCCGATGCTATCGATCGGCTTTCCTTCGAACGACCCGCTCGTTCGGTACGTGCTCATCGTCCACGCTGCGTTCCCTTCCCGGCTGACCTTCACGGTTAGACGAGTGCTCGAGGTCGCTTTCGCGAAGGCGATGTCTTCGGCCAAGTGTTCGCGGACATACTCCTCCCGCGTCTGCGATACGCCGCTCTCCAGGATCGTCGCATCTGACGCGAGGAATTTCATCGCGACATCAGCATCGCCGCGTCGTAGTGCCTCATGAAATTCGTCCACGGCCGCGATGATGGCCTTGTCCTGCGAAGGCGACTCGCTTTCCGCGGCGACTGCTGGAACGGTCGCAAGCGTGGCTATGGTGGTGAGCGGGATTAGACAAGAACCCGTCAGACAAGCGCTGCCGCCGCTTCCATTCGTTAGCCAGGTGACTGTCCCGATCAGACCGAGCGCCGCGCCGACGACGTAATTGTTAGGGCGTTTAGTCATGCGGCTGGTCCGGCGACTGTGCCTTCCGGATTTTTGTACCAACCCGGATCATCGTAGTTCGTGATGCCGTCGCGGATTTTGAGGACGGTAAACATGCCGCCCATCTCGATCGGTCCAAATTGTCCGTCCCCGGTCATCATCGGTAGAGTGTTCTTCGGACCGGGCATCATCTTCGACATCTCGCTCATCCCGCCTCCGCCACTGCTGCCCATTGCCATGTAACCCGGAACGAGCTTTCCGATGTTACCGGCGACACCCTTCTGATTCACCCCGAGGACGTTTGGAATTTCATGTCCCATGGCATTCATCGCGTGGTGATTCTTGTGGCAATGGAATGGCCAGTCGCCGGGATTGTCGGCGACGAATTCGACTGTGCGCGTGGTGCCGGGCGGGACGTTCATCGTAGTCTCGGGCCACCAGGCCGACTTTGGAATTTGGCCGCCGTCGGTTTCCACCACCCACCAGCGATGGCCGTGGAAGTGGATCGGATGGCTGTCCATGCTCAGGTTGGCGAAGCTGACGCGCACTCTGTCGTTTAGCTTCGCCACTAACGGGGCAGTTCCCGGCCAGACGCGGCTGTTGAAGGTGAAGAGATTGAAATCGGTCATGATATTCGGATTGGGCGTAGAACTGCCCGGCTCGACGAACCATTCCTGCAAGAAGACAAGGAAGTGCCGATGCACCGGCTCGGGGTAGCCATCTTTCGGATGAATGACGAAGAAGCCCTGCATCCCGAGCGCCATCTGAATCATCTCGTCGGAATGGGGATGATACATCTGCACGCCATGCTGCTTGAGGGTGAACTCGTAGACGAACGTTTCGCCCGGCTGAATGTGCTTTTGCGTCACTCCGCCGACGCCGTCCATCCCGTTCGGCAAAATAACTCCGTGCCAGTGGACCGTCGTCGGTTCCGGCAGTTTGTTCGTGACGAAGATGCGAACGCGATCGCCTTCGATTGCCTCGATCGTCGGCCCCGGCGTCTGGCCGTTGTAGCCCCAGCAGTTCACAATCATCCCGGGCGCGAACTCGCGCTTCACCGGTTCGGCGACGAGACGGAATTCCTTCACCCCGCCGTTCATCGTCCACGGAAGAGTGGAGCCGTTGGGCGTGACCACTGGACCGTAGTTTACATTTGAGCCAGCGGGTGTCGGGGTAGGCGATTGATTCGCCACCACCTCTGCTCCGCGCGCAAGGCGGTTGACAAGGGCGGAGCCGCCGAGAATGGCAGCCGCGCCGGAAAAGAATTTTCGTCGAGAGAGCATAAGGCAGTTAGTGATGGGTTACGGTTTCTTTGAAGCTGTTGGTTTCGACGCGCGTTCTACTACTCGTTAGGCTTCCGCCGACCGCTCGCTCCAAATCAGCCCGCGCGATCCAATAATCGCGCAGCGCGTCGATGTAGCTGCGCTCGGCCGCCAGTTCGTTTTGCTTGGCGAGCAGAAGGTCGTAAGCGCCTTTCAGCATCGCGTTGTATTGCTGGAGGTTCAGTTCCAGGACTCGCGTGCGTTCGGGAATCAGTTCGTCGCGGTAGTAGCGGGCCAGATCCTTCTTCGCCACCAGCCGATCGCGCGCTTCACGGACTTCTGCGCGAATGCCGATCGCTTCCGCTTCCAGTCGGCGTTCGGCCTGGCGAAGCTGCGCTTGCAGTTTCGCGATGCGGCCCTGGCCTTGATTGAAGATCGGCAACTCCAAACGCATCGTCGGTCCGGTCACGCGCTGGCCGCCGGTATCGCGCTCCGTATTCACGCCGAACTCGACCGCCCCAAGGTAGCGGTAAGTCTTCGTTAGGCCGAGGCTTTGCACCACGGCGCCAAGTTCTGCTTTGGCCGCCGCGAGATCGAGACGTTGTGCGATGGCGATCGATTCAAGGCGATCGACCGGCAGATTGTTACCCGGGAGCGCGGGAAGTTCGTCCGCGATGTTCCATTGTGTCTCCGCTCCCCACACGCCCATGAGTCGATTGAGTTTTTCGCGCTCTGTCACAATTTGGGCGCTGATCTCCGCGGCATCTGCTTTAGCTTGCGAATAGGTCGCCTGTTGATTGGCCAGCTCCAAGTCATTGATCGTCCCGCCTTCGTGTTGTCGCTGGGCAAACTCAAGCGCGGCGGAGTTGGTCGCACCGAGCACCGTGATCCGCGACAGCAATTGCTGCTTCGCCTGCAAGGTGTAAAACGCGGTCTTAACCTCGGAGGCCAGTTTCAGGGCGGCATCACCGACTATGAGCTGGGCGCGGGCGAGTTCGTTAGCCGCAACTTTCTTGCGCAACGGAATCAGAAAGAGCTCGAGAAAGTCCTGCACGATCCCGAACTCCAGATTGGTTCCGGAAGGTGGTCGATCGGGGAAACGCGCACTGACATTGAAGTTTGGATTCTTTAGCAGACCGGCCTCGATCAAGTCCGCGTTGGCTATCCCGATTTCCTCGAAGGTCGCTTGCAGCTCGCGGTTGTTGAGCAACGCAACCTGCACTGCGCGATCCGCCGTGAGAGTGCCGCGCAAGAGAGCGTGTACCGTTCGCGAAATCTCTACGTCAACCGCCGCGTCTTTTCGCCATTCCACGCGTTTACCGATGCGCCCTTGCACGGTGGCTTGCAGGTCTTCCACCGGTCGACGACGCGCCGACCAGGCGTTTGGGACGAGCGCGAAAACTAACAACAGAGACAAGCTTCTCATTTCGCGCCGCCCTCCTTCTTCACCAACGTCATGCCGCACTTCGGGCATTGTCCCGGTTTGTCGGCGTGGATTTCCGGATGCATCACGCAGGTCCAATATGCGGCCTCGCTCTTGGCGGCCTGCGAAGGTTTCGCCGTCGCCTTCTCCGCGTCGGACTTCGCTTTCAATTCATCGGAAAGCTTTTTCATTTCGTCTGACGTTTTTTTCATCTCCATCCCCACCGCTTCTTTATTTGCGGGAGAAGCTGCCGGGGCGGGCTCCGCCATGCCTTTCATTTTCGAATGATCCATCCCTTCCATTGTTTCAGACTTCGGTGGCGGTTTGTTCATGTCCATTCCTTGCATTTTGGAATGGTCCATGCCCTTCATGTCGCTCATGTCGTGTGACATTCCGCTGCCTTGGAAGTCAGGATTCGGAACGTCTTTTCTTGCCAGCTGCGCATTCGTTTTGCGCGTTAGTTCATCCGGCACGATCAACCGTTTCATTCCGAAACGTGGCGCTTCCTGCGCCTGTGCGCTCGCGGGATGGTCGGCGTTTAGCGGCTTGGATTCGAAATTCGTCGCGCATCCGCTGAGTGCGATCATCGCGAGCAAAGCGACGAATTTACGCATCAAATTTCCTGCGCAACGTTTATGTTCATATTTGTCCTTCACGTTCTCAGAATTCCCACTGCCAGGCGAGATGAAGCATGTAGCTCCGCTGAAGTTGCGGACCATCCAAGGATTGGACGACCGGAACATCCCCTTGCACAAAAAGCTGCTGGCCTTTAAAAAACCCGGTCGGCGGATGGAATGTGATTCCGAAGGTGGCATTGAGGCGCTTCCCGCCTTGCAGGTTTATGTCCTTCGTCGGCTCGTCCATGGGATCGAGCTTGGGATCCGACCCGCGAACGTTCTCCCAAAACTCCCCGCTCGCGCCTACCGATAAGCTGACCCAATTCGCCAACTGCCGCGCGACCCAGATGCTCGGCTCGTAACGATTCCCCAATCTGTAGCCGTTGTCGTTTCTGCCGAGTCGCACGGTTGACTTGAAGTCTGCTCCCCAACCCCAAGGCAATGCTTCGCCGAGATAAGTGAAGCCCGGTAGCAACGAGAACGTTCCCGATCCGAGTTGCATTGGATATTCGAGCCGCATTCCGTTGAGTCGCTCGTCGATCGATCCGCTGGGCAGGCCCACTCCACCGTTTACCAACAAACGATGATGCAGGTCCTTCGTCTCAAAGATTCGATACATCCCGCGTAGTTCGATGTCACCGATGCCATCAGTGCGCTCGGCGAAGCGCTCACCATCGATCGTAAGGTGGTTCATATCCTTGCGGATATAGGGGAGCACGGCCATGAGACTAAGCCTGTCGATCGGCACATACATCACCATGAACATGTGCATTTGCATCGTCATGTCGGTGGGCGTGGCGAAGAATCGTTTGAGAATCGCGGCCTCGCTGATGTCGTCGGTCCCAACAAGATGACCGTCCATTTGCTCGAAGATGAATTGGTAACCGACCATCCATCTCCCCGCCTGACCGGTCATGATTCCGAACGGGATAAGGCCGGGATCGCCCATCATGCTCTCGCCCATCCCGGCAGGCTGCGACAGAGCACCGTTCGCCTCCCTTACCATCTGCGTCTGCCCCGCACGAGCATTCGACACACAGAAATAGAACGGCACAAAAATCGCCAAACTCCGGACCAAATTCTTACTGCGATTCATCACTGATTTTTGTTCCCGCCTAAGGTTGGTGTTCATGTGGATGCCCGTCTTCTGCTTTCGGAGATTGAGTTGGCTGCGGAGCGGGTGGATTTTGCGTCTTCGCAGCGTCCGCCGCTTCCAATTGCTTGCGGCTCGCTTCGAGCTGCAGCCGGCTGGCTTCCAATTGCAGGCGGCTGGCTTCGAGTTGCTCTTGCGTGGGCGCGGCAGATTGCCCGGTGGCATCATGCTGCATCGGTTGCTCTTTCGAGTCGGTGCCGTTCTTGCTTGCTTCCATGCCCGGCATTGAGCCGTGATCCATCGGCTTGGCCGGTTGACCTTCGGCGTGTTCGTCGTGATCCATGGCGCCTTCACCTCCGTGATGGTGATGTTCCTCTTCCTGTTGTCTCGCCGGCGGCGGCTCGAACCGAAATTCCTTGTGCCGCACATGACCGGCCGGATACGAAATGTAACCGCCGATGCCGAGCGTGGTGATCCCCAGCACGAGTGCAGCGATTCCCAACGGCTTGGAGGTTCGAGGCCATTTGAGCGGCGCAAAAATCCCAGCCAGCGCGACCGCAGCCAAAACGTAAAAGGCGTAGATCAATTTCTCGGCTCGAGCCATGTGTTCGTCCAGCCACTGCCCTCCCACCGTATCGGACATCGATTTCACCCGATCATAGGCAGCCTGTCCGTAATGATAAGTCGGCCACGCCGAAAGGCCGGCTAGGAAAATCAAAATAAGAGCCGCCACCAAAACAGGTCGAGATCGATAGATCAGCGCAACCACCATCGCCACCACGCCCATGCTCAGGCCATAAACGGGCATCGGGTTAATGAGCACATGCATGTACTCGGGCTCGCTAAGATGTTGGAAAAATATATTCACAGTGTTGATTCAACTCGACGGGGCGGATCGAACGCCGCTCGTCTGAGTCGAACTCAGTTCGGTAGGCTACTTTTTGAACCAGGCTTTCTTCCAGTCCTTCATCTGTTGGATCTCTTTCGTTTGATCTTGGATGATTTTTTCAGCCAGCTGCTTGATTTCAGCGCGGTCGGCATGATCAGCGACTAACTTCGACATGGCGACGGCGCCTTTGTGGTGTTCGATCATCATGGAGAGGAACATCTTGTCGAAGTCGTCGTCCTTCGCCTTCTTCAGCTCCGCCATCTCCTTCATCATCTTTTCCATGCCGGGCATTTGCTCCATCGAGCCGACGCTTCCGCCATCTTTTTTTAGCCAGCCCGTCATTTGATCGATCTCCGATTTTTGTGCGGTGATGATTTCCCGTCCCATTTTGTTCAGCTCAGCGCGCTTTGTATTGCTGGTCGCGAGTTCCGCCATTTCGACGCCAGATTGATGATGATGAATCATCTGCTTCAGGTACATGGATTCAAACTCTTTGCCTTTTAGTCCCTGAAGGCTCGCCGCCATCGGGTCGGAGTGATGCTTTCCCCCGTGCGCCAACACCCCGCCGGTCGAAACCGACAGAGTGATGGCCATTGCTAGCACATGAGTGAGCCGAACGTTGAATAACAATTTCATATCGTCGATATCGCCCGGTTACTTCAGGATCGATGCGTTCTCGATCATGTTGACGCCATCTCGCGAAGTGACCTTGCCTTCGACCGTGATCTTCTTCGCCGCGTATTGCACCAGCTCGCTGTTCAGCGGCTTATGTTCGCCGATCAGCAGATACGTTTTACCGTCGTCTGCTTTCAGACCAACAGGTAACCCGCTCGTGATGCACTTCTTCGCGCAATCGGCATGCTTTTCGCCGGTCGCGTTATGATCGACATAGCAGGCCATGTCGATGACTTCACCGCTAATCTTTTTCGTCTCGCCCGAGGCAAGTTCTTCCTTCTCGCCGTGCTCATGACCTTGATGAGCGAGCGCCGGGTAGGCCGCGAAAATGGCCGCGGCTGCCAGTGACAGAATGATGTTTGTTTTTTTCATTTGGTTTCTACTTTCGTTTTCCGAGTTGTTTATTTCTGCATTTCCCCGCAACTGACCATCTCCTTGCCGCCGTACGGATTCGCGGTGGTTGTCGATCTTTGCACCCAATCCTTCTTCAGCATTGGGCAATGAAAGACGTGGTAATCAGATTGACCGGTCGCCAGTTGCTTTGCCTGCGCGCTCAGTTTTTCGAACGCGACACGCGCGTCTTTGAGCGAACTGCTTTTCGCTAACTCAGCGCCGTTATCGCCAAGATCGACAGCGGCCGTTTTAGCTCCGTCGAGATCGTCAGCCACCAGGGCGGTTTGAATTTTGTCGTAGTTAGCGAGGAACTGTTTGTCTTTGTCCGAGAGATTCGCCGCGAAGGCCGCGCTGCCGAGACCGATCGCGAGCAGAGTGAGTAACTGATATTTAATTGTCATTTTGTTCATAGTTTTTTGTTTGAGTTGAATTGCGGTTGAAGTGAAACGACGACGCACATGCGCATGTCGATCTTGTGCTGCCTGTGACGCGTCGATCCGCGTCGAACCGAGACAGCGTGAAGGAGCGAGCGACCGCTAAATCCCGGCGCGGGAATGCGAGTCGTTAGCTCAGAGAAAGAGGAGGAGCGTGAGCGAGAATGCTCCGCTGCAAAACCGATTCCGAAAATGACGTTACGAAAGGCGGCCCGGTATCGAGATTACGCGCATAGGTGTGATGCCGTGAAATACCGCTCAATAGATCTAACGAAAACGGATACGGCGTAAGCTTAAAATCGAAAGCGTCATACCCGACCGCAGCCTTCGTTGGCGCCGTGACGGCCTGAAGAACTTTGCAGCACGGCATTTGTTCGCCTTGTTCATGTTTGACCGGAGTTGGATGACAGTGCGAAACCGGTTTTGCCGCGAGCGCTCCCAGCGCGCAATGGTTGAAGATGGCGACCCACGCAACCATGCCGATAACAGAAATCACCAGCTGACTGATCTTTGGTTTCCGGGCGCCGCGCACACTCATTAGTCGGCGCACTTGCTGAAACGTTCAACAAATATTGTCCTTGGTTGCATTCTCCACCGCGACCGTGGTTCGATCATCACATGAAAACAGACGTGCTCAGCCTTGTCGGCATTTGCATCATCACGGCATCCAGCTCCCTCGGCCAATCGCAACCGGACGACGGCAACGCGATCGCCGCGACGGTTGATGGATTTTCCAGCGCGCTGCAAAAAGGAGAAGGCGCCGCGGCCATGGAACTGCTCGCGCCCGACGCGGTCATTCTGGAGAGCGGTGTAAAACAAACGCGCGAGGAGTACGCCAAAAAACATCTCCAGGAAGACATGGATTTTTTGCGCACGGTGGTGATGACGCGTTCTGACTTAGTTGCGAAACGGGAAGGCGACACGGCGTGGGTCACTTCGCTTTCTCATAGCGTCGGCAAATTCGAAGGTAAGGAAATCAACAGTCAAGGCGCGGAGTTGATGATCCTAACGAAAACGAATGCTGGTTGGCGGATTCGCGCGATTCATTGGTCGAGTCATTCGCTCCAATCCAAGCACGACTAACAAAACGCAGACTCAGCTTTCCAGGACAATCATCGCCATGGCGTGAGTGTCGGTGTGGCTGAGCGTGATCGACGCTTTCGTTAGGCGGCGCAAGATCGACATCTTCTCGGCGCCGCCGGTTAAAACGAGAAACGGTTCGCCGCTCTCCTTTTTTTGCACGTCGATGTCGCGCCAACCCATCGCTTTGCCGATGCCGGTACCGAATGCTTTCGAGATGGCTTCCTTCGCTGCGAAACGCGCGGCCAAATGGCGTGCCGGAAATTTCATCGACATGGCATATTCGATTTCGCCCTCGGTGAACACACGCTTCAGAAAGCGATCGCCAAAGCGATCGAGCGATTTTTGAATGCGCGCGCATTCAACCAAATCGACGCCGATGCCGAAGACGCTCATCAGCGATAATCTTCCATCGCGCGCAGCATGTCGCGCACGGCCGCTTCGAGTCCGATGAAGACGGCGCGAGAAACAATCGAGTGGCCGATGTTCAGTTCGTTCAAGTGCCGGATTTGATGAATGAGCGCGATGTTCGTGTAATTGATGCCGTGGCCGGCGTTGACTTGCAGATTTAATTCCGACGCGCACTTCGCCGCCGCCTGCAAATTTTGCAGCTCTTCTTTTTGAATCTTCTCGGCAAACGCGTTCGCTAATTTTCCGGTATGCAATTCAATCATCTCCACGCCGAGCGCGCCGGCCGCATCGATTTGCTCGAGTGTTGGATCGACAAAGAGACTCACGCGAATGCCGGCGGTTTGCAGTCGCTTGATCGTCGGCTCGAGCTCGG
>JBBROO010000065.1:0-10556 GCA_038229295.1 Chthoniobacterales bacterium | reverse complement strand
GGCAAAGGCGGACAGAACGTAAACAAAGTCGAAACAGCCGTGCGCATTTCGCACAAGCCGAGCGGGATCGTCGTCGCGTGTCAGGCCGAGCGCAGTCAGGGACGCAATCGCGAGCTCGCGATCAAAATGTTGAAAGCGAAACTGTATGAAATTGAGCAGGACAAAAAACGCGCGGAGATAGATCGACAATATGGAGAGAAAGGCGACATCGCGTGGGGGAGCCAGATTCGCTCGTATGTTTTTCAGCCGTATCAAATGGTGAAAGATCACCGCACTGGCGCGGAGACGAGCAACGTGCAGGAGGTGATGGACGGTAACATCGACATGTTCATCCAGGCGAAATTGCGCGGGGAGAAGAATACAAAGGGCGACGACATCGCGTAGGTGGAACGCGATCTCCGAGCGCGTTGCTAAGTTCGGGCGGCGTAGCCGCTATAGTTAACATCGCGCCCGGAGGTCGCGATCCACCAACTGCAATCGGAAACGCACGTCGAATTTTCCTCGATTATGCGCGCGACAACAGGCGAGACACGCGATCGCGCGTCGAATTTTTTCCACGCGCGGAAAATCAAGTTTGCAATTCGGACATTTGTAATGAAAGCGGCGGACTCGCTCCGTCGTCGGGAAGGGGAGATGGTGGGTGCGCTTCTCATCGCCAATTCCAAGATCGACACACGCGCGTCGCCATTCGTCGCCGTGCGGTGAAATTCTTTTTCGCCGGGCGCGAAACTGCGCGAGTAGATGCGCAAGCTCGTGACGAAATGTGCGTTCGATTTCACCGGGGTGATCGTGCAATCGCGGATTGAGCGTGATCAGTTTTGCGCGAAAATCGGCGCGGCCGGCGCAACTTTTCAGCCGCGGATTCCATTCTACGCGGACCTGTTCGCGTATTCCGAAATCGCGCAGCAGCAGCCGCGCTTTCAATTCAAGATCGACATCGCGGGCAAATGGAGATGTCGATCTTGCGAAGACGAGCTCGAGTTGCTCAAGCAACGGCGAACTCGCTGCTCTTTCTTTTCGTGAGACGCTCGAGAATTTGCGCAATCGCTTCACCGGTCGCTTTGATTTCCGCTGAAGTAGTTTGTTTGCCAAGCGAAAAACGAACGGCGGAGCGCGCGCTCTCGATCGGCAAACCCATCGCGAGCAGAACATGCGAAGCGACGACGGAGCCAACCATGCAAGCCGAGCCGCTCGACGCGCAGACGCCTTTGAGATCCAGCGCGATCAAAAGCATCTCCGAGTCGAGACCGAGAAAACTGACGTTGAGTGTGTTGGCGAGCCGGTGAGCGATGTCGCCATTCTGTTGCGCTTCCGGCGCGGCGGCGGCGATGGCATTCCATAAATCATCGCGCAAATGTGATTGTCGATCTTGCTCCGCTTCGCGGTCACGCAAGGTGAACTCGGCGGCCGCGGCCATTCCCGCAATCGCGGCGACATTTTCAGTTCCGGGACGCCTCTGATTTTCGTGCGCGCCGCCGAACATCATCGGCTGGATCGACAATCCGCTGCGCAGAAAAAGAAAGCCGGCGCCTTTCGGCCCGTAAAATTTATGCGCGGCGAAACTGGCCGTATCGACTAACGAAAGGTCGATGTCGATCTTGCCGAAGGATTGCACCATGTCGCTGTGCAGCAGAGCGCCGCGCTCCCGACAAATCTCCGAAATCTCGCGCATCGGTTGAATGACACCGGTCTCGTTGTTCGCGGCCATGATGGAAACAAGCCGCGTCTCCGGGCGAATTGAATTCGCCAACTGCGCAAGATCGACAATTCCATCTCGCGAAAGCTCGAGCCACGTCACTTCGAATTCCTCGCGCTTCTCGAGATGCTCGACCGCGTTCAAGACGGCGTGATGCTCGGCTTTGTTGGAAATGATGTGGCCGCCGCGCGACATCGGACAGCGCGCGAGACCGAGCACCGCGAGATTGCACGACTCGGTGCCGCCGGCGGTGAAGATGATTTCGTGCGGCTTCGCGCGGATGAGCCCGGCAATTTTATCGCGCGCATCGTCGATGGCGGCGCGCGCCTGGCGGCCGGCTGCGTGGATGCTCGATGGGTTTCCGAAATGTCGATCGAGGTACGGCAACATAGCCGCGCGCGCTTCATCGCACAGCGGCGTGGTGGCGTTGTAATCGAGGTAGATCACACCGAAGCGGAGCCATCTCTTCGATGGCGATTTTTTTTGTGCACGATTTGCAGCTGCTTCTCCTCGTAAAAGACGAGCGAATCGGGCGGGACGCTGTGCATGAGGAAAACGTTTCCGCCGATTGTCGATCTTGCGCCGATGACGGTCTCGCCGCCGAGGACCGTCGCGTTCGGGTAGATGGTGACGTCGTCTTCGACGGTCGGATGACGTTTCCCGCCCTTTTTGATTTTGCCATGTTCGTCTTTTTGAAAGCTACGAGCACCGAGGGTGACGGCATGATATAACTTTACGTGCGAACCAATTTCGCAGGTCTCGCCAACGACCGCGCCGGTGCCGTGATCGATGAAAAAGTGCGAACCAATTTTCGCGCCCGGATGAATATCGATCCCGGTGCGGCTGTGCGCCCATTCGGTCATGATGCGTGGGATCAACGGCAAATCTTTCATGTAAAGCAGATGCGCCATGCGCTGAATCGCGATCGCTTCCAGTGACGGATACGCCAGAATGATTTCTTCGTAGCTCTTCGCCGCCGGGTCGCCTTCGTAAGACGCATCGATGTCGGTCCAAATCATTTTGCGCAGCTCCGGCAGCTCCGACATGAAAAAATCGAGAAGATGTTCCGCTTTGGTTTCCGTTTCCTCGCCCGGCGGAAAATCACCGAGGCTTTTGCAAATCTCTGGTTTTAATCGCGCGTGCAAATTTCGCATTCGGCTGCGCGTGATGTCGGGAAGATCGCTGGAATCGACCAGCGCTTCGCCGCGAAATCCAGGAAACATCAGGCTCATCAACTCCGCGCACGCGGTCTCGATCGCTTCGCGCGATGGCAAAATAGCAGCCGCATCGAGATAATTGATGCCGCCCGTCTCGCTGTAAGTTTGCAGCAGTTCTTCCACGGCGTCGCGCACGGTTGTGTCCATCGCGTTGAAATTAGGCGACGGCGCGCATCGAAGCAATTCGCCGGCGGCTGATTGAAATGCGAGCGGCGGACTTTAGGTTGGGACGTCGCATGAAACCTTTCGAGATTACCGGATTGCCGCCAGACGAGCTGACTAGCTTTTTGTCCGCGACGCACGCCGATCCGTTCCGCGTTCTTGGTCCGCATCGCGTGGGGGATGATCTGGCCATCCGCGTGTTTCGGCCGGACGCGCAAAAGATCGACATCGTGTTAGATCGACCCGCCTCCGGTGACGCTACGGCAGGCGGACAAGCGAACGGGAAGATTGAAGCGGAACGAATTCATCGGGACGGTTTCTTTTGCGCGAAGATTCCGGAGGCGACGCGCGAGCTTGAGTACAAACTTCGCCTAACGAGCTGGGACGATTCCGAACGCGTGCTGGGCGATCCTTACCGCTACGGCCCGATCATGGGCGAAGTCGATTTGCATTTGTTCGCGGAAGGGCAGCACTGGAAAATTTACGACAAATTCGGCGCGCATCTGCGTAAGATCGACAATGAGACCGGCGTGTATTTCGCGGTCTGGGCGCCGAACGCGCAACGCGTCAGCGTGGTCGGTGATTTCAATGGCTGGGACGGTCGGGTCAATCCCATGCGCAAACTTGTCGGCTCGGGCGTGTGGGAATTATTTATTCCGGGCGTTGACGAAGGCTCGCATTACAAATGGGAAATCCGCACGCACACCGGCGCGCTGTTGCTCAAGAGCGATCCCTACGCGTTTTTTAATCAGCACGGTACATCGACATCTTCGCTCGTTTACAATCTCGAGCGCTATCAATGGGACGACGCCGCGTGGATGGAATCGCGCCGCGCGAAAGATTGGCCGCGAAGCCCGATTAGCATTTACGAAGTCCATCTCGGCTCGTGGAGTCGTCGTGCCGATGAAGGAAATCGTCATCTGAGTTATCTCGAATTTACCGAGACGTTGCTGCCTTACGTGGTCGAGATGGGTTACACGCACATCGAACTCATGCCGATCGCCGAACATCCGTTCGAAGGCTCGTGGGGTTATCAGGTCACAAATTATTTTGCGCCGACAAGTCGCTTCGGAAATCCAGACGAGCTCCGCCATTTCATCGACAAATGTCATCAAGCCGGCATTGGCGTGATCATGGATTGGGTGCCGGCGCATTTTCCGAAAGACGCGCACGCCCTCGCCGAGTTCGACGGCACCGATCTCTACGAACACATGGACCCGCGCCAGGGCGAGCATCAGGATTGGGGCACGCTCATTTTTAATTTCGGCCGCAACGAAGTGCGCAATTTCTTAATCGGCAACGCACTTTTCTGGCTCGACCAATATCACATCGACGGTCTGCGCGTGGATGCGGTCGCGTCGATGTTGTATCTCGATTACTCGCGCCAACCCGGGCAATGGATCCCGAACGTCCACGGCGGCCGTGAAAATCTTGAAGCGATCCATTTTTTGAAACGCTTCAACGAAATTTGTTACGAACATTTTCCCGGCATCATGACCATCGCGGAGGAATCAACCGCCTGGCCCGGTGTCTCGCGGCCAACTTATCTCGGCGGTCTCGGCTTCGGATTCAAATGGAACATGGGTTGGATGCACGACTTCCTCAATTACATGTCGTTAGACCCGATCTATCGCCGGTTCCATCACGGCAACATCACCTTTTCGTTGATCTACGCCTTCCACGAAAATTTCGTGCTCGTGCTTAGCCACGACGAAGTGGTGCACGGCAAAGGTTCGCTCATCAACAAAATGCCGGGCGACGAATGGCAGAAGTTCGCGAATCTTCGCATGTTTTACGCGTGGATGTACGGGCATCCCGGAAAAAAATTGCTCTTCATGGGCCAGGAATTTGGCCAATGGCGCGAGTGGAATCACGACACCAGTCTTGACTGGCACCTTGTCGATCTTCCGCTGCACGACGGACTCCGCCGGCTCGTGCAACATCTTAATTTCACATACAAAAACGAACCCGCGCTTTGGCAACAGGACGATAGCCACGAAGGTTTTGATTGGATAGATTTTCACGACGCCGATAACAGCGTGATCTCGTGGCTGCGTCGTGCGCGTGACGGCGATATCATTGTCTTCGTCGTCAACGCCACGCCGATGGTGCGCCACGATTATCGTCTCGGCGTGCCCGAGTCCGGATTTTATCGCGAGATAATTAACACCGACGCCGGTACTTATGGCGGCGGCAACGTCGGCAATTACGGCGGTGCGCAAAGCGAGAACACGCCGTGGATGGCGCGCGAACATTCGTTAGTCATGCAACTGCCGCCGCTCGCGACCGTCGCCTTCAAGCTCGAGCGCTGATCCATGTCTGGGTAGCGCGGGCGTCTCGCCCGCGGTGCTCCGTGTCTCGCGGAGCACAGATGCGTCGAACGGGACATTCGACGCGGCGCGCGAGACACGCGCCCTACCCGGAGTAGATGTCGATCTTGTCCGCCTAAGGCGGAACGCTTCCAAGCTTGACCACAGCGCGCATTCCAGAGACGTTTCTTTCCCGCTCCCACTACTCCCATGATCAATAAAAAATCCGACGGCTTCACGCTCATTGAAATGCTCGTGGTGATCGCGATCATCGCTACCATCGCCGCCTTCGCGCTCCCGGCGATCACCGGTGCGCTGACGCGCGGTCAGCTCACGCAAGCCGTCAGCAATGCGCGCCAAGTTCATCTCGCTACTTTTTCGATGGCGACCGACGGCACACAGACCGGCGACGCGAAATACGGTTGGCCCGGAGATTTGGCTGCTTCGGCTGACGCGAATATTCAAGTCACAACCGTTTCGCAATTCGTGCAACGTTTGGTCGACAATGATTATTTGAAACCGGGCGACCTGAAAGTTTTTGCCGCCTCTGGAATTACTCCGTGGAATGGAACTTACAATCCGCCGGCAGATACCAATACTCCGGGCACGCTGAATCCAACATTTAACGGCACGACCAACTGCGCATTTAAGATTTACAAAGTTAAGGATAGCCACGCAGCCGACGCCATTTTTCTGGCGACGAAGAATTTTTCGAAAACTGGAAACGCTTCGACCGCAATTTCGGCCACGGCTGCTCCATTTGGCGACAAGGGATTCGTAATTTTTCACAAAGGCGGCGACGGAACGTATTATAAGAAGCAGCAGGCGACTTCGAATTTGCTCGGCACGGTGCCAGGTCAAACCGACCCGGCAGCTAACGAAGCGAACGATTCTTATCTGACGCAGCAGTAATCGTTAGCGCTCAGTCGTTGTCGATCCAAACTCGCCGTCGCTCACGCGCGTCCGAATTTTCATTTTCGGTTTAACTGCGCTCACAGTGCGGATTAATTTTCCGCGGTCGTCGGTGGTGATGCTGTAACCGCGGCGAAGCGTGGCGTCCGGGCCGAGGACGCGCAGAATATTTTCGGCCTCGCGAAAACGGTGCCGCGCGGTTTCTAAAACGCGCGCCGGTAATTCGGCGAAACGGCGGCGAAGATCGACAAAGCGATTTTGACGCATCGCGAGCTCACGTGCCGGACTGCGCGCCTGAATCGCGCGCGTCATGTGAAGAAGGCTGCGTTTGCAGTTGTCGATCTTGTGGGAGATACCGCGATGCAATGTTGCCCGCGCGAGATCGAGTTGTTGCGCCGCCTCGCGTATCCGCTTTGTCGGCTCGCGACCGAGCGCGCGTTGGAAGACGTCAATGCGGCGGTGAAGATCGACAATATCGGGCACAATCAATTCCGCGGCTGCGCTCGGCGTCGGCGCGCGCAAATCGGCGACGAAATCGCAAATAGTAAAATCAATTTCGTGTCCGATTGCGGAAACAATCGGCACGCTAAGATCGACAATCGCACGTGCCAGAATCTCTTCGTTGAACTCCCACAAATCTTCCATGCTGCCGCCGCCGCGGGCGACCACGATCAGATCGACAGCCGCAAAGTTCTCGTTAGGCGTAGCCAGTTCTCGAATCGCGACGGCAATTTCCTGCGCCGCTCCCGTTCCCTGCACGCGTACCGGGCTGATCAGAATTTGCAGCCACGGCGCGCGACGTTGCAACACGTTGAGCATATCGCGAATGGCCGCGCCGCTCGGCGAAGTGACGATGCCGATGCGGCGCGGAAATTTGGGTAAAGCGCGTTTGCGTTCGGCCGCGAACAAACCTTCAGCTTCAAGTTTGCGTTTCAGCGCTTCGAATTTTGCCTGGAGCAGACCAAGCCCGCGCGGCTGGAGAATCTGGACGCTGAGTTGATATTGTCCGCGCGCTTCGAAGACGGAAACGTTTCCGTAAACCTGCACCTGCGTTCCATCGACCAGTGGTTGTCGAAGCGGCGCCATGGTGTTGCGAAAAATCACGCAGGCGATCTGCGCGCGCGCATCCTTGAGCGTGAAATATTGGTGACCGCTCGGGAGCAATTTGTAATTCGAAATTTCTCCCTGCACCCAAACCGCGCCGAATTTCGTCTCGAGCGCGCCGCGAATCTGACGCGTCAACTCGGCAACGGTGAAAACTTTCGAGGTTTGCTGAAAGAAATCGCCGGTAAGTTGCATCTGGTGTAGAGGCGCGTGTCCTCACGCGCAAACGGTAGAATATGCGGCTGAGGACAGCCGCCGCTACAGAAGATTGGCCTGCGCGCCGCTCGGCGGTTTTAGCCCAAGCTTTTCGTATGCGTTCGCCGTCGCGACGCGACCTTGCGCGGTGCGCTTGATGTAACCTTGCATGATCAAATAGGGCTCGTTCACTTCTTCGAGCGTGCCTGCTTCCTCGCCGACCGCGACGGCTAACGAATTCAATCCGACCGGACCGCCGTTGAATTTGTGAATCAAGGTTTCGATGATGCGCTTGTCCCATTGATCGAAACCATCGCGATCGATCTCCAGCATAACGAGCGCGGCGTCGGCGAGGTCGCGCGTGATTTTGCCGTCGGCTTTGACCTGTGCGTAATCGCGCACCCAACGCAAAAGATTGTTCGATGTGCGCGGCGTCCCGCGGCTGCGCGCGGCGATCTCGCCCGCGCCCGCAAGATCGACATCTACGCCTAACAACTGCGCGCTGCGCACGATGATCTTCTGCATTTCCTCCGCGGTGTAATAATCGAGTCGCGCCGACATGCCGAAGCGCGAGCGCAACGGCGCGCTCAGCATACCGGCGCGCGTGGTCGCGCCGATGAGCGTGAACTTCGGCAGATTCAAGCGCAGACTGCGCGCTTGCGGGCCCTGATCAATAATGATGTCGAGCCGATAATCCTCCATCGCCGGGTAGAGATATTCCTCGATCGTCGGTTGCAGCCGATGGATCTCGTCGATGAACAACACATCGCCTTTTTCCAGACTCGTTAGGAGGCCGGCGAGCTCGCCCGCTTTTTCGATGACGGGTCCGCTGGTGTTTTTAATATTCGCGCCGACCGCATTGGCGATGATGTAAGCGAGTGTGGTCTTGCCGAGGCCTGGTGGCCCGCTCAATAAAATGTGTTCGAGCACGTCACCGCGTTGCTTTGCCGCTTCGACCATTAACTCCAAACGCTCCCGCACTTTGATCTGCCCGGTAAACTCGGCGAATGCCGGTGGCCGCAGCGATATTTCGAATGCGGGATCGGGCGGCGGCGGTTTCATCGACAATGTTTAGTCCAGATTTTTTGTGAGCACGAGCTCCGTGCCGCGCGGTTTGGTTACGTAATCAACGCGGTCGAATGCATTGCGCATGAGATGCAATCCCAGTCCGCCCGGTTTGATGACCTCATGGGCGCGGCCTCTCAGGGCGCGTTTCGAAATTCGTTTCCCGTAATCACGCAATCGCATTCGCACACAATGGCGCAATCCCTCCATGGACAAGGCGATTTGTTGGTCGTCGCGCAGCTCATAAGCATAACGAATGATGTTGGTGCAGGCTTCATCGACGCCGAGCACCATCAGCAGTCGCTCCTTCTCAGAAAATGGATAGCCGTCGAGAAACGTGCGCACACACCGGCGCATCGACGCCAGATTCGCGGTGTGACTGCTGAATTCGAGCTTCCGTTTCTTCATCGCGACCTCTTGAGAACTGAACAGACGTTCGCGCTCATTCAAGCCCGGATGTTAGATCGACATCGTGATGCGCGGCGAATCCTGCCGCGAAACTGATGGACAGTGGCGGCAAGCGGTTGTTCAGTTTTGCCCATGGGAAAATGGTTGCCGGCGTTGTTCTTCATCGCCACATCAGCTCTCGCGCAGGAACGCGGCACTGCTTACGACGCGCTGCGTGTGGTCAGTTCGCAACTCGGCCGCGCCGCTATGAATCACGTCATCACCGTGAGCGGCGTCGATGGCGATCCGCAACCGGCGACGTGGAATGTTCTTTTGGAAGATTCCCACGCGCCCGGCGGAGTGCGCGAAGTGGAAGTGACCAATGGTCGCGTCGCGGCCGAGCGCACACCGGCGCGAACCGTCATCGGCTCGGCCGCAAATTCGACCATTAAAACAGCGCGTTTGAATTTGGATTCGAGTGGCGCATTCAGTGTGGCCAGTCGCACGGCCGATAAATCGAGCGCACATTTCGCCACTGCCAATTACACTTTGCGCACCGATGAACGCGGCGATCCGGTCTGGATCGTGGCTTTGCGCGGCGCGTCGGGAAAACCTGTGGGCACGATTCACATCAACTGCAATCGCGGCAACGTCACGCGCACCGAGGGAATGTTTGCCGGCGCGCAAATGGAAGACGTGGAAGTCGATCGCAGTTATCAACGCGAGACACGCACCGAACGAAACGTCGAGCGGGTCGAACGCGACCATGCGGATGGCGATGACGATGGGGATGATGAGCGTGGGCCGCTCAGTGGTGTGCGTTCGCGCATTCGCGGCGCATTCGAGCGCGCACAGGAGGAAGCCAGCGGAATGTTCGATCGCGTCCGGCGCTCGTTCGACGATTTCATTAAACGTTAGGTCGTCGTGTCTTTACCATGTCATCCCGACTCGCGGAGACGACGAAGAACCTCACGCAACGTAATTGATCACACAAACCTGCTTCGGCGACGTCCCGCCATTTGTGAGGTCCTTCGTTTGCGCTCAGGATGACAAGAGCCGGAACATCCCGGTGGAATTCCACACATGCCGGACGCGATCACGCGCGAAGCTTATTCGCAGGAAGTGAGCAGCGTGGGCTTTTGGCCCGGGAACGCGCAGATGCCGACCCCGATTTTTTATTCGTATGCCTATCCCGAACCGGCCGGATTCGCGGACGCGAAAGTTCGACCGAGCGTTGCGATTTATAACGCGCAACTGCACGAATTTGTTTTGCCGTATGACGAAGTTCGCAACGCGAAATCGCCGGACGAGATGCTGCTCGATTTTGCCCAGAGCACATACGACGCCGCTTCGACGCTGGCGAAGTGGGACCGCGCCGCACTCGACGAAAAGAAACCAGTCTTGCATTCGGCGCGGCAACATTCGTAATTAGGCGCGATGATTTCCAAATGCGCGTCCGAAGTGGACGCCTGGCGAGAAGTGAAAAGTGGGTGGCGACCATTGTATGGC
>JBBROO010000064.1:0-12102 GCA_038229295.1 Chthoniobacterales bacterium | reverse complement strand
TTGTTAGGCGAAGATTCAGCGCTGCGGCTGAATTGGACGCACAGGACGAAAGCGAACGTGAAGACGAGATCGCTCACGAGTGAGTTGCGATAAAACATCCAGCTCGGCGTCGCGCTGTAGGCGGACAAGCCGACGGTGAGCGATTGGATTAACCCGGAGAAATTTCTCACATAACCAGGATCGCTCAGCCAGGCGAACGTGCATGAGATCACATAATAGATTGTCGATCCTGCGATGGATGCCGGCAGCATTGTCTTGAGCGACGCGCGATTCTGTAATGCGAGCCCGATTAATCCGACAAGCGCCAGCGTGAAGTAGCGGCAGAGGATGAGCGGACTGAAGAGCGGCGCGTCGTAGTGAAAATTGAGGACCGCGTCGGAAACAAAAAGCGCGACGAGCGGCAAAGTGAATTTGAGCCGTGCCGGAAAATAAGCGGCGCTGCACAGCGCGAGCGCGGCGAAGGGCGCGAAGTTCGAAAGCCAGGTGGAGCCGGAATGAATCATCAACCCCGTCGCCAGGCGATAAGCGACGGCCAGGATCACGAGAAGAAGCGGGAAAATCATCGGCCAGAATCTAGCCGACCTGCGACCTGCTTCAAACCTTTACTGTGTCGCCCACTTTTTCCTGCCAACGATGGATTTCGCCAGTCAATCGCGCCACCTCATCCTGGTGTTCGCTGCGGGCAAAAAGGTTTTTGGTCTCGTGCGGATCAGAATTCAAATTGTAGAGCTCGTTAAGATCGACATCGCGCAGGCAAAGTTTCCAGCCGTCCGGCGAAATGGCAGCGCGGGTCGACTCGCGCATGACGCGTTGAATTTGCTCCGCGTCCGCGAGATTTGTTTCCGGTTTGAATTTTGCGCGGCGCGCCGGCGCCCATTCCAAAAAGATTGTCTCCGGCGGCAATTGCTGGCCTCGCAAAAGCGGCGCGAGACTTTTCCCGGCACACTGCGCATCCTGCGGCTTGCCCATTAGATCGACAATCGTCGGTGTGAAATCGATGTGACTGACTGGTTGCGAAATCGAAACGGCACGGTGTTGATCTGGCAGGCGCAGCAAAAAAGGAACACGTGTGGCCGGCTCGAACAATACGCCTTTGCCGAAAAGACGATGCGCGCCCATCAAGTCGCCGTGATCGCTGGTGTGCACGACGATCGTCTCGTTCGTTAGGGCCAGCTCGTCCAGCTTTGCCAGAATTGCGCCGATGCTTTGGTCCATCTGCGTGACGAGTCCGAGGTAACGTCGTTTGATCGACAAGTACTCTTCGGCGGACGCGCCGAATCGCTTCTCGTAGAATTCCTGCCGCAAGCGATAACGCAACGGCATGTCTTCGCCAAATGTTTGTGTGACCGTTGGATCGACATCGACACTTTCAAGTGGATGCGTGTCATCAAACGGCCCGTGATACGGCGGATGCGGCTCGAAGAACGCGACGAAGAGAATGAATGGCTCGCGGCGATGTCGCTCCATAAAATCACACGCCTGTGTTTCCAAAAATTTCGACTTGGAAAGTTCGAGTGGCAACTTGGTGGCGAAGCGCAGACTGAATGCGCCCTTCTTTTTCACATCCGGTTTCAATCCGCGCGCGCGTAGAAAGCGTGAGTAGCTGCTGATTTTCTTCCGCCGATACCAGCGCGTTTTCGTTTTGTAGCTGTCCATGATCGACATCCACTCTTTGAATCCGTGTTGCGCGGAAAGCTCGTCGCCGAGGTGCCACTTGCCGAAATAACCGGTGCGATAATCCGAGTCGCCGATCATCTCGGGCAGACAGCGAAACTTCGCCGGCAACGCCTCACCGTTTTTCGTGCAGCCGTTCTGGTGCGGCCACGTTCCAGTAAGCAGCGACGAGCGCGAGGGCGCGCAGATTGGCTGAGTTACATACGCGCGCTGAAAAACAACGGACTGCGACGCGAACTTGTCGAGATTTGGCGCGAAGGCGCGACGCGCGCCGTAACAAGCGAGCGTATCGGCGCGATGTTGGTCCGGAAGAAAAACGAGAAGGTTCGGCGCACGCTTGGCCATGAAGTCATCGATGATATGATTCCTGGCCGCGCCCGCAAGATCGACATGGAACAAACGGAACGACCGCTGGTCTCAATCATTATCGTCACGTTCAACGCGCGCGCGTATGTGCAGAAATGCCTAACGAGCGTGCGAGAGATGACGCGCACTCCGCACGAGCTCATCGTCATCGACAACGCGTCGCGCGAAGAGACGCGCGATTATTTGCGCAGCGAAACCGGATTCAAGCTCGTGTTGAACGACGAGAACCTGCTCTGGTGCCGCGCGTGCAATCAGGGAATGGAACTGGCCAATCCGCGCGCGCAATTTTTGTTGCTGCTAAATCCCGATGTGGAAATCACGCGACCGGATTGGATCGACATCATGCTTCGCGTAATGGAAAGCGATGCGCGCGTGGGCATGGTCGGGACGCTGCATCGCTATTCCGGCGTCGGCCCGGTGTGGGGTTCGCTCGACGGACATTGCCTGATGTTGCGCCGGAAAATGATCGAGCAACTGGCGCCGATGGACGCGGAACGTTTTCCGATGGCGGGCGCGCCTTCACTCTACGCCATCCGCGCATACAAGGCCGGTTGGATTTACAAGGCACTGCACCAAAAAGATAAAATTCTGATTCATCACGGCGACAAATCGCGCGAGGACGCATCCGAGCAAACTTACAAAAAGAAACCGCGCGCTTCACATGTCGATCTTTTAATCGAGGAAGGCATCGCGCCGGAGTATCCGACAAAACTTCGGCGGTCGTTAGACCGGCGCTTCGCCACGATCCGAAACTTCGGCCGCTTTTATGCGGCCGGGCGGCAGACTTGATTTACTTTTTGGCCGCGCCGGCCAATGCGCGATTGAGCCGAGCCTTGCGACGTCGCGCGGCGTTGCGATGAATGATGCCACGCTTGGCGGCGTTATCGATCGCGGAAATGAGCGAACGAATTTGAATAGGATCAGCCGACTCGCTCGCACGGGTGCGTTTGTGCATGGAACGCAATCGGGTGATCGCGCTGCGATTGCGCAAAGTGCGTTTGGAAGTTTGGCGCGCGCGTTTGGCGGCAGATTTTGTGTTAGCCATTGCTGAGAAATTTTGGAGCGTGGAGGCTCGCGGCGTAATGCCTCGTTGTCAAGATGTCGATCTTGTCCGCAAGATCGACAATCGCTCGCGAAAAACTTTTACGCGCCGCGGCCTGAAGCGGCGATCGGTTGCGTGAAAGCGCCTTTCGATGGCGCCCGCGTCTGGAACGTCGGCTCGCTCGACGGTTTGGATTTGCCCGGCAAACGATCGGGCACAATTTCAACAAGGGCACCAAGAGGAAGCTGATTATAAAGCGCCGCGACGTCGTTCGATTTCATCCGGATGCAGCCGAAGCTCGCTGGACGTCCGATCAAACGTTCTTCCGGCGTACCGTGAATGTAAATGCAGCGGCTAAATGCGTGCGCGTTTTGCGGCTCGAGTCCGCGCAGCCATATGATGCGCGTCGTGATGGGATCGCGACCGGGCGCGTTCGCCCGAATCACTTCGCCGGTAAAACGGCGATTGTGAAACACCGCGCCGATGGGCGCATTGTCTCCGATTTTTTGCGCAACCTGCAGATAGCCTAACGGCGTCGTCATGCGTCCCCAAAAATCTCCCAGACCATATTTCGAAGTGGAAACGGGATAAGTTGCAATCTTTGCGCCGTTCTGCATGAGCATGAGTTTTTGATCGCGCACGCTAATGACGACGCGGCTGGGAACGGCGGGCAGCCCGGACGTGGCGATCGATTGCGCGGTGGACAGCACCGTCGTCGCCGCAGACAGAGGAGCGGCCATTGAAATTAGAGCGAGGAGCGCGAGGAGGGGGCGCAACATGGGCGACTGAATACTCAGAAATTCCCCTTTGTCACGCGGGAATTGCTTCCGGCGCCGGGCGGGCCGCACCGAAGCTGAACTTCGGCCACCAAGCTGCGAGTGAGCTGAGCGACACATAAAGGAAGCCGCATTGAAACATGAGCAGAAAGGGTACCGATAGGAATTGTCGGTGAGCCAGCGCGAACCAAACGAAATAGCTGAAGTAAACGGCGAAGGCCATTTCGGCGAGTGGCAGGAGCGATTTCAGCGGCATGTAGCGGCAACTGCGCCACGGCTGCGATTTGCGCTCGATCCCGTATTTCGGTGTGCGGGCGAAATCGGATTGGTGATTGAAGACCGCTTCGAGAACGGCGCGGGCGTTATTGATCGACAAGCCGACGCCGAGCGCGAGCAAGCAAGGCAGGAGCAGAATTTCCTTCATCCACGTGCGCGGATGCAGCTCGCGTTGCGCGCAAATGTAAAACAATGTGACCGAGACCGAGGCGGTCAGGAAAATTGGAATGTCGATCAAGAAAGTCCGCATCCAGCCTGGCGGCGGTCCGCCGGCGGAGGGATGAAGCAGCACGCAGAGACAGGCGAGAAGGAGATAGGCAAAGTTTGAAGTGAGATGACCGGTCGCCTCGAGCTTGATCGCCCAGGGCAATTTGCTCCGCCAAATAGTGGGCAACAATTTTTTACACGTCTGAATGGAGCCTTTGGTCCAGCGATGTTGCTGCGATTTGAACCCGTTCATGTCGACGGGCAACTCGGCGGGTGTGACTACGTCCGCTAGAAAAATAAATTTCCAACCCGCTAGCTGCGCGCGGTAACTAAGATCGAGATCTTCGGTCAGCGTATCGTGCTGCCAACCGCCCGCTTCCTGAATGCACGATCTTCGCCACAGCCCAGCCGTGCCGTTGAAATTAAAAAATCTTCCGCTGCGACTGCGCGCGGTTTGTTCGAGAAGCAAATGACCGTCGAGGAACATCGCCTGCACGCGCGTGAGCAGCGAGTACCCGCGATTCAAATGTCCCCAGCGCGTCTGGATCATGCCGACATTCGGGTCGGTGAAGAATTGCACGGTTCGTTTCAGCAATTCCGGACGCGGAACGAAATCGGCGTCTAGAATACAAACGAAGTCGCCGTGAGCCACGTCGAGACCGGCTTCGAGAGCGCCCGCTTTGAAACCAGTGCGGTCGGCGCGTTGGATAAGATCGACATTGAAACCCTGGCCGCGCAATTCGTCGACGCAGGAAGATGTGATCTCGCGAGTATCATCGGTCGAATCGTCGAGCACCTGGATTTGCAGAAGCTCTCTCGGGTAATCCAACTCGCTGACCGAACGCAGCAAACGTTCGACCACGTAAACCTCATTAAAGATGGGGAGCTGCACCGTGACCTTGGGAAGTTGGTCGAAGTGACCAGCCGGGACGGGTTCGCGCTTCCGATTTTTGAGGAAGAGGTAGATGATGAAGTAGCGATGGATCCCGTACGCAGAAAGGCCGAAGAGGACGCTGAGGTAACAGAACGTCCAGATAAGATGACCGAGGCTTCCTTGCATAAGGCGTCTAGAAGCTGCCCTTGGTTTAGGCAGCAAGGGCGACATGATGCCGGTTCCCGGGCTTGCGTCAAATCAAAAATGGCGGTTTTGCCTCGGAGAATGCCTTGGAAAGGGACGATGTCGATCTTGCTCTTGTCGATCTTGTGCGCGGGAGCGATGGCGCAGGAAGAGCCGATCACGGAACAGGGTTACGAGCGTGAAGAGTTAGGCGTAAATCCGTACACCGCTCCTTCCATCGCGCAGGTGTTCGAGCGGCTCGACCGGTTGAAACCGTTGCCATTCGACAAGCTCTGGCGGCAGTTGCCACCGGGCGGTCCAGCTGGCCGCGAGCAAAAAGGAATGATCTTTGGCGGATTAGTGGCCGACGGTTTCCTGATCGTCGAAGGAGAGAAGCGAAACCTGATCGACGATTTGGGGCGGGTGCTAATGAGAGAAGCGCGCGGGCTCGGGGTGGCGGAGCGAGTCATGAAACACAGCGCCAGCCTAACGGATCTCGGACATCGCGGGAATTGGGAGGCGGTGCGGAAGGAATTGGTGGCGACGCAAGCGGATGTCGAACAAGCGATGGTCGAGTTGCGCGACCAAAAGATGGCGCACTTGATCAGCCTCGGCGGTTGGTTGCGTGGATTGGAGATCAGCGCCGGCGCGGTGGAAGCGAAGTTCTCGCCGGAGCGGGCGCAAACTTTACTGCAACCAGAGTTGCTGAATTATTTCGAGGAAGAATTGAAAACGCTGCCGCCGGCGATTGCGCATGCGCCACTTTTCGAAAAACTCCGCGCCGGGATAAAATCAATCGAGGAAACGTTCGGCAAAGCAAAGGCGCGCGGGTTGGAACTTAACGATGTGAAAGTGATTCACGCGCAAGCGCGCGAATTGAATCTGGCCATTCGCCAAAGCGGGTAAGATCGACATCTTCATCTGGCGGGTGCGCGGCGGCGGATTGAATGGTAATGTCCTCGCCGCGGCATGGAACTGCCAGAGAGATTGAACAAACCTGAACGCGGCCGCTTCGAGCGGTTTAACATTGTCTTTTCGATCCTCCTGGCCGGATGGGTCCCGTCGATTCTTACGCTCGTCGTTTCCTACACGATCCTGAGCAAGACGCTGGAATCGAAAATTTTGCGTGACCGGCAAACGTTCGTGCAACTCATCGGCCATTTGGTGGGCGACGATCTCAGCCGCACGAGCGGGATCATCGAGTATTACCAGACGCTGCCGGATGTCGCGAAAATCCTGACCGCACCGAACGCTCAATTCCTCGCGCAGCAATGGCTCGGCTCCGCGTTTTATTCGCATCCGCGAATCGACGGCATGTTTATTACCGGGCCGGATGGCCGCCTGGTCGCGTCGCTCCCGTTCGACCAGGCGAACTTCGGAAAGGATTTCGCTTCGAATACATGGCGCGAAGGCGCGCGCAGTTCGCACCAAAGTTTCGTGTCGCCGATTCATCCGCGGCCCTCGGACAAACGGATGGCGACCGACATTGTCGGAGCGGTGCGAACAGCGGACGGAACGGTGGTGGGTTACCTGGGCGTTTCGGTTTTGGTGGAGCGCATCGGCCGGCGCTTATCGACCATTGAGTTTGCCGATCAACAGCTTTGCCAGGTGCTCGATCAAAACGGGACGGCGCTTTTCACAAATAGTTTTCAAGCGAATCCCGGCGCGCCGACGGCGGTGGGCGAAAATTTGCTTAAAGAAATCGGCACGACCAAAACCGGCCACATCGAGCGCCACGGGAATTTGTATTCGTTCAGTCCGGTGGACACGACGGGTTGGGTGACGGTGGTCGAACAGCCGAAGACGGTGGCTTACAAGCCCGTCCATGACTTGGTCGGCCGTATGGCACTGCTGACGGCGTGGCTAATGGGATTGACGCTGGTGTTCGCGTTGCTCGGCGGAAAACTTTATCGCCGTCACACGGAATCAACGCGCCGGCTCGAGCGCGAAGTGATTTTCAACGAGAAAATTCTCGCGAACATGCCGACCGGCATTGCGTTTGTCGATCCAGCGACGCGGCGATTTTTGCAGGCGAATGAAGCCTTCGCGCAAATGGCGCGGCGTTTTGGCGGGTTGCCGGGTGGGCGCGATATCACCGAAGCGAGTTACGACGATGTGAACATCGCGCCCGCGGGAGCGATCGAGCGGGTGCTTTCCTTCGGCACGCCGTTTCAACTCATCGAGCATCCGTTCAAAGACAAAGGCGGCATGACCCATTTCGTGAATATCAATTTGCTCCGGCTGCAAGGTTCGCAGCAGACCGTTCAAGGCGTGTTGTATCTGGTGGACGATCGCACCCGCGACGTGACGCTGCGTCAGGAGCTTATCGGCGCGAACGCGGCCAAGGACCAGTTTCTCGCGCTGCTTTCGCACGAACTGCGCAATCCGCTTTCGCCCGTCATCGCGATGGTGGGCGAACTGGAAGCGAGCACGCCGGACACGCCGGAAATTCGGCAGGCGCTCGAAGTCATTCGGCGAAATGTCGAACTCGAAGCGCGTTTGATCGACGATCTCCTCGACGTCACGCGCATCTCCAAAGGCAAATTGCAGCTCATGTTCGAGACCGTTTCGGTGCATGAAATCTTGCAACGCGCCTACGAGATTTGCCGCGAAGACATCGCGCTCAAACACTTGAAGGTGGAATTTAAACTTCGGGCCGCGCGCGCGCATGTGGAGGGAGACCCGGCGCGGTTGCAGCAGGTTTTTTGGAACCTGATTAAGAACAGCGTGAAGTTCACGCCGGTGGACGGGCGCATCGTCGTGGAAACGTCGAACACCGGTCCGGATGAAATTGAGATTCGCATTACCGATACTGGCATCGGGATCGAGCAGGAAAAGATCGACAAGATATTTAACGCATTCGAGCAGGGACAAAGTTCCATCACGCGGCGGTTCGGCGGGCTCGGGCTTGGACTTGCTATCTCCAAGGCGATGGTCGACGCGCACGGCGGCCAGATTCGCGTCGAAAGCCCGGGGAAAGACAAAGGCTCCACGTTCATCCTCACCTTGCGGACAGTCGTCACTCCGGTCCCCGCGGGAAACGGAGCGGACGTAAAATCGCCCGCCGACATGGCGAGAAAGAAAATCGAAACGCACCCGCACCACTTGCTGCTGGTGGACGATCACTTCGACACCTGCACCGGCATGAAGATGATGCTGGAGCGTCGCGGCTACGATATCACGGTCGCCCACTCAGCCGACCAGGCCGTGGAAAAAGCGCAGGCGCACGATTTTGATTTGCTCATCAGCGATATTGGTCTGCCTGACCGCAGCGGTTACGAATTAATGCGAGAGTTGCACGCGAAGAAAGGTCTGCGCGGCATCGCGCTCAGTGGTTTTGGCAGCGAGCACGATGTGACCCAAGCTCGCGAAGCTGGATTTTCCGAACACCTGACCAAGCCGATTAATTTCGAGCGCTTGGAAGAGGCGATCCATCAACTGCTCGATCTCGAGCCGGCCACGAAGTCGTAAGATCGACAACTACAAGGTGGAACGCCGTCAGCCTTAACCGCCCGTGCCCGTCTCCGCTTCCGTACTGGCCCGCTCGGAAGCTTCCTTCAATTCGCGCGACAACTTTTCCACGCGCTGCCGCATGATCTTGCCGGCCTTAAACTTCACCGTCGCGCGCGATGGAATAACAAAACTGCTGCCCGGTTGATTCGGATTACGACCAACGCGCGGCTTCGTTAGGCGCGGCTGAAAGACCCCAAAATTGCGGAGCTCAACGGCGACGTTCCTGGCCAAACTGTCAGTAATCTGGTCGAGCGTGCGCTGGACCACATCGAAGACCTGATGTTGCACCATTCCGGTCTGGTTACTAATCGCGACCACAATGTCGCGCTTCGTTAGCTTGGCCATACTCACTAAGAATCGCTCGATGGCAGCGTTCTGCGTCCCTCGGCCGGGCGAAAAAACGAAAATTTTCTAGAGCGCGCGAGGGTCCTAGCGCGCAGCGACAGCGTCGCGACGGAAAAGACGGGCGGCGTAATAACTGAAAGCAGTTTGTCCCGCCAGCTGCTTGCGGCGGCCTTTGAGTTGCCCCTGCACCACGCCGAGCTTGGTGAAAACGCTGTTCCATTCCGTTTCCAGGCGGCGAGTTTCGTCATTCGACAACTCGCGCACCCCGCGCACCGACGACGCCCGCTGGAGGACATTCATCGCTTTACCGGACAATTCCCCCAGAGCATTTAGTTCCCGTAAAACGAACTCGGTTTCCTGCAGGAGATGACCGCGAAGGTCGGTGAACTGCCGCTCCTGCTCCGCCGAAATGATCGGCTTCGCCTTATCCAAGCCGTAAGTGATCAAGTCGTGCAGCTTCTTCCAATTATCCAATTGGACCGTCAGCAGACGGAGCTTCGTTTCCAAGTCTCGATCTCTCATCGCGTCAGGCTCAGAGGCTGACGAGTTCCAGCGTCTCGTCGAGCTTCTGCAAATTGTCGATCAACAAATGCGCCCACGGCCGGTCGACCGTTTGCTCCTGGCTGATGATTCCTTCTTCAAAATAAAATCGACCCTGGCGCCAGCGGAAGATTTCCGCCACCGCCGACTCGCCTTCGAGCGATCCGAAGACTGCGTGTCTCACCGAACCGTGCTGCAAATAAATCTCGCTGTTTCCCCGGCCGGATTTGAAAGTGAACCGCCCGCTGCGCTGACTCAGGCAGCTCATCTGTAAAATCTCTGCGGCCGAGAACTGATTGAGATTGCCGATCAACGAATGACACGGGTCGATCCCTTCCGAGGCCGACGTCGAAGATTGGCCTAAGGCGCGCACAAATTTCTTCAGGTCGCGCGTCAGCTTCGCTTCGCGCTGGCTCGATATGACGACACCGATGTCTTGCTGCTCCGCAGTCCCGGCTTGATACGCCTCTACTCGCTGAGGAATGAGGCAGAGAATCTTGAGCGATGGGAAATGCTGGCGAGCGTTGGTCGCTTGCTCTGTCGCGATCGCTGGCTCGCCTTCGACGACGAATCCATCGAAGTTTTCGTCAATCAGGACCGCGATCGCCTCCGATTGCGTTCGCACGATGCGCGTCTCCACTCCGTCCATCATGTCGAAAATGGCAAGCGCCTTGTCTTGAAAGACGGGGTCCGCATTTAGGATGAGAAGGCGCGTTTCCACAGGAGAAGAACTCGTGCTTCACTAAAAGCAGGAATCCTGCCCGAGGCGTAAGATGCCCGGCGCTTTTCTATTTTCGCCAGGCTGCTCGCGGTGGCGGCGCGGCAAACGCATCCGGCGCGATCTCATGCGCAGTGCGAAAATGCACCTTCGCCACTTGCCGCAACGCTTCCGGTCCCTTCGCTTCCACGATCTTTCGCGCCGCCTCTTTCACTCCCGCCGACACACCGCGCTGCAGTATTACCCCGCGCGCTTTTCCTTCTCGATCCAGCCAATTGATAAACGCCTCGCGCGCCAGAATCGATGCCGCCGCCACCGCCACATCCGATTCCGCCTTCGTCCGTTGTTCGATGTCGATCTTGCGCCCGTGATTCAAAAGCGAACGCTCGATCACGCGCTTGTCCGCGAACTGGTCCGAAATCGAGCGCGGACAATCCGGCTTCTTCCCCAGAAGATTCTCGATCACCCGCGCGTGTCCCCAGCCGAGCAAACTATTCAAGTTCCCGAACTTCTCGTAGAGCTCGTTATATTTCGCCGGACCGATCGCCACCACATCCACAATCCCAAGCGAATTCTTGCGAATCACATCCGCCAGCGCGCGAATCTTCGCGTCCGAGCTAATTCGTTTGCTGTCCTGCACACCGGCATCCAGAAATTTGCGCGCAATTCCAGAATCGACATACGCACCGGCGATCACGAGCGGCCCGAAGAAATCTCCCTTCCCGCTTTCATCGATCCCGAAATGCGCCTCAAACATTTTCGGCGAATGCACTTCCTCGTAGCCCAGCTTCGCCTCGCCCAAAATCTTCGGCTCCAATTCAAACTGCACGAACTCCTCCACTCCTTTGCCTTGCAGTAAAACTTTCGGCCCCTTTTCGTAAACCGCGACGCTCAGCTTTTCCTTCTGCGCGAAAAAAATCGTATACGGCTTCGCTGAAAATTGAAACCCGAGCTCATCCATCAACGAACGCAGCTTGGTCACCTGTTCGTCATTGAGCGGCGAAGTGAAAGAGTTCACGCTTCCACTATTAGATCGTGATTCAGCCAAGATCGACAATCGATATTCAACAGTTCCGCTCCGCGCTCTCGCGTTGGTTCGGCAAAAACGGCCGCGATCTTCCCTGGCGACGCACCCGCGACCCGTACGCGATTCTCGTATCCGAGTTCATGCTCCAGCAAACCCAGGTCGCCACCGTTCTCCCTTATTATAGTGAGTGGCTCCGCCGCTTCCCCGATTTCGCTGCACTCGCGTCTGCCTCGGAAAACGACGTCCTCCACGCGTGGCAGGGCCTCGGCTATTACGCGCGCGCGCGAAATCTCCACGCCACCGCGAAAATCGTGCAAGATCGACATCGTGGAATTTTCCCGCGCGACTCGGATTCAATCCGCGAACTGCCCGGCATCGGTCGCTATACGAACAACGCCATCGCCACCTTCGCCTTCAATTACTCCGTTCCAATAGTGGAAGCGAACACCGCCCGTTTGCTAACTCGCCTGTTCAACATCTCGCTTCCGATCGATTCCGCATCCGGCCGCGAAAAACTTTGGGCCTCCGCTGCGTCGCTTGTCCCAAAACAAAACGCCGGCC
>JBBROO010000063.1:0-12314 GCA_038229295.1 Chthoniobacterales bacterium | reverse complement strand
TGCCTGTCGTGTCGACCGCACCGTTTAACGTAACGGTGATGTACTGGGCGTTAGCGACCCCGGTGAGATCTACTGTACATTGATTCGAGTTTGGCCCAGGGCTCACTGACCCCGTGCTCGCCGTACCGCAATTCGTCACTGCGACCGGGAAGGTAAAGACCAGCTTGTAAGCGTTGCTCGCACCGCCACTGCGGCATTCAATCCCACGCGGCCCGGCAAGCGGCAAATTAATGTCGAAATCGCCCACACCGGTGTGAGTTTTCCTCGATACAACGCTGCTCAGTTGGATCGGGCAACCCAGGGGGTTGGTGAATTGGATGTCGTCGATGAACCAGCCCACACCGGGGGTTTCGAGGAAGTCGCAGGCGAGACGGAAGCGCACCTTGACGTTGACGCCGGCGAAGGCGGCCATGTTGACCTCGACCTTTGACATGGCGGCGCTGGCGCTGCCGCCGGTCCAGGCCGCTCGACCGGCGATAGCACTGCCGAAGTTGGGAGAGATGGTACCGTTATAGCCACCGGAGACGAAAGTGCCGCCGCCGGTCACGACGTCGGTCCAGGTGCTCCCGTTATCAATGCTCACCTCCAGCACGCCGCCGTCGTAACCATTCTCGAACTGGAACCGGTGCCAGAAGATCAGGTGGGTCGTAGGCGAGATGTTCTGTGGAGGCGCGATCAACCGGTCATCCTTCGGCTGCACGGTACTGGCGTCGCTAAAGAAGGAGTGGGTCGCGCTGTGGGCGCTCGGGTCGTTGATGACCTGCCAGGTGGGGCTCGCCGCACCCCCATCGTTCGTCGCCGTGTCCACCTGCCAGCCGGGCTCGGGGGTCGGTTCGAGATCGTCAAAGAAGGGCCCGGTAGGTTGGACGCATGGCGGCAGCGCATTCAGCATGATGTCGCGGCAATGTGTGCTTTCGCCTACGGCGTTAACCGCGGTGGCGTAGTAAAACACGTTTCCGGCTGGCGGTGCAGGGTCCACGTATTTGGTATTGGTTACGCCGGACACGTTAGCGAGGAAGGTTTCGCCTCCGCTCGTGGTGCCGCGATACACCTTATAACCGGTAATCGGTGAGCCACCGTTGTCGGGCTCCAGCCAACTAATAAGCGCGGCGCCGCTTGGTTGGGTGGTAGCTTTAAGCATCTGTGGCGCAGCCGGAGCCGTCGGCTCCACCGGATCAAAGAAGGCAAAGAGTCTGCGTCCGCCCGATTGGCGGGTGACGGTTCCGTGGTTCGCGCCCGATTGGGCTGTAAATGTGTTGGCGCATCGTACGCAGCCATCCGCATAACCCACTAACCCACGGCCCTGGCTGTCGATGCCGAAGTCATTAAAGTCGAGCAAATTTCGGCCGCCGGCGCAGGTCGTGCCTTCCAAGCAAACGGTGCCTGTCTGGACCGGGTCGATCGGGGTGGCGTCAACCGTGATCCAGTTCGCGCCTCCATCATAAGTCGTGGCAACATAAAGGTGCCAGATGTTCTTGCAGTTGAGAACCGCGCCGTAGGGGTTGCAAGGGTTGGCGTCCGTCGAAATTCCGTCGCCCGTTCCAAGGAAAGCGAAAGCCGCGCGATTGTCATCGCCGGCGACTACAACTGGAAATACCGCATGTGTAATCGCAAACGGAGCGCCGACATCAGTGTCGCCAGTGTAAGTTACACCTCGATTGCCGGAATGGGAAACGTGCGCGTGACCGTCGCCGCTCACCCAGCCTAAATAAATTGTGTTCGTCGTCTGGGCAACGGGTTTCCCAACATTGTTCTGACCTACGCCGACTGAGGGATCCTGACTTCCGCTGCTGAACGGGACGTTGTTTTCTGTCCAGGTGACGCCGTTATCGACCGAGACGGCGACACCATTGTTGCCACCGTTGGTCGTGCCGCAGGAAGAGTTTGGAACATAGACTGTCCCGTCGGGCGCCACCTTAATGTGACCATGGATGCCACCGGTGCATTGCGTCGGAGTAAAGAGGAGAACGGCCGGTCCGAACGCTTGTCCACCGTTATCGCTGCGGGAGCATTGAGCTTCCGCCGCAATATTCTGCGAGCAATAATAAATCGCGTTCTTCGTCCCAGTGGCCGGGTAGATTGCGGTGGGAGGAGGAGTTCCGCTGTAAGGACCGCCACCAAGTGTCTCATGGTCGGGGCCTGCTCCAGGTCCGCCAGTTCCACCTGGAAGATAAGAACCACCGTCATTATCTGAGAAGCCGCCGGAACTATTGCCTTGTCCGCCCACTAGATCTATCGCGAAAACGCGACCCGGTGTTCGAGGCGGGGGATAAGCGATACCAAGCGGAGCGGAGGTATAGTGATCGACGAAACCAATCGGATCAGACAAGACAAACAGCACATCGAAAGGAGTAGAGACATCTTCCCAAAGATTAACTGCGGGTGACGAGCAATCATCAAAGTTAACGCGCCACTCGTTTTGGCCGGAGGTGAAGAAGGCAACGCCGCCCGTGTTCACCATATCGTGTTTCAAGGCCGCAACATTCGGATTCCAATCAACGCCGAGCGAAGGCTCGCCCGCATTATCTGCCTGTCCGTCGCCGGCGGAATAATTCTGGTAACGCGGCGGAGTGCAATTTGCTGGTGGGCCACACAGTCCCGTTACCGGCGGCTTCAGCTCCAATTTGACAACTCCAGTATAACCTACCGGCGCGCCAGTCGAGAGAACGATGACGATATGATAGAGCCCTGCCGGCGTGTTGGTCGGCAGGACAATGCCTGAAGGATCGGCAGTCGAACGGTTCGTCTGAACGACGGTGCCGCCCGCGTCTTCCACAAAGATATCGTAATCGACTGCCGCCACCGACCAATTCCAAGTCATGTTAATTTGGTACTGCGTCGGATCGTAACCCGCGGCAGCCGACCCGACAGTCGAGTCGATCGTGAGGTCGAACGTGCTGCACGAAGTCGGCGCGGTGCAATTGGGCGTGCCGGTGGCGAGGCCAGTGTCGTTCGGCGTCTGCATCCCGGCGGGCTCCATGTAGGTTATTGTTCGATTAGCGGTGCTAAGCGTACCGCTCGCAGGAGAGGGCGGCGCGGCCAGGGTAAAAAACCCAAATGACGCGCCGATTGAAACAAGGGCGACGGCGATTACTACACGGGCATTAAAGATGCCGGAATGTGAGTTGAGATTTTTTTTCATGGGTTTTTTTTCTAACGCGAACGAGAAGCGGAACTAATTTTCTGCTTTCGAGTGACTCTGGGGGTTGAGCTAAGAGTCGTAATTCGTAGCCGAACCGGACGTATCACCGACCTAATTTTATGCATTTTTGCGGAAGAATTTCCGCGTAGGATTATGCCGGCTTCGCCTCTACCGCCGATTGATTTGTCCAGGCGTGGATGCTACGTAGCACCGCCGATGGCCCAGAATTACAAAGACACGCTCAATCTCCCGCGCACCGACTTTCCCATGAAAGCGAATCTGACTGCGCGCGAGCCGGCGTTGTTAAAGATCTGGAACGACGCGCGGCTTTACCAGCAAATCCAGGAGGCGCGGCAAGATCGACAATCATTCGTCCTGCACGACGGCCCGCCGTTCGCCAACGGCGATGTCCACATGGGCACCGCACTCAATAAAATCCTAAAAGATTTCGTGGTGAAATCGCAAACCATGCTCGGAAAAAACGCCCCCTATGTTCCGGGTTGGGACTGCCACGGTTTGCCCATCGAGTACAAAGTCGTCAAAGAATCTCGCGGACTTTCGCCGCTGGAAGTCCGGAAAAAATCCGAAGCCTTCGCCCGCAAGTATGTCGATCTTCAACGCGAGCAATTCAAACGTCTCGGCGTTTTCGGTGATTGGGAAAATCCATACCTGACGCTCGATCCAAAATACGAAGCCGAAATTCTGCGTGCGTTCGCCGTCTTCGTTGAGAAAGGCCTCGTCTATCAATCAATGAAGCCGGTCTTCTGGAGCACCGGCGCGCAGACCGCTCTGGCGGAGGCCGAAGTCGAATACGAAGATCGCGACGACATCGCCGTCTATGTAAAATTCCCAATCGCATCCGACTCCGGATCTGTAGGGGAAGCTGTTAGCTTCCCGCCCAACACCAGCATCGCCATTTGGACGACGACGCCGTGGACATTGCCGGCCAATCTCGCCATCGCCGTGTCGCCTAACGAGCTTTACGTGGTGCAGGATTTCACGCGCGATGGCGCGACCGTAACATTGCTCCTCGCCGATAAACTCGTCCCGCAATTCTGCGCCAGCACAAAATTCAATCCCGTCGGCGAACCGTTGCAATCTTTTCCCGGCGTTAAGATCGACAAGGTAACGGCGCGCCATCCGTTCCTGGATCGGGAATCGATCGTCCTTGCCGCCGACTTCGTCACCATGGATACCGGAACGGGTTGCGTTCACGTCGCGCCCGGTCACGGCGCGGACGACTACTCGTTAGGCCGGCAAAATAACTTGTCGATCTTATCGCCGGTCGATGATCGCGGAAATTTCACCGACGAAGCCGGCCTCCCGCATCTCACGGGCAAGTACGTTTTCGACGCCAACATCGACATCGTCAATCTGTTGCGCGAACGCGGCGCTTTGCTGGCCGAACAAAAGTTTCACCATTCGTATCCGTATTGCTGGCGATCGAAAACGCCGATCATCTTTCGCGCGGTCGAACAATTTTTTATTCGCATCGACGACCTCCGCGGCAAAGCGCTCGCCGCCATTCACAAGGAGGTGAAATGGATTCCAGCATGGGGAGAGAACCGAATCGCCGGCACCGTTGAGTCGCGGCCCGATTGGGTCATTTCGCGTCAACGGAGTTGGGGCGTGCCGTTGCCCGTTTTCTATTCGAAATCCGGCGAAGTTATTCTCGATCCAAAATCGATCCGCAAACTGGCCGATCTTGTCGCGCAACGCGGTTCGAACATTTGGTTTGAATTGAACGATGTCGATCTTGCGCGCGAAGTTGGATTGCCCGAAGGCACGACTCATCGCAACGACACCATCGATGTTTGGATCGACAGCGGCGTTTCGCACGAGGCTGTGGTGAAAAAGCGGATGGGCGTCGAACAAGCCGACATGTATCTCGAAGCGACCGATCAACATCGCGGCTGGTTTCAATCGTCACTCATGACCAGCATCGCGCTGAACGAACGCGCGCCTTACAAAACCTGCGTCACGCACGGTTTCGTGGTCGATGTTGACGGAAAAAAAATCTCGAAATCGAGCAGCTACGACAAGCCGATGGATGCCGGCTATTTTGTGGGCAAGCACGGCGCCGATCTCGTTAGGCTGTGGGCCAGCAGCATCAATTACACCGACGATGTCCCCTTCTCCGAAGAAATCTTCACCCGTCTCGGCGACACCTATCGCCGCATTCGCAACACGTTTCGGATATTGTTAGGCAATCTCTCCGATTTCGATGGCAAGATCGACAATCTACAATTTTCACTGGTCGATCGCTGGATTCTGGAGCGGCTCGATCAGGTGATCGCGGAGTGTCGCGCTGCGTACGAGGCGTTTGAGTTTCACAAAGTCTATCACACCCTCAATCAATTCTGCGCCGTCGACTTAAGCAGTCTCTACATCGACATCACGAAAGATCGGATGTATTGCGACGCGCTGAACTCGACGCGACGTCGCGCAACGCAAACGGCCATGCGCGAAATTTTTAACGCGCTTTGCCAACTTCTCGCGCCGGTTCTCGCGTTTACGGCCGAGGAAGCCTGGCAACATTCCGGTAACGGCGCGTCCGTACATCTGCAGGAATTTCCTCTCGCGCAAGATCGACATGTTGGAACGAGCGACGATGTGGCCGAGCTTTTGAAACTCCGCGGAGTGATTGGTCAGGCGATCGAACGCGCGCGTCAGGAAAAATTAATCGGCAACGCGCTAGAAGCCGCCGTCGTCCTGACAACCGATTCCGAAATGCCGGGGAAGATCGACAAGGAAGAACTGGAAGAATTTTTTATCTTGAGCGACCTGACGATTCAACGCGGAAGCGAAGCCAGCGCAGCGGTGACGAAAACATCTTTTCAGAAATGCGCGCGCTGCTGGCGGCATCGCGCCACTGTCGGCGCGAGCGCGACGCATCCTGATTTGTGCGATCGATGCGAAAGTGTGGTAAGCCATTCGGCGACCGCCGCAAGATCGACATGAAGTTTATTCTGCTAATCTCGCTCCCGCTCTATGCGCTCGATCAATGGAGCAAGCATTTGGTCTTGCGATTCGTGCAGCCGGAACAACCGCGCATCGTCATTGCCGGCTTTCTCGACCTTGTGAACGTGACGAACACAGGTGCGGCCTTTGGTTCGTTCAAAAACAACAACACGTTTTTTATTGGACTGTCCTGCATCGCGCTTCTTTTTATCGTGACGCTGCTGGTGCGACGCCGCCAGGTCGATGCCTGGCGCGACATCTCGCTCGCGTTATTGCTGGCCGGTGTTATCGGCAATCTGACCGATCGGCTGCTTTACGGACACGTCATCGATTTTCTTTTGTTCGATCTGCATGTGCCGTTGGCGCATCCGTGGCCGGCTTTCAACGTCGCTGACTCGTGCATCTGCGTGGCCGTGATTTGTTTCGTGATTCACTCGCTTCGGCAGAGCAGCAGCGTGGCCGAGACGACCGCTTAGATTTCTGCGGCCATGAAAGCAGTGTCGCCGATGGAACAAACGGCCCGTGAAATTTGCGCGCGTCTGCGCGAGCACAATCATATGGCCTACTTCGCGGGCGGTTGCGTGCGCGACATGTTGCGCGGGCTTGTGCCGAAAGATTACGACATCGCGACCGATGCGACGCCGGAGATGGTGCAGAAGATTTTTAGGCGGACCTACGCAGTGGGCGCGAAGTTCGGCGTCATCGTCGTGGTCGAAAACGAAACGAACTTCGAAGTGGCGACATTTCGTTCGGACGATGTCTATGTCGATGGAAGGCGGCCGAGCGCGGTGCATTTTTCCTCGCCCGAAGAAGACGCGAAACGTCGCGACTTCACCATCAACGGAATGTTTTTTGATCCGATCGCGAACGAAGTGATCGACTTTGTCGGCGGACGCGCGGATCTCGAGGCGAAGCTCGTTAGGGCAATTGGCGATCCCGCGCAGCGATTTGACGAAGATCGTTTGCGAATGTTGCGGGCAGTGCGCTTCGCCGCCGTGCTCGATTACAAGATCGACAAGCAAACGTGGGACGCATTGGTGGAGAATGCGGCGACGATTTCCCAGATCAGCGTGGAACGAATTCGGGAAGAGTTGGTGCGCATTTTTCTTTCGTCAAATAGGATGCGCGGTTGGGATCTTCTGGACACGAGCGGACTGATGCGCGCGAGTCTTCCGGAAATCGAGCCGATGAAGGGTTGCGAGCAGCCCGCGCAATTTCATCCCGAAGGCGACGTCTTTCAGCACACGCGCCTGATGTTGCAGTTGTTGCCGGAAAAAGTCTCGGCCCCGCTCGTGTTCAGCGTTCTGTTGCACGATGTGGCCAAGCCGAAGACCGCACAGGTCGATCCAACGGGACGGATTCGTTTCAATGAGCACGATCGCATTGGTGCGGAAATGACGGAGCAGATCATGGAGCGTCTAAAATTTTCGCGCGCGGAAATCGACGCCACAGTCGAGATGGTGCGGCAGCACATGGTTTTCAAAGACGTGCCGAAGATGCGGGTGGCGAAATTAAAACGCTTCATGGCGCGGCCGACGTTTGCGGAGGAACTCGAACTGCATCGCGTGGATTGCGCGGGCAGTCATGGCCTGATGGACAATTACGAATTTCTGATTCGCAAAGGCGAGGAGTTTGCGAACGAGCCAATCATTCCACCACCGCTGGTCAGCGGTGACGATTTGATTTCGTTAGGCCTGAAACCGGGACCGAAGTTCGGCGAAATTCTGGAAGCGGTGGAAACGCGCCAGCTCGAGGGCGTTTTGCAAGATCGACAAGCAGCGCTCGATTGGGTGAAGCGCGAGTATCCGTTAGGCTGAAACAGGCCGCGGACTAGTGCGGCCTGTTTCAGTGTGATAAAAGGTTTACTCGTTGGCTGATTTATTCCTGGCGCTCGACGTTACGCGCGAGTTCGAGGGCTGGGCTGCGCCTGCCGCTCCAGGCGGTAGGGCAGTGCCGGACTTGGATTTCACGAGCGCGATGTCGCCGCTGTTAAGATTGCCATCGATGGTAACGTCTTCGCGGAAGTTCGAACCGCTCACCGGTTGACCGGATTGCGATTTCGTCTGCGCGATGTCGCCGGAATTGACGAACGTGTCGGCGGTCGTATCGCCGGCCAGCACTGCCATCGGGATGACGACACTGCCCGTGCTTGTTCCATCATTCACGCCACCCAAAGTGACTGCGATTATTTGTGCGTTGGTTACGCCGGTAAGATTCACAAACACCTGATTGCCGCTGACGGAGAAGCTCGAGAGTGATCCCGTGCCCGAAGTTACGCTGGCTGAGCTGACCGTAACTGGGCCGGCGAACGTGACCACGATTTGGTGATTACCCGAAGCTCCGCCGGTGCGGCATTCAATTCCAGGCGCGCCAATCAGGGGCAGGTTAACGTCGAACGTGCCGGCGGTGCCATGGGTCTTTCGAGACACCGCGCTTTCGAGACCCACACCGCCCACCACGAACAGCGTCCCGCCGCGCGTCGAATCGGACATGCCGCCACCCGACGCAGTTCCGCGCAACCCGGCGAGGGCACTGCCGGTTTGGATCAATGGCTTACTGGCTGCGGTAAGGATCGCGTTAAACTTCGCCACATCGACGTTGACGGTAATTGTCTTGGCGCCCGAATCGAAAGAGCCGCTGTCGGCAATGCCTGCGTTGGTGAAGGTGAGGGCTCCACTCGATTCGCGCACGGCGGTGCCGTATCGATACGTGGGCGTATTCGCGGCAGTGGTCGTGACACCGAAGAAAAACTGATTGCCCCGATCGGAAAGACCGTAGCTGTAATCGCCGGTAGCGCTCAGCACCGCATCCGGAGCATTTGCGGAAAATGACATTCGGTAGGTCGCGTTCGGCGGAAGGGCGGGGAGATCGGAAACCTTCATCGTCGCGGTCAGCATGAGTTTCCCTGCTACTACGGCGGAACTGTATTTGATCGACAAGATGTCAACCGGGCTGTTCACGAGCACGCGGGCGGGCGCGGTATCGCGCGCGTCCTGCGCAAAATCGGTGACCTGCTCGCCACCCGCACCGGGCTGTGGCGGAGGAGCTTCTTCGCCCACGCGCGGCGCCGCGAGAGGAATGGGACTCGGCAACGAGATATTTCCACCCTTAAGACTTGGGCCGCTGATCTGACGCGCGACGAACGACGCGCCATCCGAATCATTATGATCGTCGGCAAATCCGACTACAGCCGCTCCCTGCGGATCAACGCTGATCTGGAAGTAATCGATCAGGTTGCGATTGGCCGTCCCAGTCAACCCGCCTTCGGAAATATTGCTGCCGTGGATGAAATGGTCGCTGGCCTCGACCTGCGTGAAGGTGGGTGTGGCCGTGTTCGCGTTGAAGCTCTGCGCGAAATAAACTTTCCAGTTCGCATTGTCGTTGTTGAAGGGCTGGTTAGGCGATCCGAACCACGCGACCGCGACTGAGCCCGGCGTAGGTCCGGTCTCCATCCAGGGCCACAGATTCGTGCCTCCGGGCACATCGCTCACGCGCACGGGCAAACTCCAGGTCGTTCCCTTATCCGTGGAATGAGTCAGGAACACATCCTGATCATTTGAGTAACATACGTAGACAGTGCCGTTAGCCGTGCCGTCCTCGACGACTTTGCCCATGCAAAACTTGTGGTCGACGTTAAACGGATCACTGGCGGCCTGGTGGAATGTGTAAGTCGCAGGCGCCAGGCCCGGCGCCGCCGGAATTCCCACGGCGACGCGGCCATCGTTGAAAAAGCAATAGACGGTCCCGTCGTTTTGATTGACGTCGATATAGCCAGTCTGCGCCGAGGGCCCCACTTGGACCGCAGGTTCATAGGTGAATCCGCCATCGATCGAGCGCTGCACGAACGCGATGACTGGGTCGAGCGTGCGGTAAAGCAGAAACACCGTGTTCGCGCCGAAAAATTCCTGCCACTCGCGATCGTCCACCGGGACGCCGCCTCCCCCATTGCCCACCGGGTTAAGACTGAAGAGTGCTCCTTTGTTGGTGGACTTGCCGACCGAAATGTTTGCTGCAACGAGGCTGGTAAAAGCGACCGTCGGATCGGTTTGGCCGGTCGGTGTGCTAAAGCTAACCGCAAGATCGACATCTCCGCCGCCGTCCGCGCCGACCGCATTCGGATCCTTGCCCAGGAATGAATCGGGCTGGCCGCGATAAATCGGATTGGTCATCAAAGGATCATAGTTCGGGCTCGAAGGATTGAGATCGAAATACCAGAGATCGACGCCGGCCGGCACGCCCCGGATACCGCAGATGTAATGGTTACCCTTAAAGTCAGTGCGGCTGCTCGGCTCGCCATCGCGCACTGTGTTGGGCGCTTTAACGGTGAAGTTTGGACTGAAGGTGATGCCTCCGCCCTTAATATAGTTAGCGGTCCGCTTCGCTGGCTGCGCGACCGTTATCGCTTTCGCGGCAAACTGGTCTGTATTGGGAACGGCGACCGCAAAATAAATCACGTGCACGACATAGGTGCCCGTGCCGGTCGCAGAAGGGTTGATGCCAGCTTGTTCGTGGATCGCCGGAGGACCATTTCCGGAAGTAGAAACGACGGCTCCCGTCACAGTATCTTTATGGATGACCAAATCGTAGTCGTTCGCTGGAACGGTCCAATCGAGTGTTACTTGAACAGCTTTTCCGACATAGTCTGCCGGCACGCCGGAGACCGTTAATGTGAACACATCGCAATTAACGCCATCGACACAGGTGCTCTCCCCGTTGGCTGCGCCAGTTCCCGGCGCTGTTCCAACCCATGTGACCTGTGAACCGATGGTAGACGTAACGGTGCCAGTCGCGGGCGCGGCGGCGAAACTGATCCACCCCAATGACACAACGAGTGAGCCAATAACGACCAAAATTACGACACGGAAATTTAGGATGCCGGATTCGGCAGATGATTTTTTTTGCATGGTTTGTGGGTTGTTTTTTTTCGTGAGGGTTTCTGTGTCGCGCTGCGTTTGGTATTCGTAAATGGGCCGGCCACCGGCCTTGTTTTTACACGAAAAAAGAAACTATAGGCCGACGAAGTGTTGGCATCACGGCAAAGCCGTGCCGGATTTGCTTTTGACCAAAGCGATGTCGCCGCTGTTGATCGCGCCATCGGCCGTCACGTCTTCGCGGAAGTTGGAAAGGGTGATGACCGCTCCGGATTGCGCTTTGGTTTGCGCGATGTCGCCGGAGTTAACGAAGCCGTCGGCGGTGGTATCGCCGATGAGGAAGCCGACGGGAACGATGATGTCGGCGGTGGTGTTGTGTAAAGTGATCGAGCAATTCGACGCGTTCGGCACGCTTGTCAGGTTGACCGCAATCTCGTTGCCCGATGTCGTTATACTAGTGATTCCTCCGCACGAGGTGGCGATGGAGGTAAAGCTGGCTGGGGCGCCAAGCCTAACGACGATTTGAAAATCGCCGTTCGCGCCGCCGCTGCGACATTCGATTCCGGATGTTCCGGTCAATGGAAGATCGACATCGAAGGTGCCGGCGCTGCCGTGCGTTTTGCGCGAGACCGCGGTGGTGACCGCTGGATCGAAGACATAGGCTTGCGCGACATCGATCAGGTTAAAGAAGGATCCGCCGATGCCGCCTAACGAAGGCACTGTATTAGCGCTCTGCGTCAACGTCATCGTGCTGGCGGTGACTTCGTGCAGTCGAGTGTCAATCGCGCCGGGTTCATTAACAGACGAGAGCGGCACGTAAATCGTGATGTTTCCATTCGGGCCGAGCGTCGACTGACAATTCGCCGCCGCCAGTTGCGGCGTGTTCCCCGGATAGGTCAGCACTGCCCCACCGCCGAGGAGTTCCACTGCGTTCTCGCCGACAAAGCACTGTAGCGCGGCGCCATTCAGTGACTCGGCATAGACATGAAAATTCTTGCCGCCGTTTACATCTGTAGTTGAAGGCACGAGCCATTGCGTCAGCCAGACAAGATCGACATCGGGATCCTGCGCCGTCGTAGGCGCGAGACTGAGATTGTTCAACTGCATCACAATTTTGTAGCAAGGCGCGGTGACTGAGCAGGGCGCGCTTGTGACTTTCGTTACGCTCGAATTCAAAATGTCGAGCTGCGGCATATTCGCGCTGCTCGTCCCGTTCGCTTCATACTTGCCGTCGCCGCTTGGATCGGACACCCCGTTGAAGGGCGTTGATCCCGGAATGTTCACCGGCGAAGCAGCCGCGTACAACCCGGTCCCGCCATTCTGCCGGACATACATGCCGT
>JBBROO010000062.1:0-13437 GCA_038229295.1 Chthoniobacterales bacterium | reverse complement strand
CATCGTCACAGCTTCGCCGATCGGCGATTCCGCGCCGGTGTTGCTGGCGCACGATGCGCGTGTGGTTCTGGCGTCGGCGAAAGGCGAACGCGAATTGCCAATCGAAGAGTTATTCGTGTCCTATCGAAAGACCGCGTTGCAGACCGGTGAGATTTTGAAAACGATCATCCTCCCGCGCGTTGTCGATCTTGCGCGGTCGCGCCGGCGTTGCCGCATGAAAGCGGACATAAGCACGTCACCGGCGAAGCAATTTACGTCGATGATTATCCCGTCGGACAAAACATGCTCGAGGTTTGGCCGGTCTGCTCGCCGCATGCGCACGCGCGGATCATCCGCCGTGACGTGACGGTCGCGCGCACGATGCCGGGCATCTCCACCGTTCTGCTGGCGGAAGATGTTCCAGGACTTAATGACGTCGGCGCGGTGCGCCACGATGAGATTCTGCTTGCAGACCAGGAAGTTTTTTATCACGGACAAATCGTTGCGCTCGTGGTCGGTGAGACGCCGGAGCTTTCCCGCGCCGCGGCTGAGAAAGTTATCGTCGAATACGAACCACTCCCGCCGAGTTTCTCCATCGAAGAAGCGATTGCAGTGAAGAGTTTTCACACCGAGGCAAATCACATCCGACGTGGAGATGTCGATCTTGCGTTGACGGATGCGCCGCTAAAATTCGAGGGCGAGATTTCGTTCGGCGGTCAGGACCATTTTTATCTGGAGACGAACGCGGCCTGGGCCGAGCGCGGCGAAGATGGGACGATATTCGTTAGTTCGTCAACGCAACATCCGTCGGAAGTTCAGCACATCGTCGCGCACGTGCTGGCGTTGCCGATGCACAGCGTCGTGATCGAATGTCCGCGCATGGGCGGCGGCTTTGGCGGGAAGGAAACGCAAGCCGCGGGTATTGCCGCGTTAGCTGCGCTGGCTGCGACCAAGACGGGCCGCAAAGTGCGGATGCGTTTGAATCGCGACCTGGACATGATGATCACGGGCAAGCGGCATCCGTTTCTGGCGAAGTTCAGCGTCGGATTCGACGCCGAAGGTTTGCTGCACGCCGCCAAGATCGACACCTACTCGAATGGCGGTTGGTCGCTCGATCTCTCGCGCGCGGTGACGGACCGCGCGGTGTTCCATCTCGACAACTCTTATTATATACCGCACGTCGCTTTCAGCGGCACGGTCGCAAAAACCAATCTCGCTTCGAATACGGCGTTCCGCGGATTCGGCGGACCGCAGGGAATGTTTGTGATCGAGGAGATCATGGACCGCATCGCGCGGCGGACTGGAGTCGCGCCGGAAGTTGTGCGCGCGAAAAATCTTTATCGAGAAAAGGGCGCAACGAACACGACGCATTATGGCCAGGAGATTGAGGACAATCGGATTCAGCGCGTTTGGAGTGAGCTGATGACATCGAGCGAATTCACGGCGCGACGTGAAGAGATTCTAAAACTAAACAGTCGAGATCGACATCGTAAACGAGGCATCGCGATCACGCCGGTGAAATTTGGGATCTCGTTTACGACGACACATCTCAATCAGGCCGGCGCGCTTATTCTGCTCTATCAAGACGGCACCGCGCAGATTAATCACGGCGGCACGGAGATGGGCCAGGGCGTGCATACCAACATCGCGGCGATCGCGGCGCGCGAACTTGGACTTACGCCCGATCGCGTCCGCGTCATGCACACGCGCACCGACAAAGTGCCGAACACTTCGGCGACGGCAGCTTCATGCGGAACCGATCTCAATGGTGCGGCGGTCAAGAATGGTTGCGACACGTTGCGCGCGCGGTTGCTCCCTTTCGCGGCGGAAATGTTGCGAGAGAAAAACGGTCGCGCTGGCCACGCAGAGAAAATCGTTTTCGCGGATAACTCAGTGTTCGATGTCGATCTTGCGGAGTCACGCGTGCCGATCGCGGAAGTTTTTCAGCGCGCCTACTTCGCGCGCACGAGTTTGAGCGCGACCGGTTTTTATAAAACGCCGGACATCCATTTCAATCGCGAGACCGGTCAGGGGAAACCGTTTCACTATTTTGCGGTCGGTGCCGCGGTGACCGAAGTCGAAGTGGATGGCTTCACTGGGATGATGCAGATCAAGCGTGTCGATATTTTGCACGACGCGGGTGACGCGATTAATCGCGGCGTGGCGCGCGGACAAATCGAAGGCGGGTTTGTCCAAGGCGCGGGCTGGCTAACGAGCGAGGAATTGGTTTGGGATTCGAAGGGACAGCTGCTGACGCATTCGCCGGACACCTACAAGATTCCGGCGGTGGGCGACATGCCGGAGATTTTCAATGTCGCGTTTCTATCGCAAGCGACGCAGGCGAATGTGATTCATGGCAGCAAAGCGGTGGGCGAGCCGCCGTTGATGCTGGCGTTGTCAGTGCGCGAAGCGATTCGTGATGCCATTGCTGCGTTTGGAACTCCCGGCGGGGAAATTCTGCTCGCTTCACCAGCAACGTGCGAAGCGATTTCGAACGCGATCGCCGCTCGAACAAGATCGACATCTACGAATGAAAAAACTGAACACGTGACGGCGGAACACGTTTCGTCGTGACGCAACTTCAGCACAAGCTCAGCGTGGCGCGCGGTGAGAAGCCGGCGGAGTTGCTTTTCAAGAATGCGCGACTCGTTAATGTGCTCAGCGGAGAAATTCACGATGCGAATGTGGCCGTCGATGATGGTCGCGTGATTGGTTTCGGCGATTACGATGCGAAAGAGATTGTCGATCTTGCCGGTGCGTTTCTGGCGCCGAGCCTGATCGACGGACATTTTCACGTCGAGAGCGCGATGGTGACGCTGCCGGAATTTGTCCGCGCGGTCGTGCCGCACGGAACTGGCGCGATGGTGATCGATCCGCACGAATACGCCAACGTGCTCGGGATGGATGGGATCCGTTACGTCCTCGAATCAAGCAAACATCTGCCGATCGATTTTTTTATCATGCTGCCGTCGTGCATTCCGGCGACGCATTTGGAAACGGCGGGCGCGCGATTCACCGCGGACGATCTCAAATTGATGATCGCGGACGATCGCATCGCGGGCATCGCCGAGTTGATGAATTATCCAGGTGTCTTTCTTGGGATGGAAAGTGAGCTGGCGAAGATCGAAGCTGGCAAAGGCAAAGTGATCGATGGACATGCGCCGGGTTTGCGCGGGAAAAATTTGAATGCGTATGCGCTGGCCGGAGTTCGGTCGGATCATGAAAGCACCGAGATCGAGGAAGCGCGCGAAAAGCTGCGACTGGGAATGCATTTGCTCGTGCGCGAAGGCAGCACGGAACGAAACCTGGAACACATCATTGGATTGGTGACGCCGGAGAATTCCGCCAACTGCTCATTCGCCACTGACGACAAATTGCCGGGCGATCTTGTCCGCGAGGGCCACATCGACCATTCGATTCGCAAAGCGATCTCATTAGGGCTCGCGCCGATCACGGCGATGCAGATGGGGACGATCAATACGGCGCGGTATTATCGATTGAAGAATCACGGTGCGATTGCGCCGCGGTTCTGGGCCGACTTTATCGTGATGGATGACTTGGAGAAGATGTCGATCTTGCGCGTTTACAAAAAAGGAAAGTTGGTCGCGGAGAACGGCAAATACATTGGCGAGAAACCGGCCGAGGTGCCGCAGCCGCGCAGCACGATGAATCTCAGTTACCGCGCGCCCGAAGATTTCGAACTGGCGGCAAATAGCGTCAAGAAAATTCGCGTGATCGAAATTGTGCCGCATCAGATTGTGACGAAAGAAGCGATTGAAGCGCCGAAGATCGACAATGGGAAGCTCGTGGCTGATCCGACGCGCGATATTTTGAAACTGGTGGTGGTCGAGCGGCATCGCGCGACCGGAAATGTCGGTGTCGGATTTGTGCGCGGCTTCGGGCTGAAACACGGCGCACTGGGATCGACTGTGGCGCACGACGCGCACAACGTCGTCGCGGTCGGGACTAACGACGACGATATCACCGCGGTCGTGCAGGCCCTGGAGCAAATGCGCGGTGGCCAGGTCGCGATTGTGGATGGAAAAATCGCGGCGGCGTTACCGTTACCAATCGCAGGTCTGGTCTCCGATCAACCGCTCGAAAGTGTGATCGACAAAATCGCGGAACTGAATTCCGCCGCGGCCAAGCTGGGCTGTAAACTCGATGCGCCGTTCATGACTTTGTCGTTCATGAGCCTGTCGCCGATTCCGGAATTGAAATTGACCGACCAGGGTTTGGTCGATGCGATCAACTTGCGCCTAACGAGCGTGATCGCCGAGTAGATGTCGATCTAATCGCCGCTCTTCTTTTCGGCTACAGCAAACGGCACAAAAGTTTTTTCCATGCGCGTGACCCAGCGGTCATACTTTTTGTTTTGCGCGTGCGGATAGGTGATGCGCACGGTGACCCATTCCGAGCCGTTGGTGAAAAGCTTGCGGTAATATTCCGTCCCGTCGGGCGTGACGCCGGAGAGGACAAACCAGGTGCCGCCTTTCTTTTTGTAAGTGACGGTGTCGGCGAGAAGCTCGATTTCCTTTTGCATGCGGCTGTCGATCGTTTCGCCTTCGACTGAAGGCTCGGATTGAACGACAGCTTCGACATTGAATTCGCCATCGGGAGTTTGAAACGAACAGCCGGTTGCCGTCGGCGCGGTGGAATGAATCAGACTCGCCGGAACTTGCAGGACAAATTGTGTTTTCGGAGTGGAACACGCACTCCAGGTTTCTTCGGCGCTGCGCATCGACGCGGCAAAAGTGAGACAGAGAGCAAAGACGACGGCGAAAATTTGAAGACGCATGACGATGAGCGTCACTCAATTCACCATCGGCGTCTAACATTTTAGTTCGCCGATGAGATGCGCTTCATTAGGATGACTGAGCATGGCTGAGCAACTCGATCCGAAGCGCGCGATCGCCGATCTAAAAGAATTGCGCGCGCTGACCGGCGATGAGAACGGCGCGCAGCGCGTCGCCTTCACGCCGATGTGGATGAAAGCCCGAGAATGGTTGCGCGCGAAGATCGACAAGATCGCTGGCGTCGAAATTCACAACGACGCGGCGGGAAATTTCTGGGCGACGTTGCGGGGCAAATCGGAGAAGGCGTTGCTCATCGGCGGGCATATCGATTCGGTGCCTAACGGGGGCTGGCTCGATGGGTGTTTGAATACGATGGCGGGCGTGGAAATCCTTCGGCGCATCTCCGCGCAATACAATGGCAAGCCACCGGTGACGGTGCGGCTGGTTGATTGGGCGGATGAGGAAGGCGCGCGCTTCGGGAAAAGTCTTTTTGGATCGTCGGCCTGCTCGGGCAAGATCGACATGGAAGAAACGCGCGGCCTGAAAGACAAAGACGGAATTCGATTGGTCGATGCATTGAGGGAGCACGGAATCGATTTCGAGCGCGTGAGAGATTCGGCCAAGGAATTGGAAAACGCTGCGGCGTATCTCGAATTGCACATCGAACAAGGGCCCGTGCTGCTCGATCTCGATCTTCCGTTAGGCACGGTGCTCGGAACTTTCGGCGTGGAGCGACACGCGGTCACTTTTCGCGGACAAGCGGCGCATTCTGGCAGCACACCGATGAATCGCCGGCGCGATGCATTTCTGGCTGCCGGGAAGATGAGCGAAGAAATTTATCGCATAGCGAAACGCAGCGGCCAGGGTGTTTGCACGATCGGTTCCTGCACGACGAAGCCGGGCATCGTGACGAGCGTGGTGGAGGAATGCCGAGTCACGCTTGATCAACGGCATCTTGATGCTACGGCGCTGCAAACAATGTTGAGCGAAGCAAAAGCAGCGAGCGAAAAATTCGCCGCAGATGGAGATGTCGATCTTGCGTGGGAGCGAATTTGGAACATCGAACCGATTTTGTTTCACGATGAGCTTGTCAATCTTTGCGATGAAGCCATTCGCGAGACCGGCACGAAGTCGCATCGTTTGCCGTCAGGGCCGTTGCATGACGCAGCCGAAGTCGCGCGCGCCGGCGTGCCGACTGTCATGATGTTCGTGCAAAGTCTTCACGGCATCAGTCACAACAAAATCGAGGACACGAAAGAAGAGCATCTCGAAATGGCGGTGACGGCGTTCGACCGGCTGGCGGACAAGACGATCGAGTGGATGATCAAGTGATTCTGCCGCCAGTGACGGCGGCAGCTACAACTCGCTTGTCACTCGTCCCTCGTCACGAGTAGAATTCGAGAAAGGAGTTAGTTATGCCGACACTCGCTACTACCGTTGATGGACTGAAGCTGCCGAATCCATTCGTCATTGGATCGGGGCCGCCGGGGACGAATCTCAACGTCATCAATCGCGCGTTTCGCGAAGGCTGGGGCGCGGTCATTGCGAAAACGATCAGTCTCGATTCATCAAAAGTCGTTAACGTTGCGCCGCGCTATGCGAAATTGATGGCGGCAGATGGGAAGGAGCCGATCGGCTGGGAGAACATCGAACTAATTAGCGATCGGCCGTTCGAGATTTGGATGGATGAATTCAAAAAGTGCAAAGACCAATTTCCCGACGGCGTGCTGATCGCGTCGATCATGGAAGAATATAATCGCGATGCGTGGATCGAGATTGTCGAGCGCTGCCAGGATGTGGGCGTCGATTCGTTCGAACTAAATTTTTCGTGTCCGCATGGTTTGCCGGAACGGAAAATGGGCGCGGCCATGGGCGAGAATCCGGAGATCGTCGAAGAAGTTTGCGGCTGGGTCTTGGCAGCGGCGAAGAAACCGGTGTGGGCAAAGATGACGCCAAACGTGACGCGCATTACTGATCCAAGTCGCGCAGCGTTTCGTGGCGGATGTCAGGGCGTGAGCGCGATCAATACGATTCGCAGCGTGATGGCGGTGAATCTCGACACGCTGCGGCCGGAGCCGACGGTCGAGGGATTCACGACGCCGGGCGGCTATTCGTGTAAAGCCGTTAGGCCAATCGCGCTCCGGATGGTAATGGAAATCGCGACGATGATTCGAAGCGAATTTCCGGGGAAAACTTTATCGGCCATCGGCGGAATCGAGAGCGGCGGCGACGCGGCACAATTCATCTTGTTAGGCGCGGACACGACGCAGGTTTGCACTGGTGTGATGAAGTTCGGTTACGATTGCGTAAAACGAATGTGCGACGAGCTGCTCGCGTTCATGGAGAAACACAAATTCGAAACGCTGGCCGATTTCAAAGGCAAGAGTCTCGATTACTTCACCACGCACGCCGAATTGGTGCGCATGCAAAAGGAGCGCAAGGCGAAGGACAAAGCAGTCGCGGAGGAAGTGGCGGCGAAGAAAATGGTGCGCGCGGATAACGAATGGAGCGGTGACGATTTCGTGAAGCAATCGGATGCGCTGGCGCGCGACGCGACGTGAGGAAGTGAAGCACCAAATCCCAAACCCCAAACCCCACGGAAGCTCCAAACCGAAAGCTTCAAGGTCCGTGGGACGTCGCCCCGAATTCTTCTACGATACCGGTGCTCTGACTACGGCTACGATAGCCGAAGTTGCCGGCGGGAATGGAGCGGCGAAGCATCCATTCGATTTGGAAGAACGCACCGCGCAATTTGGCGAAACGATTGTGCGGTTCTCAAAGAAAATTCCGCGCAGTCCAACAAACAATCGACTGATCGATCAGATTGTTGGATGCGGCACAAGTGTCGGCGCGAATTATTGCGAGGCGGATGAGCGCGTCTCCAAGAAAGATTTCCGGAATGTGATCGGCCGCTGTGTAAAGGAAGCCAAGGAAACGAAACATTTTCTTCGCATGATCGCCGCGTCTGAGCCGGCGCTGGCTAACGAGGCGCGCGAAATATTTCGCGAAGCGAGAGAATTGCATCTCATTTTCGCGAGCATCTACCGAAAAGGAAACGAATGAATGAAATGATGCGGTTTGGGTTTATTGGCGTTTGGAGTTTGAGATTTCCCTGGGACTTGGGTTTTGGGATTTGGGGTTTATGAAAACCGCGCCGGTTTTCATCGGTGGTGAATGGCGCGAGATTTCCGGCGTTGCGACGACGCCGGTTTTTAATCCGTCGCGCGGCGACGTCATTGCCGAGGTGCCGATGTGCGGAAAGGAACATGTCGATCTTGCCGTGGAAGCGGCGGCGGCGGCGTTTCCAGAATGGCGCGACACGCCGCCAGTCGAACGCGCGCGATTGTTCTTTCGCTACCGCCAGTTGATCGAGGAAAACTTCGATCGTATCTGCGAATGCGTCACGCGTGAACACGGCAAAACTCTGGCGGAAGCACGCGGCAGCGCTTACCGCGGCATCGAGAACATTGAATACGCCTGCGGCATTCCATCGTTGCTGATGGGCGACACGCTCGAGCAGCTCGCGCGCGGCGTCGATTGCGAAACGATGCATCAGCCTCTCGGTGTTTGCGTCGGCATCACGCCATTCAATTTTCCGGCGATGGTGCCGATGTGGATGTTTCCGAACGCGCTCGCGTGCGGAAATACTTTCGTCCTCAAGCCAAGCGAAAAAGTTCCGCTCACTTCTGTTTTGATTGTCGAGCTTTTGGAGAAAGCCGGTTTGCCAAAAGGAGTTTTGAATTTGGTTCACGGCGGCCGCGACTGCGTTGATGCATTGCTGACGCATCCAAAAGTGAAAGCGATCTCGTTCGTCGGTTCGTCGCCGGTGGCGAAACACGTTTTCGAAACCGGCACGCGTCACGGCAAACGCGTGCAGGCAAATGGCGGCGCGAAAAATTACATCGTCGTGATGCCGGATGCGGATGTGCCGCGCACGGTGGAAGCGCTTTCCACCGCGGCGTTCGGATGTGCGGGCGAACGTTGCATGGCGGGATCGACCGCCATTACGGTTGGTAAAGCGGCTGAGTTCGTTTTGCCGACGCTGATCGAAGCTGCGCGCGCGATCAAAGTTGGCCCGACTGACACACAGGCGCAGCCGGACATGGGGCCGGTCATCACCGCGCAACATCGAGATCGGGTCATGGGCCTCGTCGCGGCCGGCGAAAAAGAAGGCGCCAGGATCATCGCGGACGGTCGCAGCGTTCGCGTGCCCGATGCGCCTAACGGATTTTTTATGGGCGCGACGATTGTCGATCTTGTGCGCGATGAAATGACGATCGCGCGCGAAGAAGTTTTCGGTCCCGTGCTCAACGTCATGCGCATGGATGATCTTGATCATGCGATCGAAGCCGCGAACAAATCCGCCTACGGCAACGGCGCCGCCATTTTTACAAACTCAGGCAAAGCCGCGCGCGAGTTCAAACATCGGGTGAAAGCGGGAATGGTCGGCATCAATGTCGGCGTGCCGGCGACGATGGCGATGTTTCCATTCACCGGCTGGGACGAATCGTTCTATGGCGATCTCCACATCCAGGGAAAAGAAGGCGTGCAGTTTTACACGCAGCAGAAAGTTGTGTCGACGCGCTGGTTCGGCGACGGCGTCGGCGACGTTTGGAAAAAATAATTCCGGCCCATGTCGCTTCTGATTAAGGGCGGAGAAATCATCACCGCCGAAAAACGCTTCCTCGGCGACATTTATTGCGAAGGCGAAACGATCACGCGCATTGAGCCCAAGATCGACAATCAACCGGCGGATGAGGTCGTCGATGCCACCGACAAATTTGTTTTCCCCGGCGGGATTGATCCGCACGTGCACATCCACCTGCCTTTCATGGGCACTTACGCGAAAGACACGCACGAGACGGCGAGCCGCGCCGCGTTAATCGGAGGAACGACCACATTTATAGAGATGATCTGCCCGGCGCGCAGCGACAGACCGCTGGAAGCTTTCGAACTGTGGCGGAACAAAGCGGAAGGGAACAGCGCGTGTGATTTCACCTTCCATATGGGCGTCACGCGCTATGACAGTGAAGCCGAACAGGATTTTTGCGAGATCGTTAGGCGCGGCATTGCCAGCTTCAAAGTGTTTCTCGCTTACAAAGGCGCGTTCGGCGTCACGGACGAAGAACTTTATCGGACACTCGAGCTGGCGAAGAAACTCGGCGTCATTGTCACGGCGCATTGCGAGAATGCCGATCTCGTTTTGGAATTGCAGAAGAAACTTTTGGCCGAAGGCAAAACGGGGCCGGAGTTTCATTACTGGAGCCGGCCACCGATGGTCGAAGCCGAAGGCGTCCATCACCTCATGACTTTTGCGGAAATGACCGGCGCGCACGTTTACACTGTCCATACCAGCTGCGAAGAGGCGCTGAATGAAGCGCTGCGCGGGAAAGAACGCGGCGTCAATGTTTGGGTTGAGACGTTGATCCAATATTTGCTGCTCGATCTCACGGCTGCCGAACCGAACTTTGAGGGCGCCAAGAACGTGATGTCGCCGCCTTTGCGCCACTCACAAAATCAGGAGGTGCTTTGGCGTGCCTTGTTCGACGGAAAAATCGCCACCCTGGCGACCGATCACGCGCCGTTCGATTTCGCGACGCAAAAACAAATGGGCCGCGATGATTTCACGAAAATCCCGAACGGAATTCCGTCGCTCGAGGACCGCATCAATCTGTATTTCACTCACGGCGCCAACCGCGGCAAGATCGACATGAAGCGTTTTGTCGAAACGACGAGCACGCAGGCGGCGAAACTTTTTGGTTTGTACCCGCGCAAAGGCGCGATCGAGGTTGGAAGCGACGCGGACATCGTGGTCTACGATCGGAATTATCGCGGAACCATTTCGGCGAAGACGCACCACATGAATCTCGATTACAATTCGTTCGAAGGAATGGAAATCGAAGGGCGGCCGCACGTCGTGACCGTGCGCGGAAAAATCGCGGCGCGCGATGGTGAATTCGTCGGCGAATTCGGCCGCGGAAAATTTCTCGAACGCGAGCCGACGCATTTTTGATGAGCGCGGAATCGCCTTCGCTCGCGCCAGATGTGGATGTCGATCTTGCGCAGAGCCGACTTTACAATGCCGACCTTGCGCCGGTGCATAACGAGCGTCGCAAATGGCGTGTCGGCAGTTTCGCCGCGCTTTGGATTTCGATGTCGGCCTGCATCCCGACTTACATGCTGGCTTCGTCGCTCATCGGCGGCGGCATGAATTGGTCGCAGGCGATCATCACCATCTTTCTCGGCAACGTTATCGTCGTCATCCCGATGATTTTGAATGCACATGCCGGAACGAAATACGGAATCCCCTTCCCTGTTTTTTGTCGTGCGTCCTTCGGCACGCGCGGCGCGAACATTCCCGCGCTTATGCGCGCGTTTGTCGCCTGCGGCTGGTTTGGGATTCAAACCTGGATCGGCGGCAACGCCATCTACAAGATCATGTCGATCTTTGCGCCGTCGTTAGGCCACGGATCGACCCAAAACTTTCTCGGCATCACATTCGCGCAATTTCTATGCTTCATGTTTTTTTGGGCGATCAACATGCTGGTGGTTTACAAAGGGATCGATTGCATTCGCTGGCTGCTCAATATCAAAGCTCCGTTGTTGATCGCGCTCGGTTTGGCGCTGCTCTGGTGGGCGTATCAAAACGCCGGCGGTTTCGGTCCGATTCTTTCGCAGCCATCGGCGTTCGATCCCGGTCAGCCGAAAGCCGGACACTTCTACGCTTTCTTTGTTCCTGCGCTCACCGGCATGATCGGATTTTGGGCGACGCTCTCGCTTAACATTCCGGATTTTTCTCGCTACGCCGCGTCGCAACGCGATCAAGTCATCGGCCAAACGCTGGGACTTCCCCTAACGATGGCCCTCTACGCTTTCATCGGCGTCGCCGTCACTTCCGCGACCACGATCATCTACGGCCAAACAATCTGGGATCCGGTTGATGTGCTAACGCGCTTCAGCAATCCCGTCGTCCTCGTCGTCGCGATGGTCGCGCTTTGCATTGCCACGCTCGCGACCAACATCGCGGCCAATGTCGTTAGTCCGGCGAATGATTTCTCGCATCTGTCGCCGCAGAAAATTTCATTTCGCACCGGCGGTCTGATTACCGGGATCATCGGCGTAATCATGATGCCGTGGAAACTTGTGGCCGATCCCTCGGGCTACATATTCACCTGGCTCGTCGGCTACAGCGCGTTGTTAGGCCCCATCGGCGGAATCATGATCGCGGATTATTTTATTTGGCGCCGGATGCAATTGCACGTCGCGGAATTGTATCGCGAGAACGGCGAATATCATTTCAGTGGCGGTTTCAGCATCGTGGCGATCATCGCGCTCATCCTCGCGGTCTTGCCGAATCTTCCCGGCTTTCTCGTCACGGTGAAACTTGTCGATCTTGCCAGCGTGCCCGCGTTCTTCGTTCGGCTTTATGATTACGCATGGTTCGTTGGGTTCGCGATTGCGTTTGTTCTTTACCTCACTCTGCGCACTTTGAATTTGGAAAAGAATACAAGATCGACATGAAACTTCCCGAGCTTCCGCCATGCGACCACTCACCAAAAAAATACAGCGGCCCATCGGCCGAGGAAGTGTTGCGGTTGCGCAAAGAATTCCTGAACCCGGGAATTTTTCTCTACTACAAAAAGCCGATCATGTTCGTGGAGGGAAAAATGCAATACCTTTGGGACGAACATGGGCGGCGTTATCTGGATGCGCTCGGCGGCATCGTCACGGTCAGCGTGGGACATTGTCATCCTTACGTTGTCGATCTTGCACGGAAACAAAACGAAACGCTGCAACACTCGACCACGATTTATCTGCACCCGAACATTGCCGAGTACGCGCAGGCGCTCGCCGCGAAAATGCCGGGCGACCTGAAGGTTTGTTATTTCGTTAACTCCGGTTCGGAAGCGAACGATCTCGCGTTGCTGATGGCGCGCGCCTACACCGGCAACTACGACATCATCGCGCTGCGCAATGCCTATCACGGCGGCAACGCCGCGACCATGGGCCTAACGGCGCATCGCACTTGGAAATTTAATGTGCCGCATAGTTTCGGCGTTCATCACGCCATCGCGGCCGATCCCTACCGCGGAAGATGGGGCCGCGACGATGTCGATGCTGGAAAAAAATATGCCGACGATGTGAAAGAAGTTTTGGATTTCGCGACTTCGGGTCAGGTCGCAGCGTTCATCGCCGAATCAATCCAAGGCGTCGGCGGCTGCGTCGTATTTCCGGATGGATATCTCAAACACGTTTACGAACACATCCGCGCCGCGGGCGGCCTCTGCATCGCTGATGAAGTGCAGGCGGGATTCGGACGCACCGGCACACATTATTGGGGATTCGAGACGCAGGGTGTGGTTCCCGACATCGTGACGATGGCAAAAGGAATCGGCAACGGCTGTCCGTTAGGCGCGGTCGTGACCACGCCGAAGATTGCGGCCGCGTTGTCGCAGCGAATTCATTTCAACACTTTCGGCGGAAATCCCGTCGTGTGCGCGCAAGGCAAAGCCGTCCTCGAAATTATTGAGCGTGAGAAGCTCCAGGAAAATTCGCTCAAGATCGGGAACAGACTTTTCGCCGGGTTGAACAAGCTGAAAGAGAAACACAATTTGATCGGCGATGTCCGCGGCAAAGGACTCATGCTCGGGATTGAGCTGGT
>JBBROO010000061.1:0-13515 GCA_038229295.1 Chthoniobacterales bacterium | reverse complement strand
TTTGAGAAATGACGAGCCATGAAGCTCGCACGTCGCACACTCGGAATCACTACTCTTGGCATTATCTTGATCATTCTTCTGATCCTCGCGCTGGGGGGTGGCGGTTATGCGGGCGGCGGCTACGCCTACGGGCCGGGCGGATTGCTGCTCGTCGTCCTGATTATTCTGCTGGTGATGGGGAAGCTGTAAACGGCTACAGCTGCGTCACTCGCCAATAATCTTCACCAGCACGCGCTTACGGCGGTTGCCGTCGAATTCGCCGTAGAAGATTTGCTCCCACGGGCCGAGATCGAGTTTGCCTTTGGTAATCGCGACCACGACTTCGCGGCCCATGATCTGGCGCTTGAGATGCGCGTCGGCGTTATCTTCGCCGGTTCGGTTGTGCTGATAGGCTGAGGTCGGTGCGTGCGGCGCCAGTTTCTCCAGCCAAACTTCATAGTCATGATGCAAGCCCGCCTCGTCGTCGTTGATGAAGACCGACGCGGTGATGTGCATCGCGTTGACCAGGGTTAGTCCCTCCTTTACGCCGCTGCGGCTCACCAGCTCCTCGACCGTCGGCGTGATGTTGATGAACCCGCGGCGTCCCGGGATTTCGAACCAAAGATGTTCCGTTAGTGACTTCATCGCGCAGCGAACTCCTTACGCTAAGTTATGCTTCGACGTTAAGTCGAGTTACTGCGCGCGCAGCGCCTCGACTTCAACGGACGCGGTGTGATGTTCAAGGCGGCGTTGCCTGAATTTGTCGCGAAGGCTACGTCAAGGCCGAGGCGTTGCTCGCGCAAATTGGAATTGGGTTCAAATGTAAGGATCGGGCTGATCGAGACACATTCGACGGTACGCCCGTGGTCGATATCAAGTCAGCGTCGACGCGTGCGGACGGATGATGTGCTTGTTCGCCTGCCACACACCGAACGCTTGCCATTCCTGCATCGTAAGCGGCTTATGATGCGGAGTTGATTGAGTGATTGATTGGCATTTCTCCCGATTTTCGAACCGTCGCCGACTTTCCGTTATGTCGCTTGGCGCCCGCCGACTCCATTGTCGATCTTGCGTGCGGAAGTATACGGATTAAAGGAGGCTCCAAGGATGTCGCGCAATTACGAGTTTGTGCAGCTCGATGTTTTTACGAAGACGCCGCTGACGGGCAATTCGCTCGCGATTTTCCCTGACGCGCGCGGGTTGAGCGATCAGCAAATGCAGGCGCTCGCGCGTGAGATGAATCTTTCGGAGACGACATTCATTTTTCCACGGGAACCGGACGTGGAAGCAAAGGAGGGGACGAGAGTCCGCATCTTTACCGCCCAGGAAGAATTGCCGTTTGCCGGACATCCCACGCTCGGGACCGCTCTGTATTTATTGAGCACTGCGTCTTCGGGCGCGGATGAAATCGTTCTCGACTTAAACGTTGGCAAGATCGACATCCATTTCCGCGCCGACTCCAGCGACAGCAACGATCGCGTCGCTGGAAATGTTTTCGGCGAGATGCGTCAGCGCGATCCGGAGTTTGGGCCGACGTTGCCGCGCGACAAAGTCGCCAGTGTGCTCGGAAGTGATGGCGACGAGATCGCTTCCGAATGGCCAAGCCAGATTGTCTCGACCGGATTGCCATTCGCCATCGTGCCGATTCGTGATTTAAAAAGTTTGGCGAACTTGCAGCCTGATGTCGCCAAGGCGACCGCACTCCTGAAAGGAACCGGCGCGCGCTTTATCTATTTTATCTGCGCGCAAGATCGACATGAAGTACGCGCTCGCATGTTTTTTTATGGCGGAGAAGATCCGGCGACCGGATCAGCCGCCGGCTGTGCCATCAGTTGGATGGTGCGGCATGGATTGGTGAAATCGGACGAGCAGATTGTTATTCGTCAGGGAGTCGAGGCCGGAAGACCGAGCGAAATTTTTGTGCGCGCATTTCTCGAGAATGAAAAGATAAGCAACGTCCGAGTCGGCGGATACGCGGTCGAAGTGTTGCGCGGGACGGTGAAGCTCTGATCGGTGATTGTCGATCTTGCAGTGGCGAGCGGAGAGAAAATGGAAATTAAACGATCTGGTTCACAATCTTCGAACAAAGGGCCGGCTGATTGGTTCACGGGTAGCGTCCGAATCGATCATCTGTTCGAAGCAAGCGAGCCGGCGCGTGCGCGTGGGGCAAGGGTGACGTTTGAGCCGGGTGCTCGCACGGCCTGGCATACACATCCACTCGGCCAGACGTTGATCGTGACGTCGGGTGCTGGACGGGTTCAGCGTTGGGACGGTCCGATCGAGGAGATTCGACCGGGTGACGTGGTCTCGATTGCGCCTAACGAGAAGCATTGGCACGGCGCCGCGCCGACGACGGCGATGACTCATCTCGCCATTCAGGAAGCGCTGAACGGCAAGCCGGTCGAGTGGATGGAAAAGGTTAGCGATGAACAATACGGCGGAAGAGGTTGAGTTGTTGAGGCGTTCAGAAGTTGAGCGGTTGAGGCGCTGAGGGGAACACATCACGCGTGCTCGTTCCGGTTATATGGAACAATATCATCCCACTCCTCCGCCGATGAGCGGGCGACGAAGGCCACGACCGGTTCGGTGTCGCTCATGTTGAAGACTTCGTGGGGCACACCCGGTTTGATGTAAATGAAATCGCCGGCTTCGTTCTCCACGATTTGCTTGAGCCCGGGTCCGAATTCGTGGCGCACTTTTCCTTCGACGATGTAAAGGATCAGCTCGAAGCCGACATGAATGTGCGCCGCGGCGATGCCACCCGGCGGAATGGTGGCGATGTTGGCTGATAATTTTGTCGTGCCGACATTTCGGGCGGACATGCCTTGTTTATAATGAATGCCGTTCCAATCCCGGCGCGTGCCGCCGCCACGAATCGTCAGGATCCCTTCGTGATCTTCCACCGCGTCGATGTCGATCTTGTCATCGGTTTTCATATGAGGATTAACTAATTTAACAGCTCGACCGGATCGCCTTTGCGCAAGATTCCTTCCACAAGCACCGCGCCGTAAACGCCGGCCATGCCTTCGTGCGCTTGCGCGACTTTCTTTAAGATCGCCGGTTCCTTTTCCGCATTGTCGGGGTCGAGCGTGATCATCATGCAGCGCGCATCTCGCTTCAGAATCGAGACGACGACTCTCGATCCTATGCGCAACGAGCGACCGACAAAGTTATCTTCGGCGAAACCGTCGGCCGTTGTTAGATCGACATAGACATTTGCGCGGAAGCGCCGTTTATCGACGGCGAGTCCGGTTTCGTCGCCGAGCTTTCTCGCCGTTTGCACGGCAAAGATCGACAACGGACAAGCATCGGTGATCGCCTTGTCCGAACGAAGCAATGTGAGCTCGTGTTTATGATCAAGGCCGGCGCGGAGATTTTCGATCAAAGCTGGATCAGTAATCGCGAACGTTTTCCCGTCGGGCGTTTCGACATCGATCATCAACTCCGATGCGTTCGCTGAAATTGGGTTTGCGTTGTGTTTTTCAGCTTCGTTCACGTTCACCGGTCGCACCGCTTTTTCAGGATTCCGGAAACGCGCGCGGTAACGAATCATCTGACGTTGGTCGCGCCCGGTGAAAAACGGAAAGCCTTTTGGCGCCGCCGAACTTTCAAATGCAAATAGGCGATCGCCATAAATCCCCGCATAGCCGGCGAACAACTCCGGCATCTCTTCGCCCCGCATGCTTTTGACCGGATATCGCCAAAGGCTATCGACTGTTGCGACGATGCTCATGAGCGGAAATTACATTAGAAAACTAAGAAGTTGTGGCGCCGCGCCGCCGGTCCACACGAGTCGATGAAACAAGATAATCGTGTTGGCGGCATTGCGCTAATCATCGGCACCTGCTGACCACTGATGAAAAGAAAATAATTTGGAACGGCTCGCGAAAGGTTAAGTTAAAATCCTATGGGAAACAGCCAAGGCAGAGACAACGTAAAGAAACGCGCTTCGCGCCGCAAAAAACATGAGCGTCTCGCGCTCGCCAAAGCGGGGGCCGCGAAGAAGGCGAAAAAATAGCGGGCTGACGCCTAACGACCGCTGTTCGAACCACTGTTGTCGTGACGACGCAAGAACTTCCGGCAATCAGCGAGCGAAGACGACTTCCTTCTCCGGCCGTAACACCGCAAGCTTTAGCTTGCGATGGCGAGACACTCTGGATGGGCTCGCGCGATCTCCGCCGAATCTATAAGATCGACATGAAGAAGTGGACGGTAATTGAAGAGATCGAGTCGCCGGGAATTCCGTGGGCGGCAGTTTCGATTGGCGACGGTCTTTGCTTCACCATCGGCGAAGATCCGGACGATGATCGATTCATTCGCCGATTTATTCCGGGAACTGGATTTACCGATCGGATTGCGTGTCCGGATTTCACCGGCTCATATCTCAGCTTCGACGGCGATCATCTCTATCTGAGCCAATGGTACAAGCAGCGCATCCTCAAACTCGATGCGGACGGAAAGATTTTGCGCAAGATCGACATCGGCGCGGAAATCTGCGGACACGTCTTTGTCGATGGATCGATTTATGTTCTGCGCGGGACAGAGCAGGGGAATGAAGACTGGCGCATCGCGCGGGTCGATCCGCGGTCGGAAACGCCGACGGTTGCAGACATCGCGGCTGTTCCGTTCGCCTGTCGCTCATTAACATTTGACGGCGCAAACTTTTGGACGAATCATCGCGCAGCGAACGAGACCGTATCCTTTACTTTGCCGACCTAACGAATTCAACTTATGGAACGCAGACACATAAAATGGCTTCCCATCGCGGCCGCCGCCTTATTTTTCGCCTATCAATATTTCACGTCGGAAAAATTCGTGAATCCCGAGACGGGCCGCAAAAGTCACGTCGGCATGTCGACGCAGCAGGAATCGGCGCTCGGTCTGCAAACGTATCAGCAGGTTCTTTCACAATCGCAGCCGATCGATTCGGGCGCCGACTTCGAAACGGTGAAACGGGTGGCCGGTCGGCTCGCCGGTGCGACCGGAAGCGCGGGAAAAAGTTTCGATTGGAAGGCGTCACTCATTCGGGACAGCAAGGTGAACGCGTTTTGTTTGCCTGGAGGAAAAATCGTGGTCTACAGCGGTATTATTCCGGTGGCGCAGAATGAGGCCGGACTCGCGACCGTTCTCGGCCATGAGATGGCGCACGCCACTTCTCGCCACGGCGCGCAACGCGTGCTCCAGCAAAACCTGACGCAGACCGCGATGACTGGCATTGCCGTGTCCTTGTCGGACATGGATTACGACAAGCAACGCGTGGTCATGGGTGCGCTGGGCGCTGGCGCAAAATTCGGCGTGCTGATGCCGTTCGGCCGCCAGCATGAATCGGAAGCGGATGCGATCGGTCTTACTTATATGGCGCGCGCTGGTTACGATCCGCAAGAAAGCATTCGTTTTTGGAAGCGGATGGAACAAGCGGGAACGGCGCAGCCTCCGGAATTTCTCTCGACGCACCCATCGCATGGCACACGCATCCAGCAACTCGAAGCGTTGATGCCGAAGGCCACCGAAGAATATAATCGCGCGAAACAGCCGCAGTAACCGCAGCGGCGCGCCCATGTTTCTCCGTCTTTGCGCGCTCTGCGCTGCCATCGCGCTAACGAGTTGCGCGAACATGAAAACGTCGGCGTTCGAGCGCGAACGTCCGATTTTTTAGCCGACGAAATTCTTCGCCGGGCGCACCAGCTCGTCCGGGGTCATGGAAGGCCGCGGCGGTGCGCCGATGCGACGCGTGACTACGGAAACTTCGGGAAAGTGGGAAGGCGGGATGTTGCACGTCGAACAGGATATCGTTTCGAGCGGGACTAAGTCTCAGCATCGCTCGTGGAAAATTCGTAAGATCGACAATCACCATTACGAAGCCACCGCGAACGATATTGTCGGAACGGCGCGCGGCGAGGCTTATGGCAACACGTTTCACTGGAGCTTTACGCTCGCGCTTTCGCCCGGCAATCCGCTGGAGAACGTGCGAATGAGCCAGTGGATGTACCTGCAGCCGGATGGAACGACGATGCTGAATCATTCGACCATCCGAAAGTTTGGCATCGTCCTGGCGCAGGTGACCGAGCAATTCCGCCATCGTTAACGAGAGCCGGAATGCGCGATCCGGTGTATGAGTAACGATGTCCGATCCAAGAAACGTCGCTCACGACAAGAAAGTTAAGCAGGAAAAAGAACACCACGAACCGACGTCCGGTGCCGGCGCAAAACCAAAAAAGGGTCGCGCGAAAAAGGTAGCAGCTGGTGCGGCGAATCAGAACGACGCGGCTGAAACTACGTCGGCGACGCCCGAAGCTCCGAAGATAGAGCATGTCCCCGCCGATCTCGAGAAATCGGTCGCTGTCCTCTCGAAACTCAAAGACATGGAATTCCACTCGCGCGCGAACATCGAGACGCTGGCTGGATTGACCCTAACGATCGAAGATGAACTCAAACAAAAAGAATTCGCGGAAGCGATCGGAGCTGTTTATTCCGCGCAGGATGCTTTCCAAACTAAAATCGCGGCGTTGATCGAGAGCTACGAAGCGAAGTGCGAAAGCCTCAAGCAGCCGGTTTGATTGTCGAGAAACGCAGCCTGGCAAAATCCTGGCGCGCGGATTGTCTGGCAGCAGCGAACTAGTTGTATGCTCATAACAATCGCACTCGTTCTGCTCGTCCTTTGGTTATTCGGGTTCTTCATGCACGTGGCCGGAGGTTTGATTCACATTGTCCTGGTCGTCGCGCTCATCGTTTTCGTGCTGCACTTTCTTCGCGGCCGAAGCGGAGGCGTTTAGAGGCCTCTCACCAATGCGTACCGCAGCTGCGCAGCACGATGAGAAGAATCACGCTGCCGATGAGCGAGACGAATAGAGAACCGATACAACCGAGGCGATTGGAGAAGAAGGCGAACATTTAGTATTGATCGCCGCTGCCTCGGTCGCAGGTTGGGACAAACACGCGATTCGCCGAATGTCGGTTGCGAACTTGAACGTTCTGCGTTTAAGAACGGCAATATGAACACCGAACAAATTGCCCAAAAAGTGGTGGAGCTATGCCGCAAACAGGCGTGGAAGGAAGCGATCGAGACTCTCTACGCAAACGATATCGTGAGTGTGGAAGCTCGCAGCATGGACGGCGGTTCGCCCGAAACGCATGGCATCGACGGCGTGCGCAAGAAGACGGAGTGGTGGACGAACAGCATGGAAGTGCACAGCAGCAAGGTAAGCGGGCCATTCGTGGCGCACGACCGGTTCGTAGTGCAGTTCGATGTCGATGTTACGGACAAAGAGTCGAAGAAACGAATGCAGATGTCCGAGGTCGGTGTTTACACGGTGAAAGACGGGAGGATTGTGCGAGAGGAATTTCTGCCGCTCATCGACTAACGAAGAATCGAGCGGCGGCTTCGTTAGATCGACATGAAGCGCGCTCGCAATTTCCCGCGGCCTGGGTAACTATCCGACATGATCGCGCCCGGATTCTTGCGCATTGTAACCGTTTGCATGTCGATCTTCGCTTGGTTCAGCGTTAGCGAAGTGAAAGCGGCCGGGCCGTTCGTGGATTTCTTTCGCGCGGTTCGCCATTCCATCACACATCCGGAAGAAAAGCCGCGAGCACATCGCAAAAGTCACAAGCAGAATAATCGCGCTTCTTCGCCTGAAGTATCGAGCCAGCGAAAATCCGGGAGCGTGGTATCCGCGCCGCCAAATGGCGAGAACGTCCGCGTGGGGAAAGCGGCGACTTCGACGAAGAAGGAAAAGAATGATTTGCGTTATGGAACGCCGGTGCCAGGCAGGCAAGGATTCGTCACCAGTCCTTTCGCGCCAGAAAGCGGGTACATCGATGTGCGCGGTTTCGCGCCGGGCACAGCCGTAAAAGATCCCTATACGGGCAAAGTGTTTTTAAATCCGTAAAGCAGGTGCATATCGCGCCTAACGGACGATAGTAGCGCCCTTATGCCGTTTCGCGCTCTCCAACTTTCGCCGCCAATTCTCAAAGCCATCCAGGAATCCGGTTACACCGAACCGACTCCGATTCAGCTGGCCGCGATTCCCGAAGTCCTGGCGGGGCACGATGTCATCGGAATTGCGCAGACGGGCACTGGAAAAACGGCCGCATTCGTTTGGCCTATTCTGACCAAACTGATGGCCGGCAATGCGGAAGGTAAGCGGCGCGGGATGCGTGTCCTCATCGTAGCGCCGACGCGGGAACTTGTAGTGCAGATCGAAGAGAATGTGCGCGCTTATGCAAAACATCTTCCGTTGCGAATGGCGACAATCTTCGGCGGCGTCAGTGAGCGTCCGCAGATCGAGGCGCTGCGTTCACATGTCGATCTTGTGGTGGCGACGCCGGGCCGCCTCATCGACCTGATGGGTCAACGGCAAACCAATTTTTCCGGAATCGAATTCCTCGTGCTCGATGAAGCCGATCGCATGCTCGACATGGGATTTCTCCCGCCTATTCGGCAAATCGTGAAGGCATTGCCGCGCCAACGCCAGACGCTGATGTTCTCCGCTTCGCTCTCGCGCGAGATCGAAAAGCTGACGCACGAATTTCAGCGCTCGCCCAAGATTATCGAGATCGGTCGCCGCGCGAATCCCGCGGAAACCGTTACGCAATTTGTTTACGAGGTGCGTCCGCATTTAAAACCGGCCCTTCTTCTCCGTCTCCTGAGCGATCCGCAATTCGACACGGTTCTGGTTTTCACCCGCACAAAACATGGCGCCGACAAAGTGGCGCGTAAGCTCGAGGCCGCCGGCATTAGAACGGGAACGATCCATTCCAATCGCTCGCAAAACCAAAGACTGCGCGCGCTCAAAGATTTTAAATCGGGCGCGGTCCGCGTTCTCGTCGCCACCGACATCGCGGCGCGCGGCATTGATGTCGACGGAATTTCGCATGTCGTGAATTACGATTTTCCGATGCACTCGGAAGATTACGTCCATCGCATCGGACGCACCGGACGCGCACACGCCATTGGCGATGCCATCAGCTTTATCACCTCCGAAGATCAAGGGCCGTTGCGTTCGCTCGAACGTTTCATCGGACGCGGAATCGTGCGCAAACGCGCGGAAGGTTTTGATTACGATGCGCCAGCGCCGCCGCGCGACGAGCGGCGCCGTGGTGAACCCCGCCACGCACTTCCGAAATTGCAGCCGCGCTTGCCCGGAAATTCTCCGCGCGGTAGCGGCCATGCGGTCCAGCGCAACGGTAGCGGCGGCCGTTTTTCCTCGGCGCCGCGGCGAGCATTTGGAAGATCACGCTCGCGCTGACGCGAACTTCGCAGTAGTTAGGCCTGTCGCTGCATCGTGACCGCTTCGGCGCTTTGTTGTGCGATCTTGAATCCGAATCGCTCGTAAAGGCGCACGGCCGGGTTGTTAGGCCGGACGCGCAATGAAATAGTTGATTGCTCCGGATTCGCGCGCACCCATTGCGTGAGCAGCGCGGCTCCGATGCCGCGCCGGCGTTGTCCCGGTTTCACGACGAAAGCGAGTTCCGGCGTCGCGTCGCCGCTCGGTAATCGAAACCAAACTGCGCCCAGCGGTTCGTTAGTCTCGCCGTCGTGTGCAACAAAACCGGCATCGCTGACACGGCCCCAGCCTTCGACGAAGCGCGAGAATTCCGGCCGTTGCACGATGTCTGGCGGCGGCGACTCATCGCCGCGATGCAATCCGTAATACAACATCTCCCACAGAATCGGTGCATCTGTATCGGTCAGTCGGCGAATTACGTAGTCCATGGCAAATTCAACTCCCGCCCTTTCGTTGTAAGGCGCACGGAGTCCGGAGTAAATTCTCGTTTTGAACCTCGCCCCGTGCCTTAATTAATAACGTGAACGAACCGAAAGCGCGGATTTGGAAAAAGATCGCGTGCTTTTATACGCTAACGATGATTTTCAGCGGCGTGTTTGACGCGTTCATTTTGCACGCGGGGAAAATGAGCGCGGGCAATCTTCTTTACGTCACGGGCGCGATGTGGAGTCCGGCGATGGCGACGTTCGCGACCAAAAGAATTTTTCGCGAAAGCATGCGCGAATTGCCGTGGCGATGGGGCGAGGCGCGTTATGCCTGGCTCGGATACTTGATTCCGCTTCTCTACACGTTGCCGGTTTACGTTGTCGTTTGGCTCACCGGCCTCGGCGCTTTCAACATGTCGATCTTGCAGCCGACGGCAGCGGATTTCGGATGGGTAAATTTTCCGCCGGCGGTAACGCTAACCCTTTTCGTTTTGTTTACGGCGACGCTCGGGCTCATCGCGAAGTTAGCGCGGGCGACCGGAGAAGAGATCGGATGGCGCGGTTTTCTCGTCCCGGAATTAGCGAAAGTCGTTAGTTTTCCGGCGATCGGACTCATCAGCGGACTGATGTGGGCCGTTTATCATTATCCGATTTTGCTATTCGCCGATTACAACATGGGCGGGCCGCCGTGGTATGGGCTCGCCTGTTTCACGGTCATGGTGATCGCGGACAGTTTCATTCTCGCATGGCTGGCATTGCGCTCGCGCAGCCTCTGGCCTGCGGCGATCTTCCACGCCAGCCACAATCTTTTCATTCAAACTATTTTTACGCCGCTCACTCGCGACACCGGCCCGACCAAATATCTCATCGATGAATTCGGAATTGGTCTCGTCGTCAGCATCACCATCGGCGCGCTCATCGTTTGGCTAAATCGCCGTCCGCCGCTTAACCCGGAGACAATCCATGCGCATCAGTGAAATGAATTGGATGATGGCGGAAGAATATTTGCAGCGCGACGATCGCTGTGTCCTGCCGCTCGGGAGCACGGAACAACACGCGTATCTCAGTTTGAGTGTGGATAGCATTTTGTCGGAACGACTCGCCGCCGAAGCAACGGACCCGTTAGGCGTGCCGGTGTTTCCGGTTCTTGCCTACGGGATCACGCCGTATTTTCGCGCGTTTCCGGGAACGATCACGCTGCGGGTGAAAACGTACATGTCGATCTTGCGCGACATTCTCGATGGGATGGCAGAGCACGGGTTTAAGCGAATCCTGATCGTGAACGGCCACGGCGGAAATGTTCCGGCGCAGGGACTCGTCGGCGAATGGATGGCGGACCATCCTGGCGTGCGCATCAAGTTTCACAATTGGTGGAGCGCGCCGAAAGTTTGGGCGCAAGTGCAGGCATTCGATCCGGTCGCGTCGCATGCCTCGTGGATGGAGAATTTTCCTTGGACCCGTCTCGCCAAGATCGACATGCCGCGTGCACAGAAGCCGATGAGCGATCTCGAGCATTTGCGCCAGCTCGACCCCAAAGCGCTGCGCACCTATTTGGGAGACGGAAACTACGGCGGCCATTATGCGCGTAGCGACCAGGAGATGCTGGAAATCTGGCGCGTGGCCGTGGCCGAGACGCGTGATCTTTTGACGAGCGGTTGGGCCTGAGCTGTCTCCAAAAAAACGGAAGGCCGAACGCAAGCGCAAGAGAGATTGAAGAGTGCACGCCAGTGCTGCACAATTATTGCCGGATGAACCAACCGCTAAAATGTTTCGTCGCCTTGTTGCTCGCTGCATTTTTTGCCATGAGCGAGGGGGCGGATGCGCGATCAATCAGTGACTTCATAAAAGCAGTGGGCAACTCAATCGCACATCCTCATCCGCACACGCGCGCGCGAACGAGCGAACGTCGCGATAACAGTAAGCAAACACCGCCGAAAGACGCGGCCGGACCCACGGCTGCAGTTAGTCCAAGCCCTTCCCCGGCCGAACTTACCGTCCGCCCGGCTTCCGCCGCGCCCGAAGCGAAAGGCCCCAAGCGGGATGTTCCCTACGGAATCCCACTCCCGAACAAAGAGGGTTTTGTCACGAGTCCGTATGCGCCGAATCAAGGCCTTGTCGATGTCCGCGGCTTTTCGCGGGGCACAGAGGTGAAGGACCCTTACACCGGGAAAATTTTCCTGACGCCGTAGCATTCACATTTTTATTGCTGGCGTTGTCGCCGTTGCCAAAGAGATTACGCCTTATGCGAATCTCAAATTGTTGGAGCGTGGTGCTTGGCCTAACGACGCTGACGATTTCCGGGGCGTTGGCCCAATCGCCGAAGCCGACAATGAAGGCGGCGATGGTGCATCAATATGGCGGCGCCGAAGTTTTGAAGTTAGAAGACGTGCCGCGGCCGGAGCCGAAGGACAATGAAGTTCTTGTTCGCGTCATCGCCAGCGGAGTGAATCCGGCTGATTCGCTGATCGTATCGGGCAGATACGCGCAGGAATTCGGGACGCATTTGCCGCTGGTTCCCGGTTACGACGTTGCCGGCGTGGTGGAAAAAATCGGCGCTAAGATCGACAAGTTGAAAGTGGGCGATCCGGTTTACGCCTTCGTGTTATGGGGCGGGGGATGGGCTGAGTATGCCGTGCTCACGCAGGGCGAAGCCGCCCTAAAACCAAAATCGCTTACGTATATCGAGAGCGCGTCGGTGCCGCTGGTCGCGTTAACGGCGTGGCAGGCGTTGATCGACGCCGCGAAATTAAGCGCGGGACAAACGGTTCTGATTCACGGCGGCTCCGGCGGGGTCGGCAGCATTGCAATCCAGATCGCGAAAGCGCGCGGCGCCCGCGTCATCGCAACCGCTTCGACGGCAAACCAGGATTTGCTCAAGCAACTTGGCGCCGATGTGGCGATCGATTACACCAAAACCAAATTCGAAGACGTGGCTAAAGATGTCGATGTTGTCCTGGACCCGATCGGCAAAGATACGCTCGCGCGATCGTACGGCGTGGTGAAAAAAGGTGGCTTCATCGCCACGCTGACGTCACGACCCGATCCGGCGGAATTGGCGAAGCACGAAATTCGCGGGTTATCGATCAGATCGCATCCCGATGCGAATGAGTTAACGGAAATCACAAAACTGATTGAAGCGAAAAAGGTCAAGCCGGTGGTGACGCAGATTCTTTCGCTAAGCGAGGCGGCGCACGCCTTGGAACAGGCCGAAACCCATCACACGCGTGGCAAGATGGTTTTGAAGATGGCGGACGAACCAAAGAATTAAGTCCGCGGTTGCGACGCTATTTGTCGGCGGAGACGTTCTGCTTCTCCTTGTCGATCTTGCCCGTTTTTCCACGTCGCGATCTGAAGACTTCGCCGGCCGCGACGGCGATCAGCAATGTCCCGGCAACAATAGCGGCCAATCTCGCTTCGCCAGACGGCGTGAGTTTCAGCCAGCGCTCGGAAAGATAAAGCGCACCGCAGATTATCAAGCCGATGAGACCGACGGCGATGACGATGCGCGCGATCCACAGACCGATTCTTTTGCCGGACATGTAATCGGCGAGCGTCGCCGTGACCAAATGGAGGACGATGGTGAAGCCGAGCATCTCCCAGCCGAGCGCTTTCACCGGCGCGTTGAAAAGAATGCCGCCGAAAATCAACGCGAAATCAAATAGGTAGAGCAGCCCGAGCGCATGGCGGAAGAAAAGATTTCGCAAAGTATCGGGGACGGCGACGGCGACAAGATTCCAAAAAACGAGGCCGAGCCGGGAGATCCAGGCGGCGGCACGACTTCCGGATTTGTAGCGCTAATTCTCGGACAAACCTTGCAACATTTT
>JBBROO010000060.1:0-14461 GCA_038229295.1 Chthoniobacterales bacterium | reverse complement strand
GGCTTCGGCGTGGCAAGCAGCGATCAGAGTTCAGCGAGCCTGTCCGAGTCTGTATTTCCAGTAACCCGGTTCTCGACTGCAATGCATCACGGCCAGGATGAGGACGTAATCCTGTTCGATTGTGTAGAGAACTCCATGCGGAAAAACGTGCGTGAGACAGCGGCGCACATCCTCCCCGATAATCCTCCAGCGATCCGGGGCCTCGAGAATCCTTCCGATAGTCTCCTCGACGCTGTCGACAAAACAGAGATCCAAACCTGCTTCACCTGCGGCGTAATACTTAGCCGCGTCTTTTAATTCGGCGAGCGCGTCCGGGTGGAATTCATACCTCATCGACCAAGCGAACGACGAACATCGGCCAAAGCTTCATCGCCTGGAATCGTCTTAGCTCTGCCCGAACGGACCTCGTCCCGGCGACGCTTCGCTTCCGCCAGCCAAGTCGCATCAATGCTAGACAATGCAGCTGTGTCCAGGCTTTCAACAAGCTTATCGGCCAGCAGCGCACGCGATTCACTCGGAAGCGCTAACGCCTCCTGTGCGATTTGTTCGACGGTCATGGCCATGCGAAAGAGGGTAGCGGAGAAAAGTATTTCGAGCCAACTTTTTGAATCAAAAGTTCCCGCGCCGGGCACATGGGTTGCGACCGCGTTGGCGTTGGGCACTGTGGGGTATTCGCAACGACGACGGTTTGTCCGTCTGTCGAAGCGAGCCTAAGCGAGCGCTGCAAGTCAGCGATCAGCTTGCCGCGCCGTAGCCTTGGCGAAGGCCGGAGGTCAGCGACTGTTAATCAGTTAATCGGTCATTGGTTAGCAGTCGAAGAGCAGGAAGCGAAAAACCCAGCTGCTTGTTTTCCTGGCGAAAGTTAGTTATTCTTTGTGCCATGAGCGCCGCGGAAATCATCGAGCAGATCAAGTCCCTCTCGGTCGATGAACGCGCGCAAGTGGCCAAGTTCGTGATCGAAAATGATGATTCCTGGATTCCGGAATCTTTCAAGCAGGGTATGGTCGATGCCGCCTCCGGCCGTTTTGCCGACATGGAAACCGTGTTGAGCGGAGCTAAGCCGCCGCCGCGCACGGCGGAATGAATTATCGCTTTAAGCCGACCCAACAATTTTGGGAAAGCTTCTACGCCCTTTCATCCAGCCAAAAGGAATCGACAAGGCAGGCTTGGAAAATCTTCAGGGAAAACCCCTTCGATCCTCGGTTGCGTACTCACAAGATACACAAACTTTCGGCCCAGTACCGCCGCACGATCTATGCAGCGGAAATCGAGGCAGACTTGCGCGCAGTCTTTTATATAGAAGACGATGTAGTCGTGACGGTGGATATCGGTTCGCACAAAATCTATCATCGTGGCTAGGCTGGGAGCGGCTTGGCCTTGGCGACACCGCTCGTCAGCCAGCGCCGGCGGCGGCGGCTCTTCGGATTGTGGCAGCATAAATCGCGCAAGTCAGAGGAAGTGGTCCCTGGCGTAATACTCGACCGTGTGCAGGAAGTGTTTCGATGCGATCCTTTGCCTCCCCGATCGACGAACCCGTGCTTCTCCAGATCAGCGATAAGTTGCCGAATCTTCCGAGGCATCTGTCCCCTGTCCTCTGTCCTCTGTCCTCTGTCCTCTGTCCTCTGTCCTCTGTCCTCTGTCCTCTGTCCTCTGTCCTCTGTCCTCTGTCCTCTGTCCTCTGTCCTCTGTCCTCTGTCCTCTGAGTTCTGAGTTCTACTTTTGACTTTCTACTTTTGACTTCCTACTTACGTTCCACGTCCTATGCCGTACCAAGACATCACACCGCCAGCCGGCGGCAAGATCGACATCGATAAAGGCCGACTGACCGTCCCGGACAACCCGATCATCCCCTTCATCCGCGGTGATGGAACCGGCCCCGATATTTGGGCGTCGAGCGTGCGCGTCTTCGATGCCGCGGTTGAAAAAGCTTACGCTGGCCAAAAGAAAGTCTCGTGGTGGGAAGTGTTCGCTGGTCAATCGGCCAAAGACAAGTTCGATAATTGGTTGCCCGACGACACGGTCGAAGCATTTCGCGAATATCTGGTCGGGATCAAAGGCCCCCTAACGACTCCAGTCGGCGGCGGAATTCGCTCCCTCAACGTCGCTCTCCGTCAGCTTCTCGATCTTTTCGTTTGTTTGCGGCCGGTGCAGTACTTCAAAGGCGTCCCCTCGCCCGTCAAACATCCGGAGAAAGTCGACATGGTGATCTTCCGCGAAAACACCGAAGACATTTACGCCGGCATCGAATACGCCGCCGGCACGTCGGAGTCGCAGAAGGTTCTCGATTTCATCGCCAAAGAATTTCCGAAGGAGTTCGACAAAATTCGGTTCGGCACCAAAGACAAGGCTGCGGCGTTTTGGAAAGAAGTCGGCGCACCGGAAAAGGACGACATTATGGTCGGTATCGGCCTAAAACCGGTCAGCCGTTCTGGCAGCGTCCGTTTGATTCACAGCGCCATTTCCTACGCGATCAAGAACCAGCGCAAGAGCGTGACCCTCGTGCACAAGGGCAACATCATGAAATTCACCGAAGGTGCGTTTCGCGATTGGGGCTACGAAATCGCGAAAAGTTATTTCGGTGCCGAAGAAATCGACGGCGGGCCGTGGTGCAAAATTCCGATGGGAAAACCCGGCGCCGGCATTGTCATCAAAGACGCGATCGCCGACATCACGCTGCAGCAAGTGCTGACGCGTCCGGAAGATTTCGACGTCATCGCGACATTGAATTTAAATGGCGACTACTTGAGCGATGCGCTCGCGGCACAAGTCGGCGGCATCGGCATCGCGCCCGGCGGCAACATCAATTACATCACTGGCCACGCCATTTTCGAAGCGACCCACGGCACCGCGCCGAAGTACGCAAACCAGGACAAAGTGAATCCAGGTTCGGTCATTCTCTCCGGCGAAATGATGTTCCGTTACATGGGCTGGACCGAAGTGGCCAATCTGATTCTGAAAGGACTCAATGGTGCCATCGCGAGCAAACGCGTCACTTACGATTTCGCGCGACTGATGGAAGGGGCCACCGAAATCAAATGCTCCCAGTTCGGCGACAACGTCATCGAGCACATGTAATGGAGGGACGGGCTTTGTCCCGTCCCAAATTTAGGGACGACACGGAGGTCGTCCCTCCATTATGATTTGACATGGGCTCCTCGTCGCTCTGGCAACGCTTCCAACAATTTTTTCTTAGCTACGACGAGCCGGCGTTTTCGATCGATATCAGCCGGATGAAATTTCCGGAGGATTTTTTGGACACGATGCGCGGCAAGATCGACATCGCATTCGCCGCCATGCGCGAGCTCGAAGCCGGCGCCATTGCGAACCCGGATGAGCAACGCATGGTCGGCCATTATTGGCTGCGCAATCCCGCGCTCGCGCCTAACGACGAGCTTCGCCGCGACATCGAAGATACAAACAAGCGCATTAAACAATTTGCGGCTGATGTCCATTCCGGAAAAATCTCGGCGGCAAACGGAAAGAAATTCGAACATATCTTGTTGATCGGGATTGGCGGCTCCGCCCTTGGGCCTCAATTCATCGCCGATGCGCTCGGATCGGCCGACGATCCGATGGATATTTACTTCCTCGATAACACCGATCCCGATGGATTCGATCGCGTCTTCGCTAAGATCGATAATCACCTTTCGCACACAGTCGTGGTCGTTATCTCCAAATCCGGCGGGACGAAAGAAACGCGCAACGGGATGCTGGAGACGGAAGCGAAATTCAAAGCGGCCGGAATTCCATTTGGCAAACACGCGGTCGCGGTGACCGGCGTTGGCAGCGAGCTCGATAAATACGCAGAGAAAAACGGATGGCTCGCGCGGTTCCCGATGCACGACTGGGTCGGCGGTCGCACATCTATTATGAGCTCCGTCGGACTTACGCCGATGGCGCTGCAAGGTTTCAAGATCGACAACTTCCTTGCCGGCGCGGCGGCGATGGACGAAAAAACGCGCGCTGCCGATGCGGCGCAAAACGCCGCCATGCTTCTCGCGCTGATGTGGTATTACGCCGGGAACGGGCGCGGCGAAAAAGACATGGTGGTTCTGCCGTACAAAGATCGGCTGATGTTGTTCAGTAAATATTTGCAGCAGCTCGTCATGGAATCGTTAGGCAAGGAGAAGGACCTGGATGGCAAGGTTGTGCATCAGGGGATGGCGGTTTACGGGAACAAAGGTTCGACCGATCAACACGCTTACGTGCAGCAACTGCGAGATGGTGTGTTGAACTTCTTCGTTACCTTCATCGAAGTGCGGAAAGATCGACATGGTGAAAAATTCGAAGTCGAAAAGAATGTCACGAGCGGCGATTACCTCCAGGGATTTTTGCGCGGAACCCGCGCGGCCCTTTACGAGAGCGGCCGGGAGTCGATCACCGTCAGTATTCCCGATGTCGATGCCTTCAATGTCGGCGCACTAATCGGGTTGTACGAACGCGCGGTTGGATTTTATGGGTCGCTCGTTAACGTGAACGCGTATCATCAACCCGGCGTCGAGGCGGGCAAGAAAGCCGCAACCAAATTGCTCGAACTCCAAAACAAAGTGCGCGCTCAACTTTCGGCCGAGGGAAAAACCGCAGAAGAAATCGCGCGCGCACTCGATGTCGATCCGGAAGATGTTTTCCATACATTGCGTCACCTCGCGAGCAACGATGGCAAGATCGACATCCTGCAAGGCGAGCGTCCCGGTGACGAAAAATTTTCGACTCGATAATGTCTGACGCGCCTTCATCTTCATCGAACGGACCTTCCGCGGTCCCGTGGGACGATGTCGTTCGTTTCGTGCGTCAGCTTAGTCACGATTTGCGCAACCACTTGAACGCGGCCGAACTCCAGTCCGTTTTCCTCAACGAACTCGCGACCGACGCGGAGATGAAGGGCGAGATCAAGCGCTTGCGCGAAATGATTTCGCAGCTGGGCACCGTTCTGCAAAAACTCTCGGGGGCGTTGGCGCAGCCGAAAGTGAATTTGATGCCCTACCGAGCCGCGGATTTCATGGAAGATACTCGGCGAAAATTCGAACAGGATTTTCCAGGTCGAAAGGCGGCGGTGAATTGGGAGGGCGATGTGGGCGACGCGATGCTCGATGTCGATCCACAATTGTTGCAACAAGCTGTCTTCGAGTTGATCGACAATGCGGCGCGGTACGGAGCGAAGGAGAGCGCGATCACGATCAGCGCGCGAATTGAAAAGGACCAATTTGTTCTGCAACTACGCGAACCAAAGTCATCCGATTTCGCCATGACCAGCGACGGTTGGGCGCGCGAGCCGATGCGACGCGTCGGCCACGGACATTATGGCCTTGGTTTAAATCGCGTGAACGCTATCGTGCAAGCCCACAGCGGACAATTCAGCGCAGAACATGATTCAGCCACGTCCAGCCTCATCAGCACAATTTTGTTGCCTCTTTCCCGCGGCGAAAGTTAGAATTGTGGTACTTGCCTCTCGCGCAATACATTGGGAGCGCGAGTAGAAACCCGCGCAAAGGGCGAGGGTGCAATGGAAAACAACCACAAAGCAAAGTCGATTAGCACCACGGATAATCGTCGCATTCTTATCATCGACGATGAGCGGCCGATATTGCTCACGCTGGCGGCCTTGCTCGGACGTTACGGTTATGAAGTCGAAACGGCCGGCACCGCGGCGGCTGCGCTTAAACTTCTAAAAAACCGATCGCCGGCGTTGATCCTTCTCGATCTTCAATTACCGGACGCCGATGGTCTGCAAATTCTCGAGCAAATCAAACGCGAGCATCCCGGCACGCAGGTGATTATTTTGACGGCGCACGATTCGTTGAACAACGCCATCGAATCAATCAAGCGCGGCGCTTATCATTTTATTAGTAAGCCATACGCCGCGGAAGAATTGCTCAGCCTGGTGGAGAAGGCGCTCGAGAAGCAATCGCTCTTACGCGAAACGCAAGAGCTTCGCCATAAAACCGAGGAACTGGAGAAGCGCCTCGAGATCGCTGAGACGCGGATGCTGCCGATTTTCACGAGCAAGGTGATGCAACAGATCGAAGATCTCATCACCGCGATGGCGCCGTCAGATGCAAACGTTCTCATTACGGGCGAAAGCGGTGTCGGCAAAGAAGTCATCGCCAATGTGATTCATCATCGCAGCCGGCGGGCCACGAAAGAGATGGTGAAATTAAATTGCGCGGCGTTTCCGCAGACCATGATCGAGGGCGAACTTTTCGGCTACGTGAAGGGCGCCTTCACCGGCGCGACGAATGATTTTCCCGGAATGATCGCCCAAGCAAATGGTGCCACATTATTTCTCGATGAAATTTCTGACATGCCGGCGGATTTGCAGACTCGATTCCTGCGCGTTTTGCAGGAGCGCGAATATCGCCCGCTTGGCAGCACCAAAACTTTAAAGGCGGATTTTCGCGTCATCGCGGCGACGAACCGACCGATCGCACAAGCGCTGGCCGAGACGCGACTGCGATCGGATTTGTATTATCGCATTAACACATTTCAAATCGAGGTCCCGCCATTGCGCGAGCGCAAACAGGACATTCCCCCGTTAGTCGCATCGTTCGTTAGGCAATTCGCGCAGCAATTGCAAAAACCCGAGCCAGCCATTGCGCCGGACGCTTTTCAGAAATTGCTCGATTACGCCTGGCCCGGAAATGTGCGCGAGCTTCAAAACGCCGTGGAGTATGCCGTCGTGCTCTCGCGTCAGGATTTGATCGGCATAAAAGAATTGCCGGCCGAAGTGCAATTGCCCTCAGCGCTGCAGAAAAACGGACATTCGGCTCCGACGCGCCAGGGCGTGCAATGTCTCGACGACATGGAGCGCAGCACGATTTTGCAAGCGCTCGCGCAATCGCACGGAAACAAAAAGAAAGCCGCGCAGCTTCTGGGGATTCAACGGCCCACGCTTTATAATAAGATGAAGCGTTACGCGATCGATCTCTGATCCCGCTTTGGATTTTCGGTTTTCGATTTTAGATTGCTTCTAAGATCGACAATCGAATGCCGCGCCATCTCGAACAAGTTCTCGCTCACGCCGAGAGCCAACTCGCCGCTACCGGCGCGACCCGTCCGACGGAAGTTCTTCCGCTCTACAAAAAGTTTCTCAAGATCGAAGAACATCGGTTGCGTTTGAAACATCAGGCCGGCGGCGGCGGTCGCGAAATCTGCGCACGTCGCGTCGATCTTGTCGACGTGTTGTTGCGTCACGTCTTTAACGCCGCCACCACAGCAGTGTGCACGCCCGAGATGAAAAACGCGACGCCGCTCGCGCTGGTCGCGCTCGGTGGTTACGGCCGCCATGAGCTGAATCCATCCAGCGATGTCGATGTCATGGTGCTGCATGGCGGCGGTTCCGGAAATGTCCCGCCCTACATTCAACAAGTGGTCGAGCAGATTTTATATTTGCTTTGGGACATCGGTTTCAAAGTGGGCCATTCCACTCGCGTCATCAAAGAAGCCATCGCGCAGGCGAACTCGGACATGCTGACCAAGACCGCGATGCTCGAGTCGCGATTTTTAATTGGAGATGTCGATCTTGCCAAAACTTTCCGGGAACAATTCCGAGCCAAGTGCGTTGTTGGTTACGAGCGTGAGTATGTCGAGCTACGCATGAAAGATCAGGCCGCTCGCCATACCAAATACGGCGACAGCGTTTACATGCAGGAGCCAAATCTGAAAAACGGCTGCGGCGGTTTGCGCGATTATCAAAACTTGTTGTGGATGACTTATTTTAAGGAAGGCGCCCTAACGACTACGCATTTGGTCGGCCGGGATTGGTTGAGCGAAAGCGACCATCGTCGCATCAATGAGGCTTACGATTTTACGCTGCGCCTTCGCACTGACCTGCATTATGCGACTGGTCGCGCGAACGATGTGCTTCACCTCAACATGCAGGAGCAAATTGCCAAGCGTCTCGGCTATCGCGCGCAAAGCGGACAGCTCGGCAGCGAAGCGTTGATGCGGGACTACTACGAACACAGTCGCAATATTTTTCGGGTGACCGAGCGAATCACGGAACAATTCATGGCCGGCCGCGCCACCAGTCGGACCCGATCGCTCTTTAGTTTTCTCCCGTTGGTCGGCGCGGAAGAAAAGCGACTCGAATCTTTTTTTGTCCGCAACGGGCAGCTGCAGCCCGAGCAGCGCGATCTCTTCGAGAAAAATCCCGAGCAAATGATGCGCGTGTTCGCTTTGGCGCAGGAACATGGGCTCGAGCTCGGGCCCGAGCTGGAAGATTTGTTGAGCCGCTCGCTCGGAAAAGTCACGCGCGTTTTTCAATACGCCAAAGGCCCCCGCGAAATCTTCTTGTCGATCTTGTCCGGCAAAGGCGAAGTCGCGCGCATCCTGCGCATGATGCACCGCGTTGATTTTCTCGGGCGCTACATCCCCGAGTTTGGTCAGCTGACTTGTCTCGTCCAACACGAGTTCTTTCATCGCTACACCGCTGATGAACACACTCTGGTCTGCATCGATAAGCTCGATGCCCTAACGAAGACAGAAAATCCGAAGCTGGTTTCGTACCGAAGACTTTTCGAGACGCTCGAAGATCCGCTCGTTCTTTATCTCGCACTTTTGTTGCACGACACCGGCAAGGCCGTCCGCGCCCGGCCGCATTCAGAAGCGAGCGCGCTCTTCGCTCATCGCGTCGCCAGTCGCCTGCAACTTGGGTCCGACCAACGCAAATCTCTGGTTCTACTTGTCGATCATCACATCACGCTTTCGAATATGGCGCAGCAACGGAACCTCGATGATCCCGCCACCATCGAGGAGTTTGCCAGCATCGTGAAGAACCAAAAAAATCTGGACGCGCTGATGTTGCTGACCCTGGCCGATGGACAGGGCACGAGCGCAGCCGGTTGGTCAGACTGGAAAGAATCTCTCGTCTGGCAGTTATACCACGCGACCCGCCAATATCTTGTCGATCAAAAATCTTATTACGAAAAAACGAAAATCGAGCGCGATAGTTTGCAATCAGCCGTGTTGCAAAATCTTTCGCCCGATTACGCCGACGAAGTGGAAGCGCATTTTGATTTCATGCCGGACAATTATTTTCGCGCGGCCGCTCCGCCCGAGATCGTTCGACATCTCAAATTGTTTCGGACTTTCTTCAAGCAAGTGGTCGAAGGCCCGTCTCCCCTCGACTCGGCGATTGAGTGGCAACCGTTTCCCGAACAAGGTCACACCATTGTTTCGTTCGGCAGTTGGCATCGCAAACAACTGCTTGCCAGAATCGCCGGCTCGCTCGCGGTCGCTCCGGTGAACATTTTATCGGTCGATACATTCGCGCGCGGCGACCACAGCGTTCTCGATATTTTTCGCGTGTGCGATGTCAAAGGACGCGCGGTGACAGATCAACGCATATTCGATTTCGTCGAGAATACATTGCGCAGCGCGCTCGCCAGCGAGACGTTCGACTTCGACCCGCTCATGGAAAAAGCGCGCCGCCAAACCCCGCGCGAGTCGAGAGATGAGATGGATTTTCCGACGTCGATCGTTATCGATAACAAAGCACATCCGGCCTACACGCTCGTGCAAATCCAAACACCGGACCGCACCGGATTACTTTACGATCTCTTGTCGTGCCTCGGCCGCGAAAGCGTTTCCATCGGACTTTCTCGCGTCAGCACACAGAACGGCGCGGCGATCGACACCTTTTACATCACGGACAGCACGACCGATGCGAAAATCACGGACGCGACTCGCATTCGCGCATTGGAAGCGCGCTTGCAGACGGCGACGCTGCGTGAGAGATAGCGGCGCTCGATATTTTCCATGAATGCTTTGATCCTCGCAGCCGGTTACGCGACGCGGCTGTATCCGCTGACTTTGAAAAAAGCGAAGCCGCTTTTGGAAATTGCGGGCAAGCCGATGATCGAATGGGTGCTGGATAATCTGGCGCCGGTTTTAGATCTGGAAACGGTTTACGTGGTGACCAACGCGAAGTTCGCGGACGATTTCCAGCAATGGGCGGACCGTTATCAAGATCGACAATCACATGTGCGGATCAAAATCATCAATGACGGCTCGACCAGCGACGACGACAAACTCGGCGCCATCGGCGATATCAATCTTGTTCTGACCCGTGAACATTTAGCCGCGAGCGATCTGCTCATCATCGCCGGGGATAATTTGTTCAGCGAGCCACTCACACGATTCGTTCAATTCGCAAAACAAACTGAAGCAACCGTCGGAGTTTTCGATGTTGGTGATTTAGAGACGATAAAGAAATACGGAATGGTGAAAGTGGATGCGGAAGACGTCATCACGCACTTCGAAGAGAAACCGAAAGAGCCTTCCACCACATTGGCCGCGATCGCGCTCTATTATTATTCGAAGACGGTGTTGCCGCTTTTCACCACATATCTCGCGGCAGGAAATAATCCGGACCAACCCGGTCGATTTCTGCAGTGGCTTTATCAACGCAAGCCCGTGAAGACTTTCCAGATCACCGGGCAGTGGCTCGACATCGGAAGCAAAGAGACGCTGGAAGAAGCGAACAAGAGTTTCGCCGCATTCGTTAGGTGATTGTCGATCTTAGCGATTGTCGATCTTGCGCTATTTCAATCGGCCTTCATCGAATTCGATGAGGTCGAAATAAGTTTTGATATCTTTGCGCCCGTTTCCGCCCGCTTCTTTTAGGAAATGGACGAAGCGTGCTTTCTTCGCCGCTGTGTCCGGATGGCGCGAGATCATCGCCTGATTCCATTCGTCGATTGATTCGGTGGAATGCTTCGCGCCGTTTTCCTCCACCCATTTCAAAATCGCCTTGTCGTCATCAAGACGATGGGCCGCTTCTTCAAACGCATCGCCATCCAATTTCAAGAAAGCGAGAAAATGTTTATCGAAGCCGACGCTCTTGTAATTGTAACCGTTAAGCAATCCCTTGCGATGCAACTTCGCTTTGTCGATCAAACGTGGAAGATGCACGAATCCGCCGAGCTTTTCGTACGGACTGCGCGGATGCCGTTTACGCATCGATGCGGTCGCTAAGTCGCCGGAACAGCTTCTGCGGACGGCGAGGGAACTTTGGTTTCTTCGGTCGCAGAACTCGTCGGTTCAGTCTTGGGCAACAATTCCGCCTGCGTGAGATCAGCCTGACCGATGACCAACTGTCCGGAAAAAATTCCGCCTTGATCGATGCTGATTGATTTTGCGGTCACGTTTCCGTCGAGCACGCCGGTTTTGTGAATGTTGACCGAACCGGTCGCGATGATCTCCGCGGCGAGACGACCCTTGATGTCGATCTTGCCCACTCTCATCCGACGGAAACATTGCACGTCGGACTTGCGTTCCACGCAGACGTAGTTCGCGGTCAGACGTCCAGGAATTTTGCCGACGATGTTGATGGTGGCCGACTCTTCGCATTCCAGATTGCCGCGCAATTTTCCCTCGATCATGGCGGAGCGACAAACCACGCTCGTGCTGTTGAGGTCGCCCTTTGTCGTTAGGTGAACATCGCCGCGAGTGCGAATCGAGCGACTGAAGCTGGTGGTAATTTTGTAATCGCGCAGATCGATATGCGCGCTACATCCCGGACAATTCGTCGAAGTCGCGGCATCGCTCACTTCGTGTTTGCGCTTGCATTCGAAACAAGCGACCACCCGGGTGCGCGATCGGTTCCAAAGACCTTCGATTTTCCGCAGGCCGGTCGGCTCCGCTACCGGCGCTGGGTCCTCTTTCGTTCGAATCTTTAGCGCGGGCTTCGGAGCGGACGGAGAAAAACTCCGACCGCATTGCCGGCACATCGTACTCTTGGCCGCAGTGTATTCCATCTGCTTGAAGCCACAGTGCGGACACTCCACACTCGACTTCGCAGGCGACGGCTTTACCACTGTGAGGGACCGGCGGGAACTTCTTTCCCGTTAGCGGGCAGCGAACGCGGGCTTGGCCGGTTCGTCATGCCGCATAATTTCGGGACGATTAGAGCCAGGTTTCGCCGCGGTCACGCTCATTCCGCTCGTCACCTCGGACTTGCCGATAAAGGTCGCGCCTTCTTCGATAACCAAACGCGCCGCTTTCAAATCGCCTTGCAAGGTGCACTTCGATTTTAATTCGCAACGCTCATTCACCGTGATGTTGCCCTGCACTTTGCCGAACACGATGATGGATTTGGTTTTAATCTCGCCGCGGATATCGGCATTTTCACCGATCGTCAGCACGCCCTCTGAGTTAATTTCGCCTTCGACTTTGCCGTCGATGAGGAGCTCTTTTTGGAATTTAATTGAGCCCTTAATTTCGACGTCGCTTGAGAGGATGTCTTTGCCAGAATGTTCAGCCATAAACTTTTGGTGATCGGTTAGTGATGTTCTTGAAGGCTCGTTGTAGGCGGGCCGGTTGGTATCCTCGTTGCCCGAAACCAACGACCCTTCTCCGATCGATGACATGGGTTTCTGAGGTATGAATTTCTTCAACACGTCGCTATTATTGTAACGCTCTTCGCTCCTGTCAACGGATTCCCTCAGGAAACCCCAAGTTTTTCACCGGTTATTCGCAACTTGGAATATTTTTCCCGTTCCATTTTGCGACACCAGCACTAAAAATCGCGGCGCCAACGCCGGAGTTCGATCGATAGATCGACATAGTGGATGCGCCGGAATCTGTGTCGCGAGAATGGCGGCACTGTTTGCGGCTACGCGGTCCGCATCATAACTAACGACCGTCACAACACCGCGTCGTCGCAAAATCTCGAGCGCGTCCTGCGGATTCTGCGCCAGAAAAAATCGCGCGCTCTCTGCGATACCGTCCAAACTTTCGTGCGAACTTCCCGCCACTCCCGGCTGGCCCGACCAATACGCGATCGCCGGCGACAACCACCACGGCGCCAAGAATGGATGCGTGTCCGGAGATAAAAGTTCGTGCGCGAGTTCTCGCAGCTCGATTGACTCTCGACGTCGCTCCGCCGCCGCCGTGAATTGGGGCTCGTTAGGCCAAAGCTTCCCGTCCCACTCGCGCAGGATCGGCAAGATCGACAAGGTGAATGCGATCCAAACCGCGGCACGCGATTTAATCGACTCGAGCAAGCTCGGCAACGCGATGGCAAAGATCGACACGAAGAAGTAGGCCCATCGCGCCTGCCAGATCGTTAGGCCGTAGCTAACCACAAAAACAATGAGGATAAATAGCGGAAGAGTTTTGTTCCGATAGCCGAGCCAAATCAAAATCGGCGCGATGACGATGAGGTAGCCGCACCAGCTAAACCAAATAGGATTGAGCGGCGATACGGGAAGAAGTTCGCCGATTGTGCGCGACCAGTTTCTGAAAATCTCGGAGGAATGGAAGATCGACAATGACGGCGCGCGCCGCTCGATCGCGCACGCAATTAAAAGGATTGCGCCAAAGCAAATCCAACCGCGTCGGCGTTCGCGCGCAAAGAGAAGATGTCGATCTTGCAGTAATCGAACCACGATCACGACAGCGAACAGGATTAGCGGTTCGTAAAGCGAAACCCACATGGCCAAACCCCAGGCCACGCTACTCACTGTCGTTTGCGACATCCACTCGGCGCCGAGCGCGATGACGACGAGAAACATGAGTAACGATTGATGATCAGGCCGGCCGAGTTCGGTGCCGTGAACGAGAATCGGACTTAGGGCGTAAAGAAGAAGCAGCGCCCAACGAAATCGAAATCGCATTTGGCGCGACCACCACCACAGAAACCAACCACCGGCCAAAGCGAGCAGCGGCGAAATCAATGCGCCGGCGAGATCGATCGCATTGGCAGTGAAAGGTCGCAGCAAGATCGACAACGAGAGAATGAGATAATCGAGCGGCGCGGTGGTGTGCGGCGTGGTGCCTTGCGGAAAGTTTTCGAAAGCGTGATGACGCAAAACTATTCCCGGATGTTGCGCGCACATTCGGACTCGCGTCATGCGCGCGTAGCAATCGGCGTCGGTGAAACAAATATTTCGGCCGATGAAGACGTCCCGGTAATTCGCGCAGCGTGCCGCCAGGATGAGCGCGCTCAGGATCGCGATCTCGAAAGAGATGACGAGGAAATGCCGGGCGCGCTGCACAAGATCGACAATGACAAATCGGAGAGTATTTGCCGAAATCAAAAATGACGGCGGGCAAACTCACGACCCGATCCGCATTTCAAATATTTTTCGAACGCGCGCGCCTTGCCTCCCGATTTGAATGCGATGGCAGTTTCGATTCGCCATGGTCTGTTTTTAGAAGTGTGCGGACACGCCCCTCGGTTATGTTCCGTTAGGCGTTGCTCGAGGTCTCGCGTTACACCGGTGTAGTGAATGGTGTCATCGGTCTGACTAACCAGGATGTAAACGTAGAAGAACGTGTTCATGGCTGGCCTGCAAGCCGTAGTCTTTGGAGCGCCGAAGTTGAAGTCAAAAAACAGCCTCCGCTTTTCGCTGCGCTCCAAAGCGGAAGATTGCTGGCCTGCCAAGCCGTAGTCTTTGGAGCGCCGAAGTTGAAGTCAAAAAACACGGCCCGCCTTCACTTCGTTACGGCGTGGCAGCCT
>JBBROO010000059.1:0-14538 GCA_038229295.1 Chthoniobacterales bacterium | reverse complement strand
TTCGAGGACGACGTATTTGCCTTTGTATTGCGCGAGCGAATGCGTTTTGCCTTTCGAATCGGCGGCCGAGAAATCGGGCGCGGCGCTGCCGACCGGCGGTGAGTCAACGGCGAGAAGCGTGGTGGCGATGAGTGAGCCTGCAGTGATGAGGATGGATTTTGTTTTCATAGAAGAATTCTAACCACGAATAGACACTAATGAACACGAATGGGCTTCTGCAAAAGACCGTCTCCTGAATTCCTGTCCCTTCGTGTCAATTCGTGGTTATTTAGTGAGATGCGATTGTCGATCTTACGGTTTCAAGTTTCTCCAGGACCATGCCCCGGGTCAGCAATTCCGGAAATACAAATGGTTCGCCCGCTTTGCCGGGATAAAGCACGTAAAGTGGGACACCCGGCCGGCCGAATTGTTGCAATAATTTTGTGATGGCCGGATCGCCATTGGTCCAATCGGCTTTCATTTTCGTGACGGCGTGGCGTTGGAACGATTCGCGAACAGCTCCGCTTTCGAGCACGCTTTTCTCGTTGAACTTGCACGTGATGCACCACGCGGCGGTGAAATCGACGAAGACCGGGTGGTTTTGATCGAGCTCCGATTTCAATTTCTCCGGCGTGAATGCCTGCCAGTCGCCACTGCTTTCAACGATGTCGATCTTAGCCGATGAAAATTTGCTTCCGATAAAGTAGACGCCGCTCACGATTACCAGCACGAGCATGAGCACGAGGACGATTGCGCGATTGGCGACAGAAGCCGTTGGCCTAACGAAGCGGCCTTTCATCCAGCACGCGAGACTAACGACGAGCAAAAAACACGAAGCCCAGATGAGCGCTTCGTAACCGCGTTCCGCGCCGAGGACGTAGAGAAGAAAGAGCAACGTCGCCAGTAACAGAAAGCCCATGAATTGTTTTACATTTTCCATCCACGGACCGGGCTTGGGCAGAAATCGCAGCCACGCCGGTTGCGCGCTGAGAAGCAGATAAGGCGCGCTCATTCCGGCGGCGATGGCGACGAACATCGACAAGATGACGGCGGCGGATTGCGTGAAAGCGAACCCGAGCGCGGTGCCGAGAAATGGCGCCGTGCACGGAGTGGCGAGAACGGTTGCAAACACACCTTGGAAAAATGACCCGGCGTCGCCATGCGTTGCGGTCGAGCCGGCCACGCGCATGATCGCTTGCGGTGGTGTGATTTCGAAAACGCCGAACAGATTCAAAGCGAATACGAGGACGATGACGCTGAGAGCTAAAACGAAATACGGATTGGTGAATTGCGCCGCCCAGGTGATTTGATGACCGGCGGCTTTCAGCGCGATGAGAACAAGCGCGAGCGCGATGAACCAGGCGAAGATGCCGGCGACAAAGGCGAGACCGCTGCGCAAAATACGATGTCGATCTTGCCCGGCTTGTTGCACGAATCCGAAAATCTTGAGCGAGATCACCGGCAAGACGCACGGCATCAGATTCAAAATGAATCCGCCAATGAAACCGAAGAAAAGAAATGTGAGAAGGCCGCGCGAGGCCGCCGGAATGGGGACATTGGCCGAGGCGGTCGGCATTTCGCCGCCGAATATCCAGCCGCTTCGGTTTTCATCGGTCGCGCTTTGGCCTATGACGATGAGGCCGCGGATCTGGTCGGGCGGCGTGGCTTCGAACGGGATGTGAAAGGTGACGGCGCCGTCGCCCTTGTCGATCTTGGGATGACCGACCACGGTTTTTTCATCGGGCAACGGATAGAAATCGACAAACGGTGCTTTCGTTAGGCCGGAATTTTTGACGACGAACGAGATTTCGGAAGCGCTGCGCTTCCAATCGCTCACGACCGCGTCGTTTTTCGGCAATGCTTGCGGTAGAAGCCGGCGGTAGCGCGCGAAAATTTCGGCATTTGCCGGAATGCTGGTTGTCGATCTTGGCAGATGCAGTTGGAGATTCGCGCTGCCGGGAATGCAAAGGCGTTCGCAAACAAGCCAGTTCGCGTCGGCCGATAATTTCACGGCGGTCTCGTTCAGCGACGCCGGCGGCGTGATTTCCTGCATGAGCAAAACTTCGTCGCTGTAGCCGTAGGTTTGGATATCGCCGGGATCTTTCAGGCTCAGCGGAACGGGCCACTGAAGTTCGCCGGCTTTCCAACCGGGCGGAAGCTTCCATTTCAGTTCGGTCGGAAGACCAGCGTCGCCGGAAAATTTCCAATAGGTATGCCAGCCGGGGGCCATCCGCAGAAGCAGTCCGGCAGTAAAAGATTTGCCCGGAACGATGGCGCTCGTGTCCGCGATCAGCTCGGCCTTCACTAGCTCGCGGCCCTGGTACATTTGCGCCCGCATCTCGCCGATGCCGGCGAAGATCGACAAGAGAAAGATGGCGTTCGCCGCAGCGAACGACCGAGGCCGCTTCATCGAGGTAACTAACACCAGCCCCGGGTAACAGCAATTCGCTGGCTCGCGAAGTGCTGCCCAGATTTTATGCGCTCGTTGTTAATCTTGGTGGTGATCGGCGGTCTAACTGGACTTTATTACTGGCAAAAAAAACATGAAACACCGGCTGCGAATGTTGAGACAAAGCCGGTGGCCGCTGCGGTTGTCCAATTGACACCTGCGCCAGCGGGCCAGGCGTCAGAACATAATTGGATGAAACGTTCGCTCGATCGCGCGCGTGATGTGCGGGACCAGGCGCGGGATAAAACCCAACAAAGTCAGCAACCGTAGTCCGCGCTTATTGGGAGGAGCGGCCGCTGGTTTCGAGTTTCGTCTTTACCGCCGTCTTGAAATCAGCCGGCGTCAGAACCGATTCGTTAGTCGAGACCTGCGCGGATTTACCGATGCGAGCAACGTTCTTGACGCCTTCGCCTTCGTTGTTGGTCACGACTTCGCGGCCGGATTGATCTTTCTGCACGTGAAATCTGCCGTGCATGATGCCGACCAACGGCACGAATTGGGTGCCGTTGTTCTCCACAAACAGGATGTCTTTATCGCCGACCTTAAACTTCGGCGCACCGCTTACCCCCATGGTTTCGCCGTCAACGGTGCCACCGAACATGCGGATGGTGTATGAATCTCCAGCGCTGCCTTTGAGGGCATCTTCGACTTTGAAAGTGACGTAGCTGACAATGGCGCGCTGAGCACCTTCGCCGATCCACTGTGACTTTACATCGGTGACGTTGCCTTGAAAGATGACCTGCGCTTGATCGACAAGCTCATCAAAAGTCGGGGGGATAACAGTGGTCGCGTGCGCGGAACTTAACGCGGCGATGAGAATGGAGAAGTAAATTGCTTTTTTCATATTGAGTTTTTTCGCTTGTTAAATGGACTGTAATTTTTGCCGCTTACGCGTCGCGAAGGTTGGGCGTCGCGCTGGGCGATGAACTTGGAGTCGGGGTGGGTGTCGGCGTCGGGGTGGGTGTCGGAACGGGAGTGGCCGTCGGGGCTGGGGTTGGCGTTGGCGTTGGAGCGGGCGCTACGGAAAAGGCTTTGTAGGTATAGGGGATAGAACTCCATCTGCCACTAACCAGCGACCAAAGGGTCACGTAAAGGGTGCGCCCGTCGGTCGGGAGATTACTTACCGTCAACGAACGTCCGCTCAGCTGTTTGGAATCCAGGATATCGGCTTTACCGGCGGCATTACCGATGTAGAGCCAGTAGGCTGTGGCGCTGCCGGCGCTCCAACTGAAAGATACGTTCGAGGAAATTAATGTCGCACCGGCGACTGGATTGAGCATGGTCCCGGGGCCGGTGGTGGATGGAGTCGGCACTGGGGTCGCGGTCGGAACCGGTGTCGGTGTCGGTACTGGAGTAGGAGTTGGCGTCGGGGTCGGCGTCGGGGTCGGGGTCGGCGTCGGGGTCGGCGTCGGCGTCGGCGTCGGCGAAGTTGACGGCACACCATAAAGCGATTGCGCTCCGCTGATGTCGTCGGCCGAAACCGTTTCGCGATTGCTCACCACGGAGTTCATGATCGCATCGACTCGTTGACTATGTTGGTCCGGATGATCAAGGCCAAGGGCGTGTCCTAGTTCATGAATCAAGACGCGCCGGATATCCGCAATCGCGTAACCGTTTGAGCCAAAGCGCAGATTGCCGCGATAGGAATCGAAAGTCTGGCGGTTATTGAATAACACGTCAGCTTCGCTAAACGTGCTCCCAGAATAGCGATAATAGGTGACCGCGAGAGTGCTTGAACCGAAGGATTGTCCGAAAACAGAGCTCGCAAAAGCGATTGTGTTAACTCCGTCGCCCGAACTTACGGGAGCGCTTGGATTCATGGCCGTGACAAATCGCAAACGCTGAATCACTGCATTCCAAGCTCCTGGCGCCGGAACTGCGGCGACGTCCCACGAAGTATTTCCGTCGGTCAGTGTTCGTCCGGCACTGCCGAGGGCCATTTGAAAAGTAATGGAACTACCCGATGGCCAGGCTGGTCCTTCCTTGAAATAAGCCGATGCATTTTGCACAGCGAAAGCGCCCAGGAGCGAAATGAGGCCTACGGACAGAGTGACAAATCTTGCCCTGTAGATTTTCTCAGATAACGGACGAGGGGTAGTGGAAAGGACCGGCAAATTCATATAATTACTAGAAAGCATTCCTCGTGCGCGATGCCTGAAAAAATGCACTTTCCGGAAAATCCCAACGACAAGATCGACAATTCATTCTGGGTAGAGCTCGCCGCACGTCAGTAAGGGGAAAAAACTCGGCGATGGGTTGCGCTATGAGCACATCAAAAGCAAAGACGTTGCGCAAAACGCTTTCGAACCGCGGGCCTGCAACCGATTACGGAACAAGAAATATTTTACCGGAGTAGGGATCCTTAACTTTGCTTCCAGCGGCATAACCGGTGACGTCAACGTACTTGCTCGGATCGGACGGACTGAACACGTAACCCGGTTTGTCCGGCACCGGCTTTCCCGTAGGAAACTGCTGCTTGGTGGATTCAACACGCGGCGGCGCGAGTGGCCTTGAGGTAGTTTGCGCCGTCGGTTTGCGCGCATCGCTTGAGCTTCGGGACGTCGATGCCGTGGTGGGACGCTCGACGACCACCGGGTGGCCCGGCGCGGTTACATCTGAAGGCGTGCCTGTCGTCGCAGGAGACCGATCGATTCGGTGATGAACGAAAGTCACCGGCGCTGTAACAACGTGATACGAACTGACCGCGACATTGTGCGCTGTTCTGCAGCCAGCGAGACAGAGAATACCGGCGACCCAAAAGCGCGGACGGAATTTCACCTTCCGTTCTTATACCGATCTAAGTCCGTGGGCGCAACTCTTACGACGACGCGTCGGCCATATCGGCAACGAGATCCGCAATATCTTTGTCGCTAATCGACCACGCGCACATCAATCGATAAATATCCGGCTCGATGAATTTGTAGAAATGCCAGCCGCGTTCCTGCAAAGCGTGCACGCGCGTTTCTGGTAAGCGCAAAAAGACGGCGTTTGCTTCCACCGGAAAGACGATGTCGATCTTAGCTTGCGCGCGCAAAAGCTCGGCCAGCTTGCGCGCGGCCGCGTTTGCCGTTCGCGCGTTGTGCAACCAAACATCGTTCGTTAGGAGACCAAGCCATGGCGCCGCCAAAAAGCGCATCTTCGATGCAAGCTGGCCCGCTTGTTTAACTCGATAGTCGAACTCGCTGGAAAATTCCTTGTTAAACAAAATGACCAGTTCGCCGGCAGCGACGCCGTTTTTCGTTCCGCCAAAGTTGAGCGCATCCACTCCGCTTTGCCACGTAATTTCCTTCGGCTGGCAATTCAAATGCACGATCGCGTTCGCGAAACGCGCGCCGTCCATGTGGACAAACATTTTGCGCTGACGCGCGAACTCAGAGATGGCGGCGACTTCGTCACGCGTATAAACAGTCCCCAACTCTGTCGCCTGCGTAATGCTGATTGCCCGCGGCTTGTGGGAATGAAGTTCGTGCTGCTCCGCCAGCGTCGCCTGCACTTGTGCGATGTCGATCTTGCCGTTGTCGCCGCCGACGGTGAGAAGCTTCGAGCCCTTCGTGAAAAATTCCGGCGCGCCGCATTCATCGATCTGCAGATGCGAATGTTGATGACAAACGATGCTGTGAAAACTTTGGCAGAATTGCGCCAGAGCGAGCGCGTTTGCAGCGGTGCCGTTGAAAACAAGATAGACCTGGCAATCCGTCTCGAAGATTTCGCGCACGCGATCGCAGACGCGCGCCGTCCAGTGGTCGTCGCCATACGACGGCGCGGCGTCGATGTTAGCTGCCGCTAAAGTGGCCCACGCTTCCGGGCAGATGCCGGCGGTGTTGTCGCTCTCGAATTGGTAGCGCGGCGCGCGTTCGTCCATGTCGATCTTGCTAATCGACTTCGGCGTCCCGAGCAAACGCGCGCGGGTTATTGACGTGGGAAGGGTGATTGCCTGACGAACCTCGAGCCCTGGGCCTCAAAAGCTCGCCAGGCAGATCACCTCCACTGCTCCCCAAATTATTTTATGTGCAACCGCGCAAAAGGAAGAATAGCAACAGAACCGGAATCGGAATTCCGAGAAGCCAAAGCAAAATGTACCCCGCTGCTCCCTTTTCGTACAATTTCTCAGTCGTTTTCATAGTTTTGTTATTAGACTCACTCATTAGTTCGTATTTAGAACGCAAAGTGGGCGTGTCTGCGGTCAAATGACTTTTTCAGCGCCGACGCGTTCTGTTGCGAGCGAGAAAAATCAGAAACGCCACGATTAGTATATTGATTAGCAACAAGGCGGCTTTCATCCACGTCGGCTCGTGACATAACTCGCAGATTTCCACGGGGATAAAAAGACCGGTCGCGATGATCGTTAGCCATTCCGCCCAGAATTTTTCGAGCGCCAAGCCGACGCCTTCGGTCAGAAAAAGCGCCGCATAAAAAAATGTGAGCGCGCTCAATTCTTTGAGTTCTTGGGTGTGAATGAATCGGAGTTTTTCCAAAACGGCCGCGATGTATTGGTTGTCCGGATCGATGCGCACCATGTCGATCCAACGCGTCACCTCGGCGGCCAAATTTTTGTGAAGGAGATTGAGCGCGCTCAGCGTCACAAAAAGAAGCGCGGTGCCTTTGATGAATTTGAAGATGGCGATCGCAAGCAAACCCTTATTGCGCTTTTTTGCCTTTGCCGTGCGAGCCATTCCCAGATGAATCGCACGCAGTGTGCCGGTTCCGCTTTGATTAAACTGCGCCGCAGGTTAGAATTTTTGTCCCATGAATGCTCTTCAGGACGAAGTGGAGCGGCGCGGCAGCCGCGTCTTCGAGTTGGTCGACCAACATCCCGAATCGCTTTTCAGCAAGGCCGGCTTCTACCAGCGCATGATGGCGCTCTCCATGCGCGACGAACATTTCAAGGTGCAGATGTTTCGCTTTGTCGATGTTCTGGCGTCGCTGCAGCGCGGCGGCGAAATCGTCCGGCATCTCGACGAATATTTTGCCGACATGCGCAACGGCTTCGCCCCGCTTGTCCAAACCGGCGTGCGCATGGCCAAAGTCGCGCCGTGGTTAAGTGGTCAACTCTTGCGCTGGAATGTCTCCGGCATGGCCCGTCAGTTTATCGCCGGGAAAAATCCGCGGGACGTGATGAAGACGCTGCGCAAACGGCGCAAGCAAGGCATCGGGTTCACTGTCGATCTTTTGGGCGAAGCGGTCGTGAGCGAAAAGGAAGCGACCGATTACGCGGCGCGTTGCGCTGAGTTGCTCGATTATCTGGCCGAGAACACGCAGGACTGGAGCGATCCGTTAGGCGGCAACTCCGACCTTTTTCCAGTCACGAACGTTTCCGTCAAAATTTCCGCGCTCTATTCGCAAATGAACCCGGCCGATCCGGCGGACGCGATCGACCATCTCGCGCCGAAATTGCGGCCGATCCTGCGCCGCGCGCGCGAACTCGGCGCGTTCATCAATTTCGACATGGAAAGTTTTTCTCACAAAAACGCCACGCTCGATCTTTTCAAAACGCTCTTCGATCAACCCGAGTTTCGCGATTGGCCGCACGCCGGCATCGTCATCCAGGCTTATCTGCGCGACGCCGAAAAAGATCTTGTCGATCTTATCGCGTGGTCGCGGAATCGCGGGACGCGTTTCACCGTGCGTCTGGTCAAAGGCGCGTACTGGGATTACGAAAAAATCAAAGCGACCCAGAATGGCTGGGACATTCCGGTGTATCTGCAAAAGCCGGAGAGCGACGCGAATTTCGAAAGGCTCACGCGCGTCCTGCTCGAGAACGAAGACATCGTCACCGCCGCGTTCGGTTCGCACAATGTCCGCAGCATCGCGCACGCCCAGGCGCTAGCCGAAGAACTCGGCATCGACCGCAGCCGCTTCGAGTTCCAATTGCTTTACGGCATGGCCGGCCCGATCAAACGCGCGCTGGTCGAGATGGGTTATCGCGTCCGCGAATATTGTCCGGTCGGCGAGTTGCTGCCGGGAATGTCGTATCTCGTTAGGCGATTGCTCGAGAACACTTCCAACGAAGGATTTCTGCGCGCAAAATTTTCCGACAATGTTTCAACCGAAGCGTTGCTGCGCGATCCACGAACACTATTCAGCGAGAACGGCGACGCGCCTCACGCATCCGCGCAAGATCGACATCTTCATAATGGCGCATCTCTCGACCCACCGCCGGGCGACATTTACCAAAACGCGCCGCTCATAAATTTCGTTTATCGCGAAAGCCAGGAGAAGATGCGCGGCGCTTTGCGCGAGGTCCGGCAAAAGCTTGGCCAAAAATATCCGCTCGTCATCGGCGGCGATAAAGTCTGGACGAACTCAACCATCGCCTCGATCAACCCGAGCAATCCCGACGAAGTCGTCGGTTATCAAACGGAAGCTGGAATTCCGGAAGCCGAACGCGCGCTGAAAGCAGCCATGGCGGCGTTCAACAAATGGAGCCGCACACCATTTGAAAAACGCGCACAGATTCTCGAGCGCGTCGCGGCCATCATGGACCGGCGCCGTTTCGAACTTTGTGCACTCGAAGTTTTCGAAGTCGGCAAAGCCTGGGCCGAGGCCGATGGCGATATCCGCGAAGCGATGGATTTCTGTTTGTTTTACGCGCAGGAGATGCGGCGCATCGGCCGGCCGCGGCTCACGCAAAATATTCCGGGCGAAGATAGCTATCATCATTACTGGCCGCGCGGCGTCGCACTCGTTATCGCGCCGTGGAATTTTCCGATCGCGATCATGTGCGGAATGGTTTCGGCCGCGCTCGTTACCGGCAACACCGTCATCATGAAACCGGCGGAACAATCCGCGATTTGCGGCGCGATGTTGATGGAGATGTTCGAGGAGGCGGGAATTCCGCCGGGCGTTCTAAATTTTCTCACCGGCAAGGGTTCGGTCATCGGCGCGCACCTTGTCGATCATAAAGATGTCGATCTTATCGCGTTCACCGGGTCGCGCGAAGTCGGTCTGCGCATTTGGGAGAGCGCCGGCAAAACGAGAGAAGGTCAGCGTGAACTGAAACGCGTCATCAACGAAATGGGCGGAAAGAACGCCATCATCATCGACTCAGACGCTGATCTCGATGAAGCCGTCGTCGACACGATCTATTCCGCGTTCGGTTACCAGGGGCAAAAATGTTCTGCTTGCTCGCGACTCATCGTGCTCGAAGAAAATTATCGCCGCGTCGTTAACCGATTACTTTCGGCCGCGGCAAGTTTGCGCGTCGGAAATCCGGAAGAACCCGGCATCACCGTCGGGCCGGTGATTGATGAGACGGCTTACAATCGCATCCAGGAATACATCGCCATCGGAAAAGCCGAGGCGACGCTCGCCTACGAAAAGGGCGATGCGCCGGATAAAGGTTATTTCATCCGGCCGACAATTTTCACTGACGTGACACCGGACATGCGCATCGCGCGCGAAGAAATTTTCGGGCCGGTGTTGAGCGTTATTAAAGTACGCAACCTGACCGAAGCGATCGAGGTTGCGAACAGTACCGACTACGCGCTGACCGCTGGATTTTTTTCGCGCAGCCCGGCCAACATCGAGCGCGCCAAGGCCGAGATTATCGCCGGCAATGTCTATATTAATAGAAGCTGCACTGGCGCGGTCGTCGGTCGCCATCCATTCGGGGGATTCAAAATGAGCGGCGGCGGAACCAAAGCCGGCGGTCCCGATTATCTGCTCAACTTCGTCGTTCCGCGCGTCGTCACCGAAAACATCATGCGACACGGCTTCGCTCCCGAAGCGACGCCAGAATATCGGGACGAGTTTCGTTGGCCGCCGCGGCGTCGTTAGGCCGCTTGCCACTCGCTTGATCACCGCGCGCGGTCGCGCGTGGAATATCACTGTCGATCTTTCCGATCGGAGACCAAATCTGCTGAGGCCGAAAAGAAAAGATACCGTAAATGCAAGGCCGTTGCGCCCCCGATTTACGAACCATCGGCAGCATCCAACGACAATCCCAGAACAGACAGTCCATTACCTCTATGCAAAAGAAGTCATCTCCGAATCAGGATTATTCCATCCACGCGCGATCATCGCTCTAGCGTTTTGCTCCGTCAGCGCGCTGCTGGCGATGGTCAGTTTTGCTGGGACGCTACCGAGTGGACTGAGAGGCTCAGTTCCACACTCATTGGGCGAATCACTTCTTGGTACCAACCAGGCTCGTCCACTTGGCGGCGATGCAGCCGCGGCGGCAGCGGCGGGTGACTGGTCGATCGTTACATCGCCCAACAGCGGTATGCGCGGAAACCTCCTCCGAGCCGTGACCTGCGTGTCGGCGTCGGAGTGCTGGGCCGTCGGCACATACTACACCGGTAGTGCCTATCAGACCCTCATCCAGCGCTGGGACGGGACCTCGTGGGCCATCGTCGCATCGCCCAACACGAGCTTAACGCAGAGCAACTATCTCAAGAGCGTGACATGCGCCACGACATCGGACTGCTGGGCCGCCGGCTATTACATCGCCGCCAACGGTGTATCTCAGACCCTCATCGAGCGTTGGGACGGGATCTCGTGGGCTATCATCGTCTCACCCAGCACGCTCCCCACACGAAACAACTACCTCAACGCGGTGACATGCGTCTCCGCTTCGGATTGCTGGGCGGCCGGGTTCGCGATCTCGTCCAGTAGCAGCGAATCCGGGACGCTGGTCGAGCGGTGGAACGGCTTCGCGTGGGCCATCGTCACTTCGCCTAACACTAGCGATACGGAGAGTAACATTCTGAATGGTGTGACCTGTGCGTCGGGGTCGGACTGCTGGGCCGTCGGCTACCACTACGGTGTCGGCATCGCGCTACTGACTCTGATCGAGCGATGGAACGGTATCTCCTGGGCCATCGTTGCGTCGCCGAACTCACTCCCCGTGGAGAACGCACAAAACAACTTCCTGCAAGGCGTGACGTGTGTGTCGACCTCCAACTGCTGGGCGGCAGGCTATTACTCTACACCCGCCATCGCGACTCGGACTCTTGTTGAACGGTGGGATGGCACTTCGTGGGGCTTGGTCAACTCGGACAATACCGACGCGACGCACAGCAACTACCTTTTTGGGACAAAGTGTGTGTCGGGATTGGAGTGCTGGGCCGTTGGCTACTATTACAGCGGCGGTACCGCGCAAACCGGGGTCAATCAAACCGTAATCGAGCGGTGGGATGGGAACTCCTGGACAATCGTGACGTCGCCCAACAGCAGTGCCACGCAGAATAACACCCTCTATGACGTGGCGTGCGCGTCGGCATCCGAGTGCTGGGCCGTCGGCTACTACGTTAACGCCAGCGGCGTCAACCAGACGCTTACGGAGAGGTTCGCGCTGCCGCCCGTGCAGTTAAACGCAGTCGTGTCCCGAAAGACGCATGGCAGCGCGGGTGACTTCGATATTGATTTACCACTCACGGGCAATCCCGGAATTGAATGTCGCAGTGGCGGCGCAAATGGGAATCACACGCTGGTATTTAGCTTCGTTAACGCTCTAACAAGTGTTGGTGGCGCCAATGTGACGAGTGGCACTGGAAGCATTAACAGCAGTAACATCGATAGCAACGATGCGCATAAGTACGTTGTCAATCTAACCGGTGTAACTAACGCGCAGGTTATCACAGTTAGCCTAACGAATGTGCAGGACTCGACCGGAAACAGCAGCAGCGCTATCTCGGCTTCCATGGGCGTTTTGATCGGCGACACCAATGCGGACCGATTCGTGAATTCCGGCGATATCGCCCAGACCAAATCGCAGTCGGGACAATCCGTGACGAGTTCGAATTTCCGCGAAGATGTTACCGTCGATGGCAACCTTAATAGCGGCGACATCGGCCTCGTAAAATCTAAGTCAGGCACGGCCTTACCTTGAGCCTTTGAAAAACCACGAATCTCGCTGACCGCCACATCGTTAGGCAACAACGGCGTAAAATCAGACCTTGAATCGAACGTTGATGCTGACACATCCTTTGCACAACGAACAGGTAGGCCAATGGAGGGATGTCATTAGCGCGACCGTCGCTGGATAAGGCGCTTCATGAGCTCAAATGTACCGATCGTAGTCCGCATGGGTGCCAATCCAATCCCAAACGAAGAGGTCGCCTTCGAACCGGCCGACCGCCCGGTAGTGCAGGCCGATGCGCACAGACCATTTCCCGCCGCCGACCTTCTTGAAGTGCAACGACGGATGCAAAGCTTCTCGACTCCACAGAAGATACGTCTTGCGCGCCAGCTTTCGCACTGCGGCGGGCTGTTCGCGGTAGGCCTTCCAGAATTCCGGCGTGGCGCTGCTGGCGAACTTCACTCGCCGGCTTCGTCCTCGGCCAGCATGCGCTCCAGCGGAATAAGAGTGCCTTCGCGCGTCGCCTTCTCGATATCGCGGTCGATGAAATCAAGCCTGCCCGCCTGGGCATCCGCCTTCATCTGCTTATCCCAATCGTCATCGGCTTGGGGAAAAAGCTCAGCCATCAGCTCGCAGTATTCGCGCGGTGACAAACGCGCGATCGCCTCCTTGATCTCGACCACCGTGCTCATGAAACCATGGTCGCGCATTTCCGCGCAGACCGCAACCCACGAGCCTGCAACTCTTGAAAAAATCTGTGAAAATCTGCGTTAATTTGTGGAGAAACTGCTTAGGGGCGACGGCAAAAGCTTCGACTTTCTCGCGATTGAGATGAACATCTGGTCGAGAAAGAGTTAGGCCACGGATGAAACTTGGAATTGGGACACCTGGGTCTGGAATGGGATCGATCGGTCTCGTCAAATCGAAGTCGGGCACCGGATTGCCCTAACGAGCGCAATCTAGTGGCCTAACGGACGCCCTTTGAGCAACAGTTTTCCGACGATGATCACCATGTAGATCACCGGCCAGGCGGCTGCGATCACGACCACAGAAAAAACCGCCATCTCTTTGGCGCGCTCGCGCGCAGATTCCAGAAGAAACTCCCGAGTGAAGTTGTAAAACTTGTGGACGTCGTCGTCTCCGCCGTAAGACGAAAAACCGCGCCATTGATCCAGGCCGGAGTGGAAAAAATAATCCGTTAGGGGGAAACGGCGCCGCTTGCCAGTTGCAGACTCACCGATCGGCTTCATACGTCAATCCAATAGCTTGGATCGTTCCAAACGATCATGCAGATGCAGTCTGGCGATCTAATTTCTGCCACATGCTTTGAAATGCTTTACGTCGTCGCCACACCGACTTTTGCGGCCGACAGCGAATTCAAGAATTCTGTCGTCAGCGGACGGGCCTTCGCTACATTAATGCATGGGCGAATTGGCTGCGGCGAAGTTGGATCGACATCACTTTTCCGTGGTGCGCCTCGGTCATTCAGATGAAAAAGTATTCTGGCTCTCGAAAACACCGGCCGAGCGGCTTGCGGCTGTCGAGCTGATGAGACAAAGCATGTATGGCTACGATCCGACTCGCACGCGACTTCAAAGAGTTCTTACAATTAGTTCGCTCGGCGAAAATTGAGTATTTGCTGGTCGGCGGGTATGCCGTCGGTCACTACGGTTATCCGCGCGCGACCGGTGATCTCGACATTTGGGTCGCCGTGAGCGATGCGAACGCGCTGAAGTTGGTTCAAGCTCTCCGGCAGTTTGGCTTCGACGTGGCCGAGTTGACCGAAGAGCTTTTTAAGCAACCCCGGCGTGTCATCCGCATGGGTGTTCCTCCGGTGCGAATCGAGATCCTGACGAACATCGACGGCGTCACGATCGACATCATCAGCCTCGAGGATTTGAAACGAAACAAACGCGCGGCCGGCCGGCACCAGGATTTGGACGACGTCGAAAAACTTTCCTGATTGCGTCGCCACTTATGCTTTACGTCGTCGCCACGCCGATCGGGAATTTGGGCGACATCACGCTGCGCGCGCTCGAAGTTTTGCAGGATGTCGATCTTGTCGCGGCTGAAGACACACGGCACTCCGGGATTTTGTTGAAGCGTTACAAGATCGACAAACCCTTCATCAGTTTTCACGAGCACAATGAGGCGATGCGCACCGCGCAACTGGTCGAGGAACTCGCGGATGGAAAAAACATCGCGCTTATTACCGACGCCGGATCGCCGGGCATTTCCGATCCCGGCGGGCGACTCATTCGCGAATGCATCAAACGCGAATTGCCATTCACGATTATTCCCGGAGCGTCTT
>JBBROO010000058.1:0-14804 GCA_038229295.1 Chthoniobacterales bacterium | reverse complement strand
GTAATCGGCGCCGTGCAAGATCGACATCAACTTGTGCGCGTTTTCGCGCAGGACAATGTCGAGACCGGCTTCACCTTTCGGCGCGAGTATTTCGCGTTTGTAGCGCTCGCTCACGGTGGTGATTTTGTCGGCAAACAAGATTCCGCCTTTGAGAAAATTGAGACGCCCGAAAAATTCCACGCCGCGCAGCGTGAAAAAGCGTTCGTGCAAATTCGTTAGGTTGAAATCGAGACCCCAGAAACTTCCCTGCTCTTCGACATGATGGATCGTCAGGACAGTCGCGAACGGCAGATGATACGCGCGCACGAAAACCGGGATGAGCGCGGCCGCCCAATCGTGACAATGCAGGATTTGCACGGAAGGCGTGAGACGACGCGCGAGTTCGAGGACAGCTTTGGTGAAGAAAATGAAACGGGCGGCGTTGTCTTCGTAGGCTTCGCCGTGCTCACTGTAGATTCCCGGCCGATCGAAAAACTCATCGCACCGGATCAAAAATAATTGCACGCCGCTCGATGAGCGTCCTTCCAGATACTCGGCCACATAGGTTTTTTCGCCGACCCGTACATCGACAGTGATGCCAGTATCTTCTTCGCTGAATTCAGGATTCTCTCTAATCTCGCGATAGAACGGCAACGCCACGCTGACTTCATGTCCGCGATTCCGCAATTCATGCGGCAACGCATTCATAACATCGACAAGTGCGCCCGAGCGCTGCAACGGCGGCCCTTCCGCGGAGATCATTAGAATGCGCATGGTGAGAAGAGAAAGCAGAATTGCGAAGGTTCAACCGGGAGGTTTGCATGTTGTTGGCGGTTGCCGGATGCGTCCTGCGTCGCGCGCCGGTTTGAAGCGGCGACGGCTTGCCGGCGTATCTTTTACGCTTTGACCTAAAAAGCTCGACAGAACGCTTTCATTTTTGTAAACCGTTCGAGCGCGGGCTGGCAATCGTCGAGAGACGGCTGCTCGTTAGGCGTCGATCCGATGAGGAAATAATTATGCAAGAAAATTCCGCTTCCCAATCCGGCTTCTTTACCCTCCGCGTGGCACTAGCGTTCGCGCTTTGTTCTGTTGCGGTCTCGTTAGCGATGTTCAGTTGGGCCTCCGCGCCGCCGACCGACAGCATTACCGTGCCGTCGAGCGTTGGGCAGACGGTTTCGGTCACTTGGACGGGGACGATTCCGCCGCTGGCGAACGCCACGAGCGATTGCACAACGATCGCCGATACCGCGGCAGCCGACACACACACAACAACGATCAATGTTCCCGCAGGAGTCTACAGCACGGTTTCGGCGCAATTCGTCTTTAACATTGCGTGGACGCCGGTGACCAACGCGAGCGCGAGCGACGAAGTGCTTACGGTGGTCGGTATCGGCTCGAGCGATGGAGGTAATCCGAGCGAGACAGTGGCGGCACAGAACCTCGGCGCGGGTAACTACAAGATCGTGGCGTGCGGTTTCACCAATGCGCAGCCGCAGCCATACACTGGCACATTAACGATCACGACGTCCGGGCCGGCACCACCGCCGCCGCCAAATTACACGACTGGCGCGATCGGCTTTGGGCCGGCGACGGTAGTCGACTTTCAGCGGACAGAAGGTGAGCCGCTCCTGCACCTCGACAAGGATGCGAAGTACTGGGAGAGCGGGCCGTGGGGATTTAGCACGAACATGTCGTTTATGCATCGCTCGGTCGACGGCGGAGATCAGTTCAATGTCGTTAGTCCGACCGAGATCAGACCGAATCCGCCACCAGGCGGCGGCGATACGACACACGCCATCGACGATCAGGGCGTTGTTTACTTTGGCGATCTCGAAGGCGCCCTGACCGAGCTCGACTGTTCGGTGAGCAACGATAACGGGAATACGTGGAGAAAGAACCCCGCTTGCGTGCCGTTCACCGGCACCGATCGGCAATGGATGGCGATCGACAATGGCTCCAATCACACCATCGGCGCGGCGGGTGCGGCCGATAACACTGTCTTCTACGCCTTCCACGATGTAGCCCTTAACCATCTCATCTACTCGTCACCCGGCTCGACGGGACTAACGGACCCGAACGGCGGGCTCGTTTTCACCCCCGCTTCCGGGCCGACAACAGGAACCGGGCTCTTCTATTCAGGCGGTGGGAATTGCGGTGAACTCGTGTTCGATCCCGTCTCGCGAAATCTTTATTACTCATGTTCGGCGACAAACCACATCGAGGTCATCGTCGGGCACGTGAATCCTGGACAACGTACCGGAATCACTTTCACAACGCATGTTCTCGGCAACTCACCCGGCGGATCCGTCAGTAATCTATTTCCGCCGATTTCGGTCGATAGCGCCGGAAATGTTTATGTCGTGTGGAGTGATCCAGGTGACCACAACCTCTACTATGAGTACTCAACCGACCAGGGCATTACATGGAGTCCGACGGTCAAGATTAACCAGCCTCCGGCAAAATCGAATGTCTTTGCGTGGGCCGAAGCGGGCGCGCCTGGAAAGCTCGTCGCAATCTGGCTCGGCAATGATTCGGCTACTCTTAGTGACAACATGCCGAACTGGGGAAGTAACCCGGCCGGCGCCGCGCTCTTCCCTTGGTACGGATACGTTGCTCTGATTACAAATGCCAACACTGCAAGTCCGTTAATCGAGCAGGATCGATTCACCGAAAAGCCGACGCACTACGGCCAGATTTGCAACAGCGGCATTGGCTGCACCGCGTCGATGGGCGATCGAGTGATGGCCGACTTCCTCTCGGTAGACATCGCGCCGGACGGAGCCATCCAGATTGTCTACAACGACACCACGAGCCAGCATCATGGCGCGCATTTGTTTCTCGAACGCCAGCTCACCGGGCCGACACCGCTCGGGACCACCCTGAGTAAGCCGGCTCCGACAACGCCAACAGCTGACCCTGTCGGCGATGCGCAGGTTCCCCACTACAGTCCGACCGGAGCCGGAGCGAACCAACCGCAACTCGATTTCAAAAGTGTCGCGCTCAATCAGCCCGCCGCCAATACGCTGCGAGTCAGCATGACCATGAATAATCTCAGCGGCATGCTTCCACCGCCCGGAAAAACAAACGCATTCTGGATCACGCGCTTTCAAGCGCTGTCGAAGAACGATGCCGGAACGGGCGAAGCATATCGCATCTTTTACGTCGGCGCTGAGTCCGTCGGTGGCGGCCCGCCGATCTTCTATGCCGGAAGTCCGACGAGAGATGCGCCTGGGCAGGGTTGCACCCAGACGACGCCGGGAAATTGTAAAGTGGTGCAGTACCCCGCCGAAATCACCAGCCTCACAGGGGGTGTCACCGGTTCAGTCAGCGGCAACACCATCTGCATCGAAATGCCACTAAACGCATTCGGCGCTCTTCGGCCAATCGGCAACACGCTCTATAATGTCACCGCGTTTAGCGGCGGACGGAACAACATTGCGGGCGACATCTATACCGAAGGAGACTCCACCCGCGCCTTTGATTTCGCACTCGGCAATATTTCTTCGGCGCCGCCTGTACTCAGCGTCGTCTCCAGAAAAGTTCACGGCGGTGCTGGCACTTTCGATGTCGATCTACCGCTGACCGGACCGCGCGGGATCGAACCCCGCAGCCCCGGCTCGACCGGCACTGCAGGTGTCGATTACAAATTGATCTTTACCTTCGCAACTGAAGTCGCGAGCTGCGGCAGCGCCAGTACTGGATCAGTAAGCCCCGGGCCGGCTACGAATCAATGCACAGTCAATCTTACCGGCGTTCCCAATGCTCAGTACATCACGGTCGCATTGAACGGAGTCCAGACTGCATGCAACAATGTCGGCAACGTTGCCGTTACCATGGGCGTGCTCATCGGTGACACCACCGCCGACAGCTTTGTTAATTCTGGCGACATCGCCCAGACCAAATCGCAATCCGGCATACTAGTCACGTCGGCGAATTTCCGCGAGGACGTGACCGTCGACGGCGCCCTAAACAGTGGTGACATCGCTCTGGTCAAATCCAAATCCGGGACCGCTCTGCCAGCGCCGCCGCAACCGTCGGCGAATGAACTTTCGACTACGGGGAGTACTCGACCGCGCAATGGAAACACGCGCGCGCCGCGAAACTAACGGGTTCCAAGACTAAGGTTCAACAAACACAAACGGGGGGCTGAACCGGCCTTCTGCGTTTCGTTTCAGCGACACGATCTCCGCGCCGATGAGCGTGCTGCTCGGCGATACAAACCAGGACGGATTCGTCAACTCCGCTGATCTCGCGCAAACCAAATCGCAATCGGGCCGCGCATCGGCCAGCTCAAACTTCCGCGAAGACAGTCACGGTTGATGGCGTGATCAACGACATCGCGCTGGTGAAATCGAAATCCGGGACGGGATTGTAGCGCCAAATTTGAAACCGACATCGATGAGGGCGCCGCCGCGTTGCAAGGGCGGCCCTTCCGCACTGATCATCAAAATGCGCATGTCGATCTTGTGATGTTTGATGTTTGATGTTTGATGTTTGATCTTCGTTGTTTGAGGCGTGCGCGCGAAATTCTTGAGAATGGGCAAGCACGAGGCGACCGACGATGTGGCCGCTCACGATTGAAAGATCGAAATGTTACGTTTTTTTCATATAACGTTCCTCTTACTTCTCTTCGCCGTCACGCAGCGGGCGAGCGCGCAGCAATACGAAATCCGCCACGAGTTTTTTCCGGCACCAGCTTTACCCTATGCCGGGTTGATCAAAGGGAGTGACGGAAATTTTTACGGCACGACATTCGGCAACGGCCAAAATGGCGATAACGGTTCCGTTTTCAAGATCACGCCCGCTGGCGCGGCGACGACGTTGCATTCGTTTTCGGGTCCGGACGGGCGGCTGCTTTACGGCGGCGTGATTGAGGCGAGTGACGGGAATTTCTATGGCACGACGTGGAAAGGCGGCGCGGCCGGCATGGGCACAGTTTTCAAAATGAATTCGGCTGGCGCCGTGACGACGTTGCATTCGTTCGCGGGCAATGACGGCGCGTTTCCGATCGGCGGATTGATCCAAAGCAGCGACGGAAATTTTTACGGCACGACCACACAGGGCGGTTCGGCGAACAAGGGGACAGTGTTCAAGATCACCTCGTCGGGTGTGCTAATGACGCTGCATCAATTTACCGGGCCGGATGGCCAATATCCCGAAGCATCGCAGTTGATTCAGGGACCGGACGGCAAGTTTTTCGGAACGACTTACATGGGCGGCGCGAGCAGCGTCGGCACTGTTTACCGCATCGATCCATCCGGAGCATTCGCGGTCGTACATTCCTTTGCCGGCCAACCCTTGGATGCGGGATATCCGGTTGGCGGTGTGATCATCGGGAGTGACGGAAATTTCTACGGTGCAACCTACGGCGGCGGCGCCGCAAACAACGGTGCGGTGTTTAAGATGACTCCGGCCGGCGCCGTAACGCTTTTGCATTCATTCACTGTGACCGACGGAGCGTTGCCGTTCGCGCCGTTAATGCAGGCAGGCGACGGAAATTTTTACGGGACCACACAACAAGGCGGGCCGGCGAATGGCGGCACGATTTTCAAGTTGGATGCAAACGGCGTCGTGACCACGCTGCATTCGTTTGTTGGGCCAGAAGGTTCAGGGCCGACGGCGCCATTGATCCAAGGCGGCGACGGAAATCTTTACGGCACGACCTATTACAATGGGCCTTACGTCACCGGTACAGTTTACAAAATCGATTTGAGCGGAAACCTGACCACGCTGCATTCATTTCCGGGCGGCGACGGTTGGTGGCCGTACGCGACACCGATCCAGACTAACGACGGAAACTTTTACGGGACGACGTGGCAGGGCGGCGTCGCTAACAAAGGCGCGATCTACAAAATGGACGCGTCGGGTACGTTGTCGATCTTGCATTCCTTTGCCGGCGAACCATTGGAAGGAAGGCAGCCGCAGCCGCAGCTCATCAGAGCAACGGACGGAAATTTCTACGGCACGACTTACTATGGCGGCGCGGCTAACAACGGCACGATCTTCAAAGTCGATGCGGTGGGCAATCTCACCACGCTCCATTCTTTTGCGGGAGTGCCCGCGGATGGCGCGCATCCGTTTTCGCAAGTGATTCAGGCGAGCGATGGAAATTTTTACGGCACAACATTTCTCGGCGGCACCGGCAATCTCGGCACCGTGTTCAAAATGGATCCGAGCGGCAGCGTTACAATCATTCACTCGTTTTCCAGCACCGACGGGAGCTATGTCTTTGCCGGACTCACGCAGGGGACTGACGGAAATCTCTATGGCGCGACTTACGTCGGTGGCGCGAATGACAAAGGAACGATTTTCAAAATGGATTTCGCCGGCAACCTAACGACTCTCCATTCATTCAACGGAGCCGATGGCTGGTACCCCTACGGCACATTGATTCAAGCGAACGACGGAAATTTTTACGGCACCACGCTGCTCGGCGGAGACGCGAATGTCGGAACGGTCTTCAAGGTCGAACCGTCCGGCGCATTCACGTTGCTGCACTCGTTTAATGGAATTGAGGGTTCCAAGCCTGAAGCCGGCGTATTCCAGGCTAGCGATGGCAAGCTTTACGGAACGACACCTGAAGGCGGTCCGACTTATGGCGGCACGGTTCTGGGGAACGGAACAGTGTTCAAATTGGATCTCTCAGGCAACTTCGCAGTCATTCATAATTTCTCCGGACTGGATGGCTCAGCGCCGGTCGCCGGTGTGATGCAAGCGAGTGACGGAAATCTCTACGGCGCGACCAGCACCGGCGGCACATTTAATCTCGGCGTCATGTTCCGCATCAACATCGCGTCGCCTGTTCAGTTATTGAAAGCCGTTTCGCGCAAGACGCACGGCAGCGGCGGAACGTACGATGTCGATCTTGCGAACGCAATCGAATGCCGCAGCGGCGGGACCAATAGCGATTACAAAGTCATCCTCACTTTCGCCAATCCCCTGACGAGCGTCGGCGGCGTGAACATAAACGGCGGGACTGCTTCGATTGCCAATAGCGCCATCGGCAGCGATACCCATGAATACATTGTCAATCTGACCGGCGTTGCCAATGCCCAGATTGTTGCTCTCAGACTAACGAATGTGAGTGATGTCACAGGAAATTTCAGCAGCGCTGTGGATTCTTCCATGCGCGTGCTCGTCGGCGATACCACCGGAGACGGTGTCGTTAACTCGGCCGACATAGCCCAAACCAAATCGCAATCGGGAACGGCGCTGAGCAATTTGAATTTTCGCGAAGACGTGACGGTCGATGGCGCGCTGAACAGCGGCGACATTTCGCTGGTGAAATCGAAGTCGGGGACGGCGTTGCCGTAATATTTCCGGCGCGCCCGACCGGAAGCGCGCCGAATCTCGAATTGATTCCTACAGGGTTTATTCGAGATGGGGATACGAACGAAAATTTGCCGGCTGATGCTGGCGGCACTTCTACTTGTCGATCTTGCGGCGGCAATTTCTGCGCGCGGCGCAGCGTCGACCCTCGATCTGATTACGCGCGCGGATCCGAACCAAACTTCGGCCACGGCGGGCGCGTTGATGATTCCCCAAGTGAATCAACGCGCGTTTAGCGCGGATGGACGTTACGTCGTTTTCCAAAGCAGCTCGGAAAATATGATCGACGGGCTGACGGAAGATAAAGTGACGGCCAATATTTTCCTGCGCGATCGCGTCACGAATACCACCGTGCTCGTGACGCACACCGTTGGATCGACAACGACAGCCGCCAACAGCGACGGCTTCGTTCCCTGCATCAGCGGCGACGGGCGCTTCGTTGTCTACTGGAGCTTCGCCACGAATCTGGTGGCGAACCAAAACGATAGCGGCGAATCGAGTCCGGACGTTTTCATTTACGACCGCACGACCGGCGAGAACACCATGGTCAGCCACATTCCGGGCGCGCCGACGACGAGCGCTGATTCGAACTCGTACGATCCGACGATCAGCGCCGACGGTCGCTTCGTCACCTTCACGAGTTCGGCTTCAAATCTTGTCGCCGGACAAACAAATGGCGGTGGGTTCTCGAACATTTTTTGTTGGGACCGCGTCAACGACACGATCACGCTTGTCTCGCACAAGAGCGGCAATGCCCTAACGACGAGCGATGGCGGTCCGTTCAATTCGGTAGTGAGCGATGACGGATCGTTCGTCGCGTTCCTGAGCAACAGCTCGAATCTCGTCGCCGGACAATCGCAAAGCGCACGGCGGTATCAGATTTTTCTGTGGGAACGAAGCACCAATCAGACGGTGCTCGTTAGTCATAACGCGACGTCGCTTACGACGGCAACGAACGGCGCGTCGTTTTATCCGATCGTGAGCGCGGATGGGAGCTACATCGTTTTCTACAGCGCCGGCACCGACGTCGTCACCAACCAGGTCGATGCCAATCAGAACTACGACATTTTTGTTTATGAGCGCGCCACCGGCGCGAACACACTCGTTAGCCACACCCAAGGATCGACATCGACAGCCGGGGCGATGGCGTCGCTCTACCCCGATATCAGCGCGGACGGACGCTACGTCGTTTACCAAAGTACCGCGCCCGATCTTGTGCCTAACGATCTCAACAACGCGGAAGATGTTTTCATCTGGGACCGGACAACGAATGCGAACACGTTGATGTCGCGTAGCGCCACCTCGCTCGTCTCGGCCAGCGGCAACGCCAAGAGTTTTAGCGCCAAGATTTCCGACGATGGCAAAACGGTTTCGTTCACGAGCAAAGCGAGCGATCTGCTCGCGACCCAGACCGCTTCCGGCAAAGGCGACATCTTTTTTCTCGATCGCACCAACACGACGCTGCATCTGGTTAGTCACACGCCAGGATCGACAAACATTGGCGGGAACGACCAATCGTTTCTTGCGTTACCGAGTGCGGATGGTGCGTTCATCGCTTTCAATACCCTGGCGAGCAACCTCGTCCCTAACGACAACGATGGCTCAGGCGACGTGATTATTTACGAGCGCGGCGGCGACACCAACACGGCGGCTTCATCGCGCCCGCCGAACCTGAGCTCGATCAGTGCGAATGGTCATAGTGGAAGTCAACACGCGAGCGCGGACGGACGGTTCGTTGTTTTCACCAGTGACGCGACCAATCTGGTGGCGAACCAATCGGACACGAATAATGCGAACGATATTTTCGTGCGCGATCGCCAGACGAACACGACCACGCTGGTCAGTCACGCGGCGGGTTCATCGGCGCAAACGGCAAATGCGCTTTCCGACTCCCCGGTGATCAGCACAGACGGGCGCTGGATCGCGTACGCGAGCAAGGCGAGCGATCTGATGAATGGAATTGTCAATCTTAACGGCGGCGCGAACGTTTATCTTTACGACCGCGTCAATGACGCGACAACGCTCGTTAGTCATGCGGTGGCCGGCGCAAACTTTACCGGCAGCGACATCTCCATGACACCAGCGATCAGCGGCGACGGAGGTCTCGTTGTCTACACAAGTTACGCTGTCGATCTTGTCACCGCCCAGGCTGATTCAAACAAGAATAGCGATGTTTTCGTTTTTGATCGAACGACAGGCATGAACACACTCGTGAGTCACGACAGCAACGCCGCCAACGTGGCCGGAGTGAAGTATTCATTCGCTCCATCAATTTCGCCGGACGGGAAGTTCATCGCCTATTACAGCGCGGCGATAGACCTGGTGCCCAACCAAAGCAACGCGAACAATTCGGTGCAGCATTGTTTCCTGTACGATCGCGCCGCGAACACGAACGCGTTGATTGATCATCAATTTGGAGTGGTGGCGACGAGCGGCGACGGAAACGGCGGCAGCACCGAACCGCTCGATCCGCCCGTGTTCAGCGCAGACGGATTTTACATCGCGTATGCGAGCGGCTCGACCAATCTCGTTTCCGGGCAGACCGACACGAACGCGAACTACGACATCTTTCTGTTCGATCGCGCGGCCGGAACGAATCTGCTGGTGAGCCATCGGCCGGACAGTCTAACGACAACGGGAAATGACATTTCGTATAATCCGTCGGTCAGCGCGGATGGGCGATTTGTTTCGTATCGAACGGAAGCGAGCGATTTGGCCGGACAAGACGACAACAGTTTTCAGGATGTCTTTTTGTTCGACCGCACGACGCGCCAGAACACGCTCGTTAGTCACGCCTTCGGGCGAAGATCGACAACGGCGAATGGTTTGTCGGGTGAATCGCCGCGCTACGGCTACCAATCGGTCAGTCCGGACGGCCGCTTCGTCGCGTTCTGGAGTTCGTCGACCGACATCATTCCGGGCGATGTCGATCTTAACGGAATGAATGGTGATTTATATTTGTTCGATCGCCTAACGAGCGGTAATATTTTGCTCAGCCACGCGTTGACCTCCGTATCGACCGGCGGGAACAATGGCTCGGGCGATTCGCAACACATCGGCGGGCCGATTTGGAACGGGAAGGGCGATCAATTATTTTTCGCCAGCCGCGCTTCGAATTTGATCACGGGTGATTTTAATAATCGCGAGGACATATTCGCATTCAAAGTGCCGCTGTTACCGACGGCTGTGGTTTCGCGCAAAATTCACGGGGCAACGGCATACGATGTCGATCTTGCAGTCGGAGAAACGGAATGTCGCGACGTCGGCCCAACTGGAACACATCAGGTGGTCGTTACTTTTCCGTCACCGGTCACATTCAGTTCGGCGACGCTGACATCGGGCGCGGGATCGATCGCTAGTGCGACGGGCAACGGAAGTGAAATCGCGCTGAATTTAAGCGGCGTGGCCAACGCGCAGACGATCACGCTCAAGCTGGCGGGCGTGAGCGACGGCGTGACGACGAGCGATGTGACCGTGCAAATGGCGGTGCTGCTCGGCGACACGACCGGTGACGGCGTTGTTAATTCGGGGGACATCGCGCAAACGAAAGCGCAAGCGGGAGCCGCGTTGAGCAGTTCAAATTTCCGCGAAGATGTGACGGTTGATGGCGGATTTAACAGCGGAGACATTTCGCTGGTGAAGTCGAAATCCGGGACCGGGCTTTAAAAAATTTTCTCGTAAAAAAGAAAAATATTTTGACAGCAGAAAAACTTTTGCTAAAAAGCAAGACCGCTGCGTCCCCCAAAGACGAATAACAACGCAGTCAGCAACAGAAAAACCCCCAGTTAACTTCAATTCACCACGTCCACGCTATGTCCATGCAAAAAAAATCGACTTCCAAATCAGGCTTTTTTAACCCGCGTTTTATCACGGCTTTTACCTTGTGCACCGCAGGCGCATTGCTCGCCGTGTTCAGCGTTGCTTCTACACCCACGACGAGCACCATTACCGTGCCTTCTTTTGTAGGCCAGACGGTCACTGTCACTTGGACCGGAACGATTCCACCTCTTGTAAACGGAGCGAGCGACTGCACTAATTTCGCGGACACTGCAGTGGTGGACCAACACATGCCGAATATCATTGTGCCGGCCGGTGTCTATAATTCGGTGAACGCAAAGTTCACATTCAATATCTCTTGGGACGGCGCCGCTGGGAACGACGAAGTCCTCACCGTCCTGAAGCCCAACGGAGCCGCACTTGGTTCGAGCGACGGCGGGAACCCGACCGAGACTGTGACCGGCAATAATCTCCCAGAAGGCACCTACAAAGTGATTGCCTGCGGCTTCATCAGCGGACCCGCCGGGCAACCCTACACCGGCAAACTGACGATCGATACTTCTTCATCTTCGGGTCCACCACCACCGCCCCCCACGCCAACACCAGCGCCAGCAGCCCCGGACGTGCCTCGCTATTACAACTACGTCGCTCCGCCGGCAGTGGGCGAAAACGCGGGCGAACCTTCCATTGGCTATAATAAAACAACGCACAAGGCGATGTACATTTCTGGGTTGGACACCTTTCGGGTCACGTTCCCGGCGACGGGCGCATGCGAAGCGCTGTGGGAAGATGTCTCCTATGTGCTGACCAATACCAAGTCGCTCGATCCGATTCTTTTTACCGATCAACTGACCAACCGCACCTTTGTTTCGCAATTGAACAGCGAAGTGCCGCCCGCGTCACCGGTCCTAATCGGATTAAATAGTTTGATGGCTTACACGGATGATGACGGCGCCAATTGGACGCCGGCGCAGATCAATCCGCCGGATGGCAGCTACGATCACCAGAGTGTCGGAGCGGGTCCGTATCCCACGAGTTTGCCGTTAGGCAATCCGGTCAACAAAGGCTCGGCCGTTTATTATTGTTCGCAGGCTGGCGTGACCGCTTTCTGCTCACGCAGCGACGATGGCGGATTAAATTTTGGCCGCTCAACTGCGATCTACACCTCCGTGACGGACGCCTGTGGTGGCATCCACGGTCACGTCAAAGTTGCGCCCGACGGGACGGTGTACGTTCCGAATCGCGGCTGCGGCGGCGTGCAAGCACTGACAGTTTCCGACAACGCCGGAACGACTTGGACCGTGCGTAAGGTACAGGCAGCGGGTGGTTTCACCGCCGGTGCGCCTCCAGGTATTCTTGATCCTTCCGTCGGCATCGCCAGCGATGGAACTCTCTATTTCGGTTATACCAATACCGACGGACACGCCCATGCGGCCGTCAGTCATGACAAGGGCGTCACCTGGGTCAATGACAGGGATCTTGGCAGTAGCCAGAACCTCGGGAATACCGTGTTCATGGAAGCGGTCGCGGGTGATCCCCTCCGTGCCGCCATCGGCTTTCTCGGCACAACCCAGATCGGCGACCACCAAGCTGCCGACTTTAATGGCAACTGGTACCTTTACATCGCTCACACTTATGATGGCGGTTTAACGTGGACAACCGTTAACGCGACTCCGAATGATCCAGTGCAGCGCAGCGCCTGTATTTGGAATCAGGGCGGCAGCAATCAATGCCGCAATCTGCTCGACTTTAACGAGATCACCGCGGACGAGAAAGGCCGCATTCTTTACAGCTACGCGGACGGTTGCGTTGGCGATTGCGTGGCGGGTGGCCCGAACTCCTACAGTTCCAAGGCAACGATCGCCCATCAGTCCGGCGGCAAAGGAATTCTGCAGGCGTTTGATCCGGTCGAACCGATCGTCCCGCAAAGCGCCTGTTTATCGGGACATCGTGACGACCTCGCTTCTTATCTTAGCTGGGTGGCGCCGGACAACGGCGGCTCCGACATTACGATCTACAAGATTTTCCGCGGTACTACCGCCGGCAATGCAGTCCAGATCGGTCAACAGGTTGGAAACAAAACCACCTTTAACGATCGCAGCGGCGACCCTGCGGTGACCTACGTCTACAAGATCGTGGCCGTCAACGCGGTTGGGAGTGGTACAGATAGTAACATTGTCACGTTGTCGGTTGGCCCGCGGATACAAAACAACGGGGCCTGCTCGATCCCAGGTGTGCAGATCCTGACCGATCCCACCGGCGACGAAACGGATAACGTCTCGCAACACGACATCACTTCCATTTCCGTGGCTGAACCGTTGAGCGATGCGACCACAGGCGCGGCCGACAAGCTGTACTTTACGATCAAAGTCGCTGATCTCGCCGCGCCGATCACGCCGGGCTGGCGTTGGTCGATCCGTTTCAACGTGAGTGGCTTCCCGCCTCCATCTCACCCTATTATTGGCCCGCAGGAAGATTGGCATGTCTCCATGGTCACATCGGATGGCGCAGCGCCCGCGTTCACTTACGGAACGACTGGCGTATTCCAAGGAGCGGCCCGTTTGTTCGTTACTCTTGGCAATCTTGATGCTGCCAGCAATGTGCGGCCCGACGGGACGATCACACTTGTCCTGCCAAAATCGGTCTTCGCCGGTATCCAACCAGGGGCGGCGATCACCGTGAACCTGGGCAGCGTGCGCGCGACGGCACCGTCCGCCGTTCCCGGAACAGGCGGTACGAACGAAACGATTCCTGATACAACCGGCGGCACGAGCTACGTTCTCCGCCCGGCAAACTTGTGTCTGCCTAACGCTGCGCCTCTGGCCAGTCTCGCCGCAAATATTAATGAGGGAAGCAAGCCGCTTAGCGTGAACTTCGACGCCAGCGCTTCTTCCGATAGCGACGCAATCGACCAAATCGCTACCTACACCTTCAACTTTGGTGAAGGCGGTGACGACGTCGTCCAAAGTACGCCCACCATCAGCCACACCTTCACCAACTCAGGACTCTACGACGTGAAACTCGTGGTGACCGATTCGCGGGGCAAGGTTAGCTCGAATACGGCGCACCAATTAATTCAGGTAAGCCTCCCGCTCACCAATATTGCTTCGCGCAAAATACACGGCGGCGCCGGCACCTTCGACATCAACCTGCCGACCAGCGGCGCGGCCGGGATTGAATGCCGTAGCGGTGGCGCGACTAACGACTACACTATCGTCTACACCTTCGGGACGGATCTGAGCGCCGTCGATACTGCCACGGTCACGGGCGCGGGCACAGTTGCTGCGCGCAGCATCGGACCGAACCCGAACCAATATACCGTTAACCTCACCGGCGTAACAAACGCCCAGCACCTCATTCTCACTTTGGATGGAGTGCACGACACCGCGGGCGCGATCTTTAACAATATCGCCGCGCGCATGGACGTTCTCGTCGGCGACACGACCGCGGACGGGTTCGGTAACTCGGGCGATATCGCACAGACCAAATCGCAATCGGGCCAAACGGTAACGGCTTCGAACTTCCGCGAAGACGTTACCGTCGACGGAAATCTCAACAGCGGCGACATCGGGCTCGTTAAATCGAAATCAGGTACCGCTCTCCCGTAAACTGACTACCAAAGATCGACATCTACTCATTGGGGAAGCTGGAAAACAGCTTCCCCAATGTGCGTACGGGTATTCGCCCAAACGAGGCGACCACTTCGTTTCCTCTTCACG
>JBBROO010000057.1:0-15141 GCA_038229295.1 Chthoniobacterales bacterium | reverse complement strand
TGATGGAGCCCTAGGGTGGGAGCCGCAATAAAGGGTCTAACCAGTCGATGCAGCCAACCGCGACCATCCCTATGCTCAGCTCTTAGACTTTCATGAACGCCACTTGTAAATCGCGCGGTGGCTGATCTTGTTCTCGTTAGGCCCATGAGAGCGCCTCTTGTTTTCGTCATAGCTGTCGCCCTCTGCTCTTCTCCGGCGATTGCACGTTCGCCCCAGATGGCGTGGTCGCGCGATTTACCGAAGGAAGTCGCCACCGGTGCTCCGCCGAAACATCGCACGGCGCTCGAAGTGGACGCATTCTTCGCCCACGCTCTGCGCGTCAGCGAGGAACCCACGATTAAGACCCTTATAACCGCGTTCGGAGATCCAGACCAGTTCAGCCCTGAAGGATATTACGCGGGCGGAACACTGCGTTGGTTACTGAAAGATGGCGGCGACTTGCAAATCGTCACGAGCGCAACGTTCGAGCCGGTATTCTGGGCTTCGCGATACGACAAAAAAGGCAGAAATAAATTCCTGTGGAAGTAATAGGCCTAACCATGCGATGCAGCGAACCGCGCCCCGCTCCGATGCGTAGCTTTCGTGTGCTAGTTTGTCCCGCTTGCAGCCACGCGCGCCCTCGGGCGCGGTCGCTGATCTTGTGTCTCGTTAGGCCTATGCGCGTATTCCAGATCGTTTTGTGCAGCATGGCGTTGGCCACCATTTGCGTAGCCAACGCACCCGAGAAGTATGTCACTTGGGGACATGCAGGCGTGATCTATCCGCCGCGCGAGCTTATGAAGCATGGGCTCTGGGTTACCGGCGACGTCATTAACGATCCTCAGCAAGGTCTGCTGTTCCGCGCGGATAAGGCAGTGCAGGGCAACACGACAGGAAACTTGGTTTACCTCGCCGTTCCCGAAGACCTAGCGAAGACGTTTGCACCTATGTGCTACCGGGCTGCAGAGCGGCACATGAAGCTACGCCTGCATGGTACGTTTCTGCCGCATTCCGGCCCAGAAGATCCGAAGCGCCCCAGCGTCAACTTTGTCGTTTGGGGGCTTCATAGTCCCGACGATCCGGATGAGCTGCCGCCCGACAAGAAGACTTACTTCGGCCCACACGATGCGATTCCAGGCTACACGATCATTCCGAAGAAACCATGAAAGGCCTAACCATGCGATGGAGCGAACGGCGGACCGTCGTACGCTCCACTTTGAGATGACTTCCACACTTTCACTCCGAGCGACGCGCGCTCTCGTCCGCCGTCGCTCATCTTGTTCTCGTTAGATGCTGAAGCCGCTCGCAGTTTCTCAGGTGTTGGCGATGCTCGCGCTGACAGCTTGCGCGACTCAGCGTTACGAGTGGAACCTCGCTCATCAGCAGCTTTCGCCGAAGCTGCGGAAGATGCCGCAGGCAGACATTCGCGAGATCACGCGCCTCATCAGCGAGCATTCGCCTACTCCGATTCTCTGCATGCACTACACAGGCAGCAAGGCTCCGTATGCTGACGAGGTGTGGGTCGTGGCTGCCGACTCCTACACCATGGAAGAGAGCCGGAATGGACTCTTTCGGCTAAAGAAGCAGAACGGAACTTGGCGCATCATTGACGGTGGCTTCGATCTTTCGACTTCAGTAATCATCTGTAGCGATGGATAAAGCATCTAACCAATCGCTGGAGCCAACCGCTGGCCGTTGTGTTGAGCCGCTTTGATTTTATGAGAGAGTTCCTCATGTTTGCTACGCTCGCCGCCGCCAGCGGTGGCTCAGCTCCGTTTCGTTAGGCGTATCCGCGCGATGATTGTCAAAGCCGTTTTGCTGTTAACGGTCGCAGCGTCACTCTGCGGGTGTGTACTTCCTATTCCCGCTACGCTTCACTGTCGCGGTTACGTGCTTGATGCTAAGACGAGGAAGCCGGTTGTCGGGGCTCACGTTACGATCCAAAACCACCCAAACGCTACCGCGATGACGGCGAGCGACGGCTATTTCGACATTCCCGCCGAGACCCACTGGGGGTTTATTATGCCGCCAGCAGAACCCGTAGGACTCCCCGATACGGTGGTCGTGACAAAGGCAGAATATCGTTCGAAGACTGCGCACTCCTCATACGAAAAACATGAAATATTGCTCGAACGCCAATAGACGCCTAATCCAGCGCTGCAGCCGACTGCGAAAGCTTTCGGAGTCGCTGATCTTGAATCTCGTTAGGCCATTCAAACAACTGTCGTCCGATCACATCAACCCAATAAAATAGAATACAATGAAATACATGATACGAGCACGCCCAGAAGCGGATCCTGGAGGTTTTCACTCAATGGAAGGCGCTCGCCAATTTCAAGATCGAGTTGTTCGTTATCCGCGTGGGTGACTGGGGTGGGTATATGATGTTGGATTGCGACGATCCGTTGGAGGTTCACAAGTTCTGCTCGATGTTGCCTGCTTTTGAATTTGAGGCGCGCCCCGTGGTTCCGGTTATGGACGCTGTCCGGGTGGAGCTGGAAGCGATCGCCTTTCGTGATGGGCTAAAAGGCAAGTGATCTTCAAGAGGATCACCGCATTCATCGGGACAAGCTTACTGGCGGTCTGCGCGTTCGCTGTCCCTCCGATGGTAACGCAGCCACCGGAGGTGACGCGACTTGTGACGCACGCTCCACATCCCGTCTATCCCGCGGACGCTATTCAGCGTCATGCCTCCGGCGAAGGCGTATTCTTGCTGCGCGTTCAGATCAAAACAGGTCGCGTAACACAGGTGACTGTTGGACTCAGTACAGGTGATCGGTCTCTGGATGCGGCTGCCATGAAAGCGCTTCTTCAGTGGCGTTTTAAGTCTGGTTCCCTTTCCCACCGACAGGTTAGGTCAGTCGACGTGCAACCACCGCTGACTGACAACGAGGCGCTTATAAAGCTACCGATGAGATTCGCATTATGAATCCATCTAACTAAGCGATCACCCAACCGCGGGCGATGAATTCTCGCCGCCTTTGCCAGCACGAAATTATTTCTGCTCGATGAGGGCGCGTTCTTCCGGTGACAATTTATCCATCGGGATGCTTGCGATGATTTCCTTCGCGGCATCTTCCTGTTCGTTCGCCCGCAAGGTCGCAGCGTAAACCGCGCGCCAGGGCGGCGGCGTTTTTTGCCACTCGATCGGCGGTGCGCCCGCGGGTTTGAATTGGGACAACGCCAAACCGGGATCGTGTTGACGCAAATAACCGAGCGCGGCCGTGACGCGAAACGAAAGCCGGTCAGGATATTTTTCGACGAGGGCTGTGGCGGCAGCAGCGTTCGCGACGACATCGGTGCCGGCGAGAAGATTCACATAGGCGAGCTGCGCCGCGGCGTTCGGATCATCGCGCGCATGTGACGCGGTCTTCTCCGCGGCCGCGCGTTGAGTCGGCAGATCTCCCGCGCGCGTACTCAAAAGTTGCGTGGCCCGGAACGCGAAGTCGGCATGCTCGGGAAATTTCCCAAGTTGATCGTACGCTTTTAGGGCGACGCCGTTGGCGTGACTTTGCTCGGCGAAATTTGCGACGAAGCGAAGTTTAAAAGGATCGCCACCGGCAAGCGAAAGCGCGTGGCTCCAATGCATCTCGGCGTCGAGATTCGAATTTCTTTCCTGCGCGGCGCGCGCGCGAAAACTTTCCAGCACCGACGGATCGAGCGTGAGACCGGGATGGCCGAGCAAGCTGTCGATGTCGCTCCAACGCTGCAAACTCGCGAGCGCGTCGAGACGCGAAAGAAGAAGCTGATTATCATTAAACGCGCGCTCGTCCGGAAACAAAGAAAGCACGCGCTCGGGTTGCTGATGAAGGTTGAGCCAGCGCGCAAGATCGACAAGCTCGGTCGTCTCACCGCGGTTCCAGCGCGCAATTGTCTGATCGTAAATTTGTGCGGCTTCTTCCGGGCGAAGTTGCAGACGAAGGTCGGCCGCGAGCAAGGAGTCGAGCACACTGGCCGATTGCAGGGAGTCGAACATCTGCACGACGCGGGTGCGATCGTCATTCGATAATTCGGGAGCGCGGGCCAGGGCTTCGATCGCGGCGCGTTGGGCCGGTCCCTCCTTCGCGGCGAGATCCCATAAGATTTTTCGCGCTTCTGCATGGTGCGCCGAATCAGTCGAAGCCGCGAGGACATCGGCAAATTGAAAACGCAAAAGATCGTCGTTAGGCGCGCGATTCGTGGCCAGCCGCGAAAACTCAATCGCCTTGGCATTGTCGCCGGTTCTTTGCGAATAGCGCGAGGCGAGTGCGAGCGTCGCCGCATCGGGATCGCTCTTGAGCAAATCGGAAATTGTTTTCTCGGAGGCTTTGATTCGCCCGCGACGCAAAAGTGCGTCGGCATATTCTTGTCGATCTTGCGTGGTCGCCTGCGGCAGTTTCGCGACTTGTTCCCAAAGATCGACATCTTCATTCTGGCCCAACTTGGAGGCGAGTTTCGCCGCACCTTGCAAACCGCGGTAACCAAGCGGATCGAGTTGCAGAGCGGCGCGATATTTATCGGCCGCTTCGTTGGTTTTGCCCTGAGCACTGAGTGAGTCGCCTTGTTCGGCGAATTGCTGCGCGCGCTGCGCCTTCAGCCATCGATACGAAAATTTTGCGCCCACGATGGCGAGCACAAACAGGACGAGGATGGAAATCCACAGGAGCACGCGCTTTTTGCGGGGCGGTCGATTGCTGCGCGGTCGTGTGCCCGAATAGTCAGTGCTCATTGCGGGTTATATTTAAAGACGGATCGCAAGATTTCCACCGCTATGTCAGCGGGCGGCTCGGCGCCCTCAGCGATAATGCTGCACGAAACGATCTCCGTGGCCGAACGGCGTTTGCCTTCCAAATGCATTGCCGCCGGCGCCGCGGTCGCGCCCAGAACCTGATCTGGCTTGTAATCCACCGGAACCGCCTCGCCATTTCGCCACGCTCCCCAAAGCTCGAGCGCGTGGGTTCTGCCGCGACGAAAACGAAAGAGGTAACAACGCAACGGATGGCCATCGAGCTGCGTGTCGCGAATTTCTGCGGATCCGTTAGGCTGCCAGCCGACTCCCGGCATGCAAATGTCCGGACGATGCACGAGCGCAAATCGATTCCACGGCGATGGTTTCCAAAAGAAATGGAAACAATCTGCGATGGCGCCGGGCGAGCCGGTCTTTTCGTGCCGAACGTATTCGCCGGTAGTCGGATGAAGTTCGTTCCAAACTTCGCGCGGGATTTGGCCAAGGCTGTTCCCAATCGCGTTGTCGATCTTCGCGCTAAAGAACGGCGCGGTTTGGGTGTGGTCGCGCGCTTCGACTCGTGCCGATAGCGCTTTCGCCGACACGATCCCGATGATCAAAGCGACCGCGATGACTCCGAATATCGGCGATGCCGGCTTTACCCAAGCGCGCAGCAAGTCCCGAAATGTGGTTGTCGATCTTGCGTGTAACGATTCGCTCTTGGGCGGCGCCAAAAACTTTCCGGCCAGCCAGATCGCTAATACCAGCAAAGTGATGATGACGTTGCCGATGAGATCGTGCACACGATCGACGGAGTCGACGCCATGCCAATGCGCTTGCAGAGTGAGAGCGAGGGTGCGTGCGAGATTGGTGGCAAGCGCGAGAGCGATGGCAATGGCGAGAAGGGCCACGCGGCGGCGGGCGCTTAACAAAAACCATTCGCCCATGGCGAGGCCGAACATGACACCGGCTTGGAGGGATCGAATACCGCTGCACGCCTCAGTGATTCCGACCAGTCCGGTGCGGAGAGCGATGGCTCCGCCAGATGCCTGCGCTTCAATTCCTAACCAATGCAATAATTCGGTAGTGGTTCCGGCGACCCAGCGCATCAATGTGCTGGTGATGGGCTGCTCGAGCCGCGGCGGCCATGGCACCGCCGTCAAAAAAAAGCAGACCGGAAAGATTTCGGCGCGCGCCAGCGCGGCGCCACCGCCTAACCAAAACAGAGTGATTGTCGATGTTACCGCCAGTCCGCAGATGGTCCAGATGATGATGACAGGATGCCAGACTTGCTCGCGCGAATATTCCAGGAAAAACACGAGAGCCACCGACGCAATGGCCAGATTGATTCCGTTAGGCCACGAAAGCCGAAATGTTCTCGGTGAATTTTCATCAGCTAAGTCGCGAGAGGCTAAATAGCGGCGAACGCCAAATCCGAGCCCGAGGACAGGCACGGTCCAGCCGTAAGAGTAATTGGGATTCCCGAGCCAACTCTCGGCACAGCTCCAGATGGCCCAGATCCAGAGCGTAAGGAGGAAAAGCGCTGGCCCCAGAAACGCCACTCGCGGGAGCCTATCGACAGCGAGAAGATCCGCCGGCAAAGAGCTGGAAAAACCTGCCGATTCAGCCATTTGTGGAAAAAGTTAGAATACCTAGAAAAATATTATTGACTTCAAGGCACGAAATCTATCACTATCGCGCGCAACCACACAAAATATGACGAAGAAATACATTCTCAGCTTGATCATTCTCGGAGCAACTATCATGGCAGCGCGCGCGGACATTATTCCGACGCTGTCATCGACTACGCCTACATCAGGCGGGTTCAAATGGAATTATTCCGCGAATGTCACCGTCGACCAAATGGTGCAACCGGGTGACTTCTTCACCATTTACGATTTCGGCGCGTTTACGCCATTGTCGAACACGCAACCTGCCGGTTGGACATTTTCGTCATCGCTCGTCGGCACCAATCCGTCGTTAGTCACCCCAGTGGACAATCCGAGCATCCTTAATCTTACTTGGACCTACAATGGTGCAACCACGATCAACGGTTCCGCGCTGTTAGGCGATTTCTCGGTCGTTGCCAATACCAATCAGCTGCGCGACTCCGATTTCGCGGCAGAGGCGACACGCAGCACCGGTCCTAACGCCGGGTCGAAAGTGGACAACGTCGGCCGTATCTCGGTCCCCGTTCCGGAAATGTCGGCTTTGCTTCCTATCCTGAGTGTTTGTGGCGCTGGCTTCCTGGCGAGTGTTCCGTCACTGTTGCGCCGTCGGAAAGACTAGAAATTTTCCTCCTCTCCTCCAACAAAAGGCCATTGCACTCGTTGCGATGGCCTTTTTGTTTTCTCGCGGTCGAGTGATTGTCGATCTTCGAGAGGGCGCGAGCGAATACAGATCGTCTCAAAAACTCTTGGTTTCACAAAACTTGCGTGGCAACATGCAGCGGCGATTTCCTCATGCCTATCGATTCAAATCCATCTGCGCGGGTCAGAGTATGGGGCGTACGCGGCTCCATCCCCGTTCCGGGTTCGTCGACCTTGCGCTATGGCGGTAACACCAGCTGCGTTGAAGTCCGAGCCGAAGGCGAGATCATCGTCCTGGACGCCGGGTCCGGTCTGCGCGCCTTGGGCAATGAACTCGAGCGCGAATTTCAATCCCGACCCGTTCGAATCACGCTCTTAAGCACGCACGCTCACTGGGATCACATTCAAGGGCTGCCATTTTTCCTGCCCGCGTACAATCAGAAAAACGCTCTTCGCCTTTTAGGTTACAAAGGCGTGGGCGGTGGGTTTGGCGCGATTCTCAGTCGACAAATGGCCGTGCCGTTTTTCCCGGTCAGATTACGTGATCTGCCTTGCGAGCTTTCGATTGAGGAACTGACCGAAATGGAATTTTCCATCGGTAAGGTTCGCGTTTGCTCAAAGTTCGTAAATCATCCGGGAAATTGCGTCGGTTACCGCCTCTTCACTAGCTCCGGGTCAGTCTCATTCGTTCCCGATAACGAACCGTACGAATTCCGAAAACTACACGCGGAAGCTTGTGCTCGAGCGACTCCAGAACAGGTCCGCAAATTCGCCATTACCGAACGAGCTAAGCTGGTCGAGTTTCTTCACGGTTCCGACATTCTCTGTCTCGATGCGCAATATACCGATGACGAATACCAGGAGCATATCGGTTGGGGCCACGGGTCGCTTACCACTTCGGTCGATCTCGCCGTTGATGCCAAAGTCCGCAAACTCCTGCTCTTTCATCACGATCCAAATCACGATGACGAGATGATCGATGCGATGGTCGACAAGGCGCGCGCGTTAGTGCGCGAACGACAGAGCGAGTTGCAGATCGAGGGCGCACGCGAAGGCACGGATATCTCTCTGAACGGCGCGTAGCCAGCGCAGCGCGCCACTTGCGTTGCCGCGACGTGGACTTAACTTCTGCGCGCTCTTTGCCTCGTAGTGTAACGGTAGCACCAGAGATTCTGGATCTCTTTGTCTAGGTTCGAATCCTAGCGAGGCAGCCACATTCGATTGTCGATCTTACAATTGTCGATCTTGCGCAGCGCCCGCTCCCCGCTTCTGGCGAAAGAAATCCTGCAAGATGGCAGCGCATTCGTTTTGCAAAACGCCCGCTGTGATTACGCAGCGATGATTCAATGTCGGCATGTGCAATAGATTGACCGCGCTTCCGGCCGCGCCGCCGCGCTCGTCAGGGCATCCATATATAAGACGACGAATGCGAACATGCACCAGCGCGCCCGCACACATCGGACACGGCTCTTTCGTTACGTAAAGATCGCAGTCAACCAGTCGCCAATCGCCGAGGGCCGCCTCCGCTTGCGTCACGGCTAGCATTTCCGCGTGCGCCGTCGCGTCGTGCAACAGCTCCACCTGATTGTAAGCGCGTGAAATAATCTTGCCGGCGCGAACAACCACCGCGCCGACCGGCACTTCGTCCGCCGCGTATGCTTTCTTCGCCATTCGCAACGCTTCGCGCATGAAATCGGCGTCGCTTTGGTTGTCGAGCAAAGAACTCATTGCCTAACGACCATCGCTGACAAAGGCCGCACACGTCCAAAAAGCATTCGGGTCACGAACTAATTGTACTGCAATGAAACATTTTAGCATTCTTACATCCATCGTTGTTCTTTCGCTTACCAACGCCGCGTTCGCTTCGGAACAAGATACTGTTGATCGGTCCGCCACCATCATTCGAAATTTTCGCGCCATGCCGGAAAGAAATCTTCCGCGCCGCGTCCTTCGAAATGCGCGCGGACTTGCCATCATCAGTATCGTCAAGGCGGGATTTATCTTTAGCGGGAAAGGTGGAAAAGGAGTGGTCGTTGCCCGCACTGGTGGTGGCTGGTCGGGGCCTTCATTCATCGCCACTGGCGGCGCCGGCTGGGGCGCGCAGATCGGCGCCGAAGTCACCGACTTTGTTTTTGTTCTCAACACAGATGCGGCCGTGCGCGCTTTCTCGCGCGGAGGCAATGTGAACTTGGGAGCCGATGCCAGCATCGCAGCTGGCCCGGTGGGTCGCGATGCTCAGGTCGGCGTTACGCCAAAGACTGCCATCTACAGTTATAGTCGAAGCAAAGGTCTTTTTGCTGGAGCCGCTGTGGAAGGAGCGATCGTCGGAACGCAAAAAGATGATAACGCGCATTATTACGGACGCCCGGTGAATGCTTCCGATATCTTGCGCGGGCGGGTTGCACCTCCCGCCGGTGCGGCGCACTTGCGCGCAGCGCTGGGACGATAATCGGCGATCGACGGTAAGATCGACATCGCATCAATTTCCTTTACAAGCGCGCCGTCATTTCGGCAGCTTCGATGCGTGAGAAGTCTTCTCGCGTATTGCTTGCTCTTTTCCTGCACGCATTTAGCGAGCGCGCAGGAGCAAGAGCAGAAGCTTCTGGATCGTTTGTTGAAACCGAACGCGGCGTTGCAGAGCAGCGCCCAGAATAAAAAGTTTCTCGCCGACGGAGCGTCGATCGACAAACGCGCGACCGTCGGTGCGTTTTACGTGCAAGAACAGCCAAAAGCGAAAGCGTATTCGCAAACCCGTGCGATCTCGCCAGCAGCCTTTAATTCTCAACTTTTCTACGCCGGCCAGGATAAAACGCATTTTCAAACGTCGTCAGCCACTGCGGAAAAACGTTCTTTTGCAACATCGACATCGTCGGATGCGCATCCGTCTCGCGATCGGGACAAGGCCGCGAACACGCGTGATTTTTCCGGCAGCCGACCGTTTCTCGAGAAAGGCAAGAGTCAAAAGTCGCTCAGTCGCCAAAATCCGCCCATGACGATTGAGCAAGTGCGCGAGTTGTTAAATAAAAATAAATAGCGCGTCGGGCTGGTGCGCTGTTCCGTAACGCCGTTATGCAACCGGATGAATCATTGGCGTCGTTAGCGCGCGGCGCTGCCCAAATCATCAGCGAGGCTGAGCTGCGCGAAAAACTCGCGCTTGGTCGCCCGCTGCGCGTCAAGCTCGGTGTCGATCCAACGAGCGCGGACATTCATCTGGGCCACACCGTTGTCTTGCGAAAGCTTCGGCAATTTCAGGACCTCGGGCATCAAGCGGTGTTGATCATCGGGGACTTTACCGGAATGATCGGCGACCCGAGTGGACGGTCCGCGACGCGCCCGCACCTCACCCACAAGGAAGTTTTAGCTAACGCCGCAACCTACCGCGAGCAGGCATTCAAGATTCTCGATCCAGCACGGACGGAAACGGTATGCAATGGCGATTGGTTCCGCACGATGTCGTTCGAGGATGTCATCAGACTCAATAGTCGAGTCACGCTGCAGCAAATGTTGCAACGCGAAGATTTTCACGCGCGCCTCGATAAACAGCAGGCCATCCACGCGCACGAAATTCAATATCCGATTATGCAGGGATGGGATTCAGTCATGGTGAAGGCCGATGTCGAACTTGGCGGTACCGATCAACTTTTTAACATTCTGGTCGGGCGCGACTTTCAGAAGGAAGAAGGCATGGCGCCACAGGTTGTCTTTCTGCTGCCGATTCTCGAAGGCCTCGATGGCTCCCAAAAGATGAGCAAAAGCCTCGGTAATTTTGTCGGGGTTATGGAACCAGCCGGCGACATGTTCGGTAAACTCATGAGTGTCTCGGATGAATTGATGGCGCGATATTATCCGTTGTTGCTCGGTCGCGAATTGGCGAAGGAAGCACATCCACTCGATGCGAAAAAACAACTCGCGTTCGAGATTGTGGAGACCTACCACTCCACTGCCGCCGCGAATAAAACGCTCGAAGAATGGAATACGCGATTTAGCGCAAGGCGCCTCGTCGACGCTGACCTGCCGGAATTCTCCGCGCGGAATGAAGACGCCGTGACCGTTGTCGTGGCGACTTATCGCGAAGCGTTCGGCGTTGAAAAGTCGCGCACGGAAGCCAATCGGCTCATCAAGCAAGGCAGCGTTCAACTCGACCAGCGAAAGTTAGCGGACGTGAAAGAAATCCTGACGCTACAGTGCGGACAAATTCTGCGTCTCGACAAAACCCACGCCGTCCGCATCAAGTAAAACAAAAAGAGCACGAAACTTTCGCTTCGTGCTCTTTTCGAAAATGTAAATGTCGATCTTACGCTACCGCCGTTTCGAACATCGGCAGAATCGGCGCCTGCTCCACATAGGGGGCGGCGATTCCTTCGAAGTGCGAACGGATGCTGCGCAATTCCGAACTGACGAACGCATCAACAAAGTGCAATCGTCGATCGAGCCAGGCGAACAGCTTGTTCTTGATCTCGTAATGCACCGCCAGGGTAACTTCGGTGCACTGCGGACGAATCTCGGTGAAATTCACGAGACCCATCAGGTCAATATTTCCGCCGACTGATTCAAACGCGCATTCTTCCGGCGAATCGCTGTCGATAGCCAGCAACACGGTGTGCGCTTGGAAAGCGAACGGACCGCGGAAGCTGAAGTCCACAGTTTTGGATGAAGTGACGGTGGCTTTCGTCACCATCAGGAATTGGCGACGGTAAGACTGGATGCTGGCGAGGCGCGCTTTGCATTCAGTGGCGGGCTGACTCATGTGCAGGGTTTTTTCTAGGAGCATAGGTGTGGGTTGATACCTCTCCTTTAGCAACGCCGGTGCCATCGGGTTTCTCCTAGGTAAGCGCGCCAACAGCGCGCATTCCGTGTCGCGAATGCTTACACTTGTGTCAACGACGGAGACACAGACCTCTTCTTAATAGATTCGGAAGTCGACCGCCAAGTGGATGTGAGTTCCGTAACTTTTCTAACAATTTGGTAATTAATCGGAGATCGATGTCGATCTTGCGATTGTCGATCTTACGCCGCGCGGACGCGCGCCGCTTCGATGGTCTGCATCATCGAGCGAAAAAATTTTTCGCCGTCGCCGCTGCCAAGCCGAGCATCGCAGGCGCGATCGGGATGCGGCATTAATCCGAAAACATTGCGCTCACGATTACAAATGCCGGCGATGTCCTCGATCGAACCATTCGGATTATTGTTCGCATAACGCAGGATCACTTGTCGATGTTGATTCAAATCCCGCAAAGTCTCCGCATCCGCAAAGTAACAGCCTTCACCATGCGCAATCGGTAAGCGCAGAAGCGTTCCTTCCGCGCAACCATGCGTGAACGCGGAATCCGCCACTTCGACACGTGTCGTTACCATTTCGCAGACGAAACGCAGCGAACGATTCCGCACGAGTGCGCCGGGAAGCAGACCCGCTTCGCACAAAACTTGAAAACCATTACATGTCCCGAGGATTAGTTTGCCGGAGCGGGCTTCGTTGATAACCGCTTTCATCACCGGCGAGAAACGCGCGATCGCACCACAACGCAGATAATCGCCGTAGGCAAAGCCGCCTGGCAAAACAATCGCGTCGAAACCGCGCAAAGAAATTTCCTTGTGCCAAACGTATTCGGCTTCGAGTCCGTCAATCCCGTTGATGGCCGCGATACAATCCTGGTCGCAATTCGAGCCAGGAAATTGGATGACGGCAAATTTCATTGTCGATCTAACGAGTGAGCGCTCGCTGCTCAGCGTGATAGTCGTTAACGACGAGACAAGCGTGAATGACTCCAGGGATCCAGCCGAGCAAAGTCAGGATAAGACTCAAAAGAAAACTTCCCATCCTGCCCGTCATCAAGACGGCAACTGGCGGAAGCACCACACAGAAAAAATAGCGCAGGGTTTTCATTTTTTTTGCAGTTCGTAATCTTCGATGACGGGATTGGAAAGAAGGTCGCGACAAAGTCCGTGCATTTTTTTCTCAAGATCGACATCTTCTCCTTCGACATCGATCTCGAGAAATTTCCCGATGCGGACGCTCTTTACTTCGGGCATTCCCAAATGACGCATGGCATCACGCACCGCGGCGCCTTGAGGATCGAGGACAGCTTCCTTTGGTTTTACGACAACGTTGATCTTCACAATCACACGCTAGCGAAGATCGACATCGCAACAAGCGTGTCGTCGCGCGCGAATTTAGGGTCCGCCAACCGGTCCGAGCGGGGGAGTGTTGCTATCAAAGGGTTGCGGCAACGTTGCACCTTTGCCGGCAAATGTTCCCGTCGTCGACCCATCGCCGCCGAACGTCGCCGAATATTTAGCGTGGTTCGTGTAAACAGAAGCGGCGCTCGGTCCGTTAATGGTGACGGTCACGTTATCAAAAATTTTGACGGTGTCGGCGGCGATGATCTTCGTGCTATTTCCGTTAAGGCTCACGTCCGCGATAAAGTTAATGGTGCCGTTGCTGCCAGTGGCGTAAAGCTTGAGAACGCTGTCCGCGGAAAGAGTGCCACCGCCGATGTTAAGCACGCCGGTAGGGCCGAGGACAGCGCACTTCAAAACATCGGCGCTCAATGTGGCGCTGCTCAAATTGATGACGCCGTTGTCACCGGAGTTGCGGATATCGATCGCGCCGCGATCCGCCTGAATGGTGCCGCTCACGTTGATGATGCTGCTACTCGCCGGCGCGCTTGCGCTGATGATAATCTTGCCACCCGGCCCAGGCGCAGCGGCGTTGAGTAAAGAGAGCAACTGACCGCTGTTGCCGATGTTAATCGCGACGCCACTCGTTTTACCGCTAGTGATATTGATGTTACCGCCCTTCGCGCTTTTGCGGTTGCCGTTGTTGTGCGAAACCTGAATGCGGTCATTCACGTTAACGGCGCCCACGTTCGCCGTCAGATTCACGGTTCCACCCGCACCACCGGTATTAACTGAAGCGCCGTTAGCGCCAGTGGACGCTTCGATAGTAACGCCGCTCACGGCGATGTCCCCCGTCGTCGCGGTGACATTGAGAGTGCCGCCGTCGCCGCCGGGCGAAGACGATGTCGCGGCGTCCCCACCGTTAAAACTCGCACCGCCAATTTCTCCCGCGCCTATCCCGAACGTCGCTAATGGTGCGGTGAAGTTGAGTGTGCCACCTGCGCTGCTGTTTACTCCGTCGAAGTGAAAGCCACCCGGAGCGGCGAAGGTGGCGTTGTTTGCGACCGTGATTGTGCCGGCGGTGCCGTTGACCTGGTAAACATCGGCACTGCCGTTGTCGAGGAAGGTACCATTGTTCAGCGTAAGCTGTGAGCCAGCGGTTGAAGTGAGTGTGCCCGTGAGATTGATGATGCCGCCGTTGATCGCCTGCAATCCGGCGAAGTTGATGTTGCTAAATGTGCCGCCGTTGTACCCGCTCAGCAGAAGGATGCCGCCATTGCTGGCGCGGAGGAGACCCCCATCGTTAACAAACCCGCTGGCCGCGCTTGGATCGACAACCAGGGTGAGACCGGAGACGTTCGCGTCGATGAGGTTTTGATTAACGATGCCGATCTGATCGTAACCGAGCCCGCCGGAGTTACTCGTCTCGCCTTGAATCGTGCTCGCGTTGGTCAGAATTCCGCTACCCAGAACGCGGTCCGCGTTTTGTAAAGTGAGCGTGCCGGCGCCGGTGAGGGTGACGTTTCCGTTCACCACCAGGTCGGTATAACTGCCGGTCGAATTGATAAGGATGCTGCCATTATTAGTGATGGTGCCGGAAAGAAACGTTGATGTCCCATTGTTGGCGATGAAACTGCCGGCATTCGTCAACGAAGTCAGCGTTGCCTGATTAATATTGCGGACGACGCCGGATCCGACCGTCGTGAATGTGCCACCTACGACATTTGCGCCATTCGTTAGCTGAACTTCCGAGCCGTTACCCGCGGTGATGGTGGCGTTGTTGTTAAATACACCGCCGTTGTATCCATTGAGTAACAGGATGCCGCCATTAGTCGCGCGCATGATCCCGTTGTTAACTAATCCGTTGGCCGCGTTTGGATCGACATTGAGGGCAAGACCGGAAACGTTCGCGTCGATAATCCCAGTCGCCTGATTGACGATACCGATCTGGTCGAAACCCAGTCCGCCGCTGTTGTTCGTCTCACCCACGATGTTGCTCGCATTGGTCAGAATTCCATTACCCAAAACGCG
>JBBROO010000056.1:0-15603 GCA_038229295.1 Chthoniobacterales bacterium | reverse complement strand
TAGAGCTCGGTGAACTTGCGGCCGGTGTCCGGGGTGACGAATTGATGGAACTCGGCGAGGGCCTGGCGGCCGAGATTGGCGCGGTCGACGAGGAAGAGGACGTTGCGCGCGCCGGCGTGTTTGATGAGGCGATAGGTGAAGGCGCAGGCGGTGAGGGTCTTGCCGGCGCCTGTGGCCATCTGGATCAGGGCGCGCGGTTGCGCTTCGGCGAAGGATTGCTCGAGGTTGATAATCGCCTCGACGCGGCAGACGCGGACGCCTTCGCCGTTGTAGGGATGGGCGAACGGCATCTGGGCTAGGCGGTGGCGGAGTGTGTCGGGTTGTTCGAGCCATTGCGCCAGCGTCTCGGGACGATGGAAGGCGAAGACGCGGCGCGAGCGCGGGTGCGGGTCGCGCTCGTCGCGGAAGTAGGTCTCGATGCCGGTGGATTCGTAGAGGAAGGGGAGGCGGCCGGTTAAGCCTTGGCGAAGGAAGTCGGGGAGGTTCTCTGCGTATTGGCCGGACTGGTCCGCGACGCTGGAGAGCGTGACGCCTTCTTTCTTGGCTTCGATGATGCCGACAGGTTTGCGATCGATCAGGAGCAGGTAGTCGCAGCGACCTTTGTTGAGACGGACTTCGCGTATTGCGATTCCTCTACCGGCGGAGAGATCGAGCTTCTTGTAGTCCTGAATCAGCCAGCCGCACTGAACGAGTAGCGCGTCAATGTTTTGGCGCGCTAGTTCTTCGGGGGACGGCATGGCGAAGACCCTAACGGAAAGCGCTCTAAATTAGAAATTAGAAAACGAAGCAGATGCTTCGCGTTATTGGTGATCAGTTATTGGTTATCAGAAAGGCGAAATGCGAAATGCGGAATGAAGCGAGCGGACATGCCGCCTTTTTAAGGCCTTCACCCCTCCACTCTCAACTGGGTTCGCAATTAATCAGCCAGCGATATTCCCTTCGGCATTTCCGGCGGCGGCGCGTTGATGCGGCTGTGGTGTTTGCCGTAGCTGAAGTAGAAGACGAATCCAATCAGGAGCCAGACGATCAGTCGCATCCAGTTTGTCCAGCCCAAGCCGTAGATCATGGCGCCGCAGACGATGATGCCCAAAGTTGAGACCACTGGAACGGCCGGAACTCGGAATCCTCTTTCCAGATCAGGGCGTTGCACCCGAATAATCCAGACGCCAGCGCAGACGAGAATGAAAGCGAAGAGCGTCCCGATGCTGGTCATTTCGCCGGAGACGTCTGCCGGAACGAAGGCGGCGAAGAGGCCGGTGAAAACAAAAAACAGCATGTTCGATTTGTAGGGCGTGCGGTACTTCGGGTGCACATCCGAAAAAACTTTCGGGACAAGTCCGTCGCGACTCATGGAGAAGAAGACGCGCGATTGGCCTAACAACATCACGAGAATGACCGATGAGAAGCCGGCAAGAATCGCGACTGTGACCGATCGGGATAGCCACTCATAGCCGGTCATATATTTAGTGATGGCGAATGCGACCGACGCTTCACGGCCGGCGGAGCGAAAATCTTGCACGCTGGCCACGCCGCTCAGCACATAAGAGAAGAGCACGTAAAGGATCGTGCAAAAAGCGAGCGACCCCAGAATGCCAATCGGCATGTCGCGCTTTGGGTTTTTGGCTTCTTGCGCTGCCGTCGAGACCGCATCAAAACCGATGTAGGCAAAGAAGACGACGCCGGCCGCGCCGAGAATACCAAGGATTCCTCCGTAGGCGTGGGTGATTCCTTGCGGCGTGGTGTAAGTCGTCGCCGCCGGGATTAACGGCGTGTGGTTTGCCGGATTGATGAATCCCCAGCCGAGGCCGATGAAAAGCAAAACGATGCTCACTTTCAAGACGACGATGAGGCCGTTGACGAGAGCTGATTCCTTCGTGCCGCGAATGAGCAGAAGCGTCAGCAAGAAAAGGATAACGATGGCCGGGAGATTCATCATCCCGTGAAGGCCGGCGGCGTCATGTTCGAAAGGCGAATGCGACCATTGGTATGGCACGCGCAGCCCGAACCACTCCAGGACACGATTGGCATACTCGCTCCACGCAATCGCGACCGTGGACGCGGCGACGGCATATTCGAGGATCAAATCCCAACCAATGATCCAGGCGACGAGCTCGCCCATGGTTGCATAAGAATAAGTGTAGGCGCTTCCCGCGACCGGAATCATCGATGCGAACTCTGCGTAACAGAGACCAGCAAACGCGCAGCCCAAGCCCGCGACCATAAACGCCAGCACGACGGACGGACCCGCGCGATCTGCAATGGCGGCGGCGGTGCGCACAAATAGACCCGCGCCGATAATTCCGCCGATGCCGAGCGCGATGAGATTTACCGGGCCTAACGAACGCTTCAGACTGTGTTCGCCGACGTCCGCCGCTTCTGCCATCAATTTATCGATCGGCTTTTTTGCGAATAGATTTCCCATGAGTTCAATCTCCTTGTTCAGTTACTACTTGTCGATCTTCCGAGTCGTTTCGGTTCAGCCGGGGTGGTTGGCCGCATCCGGCGCGGCGGCATTTGATTTTTTCCAGAAAAAATAAACCGGCACGCCGGCCAGCACGATGAGCAAACCGGGCCATGATGTTTGCGTCCTGTAAACAGCGAGCACGATCAAAATCACCGTAGCCGCGACGATGTAGAACGCGGGCAACAACGGATAACCGAACGCGCGATAGGGCCGCTCCGCGTCGGGGCGGGTGCGCCGCAGCACAAACACGCCGGCGATCGTCAGCACATAAAAGATCAACACCGCGAAGACAACATAATCGAGCAACATTCCGTAGAGATTTCCGTACTGCTCGGCGCCGGCAGCGTTCACCAGCGGCGCATTCGTTAGGGGATCGCGTAAGCGAGTGCGCGGCAACACGAGCAGCGCCGTCCAGATTCCCTGCAAGAGTAACGCCACCGCTGGAACGTGGCGGGGGTTAAGCCGACTTGTCGATCTAAAGAAAAGCCCATCTTGCGCCATCGCGAAATAAACGCGCGCGCCGGCGAGGATCAATCCATTACAACATCCGAATGTCGAAACCATGATCGCCACTGCCATGATGGCCGCGCCCGCCCCGCCGAACATCACCGACATCGCGGCCGTGGCCACGCGATCATCCGGCGCGTGTTGGATTTTTTCCAACGGCAACACACAGAGGTAAGCCACGTTCGCCAAAAGATAGAGCGCGATGACGAGTCCAGTGCCAAAGGCGAGCGACAACGGCACGTTGCGACGCGGATCTCTCACTTCACCGGCAGTGAACGTGATGTTGTTCCATGCATCGGAAGAAAACAGCGAGCCAACTTGTGCGACGCAAACCGCGATCAACATTCCCATCGCACCACCCGTCGCCGAAACCGTCGCCACGAACGAGAGATCGGATTTAATCGGCAACACCGTTCCCGGCGTCCACCAATTCGAGAAATTGGCGCTCAGCGCAGCGCTGTTGCTGCCGATGAACAAGCCGAGCACGATCAGCGCGAACAAGGACAATGTCTTAGCCGATGTGAATACGTTTTGAATGAGCTTGCCCAGTTGCAGGCCGCGCGTGTTCACGAACGTTAGAAACACGATCACGAGAATCGCGACCAATTGCTGCGTCGAAAGACTAACGGCGTAGTTGGTCGAGAGAACAATCGGTGGAATGACCCATTGCGTTGGCGAAATTGTGGGCGCGAATACGCCGAGAAATCGCGCGAACGCCACCGCCACCGCCGCGATCGTCCCAGTTTGAATGACGAGAAATAATGTCCAACCGTAAAGAAATCCCCAGAGCGGCCCGTAAGCTTCGCGAAGATAAACATATTGTCCGCCCGCGCGCGGCATCATTGCGGCCAGCTCACCATAACTGAGCGCGGCCGTGAGCGTGAGCGCGCCCGTTACTCCCCACACCACCAGCAGCCAGCCGGACGAGCCGACTAATCGCGCGATGTCGGCTGAGACAATAAAAATTCCCGAGCCGATCATCGAGCCGGCGACGAGCATGGTCGAATCGAGCAACCCAAATCCGCGAATGAGCTTATCGTCGTCGTTAGGCGTTGGTGGTTGCGACATAGCGTTTGGCGTTTGAGCCGTTCGAATCTCGCGGAGAATTAATCGCCATTCCGACGGCGGCGGCAACAAGCAAATTCAAATACTTAGCCGTGAAACCGCTTTCGCTGCCGAAGAAGCATGGTATCCTCCGCGGCCGCATGACCCCCAATCGTTTTCCCCCCGCGCGAAAGTTATTGTCGATCTTGTCTGCGAGTGTCGCGCTGGCCGCGCAATTGCCCGCCGCGTCGCCGACGGGAAATTCTTCGCGGCCCACTCCGCAGTTTGAAGCGTTGCCGCTCACGCGCACCCAGCAAAATCATCTGCTCGTGCGCGCATTTATTAATGACAAGCCCGCGCTCCTCGTCGTCGACACCGGATCACCCGGCACCGTCATTTCCTTAAAGCGCCGGAAATATTTCGGCATTAACGGGATTCCGTCCGACTCAAGGTTCCCGGCGCGCGTCCAGGTCAATGGCGCATTTAACAGTCTGGGCATCGCGCGCACGATGCGTCTGGGCGGTCTTAATATTGTCGATGTTCCGGCGGTCCTCGCCAATTTCAACGCATCCCGAAACGGCGCGCGCCAGGGCGAGCCCGAAGCAGATGGAATCCTGGGCGCCGATGTTCTCTTCGAAACGAAAGCGGTTTTGGATTGCCAGCGGCAGCTGTTGATTCTGAATTCCCGTCCGCAAGTTCCGGGGCGCGCTCCCGGATTGGATTTCAATGGCTTCCAACACATCCCCATTTTCGTGAGTGAGGGTTACAACCTCTACGTCGACAGTCTCATCAACGGCTCACCCGCGCGTCTCTTGCTCGACACCGGCGCTTTTGCCACGCTCTTGCATCGGCCCTTCGTTAGGCAACTGCATATTGCCACTCAGGAAACACGTCTCCAGTCCGCCGCTTTAAATTTGAAAGAAGAAGGCGTCGGCGTCGCGCGCATCAAAAAACTCTCGCTCGGCCTCGTTAACATCATGGGCAACAACGTCGGCGTGGTCGATCTTGGCGGCGTTCTGCACGAAGGATTGCAGCGCAATCCGCCTGCCGTCGGTTTACTCGGCGCGGAAATTTTGCGTCGCAATCACGCCATCATCGATTTCGGCTCGCGCACGCTTTATTTGCGTCGTTAGGCCGCGCCGCGCGCTTAACGCACATCGATCTCGAAGATCGACAATCGTCGCACCGCCTCGATGAAAACAAACGGCGGTGAGGCTCGGAAGTATCCTTTTGTCATTCCGAGCGAAGTCGAGGAATCTCTCGCTGTCATTTTGGCAAACGAAATCACACAAGCATTCGTGTTAGGCGCCGGACTCGGCACCCGTCTCCGTCCGCTCACGGACGACATCCCGAAACCACTCGTCCCGATTTTCCAAAAGCCGCTCATCACTTTTGCGTTTGATCATTTGCTCGACCGCGGCATCACCAAATTCTTCGTTAACACCCACCATCGTCCCGAACGCTTCGCTGAAACGTTCGTAAGATCGACATATCGAAATGCGCACCTCGAATTTTTCCATGAAACCGATTTGCTCGAGACCGCCGGCGGCATCGCCAACATCGCCGGCGCCATCGCGCGGGAATCGCTGCTCATCTACAACGGAGACATCCTCACCGATCTTCCACTCGCTCCGTTGATCGACACGCACTTTCGCGAGAAAAACGTGGTCACGCTCGCGCTTCGTTCCAACGCCGAACCAAAACATGTCGCCTTTAATTCCGGCCGCATCATAGACATTCGCAATTCGCTCGGCACCGGCGCGCGCGATGAATTCGTTTTCACCGGCCTCTACCTTGTCGATCCAGCGTTTGTCGATCTTCTGGAGCCTGGCGTGAAGCGCTCGGTCATTCCGCACTTTCTCGATTTGATCCGGCGCCAGGAAAAAATCGGCGGCGTCGTTATCGATGACGGCCACTGGTGGGATGTCGGCAATCGCGACGCGTATCTGTCGCTGCATCGCGAGTTGCCTTCGCTGAATTTCCCGACCTATCCGGTCGATGATCCGGAATGGCGATTGTCGATCCATCGAAGTGCGATTGTCGATCCAACGGCGGAGCTGCGCGGTTGCTGCGTCATCGGAAAAGATTGCCGCGTCGAAGCCGGCGCGATTCTCGAAGACACCATCGTTTGGCCGGGCTCACAAATTACTTCCCGAAGCGAGCTCTACGGTTGTATTGTCCGCAGCCATCGCAAAGTCGACGGCGTCCACCGCAAGATCGACATCTAACTTTCCATGAAGACCGATCTCCTTCTTCGCCAAACGCGGATGCACTTCCCGCGTTTCGATGTCGATGAAGTAAAGATCACGCCCATCGAAAAAGGCGGATCGGACCGACGGTTTTATCGAGTAAAATGTTCGCCCGACCAGACGCTCATATTAGTTAAGTACAATCTCGAGCGCGAAGAGAACCGGCATTACGTCCAGATCGCCGAATTTCTGGCCGCGCATGCGATCCGCGCGCCTAAGATTTATTATCACGATGCCGAGGAAGGTTTGATTTGGATCGAGGACCTGGGCGAAGAAGATTTGCTCAGTCATGCCGGCGAGAGTTGGCTCGTTAGGCGAACGTTCTACGAGTCTGCGCTGGATGAGATCGCGAAGCTGCATCGGCTGCCCGAAGAAGCTTGTCTCCAGATCAAGGACAGCTTGCCGGCGGAGTTTAACGCCGCGCTATATCGCTGGGAGCAAAATTACTTTTTCGAAAATTGCCTTGGCCGCCATTTCAAGATCGACAAGGACAAGATCGACAATATCGCGTCGTTGCCGGCGTTGTCGGAAATCGCGGAACAACTCGATGGCTTGCCGCGGAATCTGGTGCATCGCGATTTCCAATCGCAAAACATCATCGTGCGAAATGGCCAGGCGCATCTGATCGATTTCCAGGGAATGCGGCCCGGTCTCGCGCATTACGATCTCGCGTCGTTGCTCTACGATCCGTATGTCGATCTTGCGGAAGTTGAGCGCGCGGAATTAATCGAATATTATTGCGGCGGCAAACCGAAAACGGATTTCGACGAGACGCTGCACGTTTGCGCGATGCAGCGACTCATGCAGGCGCTTGGCGCCTACGCTTTTCTCGGGCTCGTCAAAGGCCACCCGGATTTCCTGCAGTACATTCCGCGCGCGCTTCAATCATTGCGCGACGTCGTTTCGAAGATCGACAATCTCGATCCGCTCGAGTCCTTGCTCGCCGCGCTCGCGTAAATTTTTTTACTCGCGTTCGAATGCGCGAGCGGTTTTCCCGTCGAACTCTCGAACAAGGGAGTTCATATGAAAAAACTAGGACTAATTATTTTGGTAGGAATGGGACTGGCGAGCGCATCTGTGTTTGCGCACGATAACGACAACGAATACATCGAGCAGCAGCAGGCCATGTATCGGCCGGCGCATAACAATGGGGTCGGCTATCAGGTCAATCACTTGAATCGGATGTTAAATCACGTCCGCGGCGAATTTAGCCGATACGGCGCTGGGTGGCGCGTGCGTCGGGAATTGGGACACATTTCGGCCGAAGTGAATCACGTCAACTCGGAGTATCGCCAGGGCGACTACGGGTCGGGACATATTCGTAGCGAGATCGAGCATATCCACGCGGAGTTGCACGACGTTGAAGTGCGATTGCACGTCCGCGCGGGCGATTATTATCGCTGGCAATAATTCTTAGCCGGGCACAAACGGATTGGTTTTGCGTTCCGTTCCGATTTTGGTGGGCGGGCCGTGGCCGGGAAGAACGGTGACGTTGTCGCCTAACGGATAAAGTTTTTGCCGGATACCGCCGAATAAAAGATCGACATCTCCACCTGGGAGATCCCAGCGGCCGACGCCGCCGGCGAAAAGGACATCGCCGCCAACGAGCAATTCGTCTTTGCGCGAGAAGAAGCAAAGGCTTCCTGGACAATGTCCCGGGACTTCGAGCACTTGCATTTCAGCTCCGAGAAAATTTCGCGATGGTGTTTCGGCGATGATGAAGTCCGGTTCGACCGGCTCGATTTCAAATTCGAAACCGAAGTTGCGAAAGAAATCGCGATCCGAAATCATCGGCTTGGTTTCAGCGCTGCAACCGATCGGACAATTGAAGCGGCGTTTAATTTTGGCAACGTCTTGGACGTGATCGATGTGGCCGTGAGTGAGCAAGAGCAACTTTAGATCGACATCTTGTTGCTCGAGCCAGCCGCAAACGCCGTCGGGCGCGTCGAAGAGAATGGCGCCTTCTGGCGCGTGCAGGAGATAGCAATTCGTTTCGAAAATACCGCCGCAAAAGCTCTCGTAAGTCATCCTCTCTTATAATAAGCGCGCTGGAATGGAAGCTGCAGGTAAAACCGCGCAATCCGTAATTTTTGAATGTTACGCCGCGCCGAGTGTCTCACCTCCCTACATGTCGATCTTACGCCGGGCGTTTCTTGCCTTTAACAACGATGTCTGCGAGGGTGGGAAACCTTTTTTCCCTGGAATGAAGCCTCGATTGTATTCGCTCGTCACTTTGGCGGTCATTGCGACCGCGCCGTTCGCCATTCAGCCGGCGTTTGCCAAATCGGACGCGGAACAGATTTGTGTTTCGGTGGGCCGGCTTCTGGAAGAAGGCCATTACACGCATCAACCGCTGAACGATGATGTCTCGCGCAAATTTCTGAAGACGTATCTCGAGTTGCTCGATTTCAGTCACCTCTTTTTCACGCAGCAGGATGTCGATGCATTGACCGCGAAATATGGGACGTCGATCGATGACGACGTTTTGTTAGGCAATCTGAAACCGGCCTACGAGGTTTACGGACTTTATACGAAGCGCGTCGATGAGCGCGTTGCGAAAATCAAAGAGCTGCTGAAACAGCCGATGGATTTCAAAAGCGATGCGTCGGTGGAGTTGCGTCGGGAAAAAGCGCCCTGGCCGAAAGATATGGATGAGGCCGATCAACTTTGGCGGGGACGCATCGCGAGTGAGTTATTGCAGGAGCATTTGAGCGAGCATCCGATCGAACCCGGGCCGCAATTGGTGGCGCGGCGTTACGATCGCCTCGCGCGCACGGTGCATGAGGAAGACAAGGAAGAGCAGATGAAACTTTTTCTCGATGCGCTCGCGCAAAGCTACGACCCGCACTCCGAATATCTCAGCAAATCGGACCTGAAAAATTTTAGCATTAACATGGGCCTCTCGCTCGTCGGCATCGGCGCGATGCTGCGCACGGAAGATGGCTACGCCAAAATCGAGAGCTTGGTGGTGGGCGGGCCGGCGCAAGTGGATGGACGATTGAAAGTGGGCGACCGCATTACGGCGGTGGCGCAAGGACAGAGTGAATATGTCGATGTTCGCGATATGCGGCTCGACAAAGTGGTCGAGATGATTCGCGGGAAAAAGGGGACGCGTGTGCGTCTGCTCGCGATTCCGGGCGACGCGACCGATCCCTCCAAGCGCAAGAATGTCGATATTGTGCGCGACGAAATTAAGTTGAAGGACCAGGAAGCGCGCGCTGACATCATCATTAAGAAGGACGAGAACGGCGAGCAGGTGAAACTGGGCTGGCTGACGTTGCCATCGTTTTACGCCGACATGGATCGGCATCAGAAAAGCACGACGCGCGATGTGCTGGCGTTGCTGAAGCGGTTGAAGAAGGAAAACATCGGAGGTCTCGTTGTCGATCTTCGCCGTAATGGTGGCGGTTCGCTCGAGGAAGCGATTTCGCTGACGGGATTGTTTTTGAAATCGGGGCCGATCGTGCAGACGAAGGGTTCGAACGGGAACATTGTTACTTCGACTGATCCGGATCCCGGCATCGCTTACGCGGGCCCGCTCGCCGTCCTAACGAGTCGGCAAAGCGCATCCGCCAGCGAAATTTTTGCGGCGGCCCTGCAGGATTATGGACGCGCCGTCATCGTGGGCGACAAAAACACTTTCGGTAAAGGCACGGTGCAAACCATTCTTGAGATCGGGCGATTCACCTCATTACTCGGAAGCCGGTCGCAAGAGGATGGCGCGCTCAAGTTAACCATTCAGAAATTTTATCGCGTCGCCGGCGGTTCAACGCAGCTGCACGGTGTCGCATCCGATGTGGTGCTGCCCAGCCTGACGGATTTGCCGGAATACGGCGAAGGCGCATTGAAGAATTGTCTCGGATACGACGAAGTTCCGAAAGCGAAATATACGAAGTGGTCGGATTCGCATTCTCTCTTCATCGACGAGTTGAAGCGGCGTTCGAGCGAGCGGGTGCAGGCCAATCAGGAGTTTCATTACGTCATGGAAGACATGGAACGCTTGCGCCACAAGCTCGACGAAAATCGGATTTCGTTGAACGAAGATGTGCGGCACAAGGAGCTCGAAGAAGACAAAGTGCGGAAGGAAGTGCGCTCGAAAGAACGCTTGGCGCATCATGAAGAGGAGCCACGCGTTTATCGGCTCACGCTCGATTCGGTCGACAAACCGAATCTGCAATTGATCATGTTCCCGGGGAAATTGGCGCAGGCGAAAGCAAAAGGCGTTTCCACCAAGGTCGCGCCGGAAGCGGCGGGCGACGCGGATTCGGATTCGGATTTGGTGGCGGGCCAGGATGACACCAAAGAACCGGCGCTCGATCCCGAGCGCGACGAAGCGCTGAACATTCTGAAGGACCTTGTCGATCTTTCCCGCGGCCCAAAGACCGCGAGCGTTCATCAGTAGCGCTTTTCAAGTCAGCGCCGGCTGATTACTATCTTCGGATGCTGTTTCGTCCGAGCCGCGTTGTCTTCGTGACCGGAGGGATCATTGCAGCGTGCCTCCTCGTTTCGGCCGCCGCGTTCGCGCAACAAAGTTCGCCGAGCACTGGTGAAAATCCGCCGGAGCTTGCGCAACTTTACAACCAAGGCATGGCCGAATTTCAGGCCGGCGATTATGCCAAGGCCGCGTCCGATCTCGAAGCGATGTTGCTCAAAGCGGAGTTCGCTCCGCAACTCGAGCCCGCGTTTTTCACAGTCGGCTCCGCTTATTTCAACGCTGGCAATTATTCCAAAGCCGTCGCGGCATTCAAAACGTATCAAACGAAATTTCCAAACGGCACGCACGCGAGCGAGGTCGCGTTCGCCATGGCGCAAGCGAGTTTGCTCGGGAAGAATTTTGCGGAAGCGGCGAATCAATTCGCCGGGCTCGAGAAAGATCCGCGCTTTCGCGAGCAAGCGCTTTTCTTTGGCGGCACCGCGAGCAAAGAAGCGGGCAAGATCGACAATGCAATCTCGACCTTGGAGAAAATCGCCGGCGGCGAATTAAAAACGGCGATGTCGGTGCGCGGCGCGATGTTGCTGGCGCAGCTTTACTCGCAGAAAAATGATTCGGTCAAGACGATCATGCTCATCAAAAAAATGCACGAGCGCATCGCGCTGGTGGAAAACATCGTCGAGTTGAACTCGATGACAGTGGAGTTAGGCGACCAACTCTACGGCAAGAAAGCTTACGCGGATGCGCTCGAATGTTACCGCGCGGCTTATCCGCGGGAGCAGATCGTTAAGCTGCAAACCGAACGCATCGCTTCGATGCAACGCGCGATGGACGAAAATCTCGCCGCGGCGCGACTCGATCCTTCGCAGTTCGCCCAGATCGCGGCGACCAACAACCAACTCAAGATCGACATCGCACGCACGCAGAAACTGCTGGAAGAATTCCAAAAGCTCCCGACGATCACGCCCGCCATTTACATCCGCATGGCGCGGTCGTTTTACGAAGTCGATCGCAAATGGGAAAGCGTCATCGTGTATCAGGAGATCATCGATCGCTTCCCGAAAATTCCGGAGCGCGAGCCGGCGTTGTTTGGATTGATCGTCGCGCTCGCGGATGTGAATCAACCGGCGAAAGCCGAAGCGCGCTGCGAAGAATATCTGCGCGATTTCAAAACCGGCCCCAATGCGGACACGGTCGGCTACATGCTCGGCGTGGTCGCATTGCAGGCGAACGATCCGCGCGCCGCCGAAACGTATTTCGGCCGCATGCTCGAGACGCAGCCGAAAAGCAATTTCCGCGAGCAGATGCGCTATTTGTTAGGCAACGCCAAGTTTATGGCCGGAAAGCACGACGAAGCGACAGCCGAATACAAAAAGTATCTGAGCGAATTTCCGAAAGGACAGAATGTCGAAGACGTAAATTACCGGCTGGCGCTGACCGCGTTATTCGCCGGGAAATATCAGGACGCGCTCAATGGCCTGCAGGATTACCTAAAAAAATATCCGCATGGCCAATACGTCAGCGATGCCAAGTATCGCATCGTTGTCTGCAAATACGCAGCGTCGCTTTACGACGAAGTCATCTCCGCATGCAAAGATTGGGAACGCGAATTCACCGGCAACAAACAACTCGGCGAAGTGCTCGCGCTGTTGGCCGACGCATACGGCGCGAGCAATCGCGAGAACGAAGCCATCCCGATTTACGTTCGCTCATATAAGATCGCGACGACCGACGAAGTGGTGAACTACTCGCTCTTCGCGGCGAGCAAACTTCTGCAGAAGCGCGGCGAATGGGACAAAGTCGCGGATTTGTTTAACGAATTCATTCAGGAGAAGCCGGATAATCCGACGGCGATCTCGGCGCTGTATTGGATCGGCAAAGCGAAAGCGCACGATGGGAAAATCGATGAGGCCAAGAAAATTTCCGCGGACACGATCAAAAAATATATCGACGATCCGAAACGCGAAGCAGTCGAGCTGTTGCTCACACAAGTCGCGCAGCTTTGCGTGAAGAAGAAAAAACCGGTCGAGGAATCTGGTGATGACGCCGCAAGATCGACATCTACACCTGAGGTTGACCCCGGCGCGGAACTCGACGGCTTACTCGGCAGTGCGGAACAAGATCAAAGCGCGACTGCGAAAGCGCGCGTGCTTTTCGCCAAAGCGGAGCTAGCGCGCCTGCGCAAACAGCCGGCCGAAGAAGAAAAGAACATTTCGAAGATTGCCGAAACGAAGGCGGACGACTTAAGTCCGGTGTTGTTAGGCCGGGCCGGTGATTATTTGCTGGCGCAAAAGAAACCGGATCAAGCCGCTAAGTTTTACCAGCAGCTCCTGGACGAATATCCGAAGAGCGAGAATCTCGATTTTGCTTACAACGGCCTCGGCGAAATCGCGCTTCAGAAAAACGATCTGAAAAGTGCGCTCCGTTATTTCACGGATGGGACCGAGAAGATCGCGGCGCAGCAGAAACTCAAAGAGCTGACGGTCGGGAAAGGGAAAACTTTGCTGGCGATGGACAAGCTCGACGACGCCAAGAAGATCTTCGAGCAGGTGGCGTCGGTGCGCGAGTGGCGCGGCGAATCGACCGCGTTCAGCGTGTTTTCGTTAGGGGAGATCGAAGCCAAACGGCAACGCTGGGCGGAGGCGAACGCGTATTACCAACGCGTCTACGTGGGCTACCAGAAATTTCTGCCATGGGTGGCGAAAGCCTACATTCGCAGCGGCGAAAGTTTTGAGAAGCTCGGCCAGAAGGAGGAAGCGGCGAATACGTATCGCGAACTTCTGCGCAACGAAAAACTGGCCGGCTTCGCCGAAGCAGCGGAAGCGCGGAGACGATTGGAGGCGATGGGGCAACAAGGATGAAAGATCGACAAGCAGAAAACGCTCAACGTCCAACGTCCAACGCTCAACGTCCAATGCAGAGCGTGTTCCTCATGCTCATGCTCATGCTCATGCTCGTGCTCGTGATCGACAGTTCGGCGCAATCGATCCTGCTGAAAACGGGACAGAAGATCGACACGCTCGGTGTTCGCCGCGATGGCGAGATGGTTCTCGGTAAAGTTCAGGTCGGTTCCGGCAGCGGCGAGGTTGGTTATCATGTCGCGCAGATCGCGAAGATTGAATTTCCGGAGCCGCGCGGATTGAAAACCGCGTCCGATCTTTTGGCGCAAGGTCAGCCCGACAAAGCGCGGGCGGAAATCGAAGGGGTCGTTGGTTATTACGCCGCGTTCAAAGAAGTGCCAGGAAGTTGGTGGGCGCAGGCGGCGATGGTGAAAGTCTCAGTCTTGGCCGCGCAACAACACGAAGCCGAAGCGGAAGCGCTTGCGACTGAGATTCAAAAAACGGTGACCGATCCGGAGACGGCGCGCGCGGCGCAATTGCGATTGGTCGGCGCGCTCGTGCGCAAACGCGATTTCGAAAAGGCGGTCGCGATTTGTGATGCCGCGATCAAAGACAGCACCGATCCGGCGACGCTGGCGAATGCGTGGATCGGAAAAGGCGATGCGCTGCTTGCGCAAAAGAATGCCGATGATGCGTTGCTGGCGTATTTGCACGTGCCGGTTTTTTATTACGATGAGAAAACATTTATGCCGGCGGCGTTGCTCGGAAGCGGGCGGGCGTATCGGCGGCTCGACGATGTCGATCGAGCAAAGAAGTCGTTCAATGAATTGATCGCGGCATTTCCGCAGTCCGCGGAAGCGGCTGTCGCGCAAACGGAATTGAAAAAATTATGAAACGAAAACTTGGTTACGCCGCGGTCCTCGCGTGCATCACGATGTCGATCTTAGCCACGAGCGCGTTCGCGCAATCGCCTTCGCCCGCGGGCGAATCAGTGCGCTCGAAAACTTTGTGGGAACAAATTCGCGAAGGCGGCTGGGTCATGTTTCCCATCGCGCTTTGCTCGATCGCGACGCTTTATCTTATCGGCGACGGCGTGATTCGCACGAGTCAGAAAAAGATCGCGCCGCCGGAGCACGAGGAAAATGTGAAGACGCTTTTTCGGAACGGCGATTACGTCGGCGCCTACAAGTATTGCAAAGAAAATCCGTCGCCGCTGAGCAATGTATTGCGCGTTGGCATCGGTTTGTTAGGCGAAGGCAAGGACGTGGCAGAGGAAGGAATGACGTCCGAGCTCTCGAAAGAAAATTCGTCGATGCAAACCTACATCAGTTATTTGTCTGTCATCGGCGTGACCGCGCCGATGATCGGCTTGTTAGGCACGGTCACGGGGATGATCAAGGCGTTCGCCAAACTTGGCGCGTCCGGCATTGGCGATCCCTCGGGACTTTCGGCGGCGATCGGCGAAGTGCTGGTGGCGACGGCGAGCGGATTGATCATCGCCATCCCGGCGTTCGGCGCGTTTTATTTTTTGCGCAACCGCGCGACGGCGTCGCTGCATCACATCCAGGACGTGATCAATCGATTGTTTCGCAAGATGCCGTACGAATCGCTCGTCGGTGTGCATCTCGGCGATGAAGAGCTTTACGCGGCGATTCCGAATTGGTTGGTGCAACCAAGCGGTTCCGGGCAGACCGGCAAAATAATCACCGAGCAACCGAAGTAAGATCGACATCTCGTAAGATCGACATATGGCATCGGGAGCAGGCGGAGCAGAATCAGGCGAACCTGAATTTCAGGTCGCGCCGATGATCGACGTGCTTCTGACCATTCTGGTTTTTTTCATGACGATCCCTTCGGCGCAAGTGCTGAAGGTAGACAAAACAATCACGCTGCCGATCGCGAAAGACGCGCAGAAGAAAGACAACTCGCGCGCGGAAGCGGTCGTGAACGTGCGTTGGAAAGAGAAGAAGGCGAGTTTCGTTTTTGACGATCGCGTTTTCACGCAATCGACGCCGATGGTCGAGTTATTGAAGACGGCAAAGATAACGGGCGAAAAGAAAGTAACGG
>JBBROO010000055.1:0-16290 GCA_038229295.1 Chthoniobacterales bacterium | reverse complement strand
GTGGAAGAGTATCTCGATTTTTACAACGGCGAAGGTGTGCAACACGTCGCCATCGCGACTAACGACATTGTGAAAACCGTGACCGATATTCAGAAGCGCGGCGTTGAGTTCCTCAATATTCCTTCAAGTTATTACGATGAGTTGCCAGATCGTGTCGGACATATCGATGAAGATCTCGAGCCGCTGAAGCGTCTTGGCATTTTAGTGGACCGCGATAACGAAGGTTACCTGCTCCAGATTTTCACCAAGCCGGTGGAAGATCGGCCGACGTTGTTTTTCGAAATCATTCAACGCAAAGGCGCGAAGAGTTTCGGCAAAGGAAATTTTAAAGCGTTGTTCGAAGCGCTCGAGAAAGAACAGGACGCGCGAGGCAATTTGTAAAGAGAGGAAAGATCGACATGCCGTTTTATCAAAAGCTCGGAGAGATTCCGCGGAAGCATCACATCTGGTTCCACCGCAACGGCGCGCCGACCTTCAAGGACGAAGGCATTGCGTACGAGCACGTCATCACCACGGAAGGTTTCAACGAAGCTTTCTCCATCATGTATCACCTGCGCCCGCCCACGCGTGTGCGCAGCGTCAAGCTTTTGAAATGCGAAGAGCTCAAGAAAGCGGGCGACAGTCCGCTGCGTCATCATCATTTGAAAACGGCCGACATTCCGCGCCGTGGCGATCTTTACACCGGCCGTATCCCGATTCTTTTTAATCAGGACATGACCGCGTATCGCGCGCGGCCGGCGAAGACTTACGGGGATTTCGAGTATTATAAGAACGGCGGCGCGGACGAAATTATTTTCGTCTTCAAAGGCGGCGGCACATTGGAATCGTCTTTCGGAAAACTGCGATATCGCGCGGAAGATTACATTGTGATTCCGCGCGGGATCACCTACCGACTCGTTCCCGACAAAGTGGAAGACGAGGATTATCTCATCCTCGAGTCAGCCGGGCCGGTGCGAGTTCCGGCACGTTATTTAAATCACGAAGGCCAGATTCGCATGGGCTCGCCTTACTCGGAGCGCGATCTGCATGGGCCAACCGAAACGCTTACCATCGACAAAGAGGAGGACACGGAAATTCTGGTGAAAGACGGGCCGCGTTTGACCTGTGTGACGAACGCGCATCATCCCTTCGATGTCGTCGGCTGGGACGGCTATCTCTATCCATTCACTTTTAACGCGCAGGATTTTGAGCCGATCACCGGCACGGTCCACCAACCGCCACCCATCCATCAGACATTCGAGATTCGTGGTTATGTTGTCTGCACATTCGCGCCGCGCCTGCTCGATACGCATCCTGAAGCGGTGAAAATTCCGTGGGTGCATGACAACGTCGAAGCCGACGAAGTTTTGTTTTACGTGCGCGGAAATTTCGGATCGCGTCGCGGCATTGAACCGGCGTCGATCACCTTGCATCCGCGCGGAATTCCGCACGGCCCGCATCCGGGCACGATCATGGCGAGTAAGAACGCAACGCGCACGGAAGAGCTGGCCGTCATGTTCGATACGCAACACACGCTCGAGCTGACCGAGGCTGCGCTGAAGCTTGATGACGATAAGTATCCATTAAGCTGGCTCGACTGACGCCGTGAACGTTCGAACTGAAACGCCTCCGTCTTATCACCGAGCGGACGGCAAGATCGACAATCACCGTGTCGAAGCCCTAACGGATATCTATCGTGAATTGCTCGAAGCGATCGGCGAAGAGCCCGAGCGGCAAGGTTTACTGAAGACTCCGATTCGCGCCGCGCGCGCGTTTGAATTTTTGACGCAAGGTTATCGGCAATGCGTGGATGACATCGTCAACGATGCCATCTTCGATTCCGACGCGAGCGAGATCGTGCTCGTAAAAGACATCGAGCTTTACTCGATGTGCGAACATCATCTGCTCCCTTTCATCGGCAAAGCGCACGTCGCTTACATTCCAAATGGCAAAGTGATCGGCCTCTCAAAAGTGGCGCGCATTGTCGATCTTTATGCACGCCGCTTGCAGATCCAGGAAAACCTAACGACGCAGATCGCAGCCGCGCTGATGGACACGTTGCATCCGAACGGCGTCGCCGTGGTCGTGGAAGCAAAACATCTTTGCATGATGATGCGCGGAGTGGAGAAGCAGAACTCCATCATGAAAACGTCCTGCCTGCTCGGCTCCTTCAAAGACGACGCGCGCACCCGCTCCGAGTTCCTTTCGCTGCTGAAAGAATAGGTGGAACGCGATCTCCGAGCGCGTTGGTAAAACCAGTGCGGCTTCCCCATTCTTAGCATCGCGCCCGGAGGTCGCGATCCACCTTGCGCGGTTGGCCGCAGCATGTTTGCTGAGGGATGCTGTTGAGCGTCAGCAAACGCCTCGAATTTTCCGCCTCGCGTCGATTATTCGTTTCGCATTGGACTGACAGCGAGAATCTGGTCGCGTTCGGGCCGGAAAGCGCGGCGCGTTATGGCACCGGTCGAAACTACGTCGCTTATTTTGTGTTCTCCGGGCCGGTCGATCCGCAAACCGGAATGCTCATTAACATCAGCGAAATCAAGCAGCGCGCCGGCGGGATCATCAACGACCAGTTCGATCACAAATTCCTAAACGAAGATAACGCCGCGTTTCGCGATGCGCCGCCGACGGCGGAAAACGTCGCCCGACAATTGCATGTCGATCTTGCGCCACTGTTTTCCGATGTCGATGCCAAGCTCGTTGCGGTGCACTTGCGCGAATCGCCCAATCGCAGCGCCACGTTTTACGACGATGACGCATGCGACGCGAATTACTGGTTTGAATTTTCCGCCGCGCGCGAAACGCGCTCGCCGCATCTGAGCGAAGAAGAGAACGTTCGTTTGTTTGGTAACGCGACGGCGACGCACGGACATAATTATCGAGGTCGGCTTAGTTTCCGCGCCGAAAAACTGGACACGGGAGCGCCGTTGGTTCGCTACGACAAGATCGACAATTGCATTCATTCGCTCCGCACCGAGCTCGACCATCGACATCTGAATCGCGACGTCGCCGCGTTAAAAGAACGCCCGATGACGACCGAGAGCTTGGCCGAATATATTTACGAGCGCGTCAACGCGATCATTCCGCTCTCGCGCATCCGATTGCACGAACGCGACGATTTCTTCGCCGAAGTTTGGGATGACGAACGCATGTTCCTCGGAATGCGCACGTCGTTCAGCGCCGCGCATCGATTGCATGTGCGTTCGTTTTCAGATTCGCAAAACGCCAAGCTGTTTGGCAAATGCAATAACGAGCGCGGCCACGGTCATCGCTACGTCAGTGAAGCGACCATCGCAGGAAAATGCGATAAGCGCAGCGGCACTCTTTGCGATTTCATCGAATTTCGAGATGCGATGGAGCGCTCGCTGGCACCATGGCAAGATCGACATCTTGACTTGGAGACGGAAGATTTTCGCGAGACTCCTTCGACGGGCGAGAACATCGTGCGAGCGCTCTGGCCGAAGATCGACAATCAGCTAAAGAATCAACTGATGCGATTGCGCTTGTGGGAAACGGCGAACAATTGTTTCACCTTGCGACGCGACACGTGAAACGAATTCTCATCACCGGCGCGAGTCGCGGAATTGGACGCGCCATCGCCGAGAAATTGGCGGCGCCCGAGGTCGAACTTCTTTTGCACGGACGCGACACCGTTGCTTTGGCCGAAGTTTGTCGAGCGGTGCAATCGCGCTGCGCGGGTGTCGTGAAATTAATTCACGATCTCGCGATTCCGTCCGGCGTTTCCAATCTCATCGCGCAAGTCGGCGAAGTTCCGCTCCATGTCCTGATCAACAACGCCGGCATCGCCGTCGTGAAACCGTTCGGCGAAATCACGTCGATCGAATGGGAACAGACGGTCGGGGTCAACGTGACTGCGCCGTTTTTATTAACGCAACATTTCGCTCGGCGCATGCCGCCCGGATCGAGCGTCGTCAACATCCTCTCGGTCGCCGCGAAAACGGGCTTTGCCGGATGGAGCGCGTATTGCATGAGCAAGTTCGCGCTTGAAGGATTTTCGCAATCGGTCCGGGAAGAACTGCGCGAGCACAAGATTCGAGTGCTCAATATTTATCCGGCCGCAACCGACACCGATATCTGGAGCAAGGTCGCAGGCGATTGGCCGCGCGACAAAATGATGAGCGCATCGCAGATTGCGGATGCGGTTGCATTCGCGCTCGCGCAACCGGCAGACACGCTGGTCGAAAATATCACGCTTGGCCGGTTGAGCGGCGACCTGTAGTTGTCGATCTTGTCCGCATGATCAAAGGCAGCGACATCACCGTTAACGTTCTCGCGTCGATCATCGCGTCGCTCATTTTGCTCGCGCTCGGTTTTCTCTGGGGAAAATACAAGGAGCGCCGCAAATTTGGCCGAAACCTGGAGGAGTACGACTTCTATCCGTTCACCATCAATCGCGAGAATGTGCCCGAGTTCAATCTCAACAATTTCCGGCTCGGCATGCATTATTTTTTGAAGAACAACGATTACACCGCCGCGCGCCAAATGATTTTCATCGGCGAACAAAACAATGTGCGCGGTCAGCTCGAGCCGACGGAGCAGAAAGTCTACGCGCAGTTGTTCGACAAATACGACGGGCGAAAGATCGCCGACGACACGAATGAGTATCTCGAAAATTATATCCGCATCGTTAGGCTCATCGGGAAATCATTTCCCAATACCGGCATCGAGATTTTGCTGCATAATCTCGCCGATCCCGCGCATTCGCTCATCGCGCTCGAGAACGATGTCACCGGCCGGCATCTGCGCGATGGCACGACGAGTTTGCTCATCGATCTGAAGAAGCGGCAGCTATTGCACGAAGATAAATTGAATTACGAGCTCAACATCGGCGCGCGAAAATTCAAATGCACGACCATCCCGATCTTTAGAAAAGAATTTGGCGTCGTCGGCGCGATCTGTATCAACATCGATGCAAATTATCTGACCGAGGAAGTGATGCAGAATGGCGAGCGGCTAGCGGCGTGGTTCGGGAACTTTTGCAAGATCGACATGCAACTGGACGAAAATATTCTGAGCAAAGACGAATTCGCCAAAGCGCAGAAGGGAAAGCGCCACTTCAAAGACGAAACGGTGTAAATGCCTAACTAGTTTCGGCCGCCGAACATGAAGACGATGCCGGTGGAAAGTGGTTGCCTAACAAAATTCACGACTTTGAAACGCTGCCTGCTTAACCCGCTGCGATCGAGATTACTTCGGCGACGAATGCATGGCCGCGCTCAGCTCCGGCTTCTGGTGGTATTCCACCAGCCGAAATCCCCAACCGATCAGCGTCGCCAAATCTTTCGTCGTCGCCCTCTTCTCGTTCAGGAACTTGTCGATCTTCGCTTTCAACGCCGGCTGTTGATCGGTCGTATCGAGGATCTCAAAAATTTCCATCGACAATAACCAGTCGTTAGGATGTTCGGCTTGCTGCGTCTCCCAGATTTCGCCGAGACGCTCGTAGCCCTTTTTGCTATCGCGAATCTTGCGCACCTGCGCGTAAAGATTCTCCAGCTTCTTGCGCTCCGCGTCGGACGGAACTTTGATCGTGCGCTCTTTCGGAGTCAACGCGACCTGATTGTAAGCGTCCTTGTCGGCCGCGCCGTTGAACACCGAAGTGATTCGTTCGCCGACCGCCATGTCGAATTTACCCCAGGCCGGCTCAAACAAGACCCGGTCGCTATATTTCACGGTGCAATTCGAGAAGGTGATGAGAATCAATTTGCCATCGCGGCGAAGGACGTTGTCGATCTTTCCTTCAACCGTAAGGCCGCTTTCGAATTCGAGTTTTGCTTTTTCGCCTTCGAGAATCGGAGTCTGTTTCCAATTTCCGATCGGTGAACCGAAACCTTCCTTGTGATAATCGCGGCCGTGGCCTCCGAGTTCGATGTTTTGAAAGGCGAGCGCGGTCGGCCCGGCTGTCCGGAGATAAATCGGATTGTCCTTAAGATCGACAATCACTTCGTTGAACACGCCCGTGACTTGCAGCCCGGACGAATACTGGCACGTCGCAGTGTTCTTGCATTCGATCGCTTTGTTGATGCCTTCAAGTCCGCCGACTTGATAGGCCATTTTGCTCGCGAATTCTTCGAGCACATCGGCGAGATGTTTGAAATCGCGGCAGACAAATAGCTGCGGTTGTTTCGTCGTGATGTCGAACCGCGTGTCGACCGCTGCGAGCGAGTAGGCGATCTTTTTCACGTGCGGTTCGAGACACGAAACCGATTCGCCGATGGATGAAAGCAAGCCGGCGCCATAAATTTTCGGCTGCTCCAATGTGCCGATGAGTCCGTACTCGACCGTCCACCAATGCAATCGCGAAAGCAGCGCCATCTCCGACGGTTCGCCCAAATTCTTCTGTCGATCTTCTACCAGCTTCAACGCGCTCTCGAGTTCTTTCGGGTCGCTGTTCGGCTGCTCTTTCAAGATCGACAAGTGACGGATCGCTTCATACAGCTCGAAATCTTTTTTCGACGACATGGCGCGCGCGCCAACTTCGCCGAAACGCTGGAGATAATTTGAGTATTCGCGATCGACAATGATGGGCGCATGTCCGGCGGCTTCATGCACAATATCGGGCGCCGGCGTGTATTCGATGTGATGGATCTGGCGCATATCACACGCGATCACGAGAACTTTGTAAGCCTGAAACTCCATGAACGCCGCCGGCGGAATGAATCCGTCCACCGCCACCGCGCCCCAGCCGATGCGGCCGAGGATGTCGTTCATCTCCTCGATGCGCGGAATGCGCTCGAACGAAATCCCGGTATCGAGCAAACCCTGGAAGTAAACTTTGTGCGCGTACTCTTTCAGGAAAAATGTGTTCTGGCGCATGATGAAACGCCAGACCGCGTGGTCTACCGAAGTGTAATCGTCGTAACGTTGATCGACCGCAAACTGCAGCAGATGTTTGGGCAGCGATTGAACGGCCGCGTTAGTTAGGCTGAAAGGTTGGATGCTCATGTCGAAACGCGCTCTTCAGCGGCGAGAATACTGTAGCGGCAGGCGTGTCGCCTGCAAATCGCTACAGTTTGCGTCGCGCGCGAAATAATCGCCGTCAAAACGGTGTCATCCCGAGCGGAGCGAGGGACCTCACAATCGGTAAATGATTATCCAAGGAAGTTTGTGTGACATCGCGCGAGTAGGTGAGGTCCTTCGTCGTCTGCGCGACTCAGGATGACAAATAGCGCGCGCAGTTACAATTTGGGGCGTCGCGCGATGCGCTTCGCGATCCAAATCACGCCGGCCAACGCGATCACCCACGGCGCGAGAAACGCGATCGCCACTCCGATCATGCGCAAGCTCCACATGATGGCGGCGGCGCTTTGGGCCAGGGTGCGGCGAAGCGTCGCAAATAGTCCGCTCTCCTGCGAAACGATGTTGCCCTGGCTGTAAACCTGGATCGACAAGTCGGCCGGCGCGGTGGCAAGATCGACATCTCCGCCAGTGCGGTCCTGTCGCTGCACGCTGACGTTCTCGACTTTGCCGAGCGCATCGAGCGATTGCATCAATGCCGAATAATTCTTCATCGGCACGCGCAACGTCACGTTCGCAAACTCGCGCCCATCGGGATCGCGTGAGAACGACGAGCTGCGCACGCGTCCGTTCTGCTTCTCCGCCAAACCGGCCAGTGCCTTCGTCCTCTCATCTACCGATGTAGTGCGAATGCGCAGACTCGTTTGCTGCAACGATTGCTCCTGCTCGTCGCGCGAAAGGGTGATATTCAATTCCACCTTATCGCGTTTCGTCTTCGCGTTTTCCGACATGCCGCTGCCGCCTTGCGCGACGCGCTCGGTTTGCACTTGGAAATTCTCCACGCGGCCCAGCGCTTTCACTTTGCCGATGACGCCGTCGCTTTCTTCCGGCGCGGTCAACATGCTCACGCGGGCCGAGACGCGCCCTGAGTTGTCCCGATCAAGTTGCGCGTTCGTGATCTGCGTCTTCGGCGAAGCGAGCGCCTTGATGTCGTTATAAATCTTCTCTACTTCCGGCGCGTAAAGCGCGAGCTGCGCGCGTTCCTTCAAAAGAAACGCTGCTGGTTCCTCCAAATCTTTTTCCGCGAGTTGAATGGTGACGGTGGCGAATTGCACCTGTGCGTCCCAAAACTTTAGCTCGCCCTGCATCTGCTCGATTTGCTCGCGCACGCGCGCCAACTCCTTCTCCACTTGCAAAAGGTCGTTGATGTCGTCGCTCTTCTTTTTCAACATGTCGATCAAACGCGATTCCAAAACGCGCGCGTTCTTCAGCCGCGAATCGGTGTCGAAATACGCCTTCGTCACGTCTTCGCTTCCGAGCGATTGGTTTTTCAGTTCGCCAAGGCCGCGAATCTTTTGCAGGAAGCGATCGAGATTTTCGGGCGCAACTTTGACGACGACGGTACCGCGCAGTTTTCCATTCGCCTGTTTTTCCGAACTGGTGGTCGCGATATATCCACGGTCTTCACTTGCGAACACGGTTATCTTTTGAACCGACTCATCAAAGCTGGTGATTTCCAACTCGACGTTCGCGTTGCGAATCAGTTTACGATTGGCGAGCGCGGATGTCGTGGCGGCGCTTGTCTCTTCAGCGGTCGGAATCTTCGAGCCGCTGATAACACTTCGTTCCACTTCAGCTCTCTCTTCGTGAAACTCGGGAGGGGCCGGCGCAGCGGCCGCCTTGACTTGCGCATGGTTGGGTTTGTTGAGCGAGCCGGAGAAATCTTCGCTTGGGCCCGAAATTACCTCGTCTCCTTTGCTCACGCTTCGCGCATGGCCGGCGAATTTTGAGCGGACGTCATCGAGAAATGCACCTTTCTTCGCGGCGGCTGGAAGTTGGTTTTGTGACGCGTCTTTTTCGGACGGAATTAGTTCCGCGCGCTCGGCCGTTGAGGCGAAAACTCTGCTAGCCGGCACGTTTTCGCGCGTGATCATTCGTCCGACTTGCATGAGCGCGAGCAACACCGCTGCGACGGCGGTGATCTGCGTCGCGCGCATTCGCATAAGATCGACAATGAACTTTGCCGCCCCGCCGGTTCGTTGCGGAATGCGAGCGCGAAAATCAGTTAGCACGCGTTGCTCGAACGTCGCGTCCGGCTTTTGGGTTTCCAGAGTTTCCTGCAAGACTTTGTTCATGATTTTGTTCTCCTGATGCAATTGACGGCAGGCTGCGCATTCCACGATGTGATGATGTAACGCGCTGCGTTCCTGTTCCGAAAGCTGGTCGTGCACGTCGGCGGCGAGCCAGTTGTCGATTTCGTCGTGAATGGTAGCGGCCATATCGTTAGTCGAGTGAGGCGAGAGCAGGCTTAAGTTGTTTACGCATGGCGGCGAGCGCGCGTCCGAGAATTCCGCGGAGCGATCCGTTGCTGAGACCGAGCGTGTTTTCGATCGACGCGTAATCCATTTCTTCGAAATAACGCAGCATCAGCGCGCTGCGATGGACTTCGGGGAGCGCCGCCAGCGCGGAATGCACATGTCGATCTAACCCGCCTTCGCTTTGCTCCGGCGTGGCAAGCGCCACGTGTCGTTCCAAATCTTCAGGCAGAGCGCGCCGTTTCCGAAAAACATCGCGGGCACGATATCGCGCGATCATGCAAAGCCACGCCGGAAACTTTTCCGGATCGCGCACGCGCCAGCGCGATTTCCAAGCCTTGACCAGCGCGTCTTGCACTGCGTCCTCGGCCTCTTCGCGATTCTGCAGAATGCCATAGCCGATGGCGAAAAGAGCCCGGCTGTGACTGCGAATGATCATTTCGAAAGCGTCTCGATCGCCGTGAATGGCCGCTCGATATGTCTCGCGTTCGTTGGCATCCATCATGTCGATCTACAAGCCTAGACGCCGCCGGTGGCGATTCCGCGCGAAATATTTTTCTTTAGATTGTCATCCCGAGCGCGAGCGAGGGAACTCACATCAGCTGATTGATCACGCATCCCTGCAATTACGCGCTTTTTTCAGGTGCGAGGTCCCTCGCCGTCTTTGCGGCTCGGGATGACAAATCGGGGAGATTTAAAAAATAACGACGGTGTTGCCGACACTGACTAAATCCTTCAATCGCGCGGCGTCCCAGTTGGCCGTGCGAATGCACCCATGGCTGGCGGCGCGGCCGATCGTCTCCGGATTGTTCGTGCCGTGAATGCCGATGCCGGGTTTGCTCAGGCCCATCCAAAGAACACCGACGAGGTTGTTAGGCCCGGGCGGAAGATTGAAGAAATTTTCCGTGCGCACGCCGTAATTGAGCATGCCCTCGTCGTAACGAAACCACGGCCAGGTCGCGACGCCTTGGATCTTCCACGTTCCGACCGGCGCCGGTAACGCGGTCGATCCTGGCGTAATGGGGAAAACGCAGACGAGTTGGTCATTATCGAAGACTTCGAGCAAGTGCTCTTTCGTATCGACGAAAATTTTTCGCGCCGCGAATTTCGGATTCTCCGGCACCTTGCCCTCGACGATCTTCTCGACTTCAAACGGCAACACGTTAGGCACTTTCAAAACTTCGCCCGGCTTGATCTGTTCCCAGTTTTTTCCGGGATTGAGCTTCTTAATATAATCCTCTGCCGAATGGAACCGCTCGGCTACGAATTCCAGTAGCGAAGTGTAGGGCAGCATTTTCAGTTTCGCCTGCTCCGCATGCTCGGTCGGAAGCGGGCCGACAAATTTCAAATCGTCCTCTTTGATCGTGTAGTTCGTGTAGATGACCGGGACTTGATCGAGGATCCAGGAATCGACCGCGCCGGTCTTGGGCATGGCGTGGGCATGTTTGTAAGAGATGAGCGCCTTGCGAAAAAATTCGCCCATGCGTCCGTCGATTTTTCCCGGGCCGAAATCGACGTTGTCCAAAAAAATCTGGAGCCGCGTTGCGGTCTCTTCGTTGTAGTTAGGCAAAGCGACCGGGAAAACTTGTTGCGCTGGCGGCGCGCCGCTCGGCTTCGGCTCGGCCAGCGCAAAGATCGACATCGACAAGATCGACATCGTGAAAACAAATCGCTTCATAAACAGTGAGACAGTCCTCGACTTCGTTCGGACTGACAACTAGCGCGCATCGCCTTTCGGGAACATGACTTTTTCCGGCGCGGCGTTGAGCGCGGCGAGAAGTTTGGGAATGAGTCGGCTTTTGATCGGCCCGGCTTCGCGCGGCGCGACGAGATAACGGACGATCGCGTCCACCCATGTCACTTCATCGACACGAAAGATGACACGCGGATGTTCGCGCACCTCCAACTCATCGACCGGCGTCCGCGCGAGCAGATCGCGATACACTGAAATGCGTTCGATCATTTCCTGCCCGATCTCTTCCGTGACAATGCGCTGCATGGTCTCGGCGACAAATTTGAGATCGCTCTGATACGCGATCTGAAATTTGATTTCGTTCCAAATGTAAGGAAACAACGGCCAGGAATAATTCCAGACCATGGAATTGAGCACTTTCGAATTCGGAAACTTAATGATGCGGCCGCTCGGATGATCTCCGGAAATATATTGGCCGCCGAATTCCCACAGCGTGGTGTCGAGATAACTCACGTCGATGACATCGCCGGTCGCGTCGTCCATTTTGATGCGATCGCCGACGCGATAAGGCCGCCTAACGAGCAGATAAATCCAGCCGATGAAACTGGTCATCGGCGTTTGCACAGCGAGGCCGAGGATAATGGAACCGACGCCGAGCGCGGTGACAGCGGCGTACCAATTTACAAAAACAATCGAGATGACGATGAGCGCGATGATGAGCGCCACGACGAGATGCTGAATGCGCTTGAGCGTAAAACGCGTGGAGGCATCGGCGATTCGTCCGATCGCATATACGGAAATCGCTTTCGCGATGGCCAGGACGATGACGACGAAGACCGTGCCGCGGAGTAAACGCCGCGCAAGATCGACATGTGCCTGTGGGAGCGGGATGAGTTTGCTTCCGAGCAAATAATAAAAGACAGCGCAACCGATGAGCAGAAGCGCGTGCGTGACAAACCAGAATTTGTCCTTCGGCTCTGCCTTAACCTTCTCGCCGGTTTTTTGTCCGGTCGTGCGTGCGAGCTCATCGCGCACTTCCGGATTCTTGGAAAGTTCTTCCGCCGTCTCAGCCATCAATTACTAATCGCATCAGCCGACATAAGTGCATGTCGATCTTACGCCGTCTTCACCCAGCATCGCAAAACTTCGGCGACGCTCCACGCTTGCGCAATGCAGCCTCCCGCCATGTGCGGTTCGCCCGCGTCGAAAACTTCGCTGATGGAACCAAGCGCGTCGTCGCTCAGGTGAATCGGGAACACGTCCAGAAATTTTCGCGCTCCTTGTTTGTCGTTAGGGTGAACCTTTAGCCACGCATCGATGAACGGCCCGATGAGCCACGCCCAAACCGTGCCTTGATGATAAGCGCCATCGCGTGAGCGCAGATCGCCGCCGTAAATCGGTTTGTATTCGGGATCGTCCGGCGAAAGCGAACGCAACCCAACCGGTGTAACTAATTTCTTCTGCGCAAGATCGACAACGGAATTCCAGCGTTCCGGTTCGAGCACCGGATAATCGAGCGAGATGGCGAAGATTTGATTTGGCCGGAAAGATTTGTCGTAAGTTTCCTTCTCGCCGTTGCAATCAACCACATCGAAAAGATATCCGCCCTCCGCGAACCAGAAGCGTTGATTGAATGAAGTGTGCGCGCGTTCGGCATGTTCTTCATAATGCTGCGCCGCGGATTCGTCGTCCATTTGCCGCAACCACTTGGCGAGCAAGCGAAGGGCGTTGTACCAAAGCGCGTTGATCTCAACCGCTTTTCCGCGACGCGGCGTCACTACCCAATCGCCCATCTTCGCGTCCATCCACGTGAGCTGATAACCTTCGGCGCCTTGTGCGAGTAATCCGTCGGCAAGATCGACATGGATATTAAATTTCGTTCCGTGCAGATGCTGTTCGACGATGTCGATCAAAGATGGCAGCAACAATTTTAGCGTCGTGCGATCCTTCGTTGCTTCGAAGTAGCGATTGAGCGCGTGAAAAAACCAAAGCGTCGCGTCGGCCGTGTGATACAAGCCCTGCTTCGCGCCGTCGGGAAACATATTCGGAATCAAGCCGTCGCGAATGTAGTAGGCGAACGTGCGCAGGATGTAACCGGCCTCGAGCCAGCGGCCGGTCGTTAGGGTCAAACCCTCGAGACTGATCATGGTGTCGCGGCCCCAATCGGTGAACCAATGGTAACCGGCGATGACGGTGCGCACTTCATCGCCGGCGGCGTGAGCGCGCGCTGTTTCTTCGAAGCGACCAGCGGGAGTGATGACGAATTGGTCGGCCGCGAAAGTTAATTCGGCGGCGACTCCTTCGCGCGCATTCTCGTTAGTCTTGTCGAGCAGTCGCGAACGGCGCTCTCGCTCCGAAGAGAGCGCGCGATCTGGTCCGAGCACCTCAACGATCTCCCATTTCTCGGTCGAAGCGACCAGCGTGGCCGTAGTTTCCTTCGCAAGATCGACATGGAAAAATCCAGGACTCCACAATTCGCCTTCGGATGCATACCCGCGGCTTTGCTCGTTTCGGTAAACGACTTGCGGAATTTTGGTTGAGGCAATGGTAAAAGCCGATTCGCATCCACAAAGCTTCATGCGCAACGCCGGAAACCCCGGACGCGCCGGCGAAATTTCGTAGCGCCCATTGACCGCGCTGAGTTTGTAGGGCCCGGCGGTGCCCTTGTTCACTGGAAATTCGTGATGACGAAAATGAAACGCCGGCCGCAATTCCAAACGCGCGCGTTCCCCGTCCGCAAGAATCCGGTAGCTGACGTGCACCGTGTTTTGCAGATGCGGAAGCAGCACGCGCTTCTCCAGAACGAAATTGCGAACGTGATACGTCCAGACCGGCAATCCGTCTTCGAGTCGGAACTCGCGGAGATGATCGGCCCCTTTGAGATTCAGTTGTCCGCCGGCGCGTTCCTCGCCGCCTAACGAAATGATGTCGTCATCGCCGAAGCGCAAAAACTCGGAAACGTGGTTCCACATGACGACGCGTCCATGCGGTGCGGGCAACGCGGCAATAAGCAACCCGTGATAGCGACGCGTGACCGCACCTGAGATTGTGCCCGAGGCGTAACCGCCGAGTCCGTTAGTCACGATCCATTCGCGATTAAGCAAAACTTCACGGGAAGTTTCGGCGCCGTCCCACGTCATCTTGCGCACGACTGTGGGCTTGTAAGCGTGATCCATGCGTCGGTTAGGCGCGCCGGCGTTTTGGTTTTTTGCGCGGGCTTTTTTCCGGCATCAAACGCAACGCGACCGCGGATTCTGCGGGGAGAAGCCACCGATCTTGCGTCACCACCGGGACGGAACCCGGTCCGCCATATTTTGGAGATTCACTGGTCCAGAGTGTTTCCCATTCAAGCCCGAGCGGCGCCGAAAGCAGTGGTTCGGGTGCGGGTTCGAATTTTTGACGTCGGCCAAGATTAATCACGAGTAGGCGATCATCGTTATCGCTTGCGAAATAACGAAGCACGAAACTTGCCGGGCCGAGCACCGCGCCATCCACGCCGCCGGGCACTTGCTCGCGAAAACGCGAATCTTCCCGGCGCAATTTGATAAGATCGACATGTAGATCGTACCATTGCCGGTGCGTTTGCCGCTCGGCGAAGTCCAGCTTGCAGCGCGTAAACACTTCTGGATCGTCCGGCACCGGAACCATTTCCTGCGCCTCGTCACCCGCCAGCGAGGGAAATTGCGCCAGAAATTCCGAGCGCCCTTTCCGGATTCCTTCCTTCATGGCCTGATCTCCGACATCGGTGAAGAACAAAAACGGTTTCGAAGTGCCGAACTCCTGGCCTTGAAATAACAGCGGCGTCCATGGTCCAAGTAAAATCAGTGCACTCATTGCGCGATAGCGGGCCGGCGAAGTTTGAAATCGAACGCGCTCGCCGGTTGCGGTGTTAGAAACCTGGTCGTGATTCTCGATGTAAGCGACGAATGTTTCGGGCGGCAAGCCTAACGAGGGCGTGCCGCGCTGCGATTCCTGCCAGCTGTAAGGCTGACCTTGATACAAATAGCCGTACTTGGCAGCGGAAATAAATTCCTGCGGCTTCCCCAAGTAGTCGGTGTAGTACGCTTCGTTCCGCCCGATGAGCGCGACGCTCGCGCTGTGATGCAGATCGTCATTCCATAATCCATCGAGATCATCGCCGCCTTCACTGCGCGGTCGCGCCAACTTCGTTTCCTGCGGTTCATTCTCCGCGACGAGGATCAGCGAGCGTTCTCCCGCCGCCAGACGCGCCGCGCGCCCGATCGCGCCGATGAGATATTCGTCCGATTCATCATGCACGTCCTGCGTCGCGTCGAAACGGAAGCCATCGAAATGAAATTCTTCCGTCCAATAGCGGCCGTTAGTGATGAAAAACTCCCGCACTGGCCCCGAGTTTTCCCCGTCGAAGTTGATCGACTCGCCCCAATCGTTCTCGTGTTTCGCCGTGAAATAATCTTCCGAATAAACGCGGAGATAGTTTCCGTCCGGACCGAAGTGATTGTAAACGACATCGAGAACGACGCAAAGGTCTAACGAATGCGCGCGATCGACAAAGCTCCGCAGATCATCCGGCGTTCCGTACAATCGCGTCGGTGCAAAAAGATTTACGCCGTCGTAACCCCACCCAAATTTCCCCGGGAAATCGGCGATCGGCATCATCTCGATCACGGTGATGCCGATGCGCGCCAGCTCGGGCAATTGTTCCGCTGCCGCCGCCCAGGTTCCTTCCCGCGTAAACGTGCCCACGTGCAGTTCGTAGAAAATTTGTCCTTTCAAATTTCGTCCGCGCCACTTCGCATCTGACCATTTGAACTCGGCGGGATCGACAACGCACGATGAACCGTGTGGTCCTTCCGGTTGATAACGCGACGCGGGGTCGGGATAAAAATGCTCCGCGCCGTCCACGCGAAAGCGGTAACGCTGCCCCGCGCGCGCCGCGACCGATCCACTGAAGTAACCATCCTCCTCCGCGTCGATCGGATGAAAACTTCGATTCACCTGCGGGGCCGCGCTGTCTTCGAGGACGACGTCGATCTTTTTCGCTTTCGGCGCCCAAACGCGAAAATGCGTTTCGTTTTCGCCGATCAATTCCGCGCCGATCGGGTAATGCCTATTCGTGATTTCTCTTTTCATCTCAAGATCGACAATTGAAACTCGCTCACGCCGCACCCTTGCACGAAACGACGTGAGCTCCAACGTTACGCTACTGGAACATCCGCTGGCCGCGGCCAAGTTGTCGATCTTGCGTGCAAAGACAACTCCGCCCGAAGAATTCCGGCGCAGCGTGCAGGAGATGTCGATCTTGCTTTTAGCCGAAGCATCGCGCGCGTGGGAATCAAAGCCGGT
>JBBROO010000054.1:0-17641 GCA_038229295.1 Chthoniobacterales bacterium | reverse complement strand
CTGGGTCTTGCGATACTTCACGCGTTTGGGCATCAATGGCATAAAAAATTTCCTTAAACGGCAGCAGTCGGTTCAGGCATCGGCGGTGGCGGCGCAGGTGCGGCCGGCGCTTCTGCGACTGCTTCCTCTTTCTTACAGATCCAGCATTTCACGCCGATCTTTCCGTAAACTGTGTTCGCTTCTGCAAATCCGTAATCAATCGGCGTGCGCAATGTGTGCAGCGGCACTTTCCCTTCGCGATACCATTCCGATCTCGAAATTTCCGCGCCATTCAAACGCCCCGAGCTGCGCAACCGAATTCCCTGCGCGCCAAAATCCATGGCCGTCTGCACGGCTTTCTTCATCGCACGGCGATACGCAATACGTCGCTCGATCTGCAGCGCGACATTCTCCGCGACTAATTGCGCATCAAGTTCCGGCGTTTTGATTTCCTGGATGTCGATCTTGATTTGTTTGCCCGCCGCCATCTTCGAAATCTCTTCGGTCATCTTCTCGATCTCGGCACCTTTGCGACCGATCACGATTCCGGGCCGCGCCGTGTGGATGGTCACGCGAATCGAATTCCACGCCCGCTCGATCACAATCTTGGCCACCGCCGCGAATTGCAGTTTCTTCTTCACGTAAGCGCGGATCTTCAGATCGCTGTGCAAAAATCCCGGCAGGTCCTGCGGCGACGCGTACCAGCGCGACCGCCAGTCGCGATTCACATTCAACCGAAACCCAATTGGATTTACTTTCTGTCCCATAAATTATTTCTTCGCCGCCGTTTTCTTCTTCGGCTTTTTCTTTTTCGCAGATGGAGATGTCGATCTTGCGCCGCCTTCCTCACTCTTGGCCGCTTTGCGTTTCGCTTTCCGCGTCTCGCGCGTTTCAATCGGAATCTCATCCGACAAAATGATTCGAATGTGACTGCTGCGTTTCAAAATGCGCGAACCACTTCCACGCGCCCGCGGCATCATCCGTTTCATCGTTGGCCCCTCGCCCACGACCGCTTCCTTCACGACCAAACCTTCCACTTTTAAATTCGCATTGTTCTCCGCATTCGCGATCGCGCTCTTAAGCGTCTTATTAATAAGGAACGCCGCCTTCTTCGGCGTAAACGCGAGCAGATCGAGCGCTGCCGAAACCGGCAGGCCCTGAATCTCGCGCGTGACTTCGCGCACCTTGAATGGCGAAATCTTCGCGTACCGATATATCGATCTAACTTCCATTTTATTTTAAAGTCACATTGGGCTTCGCATCCACTTGGAGACGATCGCCCACTTTTATTTTGTCCTTCTGAGAATCCATTTCTTGAATCACGGCCCCGCAAATTTTCTGGCGCACATCGACTACTCGCAGCGTCGCCACTTTCTTGTCGCCGCGCATCACGCGCATCGGCATCCCAATTTTCACGCCCTGCTTCTCGCCGATGTTGCCAACGACAAACGACCATTCGTCTTTCACGCTGATCACGCTGCCGTCTAACAAACTCGGCTGTTGCGATGGCGGAGGTGACGATGTCGATCTTACCAGCAAGTCGTTAGTCCCGCGCAGTTGCGCTTCCACATCCATCCGCGCTTGCGCGTCGCCACCCTGCGACGTTTGCACGTATCGCAACATCGCTTCGTTCAACCGCAGCATTTGATCGCGAAATTCATCGCGCTCCTTTTGCGCCAGCTGAAGATCGCTCACCGCCGCGAGCAAACGCTGCTCGATCTTCGCGCGATCCTTGTTCGCCGCGTCCAGCCCCAGCGCTTCCATGCGCAGTTGCAGATCGGAAAACTTGCGACGAAACAATTCCGCTTCGGCGTTCGATTCCGCCAGGCTCGTCGTCAAAGTTTTGAGCGACTCCTGTTGGATCGACAACTGCCGGCGCAATTCTTCATTCTGCGCGAGCAACGCCGTCGCGGTGACTTTCGTCTCCGCATTTTCAATTTTGGATTCTGACAAAGAACTATTTCCCTCTGCCGCCAGCCCTCGAGCCAGCGTTACGCAGCCCACTAAAATTACGGTTGAGAGTTTTTGGTTGAGAGTTGAGGGACTTTTCCCTCCGCTTTTTCTCTCAACACTCAACTCTCAACCCTCAACTTACTTGGTCACCTTCGCCGTGTGCGAACCGTGCTTCTTAAAGATACGCGTCGGCGAAAACTCACCGAGTTTGTGCCCGACCATGTTCTCGGTCACGAAAACGGATTGAAAAATCTTTCCGTTATGAACCAGAAACGTGTGGCCGACAAAATCCGGCGTCACCATCGAACGTCGCGACCAGGTTTTAATCGCCTTTTTCGCGCCCGACGCATTCATCTTGTCGATCTTTTCCAGAAGATGCGATTCGACGAAGGGTCCTTTCTTCAATGATCTAGACATAAAAATCAAATTTTAACTTTTCTTCTTCACCCGGCGGTCTTCCATGATGAATCGATCGCTCGGTTTGTGTTTCGCGCGCGTTTTGAATCCTTTCGCGAGCTGTCCCCACGGACTAACCGGGTGATGTCGACCGCCGCCGCCCTTCGATTTTCCCTGGCCGCCGCCCATCGGATGATCAACGGGATTCATCGCCATGCCGCGCACATGCGAGCGCCGACCTTGCCAACGCGTCCGTCCAGCTTTGCCGCTGGACACGTTCATGTGATCGACATTGCCGACCTGGCCGATCGTCGCGAAACAACTCTCGTTAATGCGGCGAATTTCGCCCGACGGCATTTTCACCAACGCGTAACCGCCTTCGAGGTTATTAAGAATCGCTTGCTGACCCGCGCTGCGCGCGACCTGTCCACCGCGGCCGGGAGTCAGCTCAATGTTGTGAATGTTCGTGCCTAACGGAATCGCGCGCAGCGGCAAGGCATTGCCGAGTTCCGGCGCGACATTGTCGCCAGCGGCGACTGTCGATCCAACGGCAAGGCCGTTCGGCGCGAGAATGTAGCTCAGCTCGCCGTCTGTGTACTTAATAAGAGCAATGCGCGCAGAGCGGTTCGGATCGTACTCAATCCCGACCACCTCGGCGGTGACATCACGCTTGCGTCGTTTGAAATCGACCTTGCGGTATTTTTGTTTGTGACCGCCGCCGATGTGGCGCGCCGTCATCCGGCCGCGATTGTTTCGGCCGCCGGTTCGCTTTTTTACCTCAACCAGACCCTTAGCCGGCTTCCACTTCGTAATTTCCTCGAAAGCCGGAAGCTGCTTGAAGCGCAGGACGGGAGTGAGTGGGCGAAAAGTTTTGAGAGCCATACTAAACCAGTTCGATCTTGTCGCCTTCCTTCAGCGTCACGATCGCCTTTTTCCACTTCGCTTTGCGGCCTAACGGGCCCCGCACGCGCGTCCATTTGCCGTCGTAATTGCAGGTGTTCACCGCGATGACCTTCTTCTGGAACAGTTTCTCGATCGCGTGCTTGATTTGAATTTTGTTCGCGCGCGGACTGACGCGGAAGACGTACTTGTTCTGCTTCTCGCTCAGCAGCGACGACTTCTCCGTTAACGAAGCCGTGTGAATGATGTCGAAAGGTTCGTTCATTTCGCGCTCGTCCTTTCGCCAAGTTTTTCCAGAGCGGCTTGCGTCACCACGATCTTCTCACAGGCGAGCAATTGCTCGGTGTTCACATCCGAAGCGGTCGCGAGATGCGCTGACTTTATGTTGCGCGCCGACTTGTAAGTGTTGTCATCGAACGAATCGGAGATCACCAAAACTTTTCGCGCGTCGGTCGCTTTCATTAAGATCGACAAGAAGGATTTCGTTTTGATTTCGGTCATCGCGATTTTGTCGACCGTCAGCACATCACCGGCTTTGATTCGCTCACTCAAAGCTTTCTTGAAGGCGAGCTTGCGCAGCGTCTTCGAAACTTTTTTGGAATAATCACGCGGCTTCGGGCCGAACACGACACCGCCTTTGCGCCAAATCGGCGACGAAGCGTAACCGGCGCGGGCGCGACCCGTTCCTTTTTGCCGCCACGGTTTCGAACCGGACAAATCGACCTCCGCTTTTGTTTTTGAATTCGCGGAACCGGAACGGCGAGCTGCCCGCATCGCGACGACCACATCGTGGACTGCCTGCGTTCCGCGACCGTTTTCGATCATGTCGATCTTCGCTTCCTTCGCCGCAGCTTTTGTTAGAACTTTCGCGCTCATGCCTTCGCCTCAGGTGGCTTCTTCAACGCCGGCTTAACGACTACGTAGCTGCCGTTCGCGCCGGGCACTGCGCCACTGATCAAAATAACTTTTTCCGCTTCGCGCACCTGCAGCACTTGCAGATTCTGCACGGTCACGCGCTCGTCGCCCATGTGACCGGGCATGCCCATGTTTTTCCAAATGCGACCGGGCGTTGAACGATTTCCGACCGCGCCGTTCCGTCGATGCGTCTTGGAACCGTGCGCCGCGCCTTGCCCGTGGAAGTTGTGTTTCTTCATCACGCCTTGGAACCCTTTGCCCTTTGATTTGCCGGTAACATCGACAAAGTCGCCCGGCTGAAATTGGGTGAGGCTCAAATTGATTTCCCCTTCGGGCGCGTCGGCATCGAGTCGGAATTCGCGCACGAGTTTCTTCGGCTCCGAGTTCGCTTTCTTGAAAATGCCGAGGGCGGATTTGTTCACACGCGATTCCTTTTGCGTGCCGAATCCAACCTGCACCGCGGAATAGCCTTCGTTCTCGTTCGTTAGGCGGCGCAGCAAAACATTATCGCCCGCCGCGATCACGGTCACGGGACACAGCCGACCTTTGGCGTCGTAGACGCTGGTCATGCCGATTTTTTGTCCAAGTAACCCGATGCTCATGATGTCGATCTTGTCGTTGTCGATCTTGTAAATTTCTCAAGCGCTAGATTTTGATCGTGATGTCCACGCCCGCCGGCAAATTCAGTTTCTTCAATTCATCCACCGTCTTCGCCGTCGGCTCGATGATGTCGAGCAAACGCTTGTGCGTCCGGATTTCAAATTGCTCCATCGATTTTTTGTCGACGTGCGGGGAACGGTTCACCGTAAATTTTTCGATCAACGTCGGCAGCGGAATCGGCCCGGCCACGCGCGCGCCCGTGCGTTTCGCCGTCTCGACAATGTCGATGGCCGATTGATCAAGCATGCGATGATCAAACGCTTTTAATCGAATTCGAATGCGTTGACCTTCGGCCATAAATTATTTCGTCTCCTTCTGATCGAGAATCGCCGCGACCAAGTTCGCCGGCACTTGCTGGAAATGTGAAGGCTCCATCGAGTAACTCGATCGGCCTTTGGAAAGGGAACGAATCGCCGTGGCGTACCCGAACAATTCCGCCAACGGAACTTCGGCATGGATAATGGCAAGATGTCCGCGCGTTTCGATGCTGCCGATGCTGCCGCGACGCCGGCTTAAGTCACCGCAGATATCGCCTTGATAATCGTCCGGCGTGACGTTTTCCACTTTCATGATCGGCTCGAGCAAAATCGGTTTGCCCTGCTTAAAGCCATCCTTCATCGCAAAAATCGCCGCGAGTTTGAACGCGAGCTCGTTCGAATCGACTTCGTGGAAACTTCCGTAAACGATATCGACCTCAACATCGACAACGGGATAGCCGCCGAGAACGCCGTTGAGCACCGCTTCCTCGATGCCTTTTTTGACCGCCGGAATGTATTCGCGCGGGATGGTGCCGCCGACGATTTTGTTTTCGACGACGAGACCTGTGCTGCGTGCGCCCGGACGCACATCCACTTCGACGTGGCCATACTGACCGCGACCACCGGATTGCTTGATCAACTTGCCGACGCCATGCGCGCTGCCAGTGATCGTTTCGCGATACGCGATCTGCGGTTTGCCCGCGTTCGCGTCGACTTTGAACTCGCGAAACATGCGGTCGCGAATAATTTCCAAATGCAATTCGCCCATGCCGGCGATGATTGTCTGGCCGGTGTCTTCGTGCGTGAAAACGCGAAAGGTCGGATCCTCTTCCGCGAGACGCTGCAAGGCGATCGCCATTTTTTCCTGGTCGACTTTTGTTTTGGGCTCGATGGCCATCGAAATAACCGGATCAGGAAACGTGGGCGGCTCGAGCAGGATCGGATGGTCCTCGTCGCAAAGCGTATCGCCCGTCGTGATGTTTTTGATTCCGACGATGGCGGCGATGTCGCCGGAGTAACAGGTGTCGATGTCTTCGCGTTTGTCCGCTTGAATCTGGATCAAGCGCGAGATGCGCTCGCGTTTGTTCGTGCGCGGATTGTAAACCGTGTCGCCTTTCGAAAGTGTGCCGGAATAAACGCGGAAGAAAACGAGTTTGCCGACAAACGGATCGCTCCAAAGTTTAAAGGCAAGCGAGCAAAATTTTCCGGCGTCATCGGTCGGCGCTTCCATCGGCTCGTGCGTGTCGGGCTCCATGCCTTTGGCCGGCGGAATGTCGAGCGGGCTGGGCAAATAATCGATCACCGCATCGACGAGATATTGGACGCCTTTGTTCTTGAAGGCGGAACCGCCGACGACCGGGACGAATTTGTTCGCGATCGTTTGGCGACGAATGCCCGCTTTCAAAATTTCCGGCGTGACCGGCTTCTCTTCCAGCACTACGTGCGCGACTTCGTCATCGAGATTCGAAATCTGCTCGACCAAATCGTTGTGCGCCTTGTCCACAAGATCGACATATTCCTTTGGGATATCGGCCAGTTCGTATGTCGATCCAATCTGGTCGCTCTCGGTATAAATGACCGCCTTCTTATTGATAACGTCGAGTTGACCTTTGAGCTGATCTTCCTTGCCTAACGGAATCAAAACCGGCCACGCATTCGCGCCGAGCTTTTGACGCATGCTGTCGATCGACATCTTAAAATCGGCGCCGACCCGGTCCATCTTATTAATGAACGCGATGCACGGAACGTTGTATTTGTTCGCCTGCCGCCAGACCGTTTCCGATTGCGGCTGCACGCCGGCCACGGCATCAAACACGGCGATCGCCCCATCCAAAACCCGCAGCGAACGCTCGACCTCTGCCGTGAAATCGACATGCCCCGGCGTGTCGATGATGTTCACCCGCATCTTGATGCCTTCGTAAATTTTGTAGACGCTCTCTTCCTTTTTCTGCGTCCAAGCGCAAGTGGTCGCCGCCGAGGTAATGGTGATGCCGCGTTCGCGTTCCTGCTCCATCCAGTCGGTCACCGTCGTGCCGTCATGCACTTCGCCGATCTTGTGGATCATGCCGGTGTAAAAAAGAATGCGCTCGGTCAGAGTCGTCTTGCCCGCATCGATGTGCGCGGCGATGCCGATGTTGCGCGTCCGCTCGAGCGGAAACTTGCGGTCAGGCGAATTTGGATTCTTCGCGCCCGCGGCAATTTTTTTCTCGTCGAGTGTCGCGGGCATAATCGTTACCAGCGGAAATGCGCAAACGCGCGATTCGCCTGCGCCATCTTGTGCGTGTCTTCGCGTTTCTTGATCGCGTTACCTTGCCCCGTCGCCGCCTCTTTAATTTCCTGCGCGAGCGCCTGAGCCATCGGCAATCCGCGACGCTTGTCCGCGTAGCTCACGATCCAACGCATCGCCAGTGACACCTGACGAGCCGGCGTGACTTCCATTGGCACTTGATAGGTGGCGCCACCGACGCGACGCGATTTCACTTCCAGCCGCGGACGAACATTCTCCAGCGCCTTGTTTAAAATTTCGAGCGGATCTACCGAGTCCGAACCTTCGCGCGATTTATCGATCGCGGTATAAACAATCCGCTCCGCCAGCGATTTCTTGCCGCGCTTCATCACGGTAGAAATGAGGCGCGCGACGGCCGCGCTGCCGTAGCGCGAGTCGAGCTTCTCCTCTTTTTTGTAAACTTTCCGTCGTCGTGACATGGTCGTTGTCGATCTTACGTTTCAAAAATTATTTCTTTTTCTCTTCCTTCGCTCCGGCGTCCTTGCCGCCAGCTTTCGGCCGCTTCGCTCCGTACTTGGAACGACTGCGGCGGCGTCCATCCACGCCTAACGAATCCAGTGTGCCGCGCACAATGTGATAGCGCACGCCCGGCAAATCCTTTACTCGTCCCCCGCGCACGAGCACGATGGAGTGCTCCTGCAAATTGTGTCCTTCGCCGGGAATGTAGGCAATCACTTCCTGTCCATTCGTCAACCGCACCTTGGCCACTTTGCGCAACGCCGAGTTCGGCTTCTTCGGCGTGCGCGTCATCACCTGCGTGCACACACCGCGGCGCTGCGGACAATTCTTCAGCGCCGGTGATTTCGATTTCACCGACACCTTCCGGCGTCCTTTGCGAATAAGTTGATTGATCGTTGGCATTTTCCTAAACAAAGCGCCGCCCAAAAACCGTAAAGTCCGGGCGACAAAAAAACCCGCTCAGGTCGTGAATCCCGACTCACGCTCCTGCTGCGGAGGACGCTGACTATAGGAACAATTATTGCCTCCGCAACAATATTTTGCGCGCGAATTTGTCATTACGTGCGATTGCGCGGAACCTCTCCTGCTCAATCCAAAAATGTTCGAACTCCTCTCGCAAGATCGACAATCAAAAGCGCGGCGCGGCCGGCTAACGACGGCGCATGGCGTCATCGATACGCCAACGTTCATGCCGGTCGGAACACAAGGCTCGGTCAAGGCCGTCAGTCCGTGCGAGCTGCGCGAGTTGAACGCGCAAATTATTCTTGGGAACACTTATCACTTGTTCGTTAGGCCGGGGCTTGATGTGATCAAACATTTCGGCGGACTGCACAAGTTCATGAGCTGGGATGGACCGATCCTGACCGACAGCGGCGGCTACCAGATTTTTTCTTTGGCCAAGCTGCGCAAGATCACGGAAGAAGGCGTGCATTTCCAAAATCATATCGATGGAACGGCAGCGTTTATTTCGCCGGAGATCGCGATGGAAATCCAGGCGACGCTCGGAAGCGATATCGCCATGGTGCTCGATGAATGCCCGCCGTGGCCGTGCGAACGAGATTATGCCGCTCGGAGTTTGGAGATGACGAACCGCTGGGCGAAGAGATGCAAGGAAGCAAACGTTCAACGCTCAACGTTCAACGCTAAACGCTCAACGGCAGAGGCTGCATCCCTCATCCCTCAACCCTCAACCCTCAACCTTCTCTTCGGCATCATTCAGGGAGCAACGTTTGAGGATCTGCGCAAGGAATCGGCACAAGCGATTGTCGATCTTTCATTCGATGGCTACGCCATCGGCGGCGTGAGCGTGGGCGAACCGGAAGAAGAAATGATGAAGGCCGTGGAATCGAGCGAGCCGTTTTTGCCTAACGACAAACCGCGTTACGCCATGGGCCTGGGCACACCACCACAATTGCTCGAGATGATCGCGCGCGGCATCGACATGTTCGATTGCGTTCTGCCAACGAGACTCGCGCGCAATGGCACCGCGTTCACGTCGTTAGGCACTTTGAATCTCAAGAATGCTGAGTTCGCGATGCAGAAGGGACCGATCGAAGAAAATTGCGCTTGCACGACTTGCCGCGAATTCTCGCGCGGCTACATCCGACATCTGATCAAAGCCGAGGAGATTCTCGGACTGCGGCTGATCACGCAGCATAACTTGTTTTTCTATGTCGATCTTATGCGGCAGGCGCGGGACAAGATCGACAATAAAAACTTCGACGCCTTTCGCACGGAGTTCGTTGGCAATTATAAGGATCAGCGAAATCTCGCGACGTAATACATTTCCGGCGGCACGCGATCGATCGCCCACGGAATTGGCCCGCGAATGCTCGAGTAAAACGATGCGCCAGTGCCGCGGCCCATCGTCGTGATGAAAGGCATCGTGGCGAAGTTCACTTCTTCAGGCGCGAAAACCTTGTCGCGCGGGATGGCAATGGTGAGCGTGTTGTTCGCGGGAATGGTCATGATGTCGCCGGAAGTTATTTCGGAATCGCGCGAGTTGAGCGGCGTCGCGCCCCACTGCTGCATATAATATTGAAAGCCCCAGTGGCTTTGGAACCAGACCTTGCCCGGTTCGGATTGGAATCTTTGCGCGAAATTCCGTGACGCTTCACGCGCGGTGTTCGCTTGTCGATAATCGGCGGTCGCGACCAGCAATGAAACCAGCGCGGTGGCGACGATTGCCCAACGGCGGAGTTCGAGTTGCCTAACGACGAGAATCGCTGCGACCGGAGTCATCGGCAGAATGGTGCGCGCGGTGATGGACCAATTAAAAAAGGTGGCGAAGGCGAACGTGCCCATCAACCAAATGAACAAAAGCAAACTCTGGTCGTCACGATTTCGCGCAAGATCGACAATCGCAAGCCCGACGATGCCGAGTCCGATGCCGGCGAACAACACGCCTTCCCAACACACTGCGGTGACGTTAGCCCCAAGCGCCCATTGCGGATCGATTGGAACGAGAAAGTAAAAAAGCGACGAGGTGGCGAAAATTCCCAACGCCGCGAACAGAAATTTCCGCGGGATATGCAGCAGCGGCGCGAAGAGGCAACCGCCGGTGAAAGCGAGACCGACAAAAATCTGCGCGGGCGCCGCCTGTCCAAATGTTTTCGATGCCCCGCGGGCGAAGAACATCGCGGCGGTGAACAAGCCGCGACCGTAGAGTGATTTCGTCCAGAATTCGTAGGCGGTGACGGCGGCGAGCGGGATGAGAAGGAACGCGAGACGTCCCATCGCTCTGGGTAGCGCGTGCGTCTCGCACGCGTTGCTCCGCGTCTCGCGGAGCAATTCGGGCGATGCGCCGGACGAGACGTCCGCCGAGAGCGCGCGGGACGCGCGCTCTACCCAGATTTGGAGAAGCGTGTAGGCCGCGAGCAATGGCACCAGCGCGACGCCGAAATATTTTGTGAGCGATGCCGCGGCGATCAGAATCGCGGACGCGAGAAGATAACGATGTCGATCTTGCGCGAGACCGGCGAGCCAGAGTTCGATCGCCCAAACCCAAAACGCGAGCAACATGACGTCGCACATCAAGTTGGTGCTGGAGACGAGGAAGACCGGCGTGAAGAGCGTGAGCAACGCTGCGGCAGAAGGTTCGCGGCAAAAGCGGCGCGCCAGCGCGAACGTTCCCAAGATCGACATGATGGGCCAGAACAGGAAGGCGAAATGTAAGGCGGATTCGCTCCAGCCGACGAGCGCGGCGACCGCTGCTATATAATATGAGCTGAGCGGCGGGTTTTGCATTTGCGCCCAGAAGGGTTCGGGAAATGAGGCCCAGTTCACGGAGAAGCCGTAGGGATCGAGCGGATGTTTGGCGATCTGTTGCGCCATCCAAAGAAAAAGCGGGTCGTCGATGTGGAAGGCTTTGTTCAGAAACGGCGCGAGTGCGGCGACGGTGATGCCGACGAGGAGTAATTGCTTTTTGCGAAGTGGTTGCACGGAGTAGATGTCGATCTTACATGAGTTGGCGAATTTCTGCCGCTGAGGACAGCGGCCTCTACAGTTGCAGTGCGCGCTTTCGCGCTTAAACTCGGACTCCTCGCAAAACTTTCATGTCGATCTTGCATTTGTTTTTAGCTCAAGCGCCGGCGGCGCCGGTCGCTTCGCCCGGAGGATTGGGCGGCGGTCTCGGCGGTTTCCTTGTCCCGATGACGTTGATTTTTGTGATGATGTATTTCGTCATGATCCGGCCGCAGAAGAAGCGGCAGACGGAACAGTTGCGCCTGATCAACTCGCTGAAAACGGGAGATCGCGTTGTCACCAGCGCCGGAATTCACGGACTCATTTCCAATGTGAAAGATGCGACCGTCATCGTGAAGGTGGCGGACAATGTGAAGATCGAGATGGAGAAATCGGCTATCTCGACGGTGTTTAAATCGGAGGTAGCGAAAGCGTGAATCCAGCGCTCACATTTTTTAGCGGTCTCGGCCTTCTGATTTTATTCGGCTGGTATTTCGCGACTGAAGTCGGATTGCGGAAGCGTCTGCTCGCGACCGTGCTGGTGGTGTTGCTCGTCATTTTCAGCTTCATGACGATCTGGCCGCCGGAGAAAAAAATTACGCTCGGTCTCGACATCAAGGGCGGCACTTCGTTTCTGATTCGCCTGAAAGGCGACAAGGAAGTGACGAAAGGAATGCTCGAGCAAGCGGTAGAGGTCATTCGGAAACGCGTCGATTACTTTGGCGGCGGCGAACCGGTCATCAGTCCTGTCGGCAATGATCGCATTCTGGTTCAGGTGCCGGGTCTCGACACTTCGAAGATTCAGGAGGCGCGCGATCAACTTTCGCGCGTGGCCAAGCTCGAGTTTCGTTTGGTGTATCCGGACAACGGCGAACGTCTGGCCAAGATCGACAAGGGACAGGAAGTGATTCCGCCGGAATACCGCATCGAGACTTACAAAATGCGCGCGGAAGGAAATGAGAAGGCGAAAGAGGAACGCTTGCTCGTGAAAAAGAAAGCGGACCTCGGCGGCGATCGCGTGGCGAGCTCGAACGCGTATTTCGGCCAGGAAGGTTGGACGGTGCAGATGCGATTTGACAGCGAGGGCGCGAAACAGTTCGGCAAAATCACCGAGCAATTCAAAGGACATCGCTTCGCCATCGTGCTCGATGGGATCATTCAATCCGCACCGGTGATTCGCGATGCGATCTACGGCGGCGACGCGGTTATCACTGGGCGTTTCGTCGAACAGGAAGCGCGCGGTTTGGCCAGCGTGCTCGAGAATCCATTGCAAACGCCGGTCAGCATCGAAGAAGAGCGAAGTGTTTCGCCGACGCTCGGACAGGACTCGATTCGCGCGAGCATCATCGCCGGTTTGATGGGCTTGGTGATCACGCTGGTGTGCGTGCTCCTCTATTATCGCTTCGCCGGTGTCATCGCGAGTCTCGCGCTCATCATCAATCTGCTGCTGCTGCTCGGCGCGCTCACCATGTTCCGGTTCGTTCTCACGCTGCCGGGCATCGCTGGAATTATTTTGACGATCGGTCTCTCGGTCGATGCCAGCGTGCTCATCTACGAACGTTTGCGCGAAGAACTCGCGCTCGGCAAATCGCTGCGCGTGGCGGTGCAGGCGGCGTATCAAAAAGCGTTCAGCTCCATCTTCGACGCGAACGTGACGACATTGATCACGGCGGTGATTCTCTTTTGGAAAGCGAGCGGGCCAGTTAAAGGCTTCGCCATCTCGCTCACGCTCGGCATTCTCGCTTCGCTTTTTACCGCGCTCATCGTCGGGCGAAATGCACTCGGCTGGTTCGTCGACACCGGCCGGGTGAAGAAGATGTCGATGTTGCATTTGATCTCGTCCCAGAATTTCAATTTCCTCGGGAAAGGTTTCCTCGCCTGCATGTGTTCGCTCGCGCTCATCCTTGCTGGAGCGGGCGCGTTTTATGTGCGCGGGGAAAAGAATTTCGGCGTCGATTTTCGCGGCGGCGATTTGGTGACGATGAGCGCGCCGAGCAAGATCGACATCGGACAAGTGCGCGATTCGCTCAAATCGATTGGTCTGGCTGATGCGGCGATTCAGGAGTCGCAGCAGGGCGGCAAAAGTTATATGACCGTCCGAACGCCGCTGAACACGAGCGACAAAGTCGAAAAACAAATCGTGCAGACGATGCCGAACGCCGGATTCAAAGTGGAAGGATCGGACCGCGTCGGCGCGCTCGTAGGCGGCGAGCTCGCGCGCACATCTGTCATCGCTCTCGGCCTCGGCATTCTCGGCATTTTGATTTTCGTAACGTTGCGCTTCGAGCTTTCGTTTGCCGTCGGCGCCATCGTCGCCCTGCTGCACGACGTCATCATCACCGTCGGTGTGTTCGCGTTGTTAGGCCGCGAGTTGACTCTGACCATGGTCGGCGCCGTGCTCACCATCGCCGGTTACTCCATCAACGACACCATCGTGGTTTACGATCGAATCCGCGAAGGCCTGGCGAGCGGGTGCAAAGGGTCGATCGAGCAGATCATGAACGACAGCATTAACCAAACGTTGAGCCGGACGCTGCTGACCAGCACGGTCACACTCATTCCGATCCTGTGTTTGTTCCTGTTCGGCGGCGCGGTGCTGCGCGATTTCTCACTCGCCATCATCATCGGCGTGGTCGTCGGCACCTACTCGTCGATCTTTATCGCCTCGCCGATTGTACTTTGGTGGACGCGGGCGCGCGGCGGAAGCGCTGCTTTGCGGCGTGAAATTGCCCAAAAGGCGACGCCGAATCCGGCCGTTTCGTAGCGGTTATTCACAAGATTTGACGGGCGGACTTTGACCGGGTAAACTCCCCGTCACGCAGCCAGAAAAGAGGAAAAATGCCAGAAGTCATTGTTCGTAAAGGGGAACCCGTAGATCGGGCGCTAAAGCGGCTTAAAAACAAGCTCGACGCGGAGGGCATTCTCGAAGAAGTCCGCCGGTTGCGGGCGTTTGAGACGCCGTCGCAACGGACTCGCCGCAAGGCGAAAGCCAATGCCAAGCGCGGCCGGACGAAGTTCCGCTTCAACCCGGCGTAAAGGTTCGTCCGCTTCTCTTCTGTAGAGGCAGGCGTGCCGCCTGCTTTTTCCTAAAAATTCCAGCGCATGTCGATCTTAGCGTTGGGGGATTGTGTCCACAGATTTCGCAGATTTACGCAGATTTTTCCTGACTCGGAATCTGCGAGGGAATTGGGGCGCTGGAAATCTGTGGACGGATTTCAGTCTCTCAGTCGCACTCGCAGGCGACGCGGAAACCGAGATCGTTGCACGAGAAACCCGGCACATTCGAACCGCGCACGGTCGCTCTTAAACTAGCGAAGCGCGATTTCCAACTGCCACCGCGATAAACGCGCTTCGCTCCACAAGTGGGCCCGCGCGGATTCACTCGCGGCGCTCCGCGATAAGGTTCCAGATAATCGAGGCACCATTCCCAGACGTTCCCGGCCATGTCTTCCATTCCGAACGGACTTGTTCCGAGTGGGAATGCACCCACCGGAGAACTTTCGGCAAAACCATCATCGATATCGCGGTCGCTCCAGGCAAAGACGGTGTTCTTGTCGGCAAAGTTGGCCAGGTCTCCGCGACGATCGTAGTTGCCCCAGGGATAGCGTCGTCCATCGCTCCCGCGAGCGGCGTATTCCCATTCTGCCTCCGTCGGCAAACGATACTTCTTGTGCTCGCGCGTGCTGAGCCATTGGCAAAATTTGATCGCCTCGAGACTGCTGACGTGAACAACGGGGTAACGGTCGCCCGTCCCGGGAGCACGTCGCCGCGCGTGCGATGTATCGAACTGCTCATATTGCGCGTTCGTGATCGGATGACGTGACAAATAATAGCGACTAAGAGTGACCCGCGTGATCGGGCGCTCGTTAGGCGCCGCTTCGGGAGTATCGGTTCCCATGGCAAATTCGCCTGATGGGACAAAGAGCATCTGGCCGCCCACCGCGTTCTGAAAATTAATGAACTGCTTACGCTCGGTTACGATGTCGATCTTGATAGTCGGAGGCTCCGCTATTTCCGCGTTGGCGCCGTTCTTTGCCACCGCCACCGGCGCGGCTTCGACTTTGGACGCAGGCACGGGCGCGACCGGTTCGAGCTCGGAATTCTTTGCGTCGGCTTCATCCAAATACGCATCGACCATGTCCTCGGCTTCGCCGGGATCGATGCCAAGATTTTCCGCCATGTTAATGAACGCATCGCGCGTGTCATCGGCCATTCCGTTGCTGTCCAGCCCGCTCAAGCGCAACATGCGCATGAAATCTTCGGGCGGATCGACTGACTTTCCGCGCCGCAGTCTCGGCCCGGCTGCGACTGGCGCAGGAGCTGGCGCCGGTTGCGCGCGCTTTGCGCCGCTGTCGTTCAATTCCGCTTCGATATAGGACAACATCTGTTCGCGTGTGAGTCCGTGTTCGCTGCCGAACTGAAGCAGGTTTTTCTCTTCGTCCGCGGTCAAATTCCCATTCGCGATGGCGAAGGTGAGATACTTGTGAAACTCGATGACCGCTTCGTCGCGCGCCTGCGCCTCGATTTCGTCGTCCATCGCGCGACGCCGTGAAGGATCGAGAAGTTCGACGCGCGCTTCGGTCAGGTAGCGCGAAGATTCTTCCAAGCCCGGTCGAAGCAACTGCGCCAGCGGATTACTCGGCTGATTTTTGAGCGGCAATTTCTTCTGCCACCAACGCAGGAGCTCACGGCAATGCTCCTCGATCAATTCATTGCTCGGATTCGCGCTCGGGTCGAGACACAGCCGCTCGTAGAGATTCTTCGATTTATAGTTCGCCCAGCCGTCCCATTTCTTCGGGTCGTCGGGCAGTGGAAGCGGAAAAGCGACTTCGCACTTCACGGTCACTCCACCTTTAGCGCGCCCAAGCCAGCGGCCGCCTGTTCAACATCCTCGCTTGCTAAACCGGTGTTGCGTTCGATCGACAACTCCGTCCGGTTGCCCGCGGCCTCGACCGCGATCTCCAGCACCTGATTGGCATTGTATTGATAGCTCAGCTCGACCGGCGAGCCTTTCGGCAGGAACGGCGGCAACTTCACATCGCACACTCCGAGAGGCGTGCACTCTCCCGGCAATGTACTTTCGCCTTCGACAATTTTCACCACGGCATGAGGCATGTTCGCGTTCGCCGTCCCAAATAAATTTTTCGCCGTCGCCGGAACGGCCGACCGTTTGCGAATCATCGGAAAGACGTACTCTTCCAGATTCGCTTCGTCCCAAAGCACCACGCCGAGAGTGTGCGAAGTAATGTCGTTAACCTGAATCAGTCGCCCATCGCGCGTGGAAAATTGCTGCCGCGTATCGTCGGCCAGTAACTTTTCGCCCGAAGTTTTCTCTTCCCGCAACATCGACAAGGTGGCTTGAATCGCCGCCCCCATCGCGACCGCTTCATCTGGATTTAACTCGCTCACGGTCGCCGCCGAAGAAAATTGGCTGATCATCGCGCGCACAGTCGGCATGCGCGTCATCCCGCCGACGAGAAGCACCTTGTCGATCTTGTCCCCTTGCAACTTCGCTTCCTGCATAACCATCTCACAGATCGTCTTGCACTTTTCGATGAGATGCCGGCTGCGCTTTTCAAATTCGTCCCGCGTAATCTCGAGCTTAGCGCTTTTGCCATTGTGATTTTGCACGATGACGGTCTTGGCCCGACTCGAAAGTTGAATCTTCGCCGCCAGGGCACGGCTCTGCAGGTCCTGATAACTTTGTAAATCCAGGAGCGGATTTTCGCCGTGTTCGCGGTCGAATTCTTCCGCCACCAAATTGACGATGACATCATCCCAATCCTTGCCTCCAAGGCGATGATCGCCGTTGGTCGCGATGATGTTAAGGCAGTGGTCGTCGATCTTCATGATCGTGACGTCAAAGGTGCCGCCGCCGAGATCGAACACAAAAACGGTCTGGTTTTCGTCCAGCTTGTCCACTCCGTAGGCCAGCGCCGCCGCCGTCGGCTCGTTCACGATCTGGAGAACATTGAAGCCGGCCAGTTGCCCGGCCGTGATGGTCGCCGTGCGCTCGGCATCGTTGAAATAGGCCGGCACCGTGATGACCGCGTCGGTCACCGGGACCTTCAAATATTTCTCCGCATCGGCCTTGAGCTTCTTCAGGATGAGCGCGGAAAGTTCTTCCGCGGAAAAAATCTTGCCGTCGAATTCGCGATGGAACTGCTCCTTCGGCTTGCCCATCTCTCGTTTAATGAAATCGACAATCTTGCTCGGCTCCGCCACCGCGTTGTTCTTAGCCAGCGTGCCGACGACCACAGACGAGCCATCGAACAGGAGCACCGAGGGCGTGATTCGTTCGTTTTCCGCATTCGGAATGATCTGTGGCTTCCCATAGGCGTCGATATGCGCGATGGCGCAAAATGTCGTACCG
>JBBROO010000053.1:0-18248 GCA_038229295.1 Chthoniobacterales bacterium | reverse complement strand
TGGGGCGTCGATACCGTCATCATTTCGGGGACGACTACCGAGAATTGCTGCCACGCAACGGCAAGGGACGCGATGTTTCGTAACTACCGGGTCGTCTTTCTGTCGGACGCCACCGCAACCTATGACTATCCGGACCGAGGATTTGGCGCGATGCCAAACGCCCAGGTGCACCACACCACACTCGTGATCCTCGCGGCATCAACCGCCCACGTCATGTCGGTCAATGACATGCAGGCGCGCATATCGCGACGCGAATGACGACTGTGCTGTTCACGCTAACACCTAACCAAACGATGCAGCGTACGAGAACCGCTCCGATGATGCAGCCAGCGGTGCCTGAGCTTGGTCTCGTTAGGCTTGCGAATATTTTTCCTGCATCGTAAGCGGCTTACGATGCGGGTTTGGCGGCGGCTCGAATTAGAATCGCGAGGGTTTGTTCGACATTTTTTGAAATGTCGAACTGCGATGCGCGCTTGAGGATTGTCGATCTTGCGGCGGCTCGCCGCGTTGGGTCGGACCAGAGCTCGATCGCTTCGCGCAAGGCGGCGATGTCGTTGGCAAGATCGACAATCGATCCGTGGATTTTGTCTTCGATGATTTCGTTGAAGCCGTTGGCGCGCGTCGTGATCACCGGCAAGCCGGACGCGAGCGCTTCCAGAGACGCGTTTGAAAATGGATCGTAGATGGTCGGCAAAATAAAAATGTCCGCGGCCGCGTAAACCGGGAGAAGATCGACCACTTCGCCCAGAAATTGGGCACGCGAAGATTCGTAGCGGCTGCGATCGCCGCGGCCGGCGATGAGCAAACGCAATTTGGGATCGGCGCACGCTTCGATCGCATCGATGGCGAAACGTAAACCTTTTCGTTCCCAACCGGTGCCGACAAAGAGCACCGCGAGATCGTCCGGTTCGAGGTCGAGCTTGCCGCGAGATTTGCGGCGCAACTCCGCGCTGAACTGAAATTGATTGAGCGGAACGCCGTTGCGCACGATGTCGATCTTGTCCGGCCGATAGTTATAAAGATCGACAATCTCATCTTTGACCATTTGCGAATTGGCGATGACGCGGCTGGCGCGGCGATCGTCGAGCAATGATTTTTCGAGACGCAGCAGGTCGCTGTGCTTGCGATTTAATTTCCGGGTAAACCGTTGCCAGGGCTTTTCGAATTTCCGCCGGCGCTCCAACCAGCATTGATGCACGCCGTCGCCCGCGCGATAGACATCGCATTGCCAAACGCGCTCGAGACTCATCACCACGTCCGGAGAAATTTCGGCGCGATGTTTCTCCAGCTCGTCCGCGAATGTAATTGTCGATCTTGTATTGACCCGCGTGATTTCACCAAACGGCCACTCGCTTTCGCCCCACTCGATCGTGGTAAACAATCGCGCCTCGTGGCCAAGATCGACAATCCCCTGCCCCAGGCGTTTCAAGTAAGCCTCCGCCCCGCCGCTGACGGAGTAGCCGCGCCGCACAAAACAAATTCTGAGTTTCTCCTTCGCCATTCGAACCTTACCAATCTTGTCATTCCGAGCGAAGTCGAGGAATCTCTTATTGTCTAACCATGACCGCGCCCGTGCTGCCGAAAAATTTGCTCTATTCTATTTTCGCGCGCATCGGCGGTTCCGGTTTGGATACGGATTCGTTTGAAGCATTGCGCGCGTCGTATCGCGGCGGTTTTCTGGGCAAAGCCGTCGCGTATGATAATCGGCAAACGGAAATCCCGGCGCGCTTCATTCAATCGCTGCGCTGGCATCCGGTGCGGCTGCTCTCGTTTCTCGATCGTCCGTACTACTACGGCGCGAAGAAAAAGTATCTCGATTGGATCGCATCGCGTTCCCTCGAAACGGGGCGCTACGATTTTTTTCACAGTTGGTCGGGCGATTGTTTGCAGTCGTTGCGCGTGACGAAGCGAAAACGAGTTCCGTCGTTGATCGAAATCCCGACGTGGCATCGCAAGGATCAGAAGTCCGATGCAAGATCGACATCGTCATCCTGGAGATCGCGTTTCTTGCTCGATCGCGAGCGTTTCCTGGAAGAATACGAACTCGCGGACCTTATTGTGGTGCTGTCCGAGAAATCCACGGAAACGTTTCGCGCCCGAAATTTTCCAGAGGATAAACTTTTTTATCTGCCGCGCGGTGTCGATGTCGAACGTTTCAAGCCGGGAACACGTCCGCCAAAGTTTCGCGCGATTTTTTCCGGTGCATTGATCGAGCGAAAAGGAATTCATCATCTGCTCGAGGCGTGGCATCGATTGAATTTGAAAGACGCGGAGCTATGGCTCGTCGGCACAGTGCACGAGGAAGCGAAACCGCATCTGGAGAATTTTTGGCGCGATAACATCAAGACGATTGGTTTCGTGCGCGATCCCGAGAATTATTTGAATCAAGGGAGCGTTTATGTTTTTCCGTCGCAATTGGAGGGGAGCGCAAAAACGGTTTACGAAGCCGCGGCCTGTGGACTCCCGGCGATCACCACACGCGAAGCGGGCGATGTGATCCGCGATGGAGTCGAGGGCGTCATCGTTAGGCCGGGCGATGTCGATGCCATCGCCGCTGCGCTGGAGCATTTGTACCGAAATCCGGACGTGGTCGAGCGCATGGGCGCCGCAGCGCGACAGCGAGTGGTGGAAAATTTTACGTGGGACCATTATCGCGCGCGCTTGCTCAACGCGTATGGAGTCGCCATGCAAATGACGCGATGATTGATTGTCGATCTTCGCGCGCGCGTCCGTGAATATTCTCCTCATCCAACTCAAACGCATCGGCGATCTTGTTTTGACGACGCCGGCGCTCGCGGCGCTGCGGAAGGAATTTCCGGATGCGAAAATTACGCTCGTGATTTCGAGTGAATGCGCGGCGCTTGTTCCCGCGCTGGTCGATGTCGATCAAACGATCGTTATGCAACGCGGTGTGCGCGACCTCGGTAACTTCATGTCGATCTTGCGACAGAAGTTTGATTACTGCATCGATTTCACGCGCAATGATCGATCGGCATCGCTGGCGTTTTTGTCGCGCGCAAAAAAGCGCATCGTTTCTTATCGGGTGAAGCGGCGGACGAAAATTCGCCGGCGCGCTTACAATGAGTTTGTGGAGCATCGCATGCGCGACATGCACACGATTGATTACAATCTTTCGTTAGTCGAACCGCTCGGCATTGTCGATCCATCGCCGGCATTGCGATTGAATCTGCCGCCCGAAGCGCAGGAAAAGGCGAAGGCGTTGCGGCAACGCGCCAAGATCGACAATCAGTTCGTCGTCTTCCATCCCGGCTCGGCGCGCGTGGAAAAATTTTGGGAGCCGGAACGCTGGGCCGAAGTGATCGAGCATGCGCGGACGAAATGGCAGATCGATTGCGTGCTGACGGGCGGGAGCTTCGAGCAAAGACATCTCGCGCAGATCGAAGCAAACTTGCGCCCGCCTAACGACAGCGCGCCCGGAGGTTCGCTTGTCGATCTTAGCGGCAAGACGGATTTGCTCACGCTGGCCGCGTTGATCTCGCAAGCGCGTTTACTCGTGACGGTGGATTCGGCGCCGATGCATCTGGCGGCGGCAATGCACACACCGCAAGTGGTTTTGTTCGGCCCGACCAATCCGTTTCATTGGCGGCCGCGCGAAAGTCCGGCGGTGATTTTGCAAGGCGACTCCGGCTCACCGACGATGGAATTTGCGCCGAAACAGTTCCGCAGCGCGATGAAGCTGATCTCGACCCGGAGTGTGATCGATGCTATGGATGCGCTGCTGTCGAGTCCGGCAACGTAGTCCGAGTCGGGCTTGCGATTATGGGCAAGAAAAAAGCCGAGCAGGTTAAACTCTCTTTTCGCGAAACGCTTCAGGTCTCGAAAGGGCTCTACCGTCGCCTCTTTCGATATGTGAAGCCGTACAAATGGCGCTTCATCACCGGCGTCGGTTTCGGTCTCGCTTTCGGCGCGGTCAATTCCGCGCTGCCGTGGACGGTGATGCAGGTTTCGAGTTTCATTTTCCACGACAAAATGCCGAGTTTGAAAATGTTCGCGAAGCATCGCGAGATGTTATCGGCCGGGCCGCAGATCGAATCGATTTTCTACATCTGCCTGTTAATCCCGCTGGTCATGACGGTGCGCAGCCTTTTTTCCTACGCCAACGCCTACTACATGAGCTGGGTCAGCAATCGTGTGGTGGTCGACATTCGGAACGAACTTTTTTCGAAAATGATCCGGCATTCGATGGATTTCTTTAACAAAACGCGCAGCGGTTTCCTGATGTCGCGCATCGCGAACGACACGCGCAGCATGCAGATGGCGTTGAGCACGGTCAGCAGCGACGTGTTCAAACAGCCGGTCACGATTATCGGCGCAATCACCGTGCTGATGATCCTGGATTGGAAGTTCACGATGGTGACACTCGTCCTTTTTCCGACGTGCATTTTGCCGATCCGCTTGTTAGGCCGGCGCGCGCGCGGCGCAGTGCAATCGGAACAAAAAGGAATGGGCCGAATGACGGTAACGATGCAGGAGACGTTCGCCGGCATTCGCGTAGTGAAGTCTTTCGCGCGCGAGGAAATGCAGGAGAAGACTTTTCGGAAGAGCACGGCCCAGCAATTTTCTAACGCCATGCGCATGGTCAAAACGATGGAAGCGATCGGTCCGCTGGTGGAGATCATTGCGTCGATCGGCATCGGTCTCGCGCTCTTTTATGTCTACGCGACGAATTTGCCAGCGGGCCGATTCTTCGGATTGATCTGCGGAATTTTTCTTCTCTACGAGCCGATCAAGACATTGAGCAAACTTCACATCGTGATTCAGCGCACTATTGGCGCGACCACGAAGATTTTCTCGCTGCTCGATCTGGAGCCCACGGTGTTGGACGCGCCGCACGCTGTCGATCTTGCATTGTCGCAGGGGCAGATCGACCTCGAACACGTCACGTTCCGTTACGCCACTGGCATCAGCGACGCGGTGCTGGATGTGCATTTGCGCATCGAGCCGGGCAAAACCTACGCGCTCGTCGGCCCGAGCGGCGCTGGGAAATCGACCATTCTTTCGTTGCTGCTGCGTTTGTACGATCCGACCCAAGGCACGGTGCGGATCGACGGACAGGATTTGCGCAAGATCACGCAAAAATCTTTGCGTCAGGCGATCGGCCTCGTCACGCAGGAAACATTTTTGTTTCACGACACCATTTTCAAAAATATCCAATTCGGCCGCCTCGACGCGACCGCGGAGGAAGTTTACGCCGCGGCGCAGACTGCGTTTGCGCATGACTTCATCACCGCGCAACCGGACGGATACGAAACGGTCATCGGCGACAAGGGCTGCTTGCTTTCCGGCGGCCAACAGCAACGCATCGCCATCGCGCGCGCGCTGTTGAAGAACGCGCCGATTCTCCTTCTCGATGAAGCGACGTCGGCGCTCGATTCCGAATCCGAAAAGCAAATTCAACGCGCGCTCGAGCGTCTCGCCGCCGGCCGCACCGTCATCGCCATCGCGCATCGACTCTCCACCATTTTGTCGGCCGACCAAATCGTCGTGATGGATCATGGCCGCATCATCGAGCTCGGGACGCACGCGGAGTTGCTCGAAAAATCCGGCCATTATCGCCGCCTCTACGATTTGCAATTCAATCGGCCAACCGAAGAAGTTCATTCCGAGATCACGCCGGAACCTGACGTCTTCGAGGAAGAGCTGGTTTAGCGATGCCGTTTAATTTCGATCTCCACACGCACACTTTCTTTTCCGGCGACGGCGTTTCCAGCCCCGAGGAATTGATCACGGCCGCGCGTGCGAAAAATCTGCACGGCATTGCCATCACCGACCACAATACCTGCGAGGCGGTGACGTATCTGTTGGAAAAAGGTTTGATGCGCGAAGATGGAACACCGGTCGACGATTTCCTCATTATCCCAGGAGTCGAGATCACGACGGCGGAAGGTCACTTACTTTGTATCGGAGCCACCCTTCCATTTCTAAAAGGCAAACCGGCGCGCGAAGTTTGCGACATGATTCACGAACGTGGCGGTCTCGCGATTCCGCCGCATCCCTACGACTTATTTCGCGCGGGCATTCGTTTTTCCGCGCTCGAAATGTTGCCCGTCGATGCCATCGAAGTTTTCAACGCCGCCACCACCCTGCGTCGTTACAACAAATATGCTTTCAAGTACGCGCAGCTTCGCCGATTGCCCATGACGGCGGCGAGCGACGCGCATCACGCCGCCGCCGTCGGCACCGCTTACACGATTTTGAACACGGAAGATTTTTCCGTGAAAGGAATCCTCGCGCAGATTCTCAAGAGCAACGACCTCAATCAACAATATCTGACGCCGCGCGACAGCATGCGAAAAACCTGGAACAACTGGCTGCGCTTGCGCCGGCGAAGGCCAGCCCCGCCTCCTCCGAAAAAATCCGCGAACGGCAGCTGACGGGGGTCTAACGACTCGTCAATAAGTCGCGCAGTTCCCTTGGATCGCTTACCGGCGCTTTGCAGGTGAAATTTTCGCAGACGTAAGCGGCCGGTTTTCCATCCACCATCTTCATCGAGCGGATCGCTTCCAGATTTTCGCCAAGATATTTTTGGCCTTCCGCACCATCGGCCAGCAACAGAATTTTGTTCGGCGCGAAATGTCGATGCACTTCCGCGATGAGCGCTTTTGTATCCGGCGCACTCGCCGGGCCCGCGATAACGATCTGGCGCGGTTTGCTAAGATCGACATCTAACGCCACCAGCATTTGCGGCATCGCACTCGGAAACGATGTCAGCGTGACATGAAATGCTTTGATCGTTTTCTCCGCGCGCGCGCGCCATTCATCGCGGCCGCGAATTTGCGCCAGTCGAAAAAGATTTAGCGCCGCCACTGAACTCGACGCCGGCTCCGCGCTGTCATTGTCATCTTTCATGCGCAGAAAAACGCTTTCGTCTTTTCCGCTCGTGCTGAAGTAGCCGCCGTTCTTCTCATCCCAAAACAAACGGTCCTGCGTTTCCTGCAATTCGATCGCGAACTTGAGCCACTCGAGATCGAACGAAGCTTCATAAAGATCGACCAGCCCCTGGATCGCGAACGCGTAGTCATCCGCGAAACCTTCGACCTCGCCGCGTCCTTCGCGATAACTACGGAATAATTGTTTGCCGTCCCACAATTGCGTCCGCAGAAATTTCGCCGCCCGTGTCGCGCTTTCCAAGTAGCGCGGCTCATTCCAGACCTGCGCGCCTCGCGCAAATGCCGAGATCATCAATCCATTCCACGCCGAAATAATTTTGTCGTCCAGATGCGGACGCGGCCGTTTGCGGCGGATCGACAATAACTTTTCGCGACTGCGTCCAAGCGATTGCCGAGCTTCATCTTCGCTTGTCTTGAACCGCTTCGCCGTCTCCGCGATCGAATGTCGTTCGATCAAAATATTCTTCCCGGTGAATTCGCCCTGCGGATCGCTTCCTTCCGGCGCATTGCCATTCGGCTTTACGTCGTAATAAAAATCAAAAGCCTCCGTCTCACCGCCGAGCGCAAGATCGACATCTTTCTTTGTCCAAACGTAAAACGCGCCCTCCGCGTGTTCCGCTTTTCCCTGCTCGATCAAACTGTCGGCGTCTTCCGCCGAAAAAAAACCGCCCTCCTTCGAAGTCATATCGCGCGCGACGTAATCGAGAATATCGCGCGCGACGAATTCCAGTTGTCGATCTTGCGTGATTTGAAATGCGTCGATGTACGCGCTCGCGAGCTGCGCCTGATCGTAGAGCATCTTTTCGAAATGCGGCACGTGCCAATAGCGATCGACCGAGTAGCGATGAAAACCGCCGCCGAGATGATCGTGCATTCCGCCCGCGGCCATTTTGCGCAGCGTAAACAGATTCATATCGAGCGCGCGCTTGCCCGCGTCGCTTTTGGAATTGCGCGCGTAAAATCTCGTTAGGAAATTAAAAGTGACCGGCCGCGGAAATTTCGGCGCGCTGCCGAAGCCGCCTTCCTTTGCGTCGAACGTTCGTGCGAGTTGGTCGAAGGCAGCATCGAGAACCTTCATGTCGATCTTGTCCGCGGCGGCGGATTGCGAATTCTGCGATTCACGCAGCGCCTCCACGATTTTCGTTCCCTGCTCGGTAATCTTTTCGTGATTCTGTTTCCAAGCCGCCGCGATTCCCGTGAGCACCTTTTTGAAACTTGCCTGTCCATGTCGATCTTCCGGCGGAAAATAAGTTCCTCCCATAAACGGCTGCAGGTTCGGCGTCAGCCAAACACTCATCGGCCAACCGCCGCCGCCGGTCATGGCCTGCACGAACGTCATGTAAACGCGATCGACATCCGGACGTTCTTCACGATCCACTTTGATATTCACGAACTCGCGATTCATCAGCGCCGCCGTCTCCGCATTCTCAAACGATTCATGCGCCATGACGTGACACCAATGGCAAGTCGAGTAGCCGATCGAGAGAAAAATCGGTTTGTTTTCGCGCCGCGCTTTGGCGAAAGCTTCCTCGCCCCACGGATACCAATCAACCGGGTTGTGCGCGTGCTGCAGAAGATATGGAGACTTCTCCTGCGCGAGTTTGTTCGTGTACTGCGCAACTTCAGCAGCGATTGGCGCGGGCGTCACTCGACACATTAACGCCGAATCGCCACTTAGAAAGTTTGCGCTAAGATCGACATGATGGACCACGCGCATCTCGTTGTGCTTTTTCTCGCGGTCGGAGTCATCGCGTTTCTTTATTCCTCGGTCGGTCACGCGGGCGCGTCCGGTTACATCGCGGTGATGGCGCTGATGGGTTTGGCGCCAACAATTATTCGGCCGACGGCGCTAACGCTAAATATTTTAGTGGCGATCATCGCCGCGTTTCAGTTTTGGCGCGCCGGTCACTTCGTTTGGAATTTGTTCTGGCCGTTCGCGCTGCTTTCCATTCCGGCGGCGTATCTCGGCGGTTATTTGCAATTGCCAGCTTGGATTTTGAAAATGACCATCGGCATTGTTCTGCTTTTCTCGGCCGCGCGTTTGTTTTTTCGGCGCGGTGATCCGCCCGAAGTAACTCCACCATCGCGTCCGACTGCGATTGGCCTTGGCGCTTTCATCGGCTTCTTGTCCGGCCTAACGGGCACCGGCGGAGGTATCTTCCTCACGCCGCTTTTACTTTTCTGTCGCTGGGCGCGGACGAAACAGGCATCCGCCGTTTCCGCGCTTTTCATTTTGGTGAATTCAATCGCAGGCTTGATTGGATTTTTGAGCGCGAAGCAATCGATTCCGTCGATCGCGCTACCACTCGCCGGGGCGGCAGTGCTTGGTGGCGGGGTTGGATCCTATTTCGGCAGCCGGCGGTTTCCCGTTCGCACCATCTCGATTTTGCTGGCAACTGTTCTTGTTATCGCCGGAGCAAAATTAATTTTAACTCGCTAATAATTCCAAACGTGGCGCGTAGTCCGGCGACCACGGATTCTTTTGGAAATCAGATCGCTCGATTTTCTCTCGCTCGATTCGCAGAAGATCGACAAGCCCACTCACATCAAGTCCGTGCCGCATCGGCGCGAATGGCGCAAGATTCTTTTCGGCAAGCAAAAAAAGACGCACGGCCGGTTTCAATCGCCGGCTGTGCTTTGCGTGTGTGGGATGCTCGAAATTTTTCTGGAGATGAACGAACGCGCCCGCGGCCTGGATTAAACCTTTGAAGAAATCGTCGTCGTCCGAATCTTTGTTCAGCCAAACCTGCTCCAGGACATCGTGCGCTTCGTAGTAGCGTTGCTCGTTCCAACATTGAAAATAGGCGCGGTAATACGGGTGGTTAACGATGTCGATCTTAGCCAGATCGACACCGTCGCCGGCAAGTTCGCTGACGAATTTCGAAATCCTCTCGCCTTTGTTCATGAAGGGCTTAACCTTGTCGCGGCGCAGACGATGAGCAAACCAGCAAGCAGTTTTTCGGAGGACGAGCGGGCGCGCCATCGCTGCCGCGTCAGGGAATGACGGTCGCTGTCTTCGCGATTCTGCTGGTTGTCATTTCGATCCTGATCTTCTGTTCCGCGCTTTTTTCCGGGCTGGAGACGGCACTCTTTTCGCTCAAGCCGCATCAACTCCGGCGTCTGGAAGAACATCATCCCGCGCTTTTCGAATTCATTCAGGTCTTCCGCGAAAATCCGCGGCGCGTCTTGAATCTGCTGCTGCTCGGCGATGGGCTGGTCAAAGTTCCACTCGTTATCCTTTGTCTTTTTTTGCTCTGGCGAAATCCGTTTGCCGCACGCGTGCCGCAATTTCTCGCGGCGGTCGTGATCTTCGCGATTGTCGTGCTGCTTTGCGATTTGATTCCGAAGCTGCTCGCGCTTTCGGCGCCGTATCGGCTTTCAACCGTTGGCGCATTCGCGTTGAAGATGTCGATGCCGCTGCTGGATCGCGTTGGACATGGCCTCGAAAGTATCAGCACGGCGATTGTCGATCTTGTCACGCCGCTGCACTTGCGCACGCGTCCGCGCTTGAGCGATGCGGAACTCGAAACACTGGTCGAGATGGGCGAAGAAGAAGGCGCGCTGCATGAGGCCGAAGCGGAGATGATTCAGGAAATCATCAAGCTGGGAGACAAAACGGCGAAGGATTGTATGACGCCGCGCGTCGATACCTTCACCTTGCCGGACGACTTGACTAACGAGGAAGCGGTCGCGCGCTTGAAAGAGAAACGGCATCGGCGCGTGCCGGTTTACGTCGATACGCCGGATCAGGTGCTCGGCATTCTCGATGTGAAAATGTTTCTGCTCGATCCGTCCGATCATTACACGGAGCGGTTGATCGCGCCCTCGTTCGTGCCCGAGACGATGCGCGCGCTCGATCTGCTCAAACTTTTTCTGACGCATGCGCAAGGTCTCGCGATCGTGGTCGATGAATTCGGCGGAACCGAAGGCATGATCACGTTGTCGGACATCGTGGAGGAAATCTTGAGCGATGCGGTCCCGCGTGGAGATGTCGATCTTTACATTGAGCCGCTCGAAGGCGGGAAATTTCTCGTGAGCGGCAACGCGCGCCTCGACGACTTGAGCGAGCATCTCGGCTTCGAACTGGAAGCGGATGGACTGGACACGATCGGCGGTTTCGTTTTTAACCGGCTCGGTTATCTGCCGCCGTCGGGAACGCGATTGGAGATTCCGCGATTGGCCATCACCGTGCGGCGCGCTGGCCGAAAACGGATCGAAGAAATTTTGCTCGAGAAAACGACGCAGAATGAAGATGTCGATCTAACATCGGAAAACGGCGAATGATTATTCTCGTCGTCGCCTGTTGCTGGATTGTTTCGTTTTTCTTCAACGGAATCGAGAGCGGATTGTTGTCGATCGATCCCGTGCGCTTACGCGAAAACGTAAAGCGTCGCGTGCGCCCAGCCGTGCGGCTCAATCGCTTGCTGAAAAAGCCGGAACGTTTGCTCGTCACCGTTCTGCTCTTCACGAATGCATCTGACATCGTGGGTTTGCTTTTGTTGACGCGGCAACTGGTGCGAAGCAACGGCAACGCCGGATTTCTCTACGCGGTTCTGATTGCGCTGCCGGTTTATCTTTTTGCGCTCGGTGTTTTGCCGAAGGCGCTCTTCCGGCGTTTTCCGTTTCGCGCGCTCGCCCGTCTGGCCGGTGTGCTCGAACTCGTTACGCTGTTGCTTTGGCCGGTGCTCGAACTGGGCGCGCGCATTGGCGGCGTGCTTCGCCCCCGCCGCGCAGATCGCGGCCGACTGTTTGCCGCGCGCGAAGAATTGAAACAGATCACGACGGAAAGTGAGCGCGCCGGTTCACTGACCGCGACGGAGCGCGCCATGATTCACAACGTGGTCGACTTTCGAGGCGTGCGCGTGCGCGATGTGATGGTACCGATCGATAAGGTCGCCGCCGTGCAGCCCGACACGCCGCTCGAGAAAGCGCTTGAGCTCAGCGCTGCTTCCGGTCTGGATCGCCTGCCGATCTTGACGACGGACGGGCAAGCGAAAGGCTTGGTGAACGTGCTCGATGTGCTTTTGGAAAAGAACGGCGCGGGCGCGCTTAGCCATTTCATACGCCGCATCGTGATCTCGACGGAAGAGGAGCCGGCTTACCGGATCGTGCAGCGATTGCGGGCAGCGCGGCAGGGATTGGCCGCGGTGGTGGATGAACAACAACGAGTTCGCGGTATTGTCACAATCGAAGATTTGGTGCGCCGGTTGGTTTCCTCGACCGAGACGCGGGCGACGTAGATGTCGATCTTCCGATGAAAATCACGGAAGTGCTGTGCCCGAGGTCGATTTGACGAATGCGATGTCGCCGCTGTTTAGGGATCCATCGAGATTCACATCTTCACGGAAATTCGAGATGGTCACCACATTTCCGGATTCGGATTTTGTCTGGGCGATGTCGCCCGAATTAACGAATCCGTCGCCGGTAGTGTCTCCGGCAAGGAACCCAACATTCACGCTGATTGAATTTAGAATGTTGCTGCTCGTATCGGTGATGTTGCTGACGGTCAGCCCGAGGACCTGCTGGTTCGCGACGCCGCTGAGGTTCACGATGATGTCGTTGCCGCTGTAGGTCACCATGTCGATGTTTGCGCTGCCGGAGATAATCGCGGCGTCGCCGCCGTTGACCGGATGATTAAACGTAAACACGATGGTGTATTGGCCAGTGCCGTCGCTGCGGTTTTCAATGCCAATCGCTCCGCTCGTCGGCAAATTGATGTCGAACGCTCCGATGCCGATGTGATTTTTGCGCGAGACAATACCGGAAAGCAAAAACGGTGTCGTGATGTTCAACACGCCGACGCCGGTGCGGAATTGTCCATCGGGATTGATGATGGTGACGTTGCTGGCGCCGGTGGATGCACCGGTCGTGTTCAGATTTAAGGTGACGTGAGTGGGATCAATGTAAGTGACGGAGTTAACGACCACGCCGCCGGAGACGCTGGCGTTGATGTGATTCGGAAAGCCAACACCGGGATCAAAAAATCCTGAACCCGATGTCGATGTACCGGTGATGGTGACGGAGACGGACGACTGGCCGACGGCAACACTGGAGTTAGCGGAGGCCGGAGTCGCCGGCGGCGGAGCCACAAGTTTGGCCACTCGAACGCCGAAAGAATTCGTCGCGTCGCAAAATTGCTGGATGGTCCACATGGTCATGTCGTCGTTAGGGTCGAGACTGGTGAAGGAGTAATCGCCCCAGCGGCGCGTCGGGCCGGGATCCGATGGCGGATTGTAAGCGGTGCTCGAAGAAGAATAGAGCGTCGGGGTGCCTAACGAGCCAAACGTATCGGTGGCAAGGCGGCCGTTGGTCGCGGCGTCGATCCGGTACGGAGATCCCGCCGTGCTGAAACCGAGCGCGGTGTGCCCCTGTCCCGAGACCACCACGGACGGAATCCAATATTGCCGCGCGGCCGCCACCGTCGAGGCGGAATCAAAAACAGTCCCGGATTGGACAACGACCGGAGTGCCAGATCCGACCGGCACATTCAGCTCGTACCAGCGCACCGCATCGCGCCGTTGCGGGTCTCCACTCGAGGCCACACCGGTGGCGGTCACCGCAATGTTGTGCGCTGTCCAGAGTCGGCCATTTCGGATGTGCGCGGCGAAGAGGCGATCGTCGAGAGCATCGAGCTGGCCGGCAGTGCCGGCGGTGTTCCCGAGATGATTAACATCGATGGGTGACGAAGTGGAATTAACCGTGATGGCAATGTCGGGAGAGATCGATGGAGTTCCGCCCGGATTGGTGATTCGCCGCAAAATCAACCGGCCAAAGGCGCCATTACTCGCGCCAATAATATACCCCTCGTTAGCCAACGGATCGTAGTTGTCGACGCCACGGGGACTCGCCGGGCCGTCACTGGTGAGAAGATTACGAAAGGCGGTGGCGACGATCGGGCCGCCATTCAAGATGGAACTCTTGCGAACCACGAAGGCCGATGTCGTCGTAAAACTTCCTGACGATGCATTAAACATGTTTGCGCCAATGTAGAGCGCGTTGTTGTCGACGCCGAGTGATGGATAATCGAGAAACTCGGAGGTGTTACCACCACCTAACGTATTTTGTTGCACGAAATAAAATGTCCACATCGTGCTGCCGCTGATAATTCCGGCACTGGCCGCATCCGAGACGGCGATCAGGATACGATTTGGAAGATCGCCCGCTTTCGATCTCGACGAGCTCGGGACATCGATGATGACCAATATCCAGCGCCCGGACAAACGGTCGTAACGAATTTGTGGATCGGTCGTGTAATTAATTCGCGGAAATGTTTCCGGAGTGAGGACGGAACTAAAGAACTGGTCAGGGTCGGCGTTCAAAACCCCATCGTGTGCTCCGGTCCCCTTGTTAAACGTGCGGAGGCGGCCATTAACGAAAACGATGAACTGCGTGGGACCGACTGCGCCCATGGTGTCGGGAGGAAACGAGCTCGAGTCGGCGAGGGTAGCTCCGGTAAATGTGGTGCTGACAACCTGCGGCGCGGACGGAGTCGTTAGGGCTTTTTGGGCCGCGAATTTGTTCGACAACGGCCATTGCGAAGCCGCGGGTGCATTCGGATCCTGTGGCCGATTTCTTCGGCCGGGAATTTCAAGCTCGCGTTTCAGGTATTGGTTCTGGCGCGGCTTACTTGCCGCCGGATCGGCCATGATCTCCGCCGTCGTTTTCTGCACGCCGCGCTCTCCGGTGACTGGCCGGCCGAGCGTTACGCCGGTTTTCGATTGACCGGGCGCAGGTGCCGCTGGTCGCTGCGCGGAAACGCTGCCGCCTAAAAGCAAGCTGACGGCTAAAACGACTGAGAGGGGAACACTCACCGAAGTCAGAATCTCGAAGTGTTTTCTAATTGAGCAAGAGCCATTCTAATCTTGCGGCTGCTTATCGTCGCCTAATAATCGCGCCGTGTTCACGAGCGCGAGATGTGTGAACGCTTGCGGAAAATTGCCTAACTGACGTTTCGCGACTGGATCGTATTCTTCCGAAAGAAGCCCAAGATCGTTTCGCAATGTGAGAAGTCGTTCGAACATTTCCTTCGCTTCTTCGGTGCGGCCAATCGCGTGAAGTCCATTCGCCAGCCAAAATGAACACGGCAGAAATGTCCCCTCGCCGCCGGGCAGCCCATCGACTCCGTTTTCCGTGCGATAACGAAGCACCAATCCATCTTGTAACAGCTCGCGCTCGATCGCTTCGATCGTTCCGCGCACGCGTGGATCGTTCGCCGGCAGAAATCCGACCCGCGGCATCATGAGCAAACTCGCATCGAGCGCGTCCGATCCGTAGAACTGCGTGAAAGCCTTCTTGTCGATCTTGTAACCGCGCTCGCAAACTTCGCGATGAATCTGATCGCGAATTTTCTTCCAACGCGCGACATGCTCGCCCGCCGCGCAGTCACAATCTTCCGCCAACTTGACCGCCCGATCGAACGCTACCCACGCCATCATTTTGGAATGCGTGAATTGTTTGCGACCGCCGCGGACTTCCCAGATTCCTTCGTCCGGCTTGTCCCAATTCGATTCGAGAAAGCGCATCAGCTCCACCTGTAAACGCCAATCAGCCTCGCTCGTTTCCAAACCGGCCACATGCGATTCGTGCATGGCGAAGAGAACTTCGCCAAACACATCGAGTTGAAATTGATTCGAGGCCGCGTTGCCGATTCGCACCGGCTTCGAGTTTTCGTATCCGCTCAGCCATGGAATCTCCTGTTCATCCAATCGCCGCTCGCCGCGCACACTGTACATGATTTGCATTTGCGCAGCGCTGCCGGCGATCGCACGCAGCAACCACTCGCGCCACGATTTCGCTTCGTCGCGATAACCGACGCGCAGGAGCGTGATCAAAGTGAACGTCGCATCGCGCAACCAACAATAGCGATAATCCCAATTCCGCACGCCGCCGATTTCTTCTGGTAACGAAGTCGTAGCCGCGGCCACAAGCCCGCCCGTCGGCGCGTAAGTCAGACCCTTCAACGTCAGCAACGAACGCACGACCGCTTCCTTCCACGGACCGGAATACGGACATTTCCCCGCCCAATCGTTCCAAAATTCTTCTGTGTCGCGCAGCGCATGTTCGGCATTCACCGGTCGCGGCGGTTCTTTGTGCGACTCAAACCAGGTCAGAACGAATGGAGTTCGCTCGCCTTCTTTCACTATAAACTCCGCCACCGTCGTCAGGTCTTCGCCCCGCGTTTCAATTGGCGTCCGCAAAATCAATCCATCCGGTCCCGCGATCGCTTCCAATCCGTCGTGCGCTTTTCGCACCCACGGAATGACCGAGCCATATTCGTAACGAATAATCAGCTCCATCCGCATTTTCACTTCACCGCGCACCCCTTCCACAATGCGAATGATGTCCGGGTTCGTTCCGCGCGGCGGCATGAAATCGATCAAGCGCACCGCGCCACTGGCGGTTTCGATTTCCGTTTCGAGAATCAGCGTGTCGCCGCGATAACGCCGCTTCAACTTGTCGATCTTGTCTTCCGGGGAAAATAACCACCGGCCGTTTTCTTTTTGTCCGATGAGTGAAGCGAAACACGCCGGCGAATCGAAGCGCGGCAAACAAAGCCAATCAACGCAACCCTCGCGACTAACGAGCGCGCCCGTCTGCGTGTCGCTTAAGAATCCGTAATCCTCGATTTTCGCGTGCGGTCGATCCATGCGCAGCGACTACGCTAAGATTCCGCCAACTTTGCGATGCCGTCCGTTGTTAGGCGAAACACCGTCCATTCATCCATCGGTTTCGCGCCCAGCTTGCGATAAAATTGGATCGCCGGGTCGTTCCAATCGAGCACCGCCCACTCCATTCGCCCGCATCCGCGTTCGCGCGCGATTTTTGCAAGATCGACAAGCAACGCCCGGCCGTATCCTCTGCCGCGCATCTCCGGCTTCACAAACAAATCCTCCAGATACAAACCGGGACGTCCGAGCCACGTCGAAAAGTTGTGAAAGAAAACCGCGAACCCGACCGGCGCATCTCCTGCAAATGCCAGCCGCACCTCCGCGCTCGGTTTATCACCGAACAAAACATCAACCAGTTGTTTTTCGGTTGCCGTGACATCGTTAGGCGCGCGCTCGTAAGTCGCGAGGTCGCGGATCAATTGCAGAATGATCGGTACATCGACAACTCCCGCTCGGCGAATTACCAAATCAGTTTGCGCGCTCATTTAGTTCGTAAATTTTGAATTGCGGCGTCGCCTGCCGGAGCGTCGCCGTGCTGGCAAGATGTTCCGCGAATTCCTTGTAGTAATCCAGCCACCAAAGCGTCGCCGAATAAAAAACGATGTGCGTCGCGCCGCGCTTTCGTAATTGTTCAAGGTCGTCGATCGCATCCGCGCTGCTGGTGGGATGACCATTGTAGATCCCGTCCTTCTCGAGAAAGTGCCAGCCTTTGCGTTCCGCATAATAAAGCGCGGTCGGATCGCCGTAATCAGCCGCGATGATCAGCGATTGTTTCGAAGTGGTTTCTTTCAACTCCAATCCGAGAGCTCGCAAGTCTGCCGCCGATGCTCGGAAAAATTGTTGGCCGTAGCTGTAACTGAAAACGCCGAACAAAATTATCGTTCCGATCGCAACAATTCCCGGGGTCGTCCGGCGCATCGACCATCGATGGCAAGTCGCGCCGGCGAAGGCGGCGGCGATCGGCCCGAGCGGAAGTTGATACCATTGATGGCGATTGCCGTAACCGGCCGCCACGATGAAAAGGACCATCGCGCCGAGCCATGAGTAAAGGACCCGCGCCTTCGTTGTCGATCTTGCCAGGAATATTCCGACGACCGCGAATGCGAACACCACCGGAGTGAGTGTTGACGTGGCGAGTTGTCGCGCAATTTTTCCATACCAACTCGCACTCATGATCTCAAATCCGCCGGCGCCAAAGAAATGATGCGGATAAAATTCCTTGGCGACGTTGTGCGCATGCCAATACCAAAGGGCCGATGGCGCGAGTGCAATGATCGCAAAAATCCAAAGTTCTATCCGGCGCAGCGCAGAAAATCGGAAGCGTTCGATCGCGAGCGCGGCCAGCGGCACTCCGATGATGGCCGCTGGCGCTTTGATCAAGATCGACAAGGAAATGCACGCGGCGCTGGCAAATAGCGATGTCGATCTTTCATTCGCGACCCAGCGCAGGAACAAATAGAGGCCGACAATCGAGAGACTGAGCGACGGCACATCGGGCATGAAGCAGCGGCTCGCCATCACATTCAGCGGCGCGAAGCTGTAAAACAAAATTGCCCACACGGCCGCGGTCCCGCCGAAGATTTCGCGGACGAGCAAAAAGAAAAACGAAAGTGATAATGCGAATAGAATCACCGCTTCCACCCGTCCAATCCATTCGTGGACGCCCACC
>JBBROO010000052.1:0-18576 GCA_038229295.1 Chthoniobacterales bacterium | reverse complement strand
CCACCGTCGTCTCGCCTCGCGCTTCTCTTAAAATCCCAATGATCTGTTCTTCGCTGAATCGACTCTTTTTCATTTTGTTCTGCTCCTCTTTTAGGGGCAGAACTACATTTATGTCATGTCCACTTTTCGGGGGTCAGGCCAGATCGATGTTATCGCTTTGATACGTATACGTTGCTGTCGCTCGGCTGTTTGGTGCCGGATAATCTGCCGGCTGGGTCGAAAAATAAGAGACGCTTGTGAGTGTGGAATACTTTGTGGCGTTTGGGGTAGCATAGATAGAGTACCCGTAATCCACCCGACGATTGTCGCTGCCAATTACGTAATCTACTACGGTATCTCCGGCAGGCCCGGCCTTGTAAAAAATCTTAAGCGTCCGACCCGCTGGTTCAGTAACTGTCATACTTCCGTCAGCCGGATATGTGATCGCGGTTTTCTGGCTGTAGGCGTCACTAATTTCCACAAGTGAAAACGTGTAATGTCGCGACGGTGTTGACGAGACGGTCGCGGCAAAGCGAACAGTCCCGCCATCCGGGAGAAACAGATAACAGTCAGATTGGTTTGTGCTCGAAAGCTGCTTGAACCGATCCCGGACTCCCGGAGGGCCTCTGAATTTTGAATCGCCGGTGTTGTGATTTCTGAACATCACCCTACGGCCATCGGGATAATTCACCGTGTAGCTGGCGGGTCTTCCGCTCGAAACTGCGGCCGGGTCAATACTCCATCCGAACGAATGATTCCAGTTGCCAGCTCTTCCAAATGGTGTAGGAACCCCTGCGGTATAACGACTGTTCATCGTCCGCGTGAAGGCGAGAGGATACGCACCCACTCCACCGGCTACGACAAGATCAGTGAGGGACCTCGTGGCGTTCCCATCATATGGGTCATAAGAGCAACCCGTTGTGACATTTCCATTGTATTGACCTGAGGTGCCGGTTGGGTTGTCATTTCCTACCTGGCCAGAGGCCGCGCGAACGAACAGACCGACCGCAATGACAAAAGTAATATTGCTCCGAGAGAAGGTTTTCATGGCTTTACTCCGCTGCGCTTGGCTCTGGTGTTGATGGTGTGATCGCGGACGGATTAGTCTGTGGGTCCTGAACGTCGAACACCCAGAACTGCAATCCGCGCTCTTCCGATCCGTGACGAAGGCTAACCTGATTTTTCCCGGGGTCGTGAGTTGCTTTAAATGAGAAGCTTAATGTGCCTTTTGCACTGATAATCAGAGACAGCGAGACTCCCGGTGATGTGTTTGGTGTGATAACAGGCGGTTCAACAGGCGGTGTCGGGCTTATCCCGGGCAGCCGGGGGTGCTGTTCCTTCAACTCTCGGCGGCAAGATGATTCCTCCATCCAACGCCTCGAGATTGACCAGTTGCAGCGCCTCGGCGGTTGGATATTGCACAACGACTTGGACAACCTGGTCTGGCTGCAAGCCGACAAGTGCGAAGATTCCGTCCGTGCACGGGCTAACGACCGAGACTGCCTGTGCAGTAGCGTCCGCAGCAGGGTACGTGACAATTGCATAGGGAGGAGTTAGCGAAGGTGGCGTGGGTGTCGCGAATGGGCCAGGCACGTCCTGGGCGTTTGCTGGAAATGTTGTTAAGACGAGAGCGCAGATAACGCCCGCGCAATATAGATTTCTTATTTTCATGGTTACCTCCGGTTTAAATCCGCATCGCGGAGGCACCGCAACCCAAGCCTACGGCAAAAGGATGTTTGCTAAGTTTGAAATCTATTCGGAACTCGGGACTCTCATGGACGGCTGCGCGCAAAAGTTTTAAATTTTTTGCGCGCCGCCTCTTCGCCGGACCTTGGTCAGTTGCCGTTCGAGTTCGCCGGGAGCGTCACCGTCACCTGCGTGCCTTTCGAACTGGAATCGATATCGACCCGGCCTTTGTGATCGAACACCGTCCGTTTCACAATCGGAAGTCCGAGTCCCATGCCGCGCGCTTTGGTGGTTGAGAACGGCGAGAAAATTTTGTCCTTCAATTCCGGCGCGATTCCTTTGCCGTTGTCGCGCACGGTCACGATGACACCGGCGACCTGTTTCTTGTCGCTAACCCGTTTGGCACTGAGCGTGATCCGTGGTTTGTCTTGATGCGAGACTGCTTCGGCTGCGTTCGCGAGCAGATGAGCAAACGCTTCGGCCAAAGCGGTTTCATCGCCCATCACCGACGGCAGGTCGTTAGGCAAAGATGTTTCCAATTCGGCGCCGCCGTTCATGCCGAACCGAGAACGCGCGATCTTTACCGCTTTCTCCACGGGCGCGCGAAGATCGAGCGGTTTGAAAGACAGCTCGGCCGGATGAGCGAAGTCATTGATCTGAGTGATGATTCGGTCGAGCCGGTCGATTTCCTGGACGACGATCTGATTGAATTCCTTTCGGAAATCGGCGTCGTCGAATCGCTCCGGAAGTAATTGGGCAAAGGTTTTGATCGCGACGAGCGGGTTGCGAATCTCGTGCGACATGCTCGCGGCGAGGTCGGCCCAGAATACGGCACGATCGACCACGTCTTGTTTTTGCTGGAGCGATTTCTCCGCGGTCAGGTCGTGAATGACGGCGACAGCGCCGAGAGGCGATTGTCGATCTAACAGGCGCCGTGTCTCGATCGAAAGAGAACGGCCGGTATTTTTATCAACCCAGTGACGCGCCGGCAAATTCGCGTCCGTATCGAGAGTGTCGCGCAGGAACGTGGCCAACACGGAACCAGCAGCTTCGACGGTTTTATTAAGAGCTTTCGCGCTGGGAATCCCGAGAATTTGCTCCGCGGTCGGATTAAACCAGCGAATGATCGCATCTTCATCGGTGGCGACGATTCCGGGCGGGATGGACTTGAGCAGCGTCTCCGCCAGAGTTTTCTGCAGCGTCGTTTCCTCGTGCAAAAGCGCATTCTCCAGGACGGTTGAGACGTGTTCGGCCAGCGCCATCACTCGTTCCAAGTCATAATATTCGAAAGCCTGGCCAGTGACGCGGTGACCAAAGAAAATCCAGCCGATGATGCCGCCGCGCGCGTAGAGCGGCACGATCACTTCCGCGCCGAACATGTCGAGCGCTCGTCGCAAAACATTGCGCTGAGTTTTGTCGGCGCTTTCCGCGACATTAAAACGGCTGATCAAATGCGCATGCCGCTCGAACCAGCGCACGAGTGCGTCGCGGTCCCCGAATTCCATGTTCTGAGTTTCAGGCAGGCAACGCAAACCGGCGCGAAGACGATAAGGGGTGTCTGGTCGATTTTTGGAAAACAATCCGATGCGGGTCACGCCGGATGCGTCGGCCACACTTTCGACCACACTGGCCAAAAGGGCATCGATGCTCTCGAACCGGCGAAACATTCTCGGAAAGCGAAGCAACGAAAGCGCGGGCGCAGCATGTCGATCTTGCACCGGTTCGGCGCGACGTCCCACTTCGCGCCGGGGCGCGAGGGAAGATTCCTCGCGGAGATCGCGATTTTCCTGCGCGATTTTCAAAAAATCAAAAGCGCGCCTAACGAGCGCCTGGATACGTCGGCGATCGAGTTGAAGATCTTCGGTCGCATAAATACCAGCTTGCTCTGCATCGCGCATTGGGTCGGACCGCAAAGTGCCCAGCGCGACGATCAAGACCTCGGGGCATTCCGATTGCACTTGCTCGAGTAATTCGCGACTTTCGCGCGCGCGAAGATCGACAAGGAGCAACGCGGGACCTGTCTGTTGCAGCACGGCGTCGAGGCGATCCGGATCGGCCACATGCCGCATCGGCGTCAGCGTGCGCAGAAATGCTTTCAAGCGCCGTGCCAGATCGGAATCTTGCGTATATAAGACGCAGTCGGCGGGAATCATCATGCTGCGGCCACCTCACTATCGAAATGAACGAGGGGGAACAAGATATGAAATGCGGTGCCTTTGTGCACTTCACTTTCTACTTCAATCTGGCCGCCATGCTCTTGCACGATGGCGTGCACAACCGAAAGCCCGAGTCCGGTGCCGTAGTCTTTGGTGGTAAAAAAGGGATCGAAGACGTGCGGAATATCTTCGCTGCGAATGCCCTCACCGCTATCGCGAATGGTGACGCGCAAAACCTCCTGCGTGCCGCCATTGGTATGCGAGAGCGCGGAAACCAACCCGGCGTCGGCGCCGATTTCAGTGCTCACAATTAAAGACCCGCCATTTTTCATCGCATCCATGGCGTTGATAAAGAAGTTAAGAAACACCTGTTCGAGTTGGTCGGAATCGGCCTTAATGGTATCGACTTCCGCGGCCCAGGAACGAGTTAATTTGATGTCTTTTTGATACAATCGATGGCCAACGAGCAGGAGCGATTTTTCCAAAATCTCGTGGACGTGCATCGGCTGCAATTCTGGTTTGGCGGGGCGAGCGAAGCGCAATAACTGATTTACGAGAGAATCGATACGGTCGATCTCGTGCCCGATCAGGTTCGAGAAGGTATCGCGAAAATCCGAATCCTGATATCGCTCCGGCAGCAATTGCGCGAATGTTTTTATCGAGACGAGTGGATTTTTGATTTCGTGCGCCATGCCGGCGGAAAGCGTTCCCAGACTGGCAAGGCGGTCGCTGCGACGAATCTGCAACTCGAGCCGTTTCAAGGCCGTGATGTCGGTGATGACCATGAGCGCGCCGAGTGGTTGTCGATCTTGCCCGTGAAAGATGGACGTGCTCGCCCTAACGACCACACCGCGGTCGCCAAACCGCAGAATGAGCTCGCTGTCCTCCTGACGTTCGCCGGTATGCAGGGTGACGCGGAGAGCGTCGCGTAGCGGTTCCGGAAGTTCGTCAACGGAATGGTCAAGAACATTGCGCGCATCCAACTGCGTGATTTGCCCAGCCTCATTATTAAAAACGGTCACGCGCCCGTGTGTTCCCGCGGCAATGACGCCGGTCGTTAGATTTTCCAGTAGCGTCTCGTTATAAATTTTGGCGTTCTGCACTTCGGTGAACAACTCCGCGTTTTCAATCGCGACCGCGAGTTGTCCACACAGAACGACGAGCGCTTCCTGCGCTGCGCTGCCGTAAATGCGCCCGGAAAGACGCGGGCCTAACAACATCACGCCTTCAAGTTGATCGCGCGCGTAGATGCCGATGATGACGGCAAGATTAAGATGCCGCATTTGCCCAATGACGCGGTGAACTTCCGGCGTTGATCGAATCCGATATAATTCGTCGAGGACGATTGGCCCATCCGAGCTCTGGAGATAATTCAGGAGCGCATGGTTTTTCGGAAGATCAATCCGGCTCTCGCGCGTCGGCGGCGGATATTGCTGGCCGTACACTTCCTTTTGCTGCAGTAGGATCACGACGCGTTCCGTGCTGACTGCGCGCGCAATCGTTTGGGCAAAGCGCTCGAACAAATCGTTCAAGGTGGTAACGGATTTGAGAATCGCGGCCGCTTCGTTCATGGTCGCGCGAAAATCGAGGCGATGCGCGCTGATGAAGAGGCGTTCGGCCAGGCGCTGTGAAATCCCGCGCGCTGGGGCCATGGCAAAAGCAATCACGATCGCAGCGACAACATGCGCGATTTCGTGTGAGCGATGAGCGTCGGCACTATGCAAAGCTGTTTTGACGAGCCACCACACCACCGCGTAAAGCGCGAGAAGGTAGGCGGCGAGCAAAGCATATGACATCGCGCGGCGAAGAAAGACGCCGACCTCCATAATCCTTCGCGTCGCGATTCCGTAGGCGATCACTGCCGTAAAAAGGAAAGCTCGGAAAGGGGCGAGCCACATCCAGCGCGATTGCTCCATGAAAAAATCCAAGATGAACGTAAGCAGGAGCGGCACGACCATCGCCGCGACCGCGGCGATCAGGACAAAGGCAAGTTCGGCATACTCGCCGCCGGTGGACTTCCGTAGATCCCGCAACGTCGCGACCAGAATCACGACAATCGCTGCCACAAAATAAACCGCGTAGGCATAAACTCCCGAGCCGTAAGTCGGCGTAGGCGCGTCCGTCCCGACCGCATCGGGAACGTGCGCACCTTGCAGGAATAATTTTGTTTGGCAGAGAATGATTACGCCGGCGGTAATAAGTAGCCAAATGCCAGACTTCTTTAGAATTCCCCGCCAACCCTCCCTTCTTTCGCGAATGGAAAGGCGTAAAAAATTAAACGACGTTAGAATGGCCGCGCCGGCCACCGAAACCTGGCGTATCCAGAACTCCGCCACGCGTGGACTTGTAGTTCCGAAAATAAAGGAGAGGCACGTAATCCATGTCGCGATGGCCAGACATAACAAAAGAAAACATTGATTAGAAAGCCGCTTCGAATTGGGTAAAAAAACCGCCAGCCCCAGACCAAGCTGAATAAAAATGGCCGCGAAAAGCGGAAACGTTGCGCCGTTCATCAGCTTCCGTTTGTTTGCGTCAGAATCATCGTGCTCGCGCTCCCGCCAATCCCGCGCACGTTCACAAGGGCACACTCGATTTTCGCCCTGCGCGCGCGATTCGGCACGAAATCCAGATCGCAATGCGGATCTTCCAATTCATAATTAGCCGTTGGCGGAATCATTTGATCCCGAATACTCAAAGCGCATGCCGCCACCTGGAAAGGACCACCGGCAGCGAGCGCATTTCCCGTCACCCCTTTTATGGAACTCACCGGAATGGCGTAGGCGTGCTCGCGGAAAACTTTCTTGATGACGTCGACTTCCACTGCATCAAGAAGCGGATGTCCGGGACCATACGCCGAAATGTAATCCACTTCCGTGGCCGTCTGGCTGGCATTCGCCAGAGCCATCTTCATGGAATCCTCCAAACCCGACCCCGGCCGTGTACGGTCGACATCGCGTTGTTTGCCATAACCCGTGATTTCGAGATAGGCGCGAACACCGCGCGCTTGGGCGCGCTCTAAATTCTCCAACACGAAAACGCCCGCCCCTTCCGAGATCACGCCCGAGTCGCGGTCGAGATCGAACGGGCGACTGGCCCTTTCGGGATCATCATTTCGATATGAGCTCAAGCCCCCGGCAATGAAACTCGACATGGTCAAGGGAGTGATCGGGGCATCCGCTCCACCGGCGATCGCGATGTCAGCTTCTCCATTTCGAATCTGCGCGGCAGCGTCGGCCAGCGCATCCAAGCCCGACGGGCAAGCCGAAGAAACCGTCGCCGCATTCGCGAACGCGCCGATTCTATCTGCGATCGTATTCGCTGCGGCCTGCGGAATCGAAGCGGCGGACGAAGTCGTAGGCGCCCGATTGGGACCATTGCTTTCAAGCGCCCGATAAACGCTCTCGATAACGTCAATGGCACTCGTGCTGACCCCGATTACCACCGGGGTCGGGCTGGGCAATTCCAGCCGGTCCGGATCCAAACCGGCGTCTCGTATCGCCATCATCGTCGCGGCGTACGCAAGTTGAGTATGCCGAGCCATCCGTCTCGGCTTCAATTCCGGTTCGATATAGTCTAACGGGTCGAAATTTTTTACTTCGCCCGCGATGCGACTCTTGAACCCGGAGGCATCGAACAAAGTGATCGGACCGATCCCACTCCGACCGGCGAGCAACGATTCCCAAAAAGCGTCCAACCCGATTCCGTTAGGCGCGACCACACCGATGCCGGTAATGACGACACGATTGCGTTTGATCATCGCGTCTCCTTTGGTCGCAGCGACAATCCGTTTGTCGAATGCACACGCTCAAATTTGTGCGCAGCCCGTTCTAGAAGTTGAGAATAACGAGAATACTTAATCGAGGTTGCAACCACTGGTCGATCACGCCGCATTCTAAGCGCTACACAAAATAGAGTCATTATATTTTTGCGGCTTTTTTTCGGTGATCTCGTTAGATCGACATCGAAACTTATTCACGGTTGCATCTTGCGCGCCAACTGAATCCGTTTCACCTTGCGCCCGTTCACATGGCCCGCTTGCCAGTTTCATTTCGCTCGTTATGCGGCACGCAGTTAGCTTCTCTCCGCCATCAACCCACATGACCGTCGCTGCCGATCAACCGCAGATTCTCGTCATCGATGACGAAATGGGTCCGCGCGAAAGCTTGCGGATGCTTTTGAAAACCGACTACCAAGTCCACACCGCGGACTGTGTCGATGCCGGCCTGAAGCTACTTAAAGAAAAGCGTCCCGACACCATCGTCATGGATATTCGCATGCCCGGCATGACCGGCATCGAAGGTCTGCGCAAAATCCGCGAAATCGATCCGCACCTTTCCGTCATCATGCTTACCGGTTTCGGCGCACTGGAAACAGCCAAGGAAGCACTTCGACTTGGCGCCAATGATTACATCAGCAAACCTTTCGATGCTTCTGAAATGCGCGAAATCATCGGACGCAACGTCAAACGCACCCGCGTCCAACGCGCCAGCGAAAACACCGCCTCCGAGATCAAAGAGCTAAATAATCGCTTACTCAAAGAGCTCGCCCAAAAAGAGCGGCTGGCGTCGTTAGGGCAGGCGTCCGCCGAATTCGTTCACGATCTCGGCAATCCGCTCACGATCGTTTGGGGCTACGTCCAGTTGCTCGCGAAAAAACTGGAGCGCTCCGAAAACGGCGGCGCCGTGGAAAACGCCGCTTCCATCACTGAGCTAAACATCATTGAACAAAATGTGCGGACTTGCCGTGAGCTCCTCACCATGTGGCAAAGCTACGGCAGCGTTGAAGCCACCACCCGCAAACCCATTTCTGTTTCCGCCACTTTACGCGATGTCATCAAAGGCGTCGGCGCCATGGCCGCGCAAAACGGTGTTGAATTGAAAACGGATATCTGCACCGATCCCTGTAATCTTTTGGGAGACGCCATTCAGATCAATCGCGCTGTGCAAAACGTCATCATCAACGCTATTCAAGCATGTACTGAAAAAAAGGGGGCCGTTAGCGCCACCTGCACAGAGAAAGACTTCTATGTCGATCTAATGGTGCAGGACAATGGCGGCGGCATGACTCCCGCGCAGATGAGCAAAATCTTCGATCCTTATTTCACAACCAAGCAAGGCAAGAGCGGAACCGGCCTCGGCCTCTACATCACGAAAAAAGTGATCGAAGACCACAACGGCTCGATCAAAGTCGACAGCACACCGAACGTCGGCACAAAATTTTTGATTCGCTTGCCCTTAATCAATAATAATTAGCGCTCGCCCGCTCCCGCACGGCGCTGTTTAACTTGTCAGTTCGTGGCGCTTTCGTTTTGCTGAGAGCGTGTCATCCGCTTATCAGGTCGGGCCGGTCTTTTTAATCCGAATGGCCGGTGTGCCGTTCGAAGCCGTCGAGGCTCTGGCCACGCGAGAGACATTCATCGCCGCTCGAAAACTTCTCGTTAGGCAAGAACCAAGCGACGCTGACTCGGACTTTGAAGACACCTTAAACCGTGAGCTGGGTGATGCTCGCACCGCGCTTTGGAAATCCGCGCAAGAATTTTTGCCGCCCTATCTTATTTTTGGCGCGGAAGGTCCTCGCGAGCGCTTGATTGGGTTCCTCGCCAAAACTTCTTCCGAAAGCGGCCCACTTCCGCCGAGAAAAAAGGATCAGCGCGCGCGCGAACGTTCTCTTCTTTTATATCTGCAACGTGTGGCGGCGAAGAATGATTCGCTGAGTGAATTTGGTCCATGCAGTTGGGGCACGGTCGCTGACGTTCCTTCCATTGAGTTCGCGCCTCGACCGGGCGTCGCGAAACGCGAATCGTTTCTGGAACGATGGACCGCGCACGGAATCGCCGCCGCCATGAACGCCGATCCAGCAGTGCGACCGGAGCTTCGACCGCGACTGAACCCGAATGGCCGGATTGAAGGGGCCGATTTCGTTTTCACCGACACCGGTGATAGGAAACCCCTCGCCTCGGAGCAGCTCGCCGTTTTGGCGAGATGCGATGGAGGCACGCCGACCCATTCGTTAGGCGCGGCGGACGACCTTCTTGTCGATCTTGCGCAGCAAGAAATTATTCTTTGGGAGGCAGAAGTTCCCGCGCTCGATCCCTATGCCTTCGCCACTCTCATCTCGGAAATAAAAAACTGGCGTGATAATCCTGTCCGCGCGGATTGGCTGGAACGCCTCGAGCCCATCGCCGCCTTGCCGGGGAAATTCATTCAATCGAGCGATCCGGCACTACGCGCCGAGGTCATGGACAACGCGCGTCACCGCTTGCAGCAGTTAGGCTCCGAACGCGTCGCGTCCGATCGCTTCCTTTACTCCGCCATCAATCCGATCGGCGAAGAATGTTTTCGCCAATCTGATTTTCGCATCGCGCCGAACTTTGTCGACGAAGTCACAGTCGACGGCGAACCTTGGATTGATCTCTGGCGGGATTCCTATGCATTTGTCGCCGGTCGCGTCGCTGCCGGCCTGCGCGGTGTCCTCGAGAAGATGTCGATCCAGGACGGCACGGCGCCGCTGCCCGCATTTCTGCACGCCTGTGAAACAGCGAACCTCTCGCTCACTGGTCCAGGCTTGGTCGCGCTCGCTACCATCGCTTTTCAGGAAGTGAAAGCGGCATTCCGCCAGCGGCTGAATTCGCACTCCGACAAGTCCGAGTACGAATTGACGGCGGATGACTGCCGGTTTGTTAGGCAGAATTTTGCTTACGAGAAATTCGACGAATACACCTATCCATCCGCAGATATTCAGCTCGCTGCCAAATCAATCGAGGCCGTGGCACGCGGCGATTACCAATGGATTCTCGCCGAACTTCATCCGCCCGTGGCCATGTTGCATCACGGGTTTTACTGGTCGTGCCCGGACAAAGCTGCGCTTTCCGATGCGTTAAGCCAAACCGTTTTCGGCAGGCCCGGTTTCCACTTTGGATTTTTCGCGGCCGATTTCACCGCCACCACCACCGTGCATTTGTTCGACATTCCCGGGTTGCGCTACAATTTTGTCGCGCCGCAGCGAGGCCATCCGGATTGGCCAACCGTTCGTCCTGCCGACACCGAAGTTTATGTCGATCCAACGAGCGGCGACGTTTGTTTACGCAAGATCGACAATCACCAGCACCTCGGATCGTTCGCACGCGCCTGGCTGATTCCGTTAGGCTTTCATCCCTTCTTTTTTTCGCTTGGCCCGAACACGCCGCGATTGCGTTGCGGAAAAGTTATCGTGCAACGTCGCGCCTGGACGGTGAGCGAAGAGGAACTCGGCCGCGGGGACTTCACCGGCGTCTCGCGCGATCTCGTCCTCGCAGTCGAACGATTGCGTGCGCAGAAAAATTGGCCGCGTCATATTTACATTCGCCCGACCGAACAAGCGCTTCGCCGCAGCGGCGCCGAAGGCCGCGACAAAGACACCAAACCCGTTTATGTCGATCTTGAGAGCTACATGTTCCTGGAGATTTTTCATCGGTGGCTAACGAAAGCGGGCGAGCTCGAAGTGACCGAGATGCTGCCGGCCCCCGAGGATTTGCTTTGGCAGGAAGCGGATGGTCGCCGCACGTTTGAATTACGAACGCAAATAATTCCACGCGCATGAAGATCATCGCGGTCGCAAATCAAAAAGGCGGCGTTGGCAAAACGACGACGGCGGTGAACCTCGGCGCCGCGCTCGCGGAAAAACATCAGCGCATTCTCATTGTCGATCTTGACCCGCAGGGTAACGCGACCAGCGCATTTGGCATGCAGGAACTGGAAGCGGAAAGTCTTTACGACGCCCTGCTCGGCGGCGCTTCCGTCGTCGAAAAAATTCTGCCGACGCGTCTCCCAAATCTTTTTCTCATTCCGGCGGATCTCGATCTGGCCGGCGCCGAAATTGAAATTGCGCGCATGGAAAACCATCTCACCCGGTTGCGCACGACGTTGTCGATCTTGCGCACGGACCAGACATTCGATTTCGTTCTGCTCGATTGCCCGCCGTCGTTAGGCATCTTGATGACAAACGCGCTCGCCGCCGCCGACGAAATTCTCACACCGATCCAATGCGAATATTTTGCGCTGGAAGGTTTGGTGAAAATCGTCCGCGTGGTCGAGCAAGTGCGGAACTCCGGGGCGAACGACGGGGTCGAGATCGGCGGCATCATCATGACGATGTTCGACGGCCGAACAAACTTGAGCGGACAAGTCGTGGCGGAGGTCCGGCAACATTTCGGCGAGCGCGTTTATGACACGGTCATACCGAGAACGGTGCGTTTGAGTGAAGCGCCCAGTTTTGGTAAAACAATTTTGGAATACGATGCGAGTGGCACAGGCAGTCTGTCCTATCGCGCGCTCGCGCGCGAATTTCTCCGGCGACATGGCGCGCCGGCGTCGACTCGAGTGACCATTGCGTCACCCGAATCAACAACCGGCTTCGGTTCGTAATCGAAAGATGCCTCGAAGAGCGGAGTCCGGCCCCGCGTTACGATGTCGATCTTGCGATTAGTTAGGGCTTTTTCGGCGAAGCCACGGGTGACGCTGCCGGCGACGCTGAAGTCTTGGCCGCCTTGTCCGTTTTCGGAGTTCCCATCGGTCCTACTTTCACTGTCTTCGCTTCGAGCGAACCGTCGGCGTTCTTCCAATACGAGCCGGAAACTTCCTGATTCTCAGCGATGTCTTTGAGTGTGGCCGCGCTGGCGCCTTTGGTTACCACTGTCTTATCAGTGATTTTGAAAACACGGGATTTTCTTTTCCCGCAATCGTGAACGTGTTCGCTTTTTGATCGACCGCTGAAACCATTCCGTGAAATGGAATTGGTCGAGGCGCTTTAGCCGCCGCGGGCGATGCCGAAGCAGCGGGTGAAGCAGAAGCTTTCGCGGTTGGCGAAGGCGATGCCGATTTGGTCGCGGCTGATGCGACGGCCGGCGCGAAGAGCGCAATGGCGATAATATAAACTGAAGTTGTGATGAATGATTTGTTTTTCATGATGGTGTTGTTGCTTTGTGGAATCGGAAGCGACCCCGCATGAATGGACGAGTGCGGGCGCGCTTTTCTTCAGAGATTTAGGCAGGCGGGATTAACGAATGCAATCCCTAACGAGCGTCTGAGACTTCGGCCAGAGAGCTAAGTTAATCTGCATGCCGGTTTTCACTTGCTGACTCCCGCCCTGCCCCTTTACTTTCCGTCGCAGTTTCGGGGGTATAGCTCAGTTGGTAGAGCGCGTCGTTCGCAATGACGAGGCCTGGGGTTCGAATCCCCATACCTCCATTTCTCCCCGCAGATGAAAATGTCGATCTTAGCTGATCGCGCCGAAGGCGAGGCCGAGCCCGTAGGTCACGGCCGCTTCGATCACTCCCACGAATGTCATCTCCAATCCCGATGCCCACCATGAGCGCAACGTGATGAGTGACTTCACCGCGCCGACCAGAAAATGCGCGATGATGCTAATCGCGAACGCCCAGATGACCGCGGCGATTCCGCTCATGAAAAAGAAAGGAATGATCGGAATGAACGCGCCGATGGCGGTCGAGATCGCCGCCGAGGCGGACGACTTCCACGGATTCGGAAAATTATGCTCGGACAATCCCAGTTCGTGTTGCGCCATCGCCTGCACCATTTGGTCCGGACTCTCACCGAGACGCTCCGCCATTTTCTGCGATTCCTCTGCGTTGAATCCCTGCAGTTGATAGAAGAGCGACATCTCTTCGATTTCTTCTTCCGGGTTTTCTTCGACTTCCGCTTTTTCGCGCGCGATCTCCGCTTCGTAGACTTCCGCCTCGCTCTTGACCGCGAGATACGCACCGGCACCCATCGACAAGGAAGAAGCGATCATTCCGGCGAGTCCGGAAATCAAAATGAAATGCTGTTGATTGTTGGTCGCGCCGGCGACGCCGGAAACAATTCCGAAGACCGCGCCGAGGCCGTCATTCACGCCGTAGATCGCGTCGGCCACCCAACTCCCGCCGCGGCCATGCCAGCGTTCGCGTTTCAAAATTGTATCGAGCACGGTGCGCGGACCGAGTTGAGGCACCATTGTCTGTAATGCGCGAGCGTGCGCTTTTTCTTCGAGCGCGCTCTCGCGCAAAAAATCTTTCACATCGTGCTCGCCGGAGAGTGCGCGCTCGTGTTGATCTCGAAATTCCGCTTCGTGTTTTTCCTCGGCTGCTTCCATGCGGCGAATGGCGATGTCAGTGCCGAGCGCAGCATTTATCCAGCGCTTCAACCGTCGCCCGAGCGAGTCGGGCAAAGTCGGAAAAGGTTCGCCAAGATCGACAAGTTTCCTGGCCCAGCGCGCGGCGTGACGTTCCTCCGCTTCGGCCATGCGCGTTAAGATTCCTTTTCGCTTCTCGTCCGTTTCGCGCGAAGCCAGCTCGCGATACACTTGCGCCGTCTCCACTTCCGCGCGCCAATTGCGCCGGACGACGTCGACTGTTTCATGTCGATCTTGCGGACTGTCGATCTTCATCTCACGCAATCAGGTTGAATCATGACATCAATCGGCCGCGCTGATTTTTTCAATTGTTGAGCGGTAATTACCATCGCGACCGAGCCAATGATTAGAACCGCCGCCAGAAGCATGCGCAAAGATAAATTTTCATGCGCGAACAACGCGCCGAGCAACACCGCCACGATCGGATTCACATAAGCATAGGTCGCTACCTTGGCTGGGTCGACATGGCGCAATAGATAACTGTAAGCCGGATAGCCGACGAGCGCACCGATCAAAACGAGATAGATAAATCCGCCTAACGAAAGCCAGGTGACATGCTGCGGGTCGAAATGGCGATGTTCGCCCAAGACCAGGCCTAACAAGAAGAGCAATCCCCCGCCGCAAATCATTTGCTGGCCGGACGCGAGAAAGGGCGACGGCGCATTATTGGCTGTGCGCGAGTAGAGGGAACCGGCCGACCAGATGAGCGAGCCGACGAGCAAGATCGACATGCCGAGTGCGAGATGATTGCCGGAAGGCGCGCTCGTAAATGCGGGGCCGACCAAAATTCCAACGCCGACAAAGCCGCCGAGTAATCCCAGCCAAATCATCGGCGGCGGCCGCGGCGCGCTGCCAGTCATCCAGCCTAACAAGGCGATGTAAATCGGAACGGTGGCGACGAGGAGCGCCGCCAATCCGGTAGGGACCCATTTTTCCGAGATGGTGACGCCGCCATTTCCGCACAGCAGGAGACACGCGCCGACGATGAGCGCAGTTGTCCATGTCGATCTTTCCGGTTTCGCCGCGCCGGTAAATCGGGCGAATGCGTACATGATGATGCCGGCGGAAACGAAGCGCACGCCGGCCATCATGAACGGCGGAAGCGATTGAATGGCGAAAAAGATTGCGAGATAAGTCGAGCCCCAGATTACGTAAAGCGCGGCGAAGGCGAGGATGATCGAAATTTTCTTCGGGCCGGGCATCGATTAGTTTCATCGATTGCTTTGCGAGAGCAACCGGCGCTTCTCGATGTCGATCTAAGGTTCGGTGCGGGCCAAACCTTCACGCGCTGGCGCGAGGTTCGGATCGATGCTGAGAGCGCGTTGAAACCAATTTCGCGCATCTGTTTTGCGGCCGATGCGCTCATAGTCGTTCCCGATTCGAAACGCCGGCCAGGCATAGGCTGAAAGAATGTCCTGCTCAAAACTGCGCACGCGCACATCGCGAATCGACGGCGGCCGGTAACGACTCGACAATCGCTCATTGTCATTCACCATTTCGTCGATCGTAAATTTCTTTTCCTTCGACTCAATAATCGAGACGAGGCCATGCTGATGCGGCCAATAATTTCCGTCCAGGCTGCGATCGCTCTCGCCAATTCCGCCGGCAATGGCAAAGGTTCGGCCGTTGTTTGCCTCAACCAACATTTTGAGATTGTTAGTCTGCCCGTCGTAGTGATCAAAGGGAACATTGAGCGCCGGACTGCGCTCTCGCAGTTGATCGACATACCACGCGGCGGCCATAAGCGGCAGAGCCACCACGCTTACATCGCGACCTATTCCCTCAACGGTTTGCAGATAAATCAACGGGAGAACAATGCCGTCGCCGGTGCTGAGAATAATCGTGCCCGGCTCGACGGTGGCAAAGACGTCTTCACCAAACGAACGCGCGATGTGATTATGACTCTGATCGATCCTTCGATAATTTGTCCCGATGTTAATTAACACGGCGAGCGCGATGACGGCCCCAACCAAACGCAATGACGCGACACGCGCGATCATTAAAATTCCGAAGGCGAGGAAAGGCGCGATTACAACTTGAGGTAACAAGAAGAATCGCTGCAGGACGAACAGAGCCGAGGGCGCGGTGTTGAGATTTAAATTCGTAATGGCAATGAAGAACGGCCCGACGCCGGCAAAGGCGATGAGGCCGAACCAGAAATACCATTTTTGCCGCCAATAAGTTTCGATTGCCCCGAAGATCGACAACGTGCCGGCGATAAGGCCGAATGAAATGCAGAGCGCGACAATTCGAGCGAGCGACGAGCCGCCGCTGTATCCGGCGGTGCCGACGAGACTGCCGCTGCCGTAACTTCGGCGGGCGATGAGCGCAGCGAAATCGTGCAGCGAAGAGACGTTGCCCCAGTTGTAGGGCGGATGATGGGCCGCGGCCCACGGTATATATATATAAGGCAACAGCCCAATGACGAACGCGGCCAGGCATGCGGCGAAGATTTTGTATTTGCCCACCAAGGCGGCGCGGCGTTGCCAAAGCACGAAACTGAACGCCGGTGCTACGAGCACGCTGGTTTGATGATTCGTTAGGGCCAGGCCTGATAAAAAGAATGCGGCGATCAGCAGGCGCTGTTGCTCTGGTTGTTGATGCCATGAGATCAGAAAATAGATCAGCAGACTAACGAGCAGATTGTTCAGCGGAAAAACCTCGCTCGCTAGCGACCACGCCCAGAACGTCGGATTGACAGCGAGAAGTAACGCGGCGAGCGCGGCCGCGATGCGCGAGCCGCATAAGCGAAGTGCGGTCAGGAAAACGATGCCGATCGTTAGGCTGTTGCAGACGACGGAGAGTAAATTGACGCGGAATGGGATCGGGCCGAACGGCCACAAACTGAAAAGATGACCGAGCATGGTGAAGAGCGGATAACCCGGTGGATGCGGCACGCCCAATGTCACGGCCGCGGTAATTAATTCCGGCGAATCGCCGACGACGATGTCGCGCGCTGCGGTCAAGAAATACAAGAGCGCGGCGAGTGCGACTAACGACGCCGCGATAATCCAAGTGTTCGAATTTTTCTGCGCTAAGATCGACATCTACAACTCGATCACTTGCGCGGAATGAATGTCTTCGCTCGCGCGGATCTTCTCGAGCAACTCCGCACTCGGCGCGGTATCGAGATTCAAAACCGTCAGGGCGGTGCCGCCCTCCTGATTTCGACTCAGCGACATGGTCGCGATGTTGACGCCGTTGTCGCCCATCAATGTGCCGATGCGTCCGACCATGCCGGGACGATCTGTATTCTCAAGCACGAGCACAACGCCGTGCGGGCGCGCTTCAACCGGGCGACTGTTGATGCTGACGATGCGTGGAGTCGCGCCGAAAAATGCGCCGCCTACCGAAACGGTTTTGCCATCGGCGACGGCGGAAAGTTCGAGCAGATCGGTGTAATCGCCGGCGGCGCTCAATCGCGTTTCGGTCACTTTGAGTCCCAAACTTTCCGCGAATGCGGGAGCATTCACTTCGTTGACTTCACTGCCGCCGGCGCTCTGCAAAAATCCTTTTAAGACCGCGCGCGTAATCGCGGTGGTGTCGACTTCATTCACTTTACCGCTGTAATTAATATTGAGTGTGTCGACCCGTTTGGGCGCGACTTGCGAAAGAAATTTCCCGAGCTTTTCGCCAAAACGCAGATGCGGGCCGATGATCGACAACGTTTTGGCGTCGAGGTTCGGCATGTTGACGGCGTTGCGAATGGTCCCTTCGAGCAACGCAGCGCGGACTGATTGCGCGATCTCGATACCGACGCTTTCCTGCGCTTCCGCGGTGGATGCGCCGAGATGCGGAGTAAGCACCAGGTTTGGCGCGGAGCGAAGCGGGGAATCGTTAGGCAAGGGTTCCTGTTCGAAAACATCGAGGGCCGCGGCGGCAACATGTCGATCTTGCAGCGCGTTGGCCAACGCGGTTTCGTCGATGAGTCCGCCGCGCGCGCAATTGATGATGCGCACGCCCGGTTTCATTTTTTGCAACCGCGCAAGATCGACAAGGTGATGTGTCTCGGGCGTCAGCGGTGTGTGCAGCGAAATAAAATCGGCGCGCGCCAGCAAATCGTCGAGCTCGTCGAAGAGTTCCACCTGCAAACTGCGCGCGCGCGCAGCGGAAAGATAAGGATCGTAAGCCACGACGCGCATGCCGAAGGCAATAGCGCGCCGACTCAAGTCGCTCCCGATTCGACCCATGCCGATAACGCCGAGCGTTTTGTTGTATAGCTCGACGCCTTGAAAATCTTTCCGGTCCCAATTTTTCGCGCGCACACTGGCATCGGCTTGCGGAATTTTTCGCGCGACGGAAAGCAAAAGTGAAAATGCGTGCTCGGCGGTGGAGACGGTGTTTCCACCAGGCGCATTGAGGACGACGACACCGCGACGCGTCGCCGTCTCAACATCGACATTGTCCACACCGACCCCGGCGCGGCCGATAACGCGCAGTTGCGTTCCGGCCTGCAAAATTTTCGCAGTCACTTTGGTTTCGCTGCGCACGACAATGGCGCTGAGATTTGGCGCAAGATCGACAAGTTGAGTCTCGGTCAGCTTCGTTTTAACCAAAACTTCGAGCGCGGCATCGCGCGAGAGTTCTT
>JBBROO010000051.1:0-19408 GCA_038229295.1 Chthoniobacterales bacterium | reverse complement strand
TCGCTAATTTTCCGGTATGCAATTCAATCATCTCCACGCCGAGCGCGCCGGCCGCATCGATTTGCTCGAGTGTTGGATCGACAAAGAGACTCACGCGAATGCCGGCGGTTTGCAGTCGCTTGATCGTCGGCTCGAGCTCGGCCCGTTGCGCGACAACATCGAGCCCGCCTTCAGTCGTGATTTCCTCGCGTTTCTCCGGGACGAGACAAACTTCATCCGGCACGATGCGCAAAATAATATCGAGAATTTCCGGCGTGTTTCCCATCTCGAGATTCAACTTCGTCATGATGTTCTCGCGCAGCCGTTCGATATCTCGATCTTGCATGTGCCGCCGATCGCTCCGCAAGTGCGCCACGATTCCAGTCGCGCCCGCCCGTTCGCAAATTGCGGCCGCGGCGATGATATCGGGCTCGACATTTTTCGACGCCGGCATGGTGGCGTAACGCGCCTGCCGCAACGTCGCGACATGGTCGATGTTCACTCCCAAACGCAGCCGACTCATCCCGCCGTTCCAATAGGAGCGTGCCGCGCAAAGCGCAAGCGCCAATGATCATGTTGCCATGCGGAGGCAAGATTTCGTAATCTTGCGCATCCAATCTCCGTTCCCCCTCGTATTACTGATAGCTGAATTATGAAAACCGTTGAATCCGCAGTTCGCGAACGTTACGCCGCCGGTGCTCAATCGACTGAGGCGCGGCTGTGTTGTCCGGTTGATTACAATTCGGAATATCTACAAGCGATCCCCGCGGAAGTGATCGAGCGCGATTACGGTTGCGGCGATCCGTCGCGTCATTTGCGCGAAGGCGAAGTCGTTGTCGATCTTGGCAGCGGCACCGGAAAAATTTGTTTCATCGCCGCGCAGATCGTCGGCGCGAAAGGCAAAGTCATCGGCGTCGATATGACGGATGAAATGCTGGCCGTCGCGCGCCGCAACGCGCCCATCGTAGCCGAACGCATCGGCTACGCGAATGTCGAATTTCGCAAAGGCCGCATTCAAGATCTCGCGCTCGATCTGGAATTGTTAGATCGACAACTGCAAACCACGCCGATCACCGACGCAGCATCGTTTCTCGCCGCCGATGAGCTCGCCGAAGAACTGCGCTGCAAAAATCCACTCATCGAAACTGACTCGGTGGACGTCGTCGTTTCCAATTGCGTCCTCAACCTGGTTGAGCCGAAATCGAAACGGCAACTCTTCGGTGAAATATTTCGCGTTTTAAAAAAAGGCGGGCGCGCTGTTATCTCGGACATTGTCAGCGACGAAGACGTCCCCGCAGAAATGCAAAGCGACCCGGAGCTTTGGAGCGGCTGCATTTCGGGCGCGCTCACCGAAGAAGGTTTTGTTGCGGCGTTTGAGGAAGCGGGATTCTACGGAATTCGCATTTTGAAACGCGACGCTGAACCGTGGCGAACGGTGCAAGGAATCGAATTTCGCTCTGTCACCATCGAAGCGTTCAAAGGTAAGCAGGGCGAATGTTTCGAACGCAATCAGGCGGTGATTTATCGTGGGCCGTTCAAGGAAGTGCTCGACGATGACAATCACCGGATGGAGCGGGGCAAGCGTTACGCCGTTTGCGATAAGACCTACAATCTCTATCGCAAAGCGCCGTATCAGGATTTTTTCGAAATGGCCGAACCGATTGTCGATCTTCCATTAGCCGATGCGAAACCGTTCGATTGCTCGCGCACTTCGCTGCGGCATCCAAAGGAAACCAAAGGCCAGGATTACGACGTCACCACGGAAGCGAACAATCAATGCTGTGACGGCGGGAGTTGCTGTTGATGATTTTCGTTCTGCTCTTTCTCGCCACTTGTTTCCTCGCCTACTCCAACGGCGCGAACGACAATTTCAAAGGCGTTGCCTCGCTCTACGGCAGTCGCACCTGCAGTTATCGCACGGCCATTTCCTGGGCCACCCTAACGAACATTCGCCGGCTCCATCATGTCGATCTTTCTGGCGCAGACGCTGCTGAAAAAATTCAGCGGCAAAGGCATCGTGCCGGACCAATTCGTCGGCTCAGAATATTTCGTGCTCGCCGTCGCGCTCGGCGCCGGCCTCACGGTTATTCTGGCTACACTCACCGGATTTCCAATTTCAACTACGCATGCGCTCACTGGGGCGATCATCGGTTGTGGATTGGTCGCCGTCGGGCCGGCCGTCAATTTCGCTGCGCTTGGCAAGGGTTTCGTCCTGCCTCTCCTGCTCAGTCCATTGCTTGCGATCTTGATCGCCGCGATTCTTTATCTCGCTTTCCGCGCGCTGCGAGTCACGACCGATATCACCAAGGAATGGTGCATCTGTCTCGGCGAGGAAGAGCGCGTCGTCGCCATGCCGCAAGCTTCCGCTCTCGCTTTTCGCGATGTCCCCGCGCCGCTTTCATTGACCATCGACGAACAGGAAAATTGTCGTGAGCGTTATGCCGGATCCGTTTGCGGGATCGGCGCGCAACAAATCATGGACGCGGGACATTTCCTCAGCGCCGGCACGGTCAGCTTCGCGCGCGGTTTGAATGACACCCCGAAAATTGTAGCGCTCCTGCTTTTGTGGAAAGCGCTCGACGTGCGGTGGGGATTCGTGGCCGTTGCCCTAACGATGGCGGTCGGTGGGTTGCTCAACGCGCGCAAGGTTGCGGAGACGATGAGCAAGAAAATTACGGCGATGAATCACGGACAAGGTTTTACCGCCAACCTCACCACCGCCATGCTCGTCGTCGCGGCCAGTGTGTATGGTCTGCCCGTTTCGACCACGCACGTTTCGGTCGGCTCCCTTTTCGGGATCGGCCTAACGACCGGCAAAGCCAACCCGCGCGTCGTCGGCGCGATCGTTCTTTCGTGGCTAATTACCCTGCCTTGTGCTGCAATTGTGGCGGGCGCCGTTTACTGGGCCACCAAATTCCTCCACCCATGAACCGTTTTGCTGATCGACTTGCTGCTGACGGCGTGAACTTGCGGCACACCAAAACGGAGGTGTTGCAGATCAACGTCGGCAAACTTTGCAATCTCACTTGCACCCATTGCCACGTGAACGCCGGGCCGAAGCGCAAGGAAATCATAACGCGCGAAACAGTCGATCGCATCATCGATTGGCTGGCCAAAACCGAAATACCGATTGTCGATCTTACGGGCGGCGCGCCGGAGATGATTCCGGATTTTCGCTATTTCATCGAACGCGTGCGCGCATTGCAGCCCACGCGAAAAATCATCGACCGCTGCAATCTCACCATTCTGCTCGAGCGCGGTTACGAAGGCCTGGCCGAATTTCTCGCCGCGAAGAAAGTCGAGATCATCGCGTCGATGCCTTGTTATTCGCCGAAAAATGTAAACGCCCAGCGTGGGGAAGGTGTGTTCGAGTCCAGCATCACCGCACTTCGATTACTGAATCGACTCGGTTACGGCGTCGCGGGCGATCTGCCCTTGCATCTCGTTTACAATCCAGTCGGCCCATTTCTGCCGGGGCCGCAGGAAGAATTAGAAGCGGAATATAAACGCGAGCTCGCCGCGCATTTTGGCGTTGTCTTCAACAAGCTCTACACCATTACCAATCTCCCGATCGCGCGCTTCGCTTCGTATTTGCGCAACAACCATAAGCTCGATGAATACATGGAGCTCTTAACGAATGCGTTTAATCCGGGAACGATCGACGGACTCATGTGCCGCAATACCATTAGCGTCGGTTGGCGCGGCGAAGTTTACGATTGCGATTTCAATCAACAGCTCGGAATGCAATGGCAAAACGGTCACCCGCTTTCTCTGTGGGATATCGATCCGGACAAGATCGACAATCGCGAGATCATGACCGGCGATCACTGTTTCGGTTGCACCGCTGGGGCCGGCTCAAGCTGCGGCGGCGCATTGGTTGAGTCGGCCCATGCCTGAGCGCGGGCCAGGCTTGGCGCGATTTACTTTCTTTTTCTTACTGCTCGCTGGCCTAACGATCCCGGCCGCGGCGAAAACTGTCTGGATCGATACCGATGTTTCAATCGGTTCGCCCATTCGCGAAGCAGACGACGGCTTCGCGCTGATTTTGGCGTTTCACTCCCCGGAAATTCGAATCGCGGGAGTGAGCACATCCTACGGCAACGCCGCGCTTTCGTATGTCGATCTTGTGGCGCACGATCTCGCGCGGCGCTTTGGTGATTCGGCCAATTTGTCTGCGAGCAATGTTTACGCGGGAGCGCGGTCGGCGGGCGATCTCGGCCATCCATCGGTCGCCAGTGAAGCGATTGCCGCAGCATTGAACAGGAGACGCCTGATTTATGTCGCGCTCGGCCCCCTAACGAATCTTGCGACTGCGTTGCAATTGCATCCGCATCTGCGCCACCGCATCGATCAAGTCATCATCGTCGGCGGCGTCGCTGTGGGTGAAGAGCTTCGTTTCGGGCCGGGAAAATCGTTTCACATTCACGACGCCAACATATTCAAAGATCCAAAGGCGGCGGACATGGTTCTCCGGTCCGGCATTCCAGTCGTCCTCGCGCCGATCGCCGTCGGTGGAAATTTAACGATCGATCGACAAGACTCTCGCGCGCTGAAAATGTCCGGGCCGGCGGGCGAATATCTATCGGAGAAAAGCCATTGGTGGCTTTCTTTTTGGATCGACATCGTCAAATCGCCGGGCGCTCCGTTGTTCGACGCCCTCGGCGTCATCGCGGCGGTGAAACCGGAATTATTGCAAATGGAACATCGTTACGCTGTTCTCGATCGGCATCGTGCCCTAACGGTAACGCAAACGCCTAACGAAGGCGTGTATCCAGTTCTTTACACTGCTGGTTTTGCGCGATCGACCAAAACTCTCGTCATCCAGCGTTTAATGTCGCGTTAATTTACTTCTTGGAAGCGGGAGCACGATGCGATTTGTCGAGGAGCATTCCCCAGACGCTGTTGTAAGGATGAACTTTGTCGGTCGGCTGGCCGTCGCGCACGAGTGGACGATTCTCGTTCGCCCACCGAAAGATGGAGCCCTCGAGATTCGTTACATTCCGGTAGCCGGCCTCGTTCAGTTTCTTTGCGAAAGCGGCCGAGCGGTAGCCGACCGAGCAGTAGGTGACGACGGCCTTATCTTTTGGAATGGACACCGCGGCGGCATCCGATCCGGGCTCCACTCGGATGGCGCCGGCAAGATGACTCACCTCGAATTCAGCCTTTGTGCGGACATCGAGCAGAGTCGGTTTGTCTTTATCGCCTAACGAGGTCGCGAGTTCGCTCGTGGTCACGCGCCGCACATCCGGAAAGTCGCTCCGAATCTTCGCCTCCACCAACGACCATCCGATGCTTTGAGAATATGACGTCGCCGTGGTCCCGGACAAAATCATGAGAAGGTTGGCCGTGACTGTAAAAACACAGAGCCGGTTCACGGCGAGAGTTCCTTTGTCTCTTGCGGCGGACGATCGGGAATATCGCCATCGGGTAATCGCCAGGCGCGTTGTTTCTGGAACGGCAGCACAAATAATTTCCCGAAAGTCAGTTCGCTTTCATCGCGGTACGCGGCCACGCCGATCGTTATCGCATCCTGTGGAATGTCGATCCGCAATGTGCCGTGCAATCTGTCCCACCACGAAAAGACTGTGCCCCAATTCGAATTCGTCTCGCGCTGGACAATGGAATGGTGCGCGCCGTGCATTCGCGGCGTGACGATGAATCGGTTAAGCAGACGTTCCAGCGCGATGGGCAAACGCCAGTTCGAATGATGAAACTGATTTGCAAGCGTGAACATGATTTCGTAGACGGCCAGCGTCCAGACGCCGAGCCCTAACGAACCCACCATCGCCACCCGGAAAAAGATCGACAAGAGGACTTCGCCGAAATGGAAACGGCTGGCCGTGCTCACGTCCATGTCGAGATCGGTGTGATGGACATTGTGAAATCGCCAGAAGAACGGCGCGAAGTGCATCAACTGGTGCCACCAGTAATAGACGTAATCGTAAACCAGCACGCCCGCGATGATCGCCAAAACCGATGGCACATGGATCCAGTTGAAGAAACCGAAGTGGTGACGCGCGGCCCAGATTGAAATCACAAATGGAATCGGCACGAGAAACGCACGCGATGCGAGCAAACTGGGCGCGGCGAAAATGGCGTTGCGGAGCAATCTTTTTAACGTGGAAAAATGCTGGCGGCGGAGCGGCCATTTCCACTGCAGCACTAACAGCGCGACGAACACGACGGCGAAAACGATTCCAATATGATCCAGAAGCGGATGTTTAGGGGTGACCATTGAAGAGAAGATTAAGCCGCGCATCGACGCGCACAATCGCCGGACTCATTCGCAAGATCGACATCGTGCGCGCCGCAGGTCAACCTTTGGGGAGGAATGGAAATTCGTATTTCGCTCATCATTCCCTGCTGGCGCGACGTTGATGCTGCGTTGGAGCTCGGCCGTTTCTGGTCGCGAACTGCGCTTGTGCACGAAGTGATTATCGCCGCGGTCGCCGGACACGCGCCGCCTGCGGTGGAGGAAGGCCGTTTGAAAATATGTTACGCGGATCGACCCGGGCGAGGTTTGCAATTAAATCTCGGCGCGCGCCAGGCCACCGGCGAAATCTTGTTGTTTCATCATGTCGATTCGCAACTGCGCGAGTCGCACTTGCACTCAGTGCGCGCGGCCTTGCACGACCCGGAAATCATCGGCGGCGCGTTTTATCGAAAGTTCGACGAGCGCCATCCGCATCTGCGATGGGCCGAATCGATCGAGCGCTGGCATTCGCAAACGTTCGGCGCGCTGTATGGCGACCAAAGCATCTTCGTTCGCCGGCAACATTTCGTTCGACTCGGCGGTTTCGCGCCGGTGCCTTTGATGGAGGACGTAGAATTCTCGCGGCGACTGCGACGTTCCGGAGCGATCGCGTTGCTCGATCCGCCGATGTCCACTTCGCCCGATCGGCAAATCGCGCATGGCGCCTGGCGCACGACCGGGCGAAATCTGCTTTTTCTGTTTCTATTTCAACTCGGCGTGTCGCCGTATCTGCTTCACACTTGGTACTATCGGCATATCATCAAACGTGCATCCGAACGCGACACGACAACGGATCCCATTCAATGCGAAACGGAAGCCTTGCCCAATTTGAAGTGAGGCCCGCGATCAACACCGCTGACCGTTGGCGCGCGCGTTGGAACGCATTTCGAAATCCCATCGCCGGTGAGAAAGCGGAGATTTTGCGCGAACGTTGGAATTCTCTTCCGCCGGAATTACAAACGCCTAATCAAATCTCCGGCCGCCATCTGACGCACTGCGGTTTTATTTTGGGTGCGAGTTACTGCTCCTTTCATTGCACGCATTGTTATCTCCCGAAGAATGCGAACCGAATTCCGATTCCGTCGTTAGGCGATGTGAAAGAACAAATCGACGCCAACCGCCGCTTCCAGGGTCCCGGCGGCGGATTGCAAATCACCGGCGGTGATGTGGCCGATGCGTATTGGAAATCCGGTCGCACCGATGAGCTGGTCGAGATCATTCGTTACGCCTATCAAGTCGGGCTCGTGCCCATGTTGATGACGCACGGGCAGACGTTGATTGAGCAACCGCAGTTTCTCGAGCGGCTCGTAGTCGAAGGCGGGCTGCGCCAGGTTTCGGTGCATGTCGATCTTACGCAAGCCGGCCGGCACGGTTATCCGATTCAGCGGATCAAACACGAAAGCGATTTGCATCCCGTGCGCGAAGCGTTCACGCAACTCGCGCGCGACATTCGCGAGCGAACCGGCGCGCCCTTGGAATACGCGCTCAGTTTCACCGTCACGCAATCCAATGTCGATCATGTCGCCGATGTCATCCGCTGGTATCTGGCCGATCCCGAACGCACGCATATTTGGCGAATGCTCAGCTTTCAACCGGAAGCCGACACCGGCCGCACCATTTTTTCGAAAGCGCGCGCGCTGCCGGAACGCGTGTGGGAAAAAATTTGCGAAGGCACCGGTTTTCCGCTCGAGAAGAACGGAACAAACTTCGGCCATCCCGATTGCAACAGTTGGACATCGATTTTGATTTCGCGGCGCACCGGAAAATATCTTCCGCTTTTGCCGACCGACGCGACGACGAAACGATTGCTCGGCGAAATCTTGAAACAGATCGGCGGCTTATCGCTCGTGACCGATGACGCGCGCACCACACCGTGGCGCATCGCCGGCATCCTCGCGCAAAATCCCGGGTTGATGTTGCGTGCGCTGTTTCATCTGAGCGCGCTCGTCATCTCCGGACGAATGCCGCTGAATATGATTGTCGATCTTGTGCGCGGCCGCGCGCACACGCTCGGAGTCGGCACGCACAATTTCATGGACGCCGAACAAGTCGCGCGCGCCGATTCCGATCCGGTGATCAAAGCGCGACTCGATTCCTGCGTCTTCAAAGGCGCGGTCAAAGAAAACGGCGAATGGAAAGCGGTTCCGATGTGCGCCATGAACCAGAAAAAATGGTCGGAGGTTTACGAGGAGCGGTTGACTAATCCGGAGTTGTTGAAGCAGCGGCAAGTTTTTGAAACGGAAGATGTCGATCTTGCGACGAAAGTATCGTCATCGAACTAATGCACTGAAAAGATACTTATGTTTCAGACGAACAACTCAAATCGTGTTCCACTCGCGCTCTTTCTTTTACGCATCAGCATATTCGTCGTCATGCTCATGTGGACGATCGACAAGTTTGTTCGCCCCGAACATGCCGCGTCTGTCTTCGATCACTTTTACGCACTGCACGGCGTCGGACGCACGATCATTCTCGTCCTCGGCTGGGCGGAGCTAATCTTACTTATCGCATTCGTCCTCGGGATGGCACAACGCTTCACTTATGGAGCGGTTCTTTTACTGCATGCTCTCTCCACGTTCTCTTCCTACCGGCAATATTTCGCGCCATTCGAAAAAGTGAATCTCCTCTTCTTCGCCGCCTGGCCAATGCTGGCGGCCTGTTTCGTTCTTTATTATTTGCGCGATCTAGACACGCGCTGGCGAGTCGGAAGCGACGTGCCGCTGCGCATTTCGTGAAACGGCGATTCTTTCTTTTTTTACTTTCCGTGATCGGGAGCGGACGTGCCTTCGCGGGCGAAGTAACGTTCGAGAGCGGTCCGACCAAAACTCATCTCATCGAGTTGTACACTTCGGAAGGTTGCAGCAGTTGTCCGCCGGCCGAGATGTGGCTGAGCAAACTGAAAAACGAACCGAAGCTTTGGCGCGACTTTATCCCGCTCGCTTTTCATGTTGATTACTGGGACCGGCTGGGATGGCGCGATCCGTACGCGGCGAAAAGCTGGACATCGCGCCAGCAGGAATATTCCGCGCGCTGGAATGCGAGCAGCGTTTACACTCCCGGCTTTGTCCTCGATGGCCGCGAATGGCGGAACGCATCGCTCCCGGTCGTGTCCAGGGAAACTGTTGGAACATTGAAACTGACAGTGACGAATGATGAGACGGTCGTAGTTACGTTTCGCTCAAGCGAAAATCGCGGGCGGATGTTGGATGTTCATGTGGCCACGTTAGGCTTCGGACTGAGCACCGACGTAACAGCCGGGGAAAACCGCGGGCGAAAGTTGCAGCACGATTTCGTGGTTCTCGCTCTGGTTAACGAGCGACTACCCTCAGCCGGCGACGAAGTCCGCGTCCCAATCAATAGCGCCGGGCCAAACGCAAATGCTGGAGGACGCGCCATCGCCGCCTGGATTACCACCGCGGGCGAAATCGAGCCAATCCAGGTGGTCGGTGGCTGGCTTCGATAATGCCGATCAAAGAACGGTTGTTAAACCGCGCCTGATTTCTTCAGCGCGTTCTTCGCGATCCGGCTAACGAGTATTGTCACCGCGATGGTCGCGATCAATCCGACCGCGAGCAAGACATATTGCCAGTTGCTGCGGTGCGAATTGCCGCCGGAAATTCCGGCCTGACCGATCGCGCCGAGATACGCGTAGAGCAGTGTTCCCGGAATCATCCCGATGGCGGAGACGAGCACGTATGCGCCGAAACGAATCGAAGTGATGCCGTAGAAATAATTGCTGAGATTAAATGGAATGAGCGGACTCAAGCGCAATAGCCCAACGATTTTCCATCCGTTCTTCCCGATTGCCTGATCGATCGCGGCAAAGCGCGGATTCTTTTTTGTTATCTCCTCGATGTTTTGCCGGAGCAAATACCGCGCGACCAGAAATGCGAACGTCGCGCCGATGATCGCGCCGCTCAGAGCCACCAGCGTCCCGCCGACAATTCCGTAAATGAGTCCGGCGCTCACGGTGAAGATCCAGCCCGGCAAAAAAAGAACCGTCGCGATGGCGTACGCGAGAATGAAAACGAACACGCCAACGGGGCCGAGTTGTTGTACCCAGCCGATAAATTGGCGGAGCCAATCTTTCACTGGCAGAACGCTCGCTAAGATCGACAAGGTGACGACGACCACCGCCACCACAATCCACTTCAAATACTTTTTCATCGCTCAACGGAGGCTGCGCCGATACAGCCAGGCAAAAATCTTCCGCGCCCGCGGAGTCAATCGGGTCTTGTTGTATTTGTCGCCGACTTTGCGCGCAAGCTCGGCGAACGTGGGATAAGCATGCGTGGTCGCGGAAATTTTCCCCAGACCGATTCCATATTTCATTGCCAGCACGAACTCATGAAGCAAATCACCCGCACTCTCGCAAACCAACGTCACGCCAATAATCTCGTCCGTTCCTTTTGCGACGAGAATTTTGGCGAAGCCGCTCTCCGCGCTCTCCACCACCGCACGATCGACCTCGTCAATCCGTTGCGTGATCAAATCGTATTCGACGTTCCGTTTCTTCGCGGTCGCTTCCGTTAGGCCGACGGTCGCAATTTCTGGATCGACATACGTGCACCACGGCACCACTGCGTAATCGCTTTTCTGTCGCAAAAATTGAAACGGCATTAAAATATTTCTAACGACCACGCGCGCCTGCACGTCGGCCATGTGCGTGAACAAGAATGGCCCCGCCACGTCGCCCGCGGCGTAAATGTGCGACCGCGACGTCTGCAAACACTCATTCACCTTCACGCCCTTATCGTCCGTTTCGACGCCGATTTTATCCAAGCCGAGATTGTCGATGTTAGGCCGGCGGCCGGAACAAATCAGCAATGCGCTCGCGTTGATCTCGTAGTCGCCAACTCTCATCGTAATTCCGGTCTCACTTTTTTTAACCGAAGTCGCTTCTGCATTCGTCATCACCGACACACCTTCGTTAGTTAGGCGCGCTTTCAGAAATTCGCTAACATCGACATCTTCTCGCGGTAAAAGGCGGGCGCCACGTTGCACAATGGTCGTGCGCACTCCCAGTCGATGAAACATTTGGCCGAGCTCGCATCCGATCGGACCGCCACCGAGAACGATGAGACTTTCGGGCTTCGTCTTGAGATCGTCGAAAATTGTTTCGTTCGTGAAATACGGCACGGTCTCGATGCCTTCGATTTTCGGAATGGCCGTGCGCGTCCCCGTCGCGATGACGAAATTCTTCGCTCGCAAAATGTGATTGTCGATCTTGACTGAATGCGGCGAATCAAACTTTGCTTCACCGCGAAACACATCGACGCCGAGTGATTCGAAACGCTCTTGCGAATCGTTCGGCGCGATCTGGGCGCGACGTGCGCGCATGCGCGCGAAGACTTCGTTGAAATCGAATTGCGGCTCCATCTTGCGCAAACCCCACGCATCGGCGCGCTTTATCTTGTCGATCAAACGCGCCGACGAAATGAGCGCCTTGCTCGGCACGCAACCGAAGTTCAAGCAATCCCCGCCCATTATGTTCCGTTCGATCAGCGCGACGCGACCGCCAAGGCCAGCCGTACCGGCCGCGGTGATGAGCCCCGCAGTGCCGGCGCCAATGACGATGACGTTGTAAATTCCCTCGCCTTTGGCCGTGCTCATCGACACCGCGCGCGCATCAATGCAAAAAATCGAGAACCGAGATTTTGTAATTGCGGCCGTGCGATCCCTGATCGTTCAAACCCCAGTTGTAGGTTTTGTAAGTGATCTTCACGTCGGCCTTTTCTAAAAGCGGCCGCGCGGACGCCGGCGCGTATTTCGCAAGCGCCGCTTTAACGCCGCCCGCTTTTTCGAAGTCGCCTTTGAACCATTTGAATATGTTCGAGACGTTCGCTTCGTTTTTGTCGATCCAAAATTCATTGAGATCGGCGCGACCGAGCCAGGTGCGAAAAGCGCGCGCCGCTTGTTCGTCGAGACCACCGGCGGTGTAAGCTGATTGTGGCAACGGCGGACAACTGCGCGCCGCGCAAACGAGCGTCGCGTGCGTGCGGTAACCAAATTCCGGGCGCAACATTTCATTCTCGATGTCGTTCAACGAAACCATGGCGCCGCCGAGTTTGTGGCGCTTCTCTTTGAAAGAATTTTTCAACGCCCAGATACTTTCAGTCGGATAACTTTGCAGAATCCAGCGCAGGACGAATGCGTTGTATGCGTTGATAAGCGACGCGTGACGATCATTTCCGCGGGCGGGATTTCCCCCGGCCGCGAATTGCGCCAGGTAACCATCGAGCGCCACGGTGTCGTCAGCATTTGCTTTCCACTTTTCGTAGGCGACGAGGCCCTGCGCATTCACATATTTTTTTAACAATTGATCGTAAGCTTCATGTTTAATTCCGGCCGGGACATCGACGGCACCGCCGATTGATGGCAGGAGGCAGAGAAAAAAAAGAAGGCCGAGAATTTTTGTTTCCATGTTCCGCCTTGAATCTCCTTCCCGGAAAACTTAACGCAAGGACACAGTGCGCATCTCGATCATCGTGCCCGTTCTGAACGAAGAGAAAATCCTGCGCCCTTTTCTGCTGCACCTGCAGGAAGCCGCGCCGGCCTGCGAGCTCATCGTGGTCGACGGAGCAAGTGGCGACGCCAGTTTCGAAATTGCGCAGCAGTTTTCGGATCACGCGTTGCGATCCGCGCGCGGTCGGGCCACGCAAATGAACACGGGAGCGCGCGTCGCAACGGGAGATGTCTTTTGGTTTGTTCACGCTGACTCCCGCATTTCAGCCGCGGCGGCGGGCGCAATCGATCAGGTCTTGCTCGATCCAGAGATTGTTGGCGGCTGTTTTCGGCTGCGCATCGATTCACCGCCTTGGAGTTATCGGATTCGCGATCTCATTGGAAATTTACTTGTCGATCTTACGGGCGTCGCGCTGGGCGACCGCGGATTTTTTTGTCGTCGCGAAACGTTTGTTGAAGTCGGCGGCTATCCCGAAATTTCGATTCTCGAAGACGCGGAGTTTTATCGGCGACTGAAACTTCGCGGCCGCGTCGTGCAACTGCGCGAAACCATCCGCACCAGTCCGCGGCGTTACGAGTCGTTAGGCCCGATCGCGACTATGCTTTTCTATGCGCTCATCATGTCGCTCTATCTCGCGCGCGTGCCGATTCCCGTGTTGGAGAAGATGGTGCGCCGCTACATGAAGCGGCGATTGTCGATCTAGTGGGCCACTTCGATGGTCACGCCCGGCTCGATCGTAAACTTGACGCTTTCGGCCAGCTTGCTGTTTACGTAAATCTCGAGCCGATATTTTCCGGAGGGCCAACCTTCTTTCGGCCGGCCGAGCGCGAAGGCGCCGTCATCGTCCGGCTTGTACGCAGTCGTGACCGATTCGGTGATGCGGCTGTTATTTTTTTCGGCGATCCCAAGATCTTCCGCGATCCAGACGGCACGAATCTTATCGCCCGCCTTCAGGCCACTTCCTTTCCAAAGCGCCTCCAGCTTCACCGTGTCGGTCGAATATTTCGTGATCGGCTTCTCATCGCCTTCCTTCACCAGAATCGCGTGGATCAGTTTCTTCGTCGCAGTCTCTGATGTGACTTCACCATCTGGCGGCTGCGCGCGCGCGGTCGCCCCGGCCAGAGCGATGATTGCACATAAGAAGGTCCGCATCATCTCTTCACCATCGAGATGTCGATCTTGCGGTCAAATCTGTTTTCGACAATTCGCCACGTCCGCTTCAGGTTGCGCGATATCGATGAACACGCGCGCCGCTGACGCTCTCGCCATTTTGCATGAGTGGGTGCAATCCGAAAGTTTGCGCAAACATTGTTACGCCGTCGCTGACTCCATGAAATATTTTGCCCCGCTGAGCGGGGCGGCTGAGGATGTCGATCTTTGGGAAGCAGTCGGCTTACTCCACGATATGGATTACGAACGCCATCCGAATGCAGAACAAAGCGCGAGTGACGGCCATCCTTTTGTCGGCGTGAAGTGGCTGCGCGAAAACGGTTGGAGCGAGGAAGTGTGTCGCGCCATTCTTTCCCATGCAGATTACGCGAACACTCCGCGCGAAACGCCGCTGGAAAAAACGTTGTTCGCGGTGGATGAACTGAGCGGCTTCGTTACGGCGGTCGCGCGCGTCCGGCCGACCAAGAGCATCCACGATGTCGATCTTGCGGCGGTGAAAAAGAAGATGAAGGACAAGGCTTTCGCGCGCGCGGTGAACCGCGAAGACATTGTGCGCGGTGCTGCGGAACTGGAAATGCCGCTAGATACAGTGATCGCGGAAGTGATTATGGCGCTCAGAGCAGACGCCGATCGTCTCGGACTCGCTGGTAGTTAAGAGGACTCAGGCTGACGAAAAGGGTTGACAGTTTCGGCGCCACCACCCGAGAATCGCGCCCTTGAAATCGACCACCTTCATTAAAATCCCTTTGCTCCTTGCGATCTTGTTGGGATCCGCATTTTCCGGCGTGGCCGCGCCCATTCCGGTAACCAACCCTGGATTTGAGAGCGACGTTCAGGCCGACGGAGCCGCCACGGTTGCAATCACGGGCTGGACCAAGACCGGAGTGGCGGCCGATTCCGGAACTTTCAATCCCGATGCCCTTAATCCGCCATTGCCGACGGAAGGTTCGAATCTTGGCTTCATGAATCTGAATGGAACGGCCGCGACTTCGATCGGAATTTTTCAGACGGTCCAACTTTCGTTAGCGGCGAATACAATTTACACCGTCACTTTCGACGTCGGAAACCGCGAGGGACTGACCACGCGAGATGGGGACAGCACCATCCGAGGATTTTTCACGCTCGGGGGAGATGGAACTAATTTCGGTTCGGCAGTTGGCCTGCCGTTTACGATGGTCCTGGCCTCGATTCCAGACGGGACATTCTTGACCGATCAAACTTTCACTTTCTCAACCGTCGGTTTTGGCGGTTCGCTCGCTCAGTCACTCAACATCGCCTTTCTCTTCGACCGGCCTGCGGGCTTAGCCAATGTAAACCAAGTGAGCCTCGATAACATTCGAGCAACTTCGACATTGGTTCCGGAGCCTTCCTCGATCTTGCTCGCCGCGCTCGGCGGTGGACTTCTCTTGTACCGGCTTCGCCGTCGCGAATAGTTCGTTAGCCGATTTTTTCCGCGACAATCTCGAGAACCAGCGGCGTAATCATCAACGCGTTTGGATCCGCGTTCGCCCTCGCGAAGTCCGCGTTCACTTGCTCGGCGAATTGTCGATCTATTACACCGAGTTCCTGCAAACGGGCGAGACCGATCGGGATGAAGGTCGCGGGCCATTGCCACATTTCGTCCTGCTGCGTGATGCAAAAAATCCGGGGAACGATGGAATGGATTTTGTAACCGCTGCTAATTAATAGCGGCAGCAATTCGAGAGCGATGTCGGGTTCGCCGCCGGTCGCCCGCCAGCTTTCCGCGACTTTCTGCGCGAACATTTCCTGATTCGGTAGGCGAGGAGAAAATCGCCACGACAGGTAATCGCCGTATTCGTGAAAGATCGACATGCCACCTTTGCGCATGACGCGACTGAGTTTCTGGATGAGCAACGCCGGATCGTTGACAAAGGTTGCGACCCAACGGCACCAACTAAAATCGTAATCGCCCGCCGGCAATTCGTCCGTCATCAGATCGAGCTCGTGGATTTTAACATTCGCGATGTCACGCGCGCGAATGGTCTCCTGCATCGCGCTAACGAATTTGTTCGAGCGTTCGAGCGCGACGACTTCACCGCCCGGCCCAACAATCTCCGCAAGATCGACAGTGGCATAACCGGGTCCCGCGCCGACATCGAGCACCCGATGGCCGGCGGCAATGCCCGCTTTCAGCCAACATTCCAAAACGACCGGCCGCCAGACGCGATGCTGCAAGCCGAGCCGCGCGATCTCTTCATCGTGCGTGCCGAGAACGTAATCGCGATCCGCCGCCATTATTAATTATGGTCGCCAATCAACGAATCTTTACCAATTCATTGTTGACCGAATTTCAGGCACTGAATTTTGAAATCCGCTTTGTCGTCGTCGAGCAAATGGTTTGACCCGATGATGTATTCTTGTCTGAATGCGAACGCGTCGTTAGCCGCCGGCCCATGTCAGAGAGTGTAAAATTCACGCCTGAACGCGAAGTGCGTTTCGCGGTGGTGATGTATGGCGGAGTTTCACTGGCAATTTACATAAACGGGGTTGCGCAGGAATTACTCAGTCTCGTGCGCGCAACCGCTCCGAAAACGGTCGATGAAAAATCGCCGGACTTTGGCGATGCGTTGCTCGGCGCGACGAAGGAAGAATTGACGGGGTCGCTCGCCGTCTATCGCAAGCTTGGCCAATACTTGGAAGATAAAAATGCGAAGCTGAAGGAGACGACCCCGACGCGGGATCCGATTCGCACACGTTTCGTTGTCGATGTTATATCTGGCACTTCGGCCGGCGGAATTAACGGCGTCTTCCTGGCCAAAGCGCTGGCGCGAGATCAGGACATGGAGGGCCTGAAGAGGCTTTGGTTGAGCGAAGGCGATCTGGATAAACTGTTAAATGACAAAGGCTCACTTGCCGGCCTAACGGGATTCAAGGTGGGAGAGCCGCAGACCTCTCTGCTCAATAGCCAGCGCATGTATCGCAAGCTTCTCGAGGCGCTCGATACGATGGACCGGAAAGACAAGGGAAGGCCGGAGACGGAAGTTTCTCCGCTCGTGGGCGAGCTCGATCTCTTTATCACGACAACGGACATCGAGGGAATCCCATTACCGATCATGCTTTCGGACGAAGTGGTTTATGAACGGCGCTTCAAGAATGTTTTCCATTTACGTTATGCCACGGAGGAGTCAACAGGAAGTGCCCGCGATGACTTTATAAAGGGGAATGACCCTTTTCTCGCATTCGCCGCGCGTTGCACTTCGTCGTTTCCATTCGCGTTTGAAGCGATGTGTTTGCAGGACATCGCTGAGAGCACCAAAAATTTCGCACCGTACATCGACAAGAGCGAAACGGCGGCGTGGGACACTTTCTTCGGCGCTTATCTGCGAAATGCGCTTTACGACATCAACCAGAAAGCGCGCGGCGGAAATGGGCCAAAGCTTCCCCGCGATGCGAAAGGCAAAGAAGATTTGGTGCAGGCGAAGACCGATTTGCGAAAAGCTTTTCGCAATCGCGCGTTTGGCGATGGCGGATATCTCGATAACAAGCCGTTCAGCTATGCGACCTCGATGTTGATGCGACGCAGCGCTGATTGCATCGTTTCACGCAAGCTTCTTTACGTCGAACCGTCGCCGCAACACCCGGAGTTGATGCCGACAGACCCGGAGAAGCCGGATTTTGCGCAGAACATTCGCGCGGCAGTTTTCGATCTTCCGCGGCAGGAAACGATTCGCGAAGACATCGAGCGGTTGTACGAACGCAATGAGATGATCGAGCGTCTCACCGTTTTTGCGAAGCATGTGGACGAAGACATGTTGCTGCGGAAGCAACGCTCGATGACGCATCCGGAATTCGCGCGAGCCGGATTGAAACAGATGATCGAGCTCTACGGCGTGAGTTACGGCGCTTATCACCGGTTGAAAATCGAAGAAATCACGACTCTGCTCGCTACTCTCATCGCTCGTGCCTCCGGGCACGATCCAACCTCCGACGCGGCCGACGCCATTCTCGAATTAGTCGCGGCCTGGCGCAGGAGCCAGTTTCATCCACTCAAAGCAAACGAACGAACAGACCCAGCCGACAAAGCCAAACAAACCGAAAACCAATTCCTGCTCGACTTCGATATTCGCTACAAGCTACGGCGTTTCGGTTTTCTAAATCGGCGGGTCAATCTATTGGCGTCATTGGATGACGATGCCAAAGCGTTGCTCGACGCTTGTTTCAAGCAACTCCCGCTCTGGCCAGCGGCCCTAACCGCGACCGAAGTGGCCACAAGTTATCGCGTGGAATTTGTAACTGAGCTCAACCGCATCAAGAAAGAGATGCTCGCGCCCGAAATGAAAAGCGCGCGTTCGGCTGAGGAAAAACTTGTTGTTCCCACCTCCGACACCGGGAAATTGATTTATGGCGCGATCGGGAAACTTCAGATCGCCTGGACCGACCTGGCTTTGATTCTGAGTTGCGACGAAGGAGTCGAGCGGGAAAAGAAGGCCGAAAGCATTCTTAAATTGGCCGGGCGCGAGAAAGCCCTTTCCAATCTGGCTACCATAATTTCCGACGCTTTTGATTGTAAAACGGACCCGACCAAGCCATCGAAAAAAATTCGCACACCCGGCGCCTTCGCCGCGCGCTTAAGTCTCGCGCATTATCGCCGCCATTTTGTCCATTACGACCTGGTGACGTATCCCGTTCAATACGGCACCGGTGCCGGTGAAGCGAACACGGTGGATGTTTTTCGCGTTAGCCCGGAAGACGCGACCGAGCTGATGAATGAGCGCAAGGGCGACCGGCGTAAACTCGCCGGCACTGCGCTGATGTCGTTCGGCGCATTTCTCGACGAAGGCTGGCGAAGAAATGACATGCTTTGGGGCCGACTGGATGGAGCGGAGCGATTGATCACCGCCTTGCTGCCGGACAAAACAGACGAGGGGCTACGCAAGGATTTGATCAAAGAAGCGCACATGTCGATCTTGGATGAAGTCTTAAAAGCGGGCGACTTGAAGACGATTTGTCAGTTGGTCGGCAGCAGTTTGGCGGGACGGGCGCCGTCGTCGGACAGTGAATCCGCGCTGGAAGCGTTCGTGCGGAAAGAATTTTCCACGCAGGACCTGACTGAATCCATGCAAAGCGCGTTGTATCGCTGTCTCGATGAACCGGAAAAGATTTGGAAGTATTACAACAAGGACTACGAAGTGAACCGGGACATCAAACCCGAGACCGCGCTGCAATTAATTTCCCGCGCCACCAACATCACCGGAAAAATGTTGCAAGGTTTGTCCGAGAATTATCGCTACAAATCCGGAAGTCGTGCCGCCGCCTGGATCTCGCGCCTCGGTCTCATCTTTTGGAATCTGGTCGCCGTTGCTGTTCCCGATACGTTGAAGAATCTTTTCTTCCGGCACGCGCTTGGCCTGCTCTACCTGTTTGATTTTGCGCTGATCTTTGGCGGCATTCTCTTCAATGCGCCGGTCAAAGCGCTCGGCTGGGAGATTCTTGGATTTACCATCGTTCTCCATTTGGTGACCGCCACGCTTGCCGATTACATGTCGGGCAAACGAGTTGGTCTGTGGATCGCTCGTGTC
>JBBROO010000050.1:0-20182 GCA_038229295.1 Chthoniobacterales bacterium | reverse complement strand
AGGTGCGGGCGTAGCCGCGAGCGCTTGCAGGCTCGGGAACAATAACGCACAAAGAAATAGTAGTGATGCTCTCATGGGTCTAACGAGACAAAGATCAGCGACGCCTACCGAGGGCGAGCGTTGATCGGGGATGAAGTAGTTTAGTCATAAAAAGTGTGGAGCGAACAGCGGGTAGGCGTTCGCTGCATCGCATGGTTAGGTCTTTTGCTGTGCGACAATGCTCTTGGCGACATTCTCTGCAATCTCGCTCTCTAGGGCAAAAACATCGGTCAGCTCTCGATCATACGATTCAGCCCAATGCGGAGTTCCAGTGGCGGCGTCCACTAGCTGCACGTTGATCCGGATGCGATTGCCAGCGCGCTGAACGCTGCCGCGCAAAAACGCGCCCGCGTGAGGCGGCTCTTGAGCGCCTGCCGCCTTGACGTGCTGCGCGGTAAGACGAGTGATGATCTCACTCTGAATACCATTGGCCAACGAGTTGTCGGCTCCATCGGAGCTGCTCGTTGTGAAGGGCAAAACCGCAATCGTCTGATTCACCGACGCAACCGAGGTTGCCGGGGCCGAAGGCGTGGGCCGGATGTGAACTTGTCTCTCAAGGAAGCCGTTCAAGAGAATGGTTATGCTGATGATGATTGCTGCGAGGATGATGGAGCGATTCATAAGACCTAACGAGACCCAAGATCAGCGACCGCGCGAGCGAGAAATGATGTTCGGATGCTCTCAACGCTAGGCATAAGGACGGTCCGCGGTTCGCTGCATCGCCTGGTTAGGTCTTTTTGGGGCGTTCATCTGCCCACTCCACGACGGCCAATTCAAGTCTGTCGCCGAGGAGCGCGCGAGCGGCGCGTGCGAAAGGATGCTGCGTCTTGCTCAGGCGATCCTTGCCCCGGACCTTCGCCTCGCGCATGACGACGCGACCATCGGGAAACAGGGCAACCACATCGGGTAGGCCACCCCACCGTCGGCCATTGGCGGCGTGGAGCTGGCGTAGAATGTCCGCAAGCTCTCCCTTCGGCTCAACGGCGATCAGCTCGGGTGACATGAACACAGGGCGCCTCCCCCAACACTCAGTCCAAAGCGCGATGACTGCTCCCTCGGTCATCAGTTCGCGGGCGATCGCTGCGCCAGCCGGCACGATCTCATCGCCAAGCTCGACGTAGTGCTCCCACTGATCGGCTGTCGTGGGCGCATCGTGCCACCTCTCGCCGACCTTGAGGCTATAGGTCTTGCGGTAAGGGAGGCGTGTAGAGTGCCGCCGCCAGTCACGCTGAAGAACCGGCACTTGATCGTCACCCCAGAGGATCGTTGCAAACATCGCGCGTGTAAGACCTAACGAGACCAAGATCAGCCACCGCGCGAGTTACAAGTGGCGTTCATGAAAGGTTTACAGCTGGGCATAGGGACAGTCGCGGTTGGCTGCATCGCCTGGTTAGGTGTGCGCGTCGCCGCGGAACGGGCGTGGCACGTGAACTCTGCGGGGAAACGACATGGCTGCACGGCCGATGATCGAACCAAAACTCTGCCGGGAAGGCAAGCAAACAGCCTGCGCGTCGCACGAGAAGAAGCCATGACGTGTGTGGAACGAGAAGCCGTGCGTCGCAACCGGACAGCTGCCGAAGCCGCAAATCGCAGAAGCCGCCAAGCACCGTGGCTGGAGGAATTTGACCACGGTGCGCCGCAAGTAAAACGAATGCTCACAACACCTAACGAGAAGTAGAACTATTTTTTGGACCTTTCCAGAGAAAGGCCCAAATTTTGGGTCTAATCCGGCTTAAGTTTAACCAGTCGAAACAGAAAATTGTTCGCCGTGACGAGTTGAGCATTCAGTTCAATGAGGGATCGTCCGGCGCAGCCGCGAGCATTTTGTACCACGGCCCGAGTTTGTTCATGATCTCGAACCAAAGTTTCGGAAGCCGTTTCGGATTCAACATCGCGCGACTCGGCTTTTGCAACACCCACGCTTTTTGTTTCATCTCCGCTTCGAGTTGGCCCGCGCCCCAACCGGCGTAGCCGACGAACGCGCAAATCGAAGCCGGGTCGGTATCCGCGATCGCGCTCGCTTCATCGACATTGACGCTGTGATTAATTTTCAAGCCGTGGCCCTTCTCCCATTCGAACGCGGCGAACATGAGTTGATTTCTTCCGACCGGTCCGCCCAGGAAAACGGGAACATCGGCCAGACCTTCCGGCGGCGTTTCCGTAACGAGATCGGCCACCTGTTTGTCCAGCGGCCGATTCAAAATCACACCGAGTGCGCCTTCGTCGGCTTCGTGCGCAGAAATGAAAAGCACGGCGCGGCGAAAATTCGGATCGAGCATGTTCGGATGCGCCACGAGCAACGACCCCGCGAAACTCTTTTTCCCCTCGTTCCCTACATGGCGCATATCGAACTAAAAGGCTGCCGCCACACTTCTGCAAGGTGGAACGCGATCTCCGAGCGCGTTGGTAATTGGGCGCCGAAGGCGCATTTGGTTAACATCGCGCCCGGAGGTCGCGATCCACCTTCGCAATCCATCGTCGCCATCCACCGTCGCGAGACACCTGCTAAGCGAATGGGTCGATTTTCCACGGCCAGTCTTCGGGATGCGCGCACAAGCCCGCGGCGACAGGATTATTTCGCATGTAATCCATCTTGATCGACAACTGCTCGCCGCGTTCGTCGTCGCGAAGGCGATGATCGAAATAACCGTCCTGCCATACGACACTGCGGCGCGTCGTTTGAAAACGTTTCCAGTCGCTGATGACCGCGCTCATCGCTTCCTGCGCCGGAAATGAGAGCAGCGCATGCAGATGATCCGGCATGAGCACGAACAACGTGATGTGCCAGCGCTGCGTCTGCTCAAAGAATCGTGCAGATTCCAGAAGGAGTGGCGCAAGGTCGGCGCTCGTTAGGCATGACTGCGCAACATGTCGATCTTGCCCGATGCGGATGTGAAAAAGCGCTCCGTCTTCGACCCAACTAGGCACTTCGTGCTGCGGCCGACGCGCAAAGCCGCGATATAATTTCTTCACCGAGGTTACGCTAACATGGTGGAACGCGATCTCCGAGCGCGTTGGTAAGTTAGGCGCCGAAGGCGCATTTGTTTTTAGCATCGCGCCCGGAGGTCGCGATCCACCTTTTCGGCTACGCGACTTTCGCAATTCAGTTGCGCGGCCTTCGCAATTCATCACACGCACCGTCGCCATTCATCTACGCGACTTTGAGTTGTCGATCTTGCAACTCGAAGGTCGTGCCTTCGCGAAAGTCTTCCCGCCATTGCAGCGTTGTCGCGGTCACAAGCTTTTGTGAATCCGCGGGCAAACACGCGAGAAAGGAATTTCGGCGCGCGGGATCGAGTTCGCCAAAGACATCGTCGATTAACAAAAGCGGCCGCGAAGTTTCGTCGGTGAAGATGCGCGCTTGCGCAATCTTTAGCGCGAGCGCGAGCGTGCGCTGCTGTCCTTCGGATGCGAAAACATTCGCCGGCATGCCATCGACGAAAAGATCGACATCGTCGCGATGCGGGCCAACCACGGTTTGGCGCAAGCGCATTTCCTTTTCGCGAGATCGCGCGAGATCGGCTGCGAAATCTTCCGCGCAGCCCGGCGAAAAGTACATGTCGATCTTTTCTTTGGTCTCGCTGATCTGGTGATGCGCCGCCGCGACATGGGGCGTGAGTTGTTCGACCATCTTCGCGCGCATCGCACGCAGCCGCGTTCCATTCTCGATCAACGGCGAATCGTAGGCCGCCAGTTCGCGCGGTCGCGGTTGCGCCGACTTCAAGAGCGCGTTGCGAGACCGCAAGGCCCGTTCGTAGGCGCGCTGGGTGGGCCGATACGTCGGCTCGATCTGCGCGCCGATGAAATCCAAATAACGCCGCCGCGGTTCCCCGCTCCCGCGCATGAGATCGATGTCGATATTGGCAAACGAAACCACGCGCGCGACCCGCAAATACTCCGTGCTCGTGCGTTGCTCCGCGCGATCGAATTGCAATTGTCGATGTAACGCGCCGTAGCGAAACGACATCTCATGACCGTCAAATTCTCCGCGCAGCCCGAACGATTTCGCGCCCAGCCTAACGAGCGGCGCGAGCGTCGAACTGCGCTGCGATTGCAAACGCAAGAGGACGCAAGCAGCTTCCAGAATCGATGTCTTCCCTTCCCCATTCGCGCCGATGAAGAAATTAAATCCCGGCCGCAGTGCAATCGAGAGCGACTCGAAGCAACGAAAGTTTTTGAACTGCAACTGCGTAAGCATGAAAGATCGACAACGTGTAGTGGCGGCTGTCATCAGCCGCAAATATGAAAAGCGCGTGAGGACACGCGCCTCTACACCAAGCAATTTATTGCAAATAGGTGGAACTGCCGCATAACTTTCCGCAGAATTTTGTTGCTACCCCCACAAAGCTCGGTTACTAGCAGCGCAGTTTTTGAAGAATGTTCTGGGGGGAACAGCCGCCCTTCGCGCCCATCGGGCGCGGGGGGCGGTACTTTTTTTTCAGGTGATGGAAGAAAACGTCCAACGTTCAACAAACGCCCGTCCGGCTCGGACTAACGTTCAACGCCGAAGGCAGAGCGGATTTTCGTGGCCGGTTGCACTGGTTTTTGTCGCGCTTGTTATTGCGGCAGTCGTTGTCGTTATTTTTGTGCGCTTGGAAAGTTGGCCGGCGCGCACGGCGCATCAAGGCACGGCGGAATTGGAGCGGCTGGGAAAAGATTTGCGTTCGGCTTTTGTCGACATCGCGCATTTGCAACCGCGCATCACGATTAACAACCGCGTGTATCTCGAACAAACGACGCCGACGAGTGAGTTGTCGATCTTGTCGCGGCGGGTGGAAGTCGAACACGAATTTCAAAACACGTGGGCCGGAAGTTCCAAGCGCGTGAAACTGCACGGCACTTACGCGGTCAAAGCCGGTTTTGATTTGCGCCAGGATTTTTCGGTCGATGTCCGGCCTAACGAAATTGTCGTGCAAGTTCCGCACGCGCAAATTCTCGGAGTCGAGCAGGAACAAATGGATGTGCTCGAGCTGCAAAATGGATATTGGAACCGCATCTCGGCTGACGATGTGCAAAGTGAATTGTCGATCTTGCCGCAAATGGCGCGGCAAAAAGCGATGGAGGCAAAGCTGCCCGAGGAAGCGGAGCGCGCTTTGCAAGAGCAGATCGAAGAGCGCATCCATGTCTCGCAACCGCTGCGGCTCGTCTTCAGGAGCAGCGCGCTGAAGAAAGAATAATGTCGTAGCACGAACGGGTGGAACGCGATCTCCGAGCGCGTTGGTAATTTGCGCGCCGCAGGCGCATTTGCTTTTAACATCGCGCCCGGAGGTCACGATCCACCATCGCGATCCGCCATCTCAATCTGGCTAGTTTCTCTGTGCTTCTCCTGCTAAAGACCTTGCGTGGCCGGCAAACATAAAATCCTGCTCGCGCTCATGCTCGCGGTGCTGGCGCTTGGTTTTTCTCCGTTCTTCATCGCGGACGGATTGCGTTTTTGGATCTGGTGGCAGGCGCGGCAGGAAAAATTGACCGTCAAGATCGACAAGGTGGAAACGCCGTTCCTGCGGCCGGTGGTGCTGCGCGGCGTCCACGTCATTTCGGCGAAGGACACCGCGTTTCGAATGGAACTGGCGGCGACACAGGCCGTCGTCGGTTTGAATTTCAAAACGATCCTGCTGCGGACCCGCGGTCGCGCTCTTTCCCATATTGCCGTCACCGGCCTGCGCCTGGAAATTCATCGCAACGAAACGGGCCCGCCGTTTCCGGAGCGGAGCTGGATGACGTGGCAGAAGTTGTTGCCTAACAACACCACGATCGACGGGCTCGATCTTCGAATCGAAAATGGCTCGACTGTGATTCTGGCGCGTGGCGCCTCGATTTCCCTCAGCGATATCGAGGCTGGCCGCATCAACATCGACAAGTTCACGATTGCGTCACCGATCGTTAGGCAAACCTTCTCCGGTTTGCACGGCGCGACGCGCTGGCAGGAAAATCACGTTACCTTCGCCGGCATTCGCCTGACCGGCGGCCTCGATATTCAATCGATCAAGGTTGATTTGTCTCATCTCGGGAAGATGCGCCTCGGGCTGGAGTTCGATCTCGATGCTTTCGGCGGAAAAATTCGCGGAAATATTTCCAATGAGTGGCGTTCGCGTTCTTCTAATTGGAACATCGCTGGGTCGGCCACCGACATCTCGCTCGGCCAAACGGCGGAAGCGATCGGATTCACCGATCGCATCGCGGGAACGTTGCACGCCGGCAAATTCACCTTTCGCGGCGATCTGCGGGACCCGGCTCACGCCACCGCTTCGTTCTGGACTGAACTCACGGCGCCGACATGGCGAAACCGTCAAGCCGACGTCATCATGCTCGGCGCGGCGATCTATAATCATCAAATCGATGTGCAACAGCTCTACATCAAACAACAGAAGAACGAGCTGACCTTGCACGGCGAATCGCCGCTGCCGACGAACTGGGCGGACTGGTTAGGCTCAGAATTCCACGCCGACATTTCGGCGGCCATCAAAGACGTGGGCGGCTTTGCGCGACTGCTCACCGGCAGCGCCGGAGATTACGCGGGGGACATCGTCGTCGATGGAACGATCAATTCGCGCGCGCGAAAACTTGGCGGTCAGCTTTCCGTGGTCGGAAACTCGCTGCGCATCTTCAATTCGCCTGTCGATCTTTTCACCGCGCGACTAAATCTGGTCGATAACGTCGTCGAACTTTCTGGATTCGATTTGAAACGCGGCGGCGATTTTCTCACGGGCGAAGGTAAGATCGACATCTCGCATCCAGAGAATCGCGTCGGCTCGTTCGATGTCGCCGTGCACAACGTCGCCGATTATTGGCCTAGTTCTCATCTCAACGCGTCGCTCAATGCGCATCTCAATCTCGCCGGCAGCGTGGTCTCATTCGACCAGCTTCGACTCAGTGCGCTCGCGTTCGGCGGGAATGTCGATCTGGGCGATCCTAAAAATGTAGCCGCGGCGCTCACACCGCTTACTCCCATCGCAGCGAAAATCATTCCGGGCGCGAACGATTGCGTGGATGCACTCCAAATAATTCCGCCAATCAAAAAGCCAGATGCCTCTACCGCACTCATCAACCAAGTGGAGTTGACCGGCGATTTGTTAGGCGGCGTGCGCGGCGTCACGCTCAAGACCAATCAGGGCGAGAAAACTTATCGCGCGTCGTGTGCGGATGCGCCCAATCACGTTTTGCAAATCGGAGCGCTCGGCCAAAGCCGTTAGGCCGCCGTCGTTGGATCGACAATCAAATTTGGCCGGCCTGATTTTGTCGCGACCAGCCAGCGCGAAAGCTTTTGTTCGAGATCGCTCGTGAGATCGATGGAGAAATCGGAAGCGGCTTCGATGGTCGTGCGTTCAAAGCAAAGTTTGACGCGGCGTCGTCCGGGCGATGTCGCCAGGATTTGCAGAACTTGCCGGAGATCGTCGCTCGTCGTCGCGGGCGGGAATTGCAGGACCACCGCCGGTTCGTCCGCAGATGCAGATGTCGATCTTTCAGTCCCGTTAGGCGCCCCGTTCGGTTTCGCGTTCTTCAACATATGAACTTTTTGCGCTGTGGCGCGCAACGAATCGCCGCGCGCATCGATCGTCCCGCTGATGGCCACGACGCGACCAGTCGCAAGCGCATCCGAAACCTGAAGGTAAACTTCGTTCCAAATCACCAGCTCGAGCGTGCCGGTCAGGTCTTCGATCCACACCACGGCAAATGGCTTCCCTTCTTTCTTGGTGAACTTTTTGTCGATCTGCACAAGCGCGCCGCCGACTTTGAACGGGGCGCGGTCGGCCAGTTCGCCTAACGAAGCGATCGTTTGATAATTTTTCGCCGCCAAAAGATCGACATATGCATCCAGCGGATGCCCGCTGACGTAGAACCCGAGCAGTTCTTTTTCGTAGGAAAGTTTCTCGTGTTCGCTCCACGGAACGACCGTTCGCTTTCGCGTGGTCGGCGGATGCGAGTCGCCAAATAACGAAACCTGGCCGGCCGTGCGATCGCGATGCGCGGCTGCAGACGCTGCGAGCGATTCGTCAATGCAATCGAAAAGCTCCGCGCGATCTCGCCCGAGAAAATCAAACGCGCCGGACTTGATCAGACTTTCGAGCATCTTCTTGTTGGCGATGCGTGTTCCAAGTCGTCCGCAAAAATCTTCGAGCGATGTGAACTCGCCGTTCGCATCGCGTTCCTGGATCAACATCTCCATCGCGCCTTCGCCGACATGCTTGATCGCGGCGAGTCCGTAGCGGATGCACATTTTATCTTCGTGCGATTCGGGCGTGAATTTCAGGCCGCTGCGATTGACATCCGGCGGCAAGATCGAGATGCCCATGCGTTTGCATTCACCGACGAACACAGAAATTTTTTCGGTGTTGTTAATCTCGTTGCTGAGCAAACCCGCCATGAACTCAACCGCGTAATGCGCCTTCAAATACGCAGTCTGATAACTAATGACTCCGTAGGCCGCGCTGTGGCTTTTGTTGAATCCGTAGCCGGCAAATTTTTCGAGCAAATCGAAAATCGCGTTCGCTTTTTTCTCCGGAATCTTGTTCGTGCGCGCGCAACCTTCGATAAAATTCGCGCGCTCCTTCGCCATCTTCGCCTTGTCCTTTTTACCCATGGCGCGGCGAAGCAGGTCGCCTTGCGCTAACGAATAGCCGCCCAGTTTGCTCGCCGCGGCCATGACCTGCTCCTGATAAATCATGACGCCGTAAGTGTCGGCGCAAATTTCCTGGAGCAACGGATGCTCGTAGCGAATTTTCATCAACCCTTTTTTGCGTTTGATGTAATCGCCGATCAGATCCATCGGGCCTGGCCGATAGAGCGCGATCAACGCAATGATGTCGTCGATCTTTTGCACTTCGAATTGTCGCGCCGTGCTCGTCATGCCGCCGGATTCCATCTGGAAAAGGCCGATCGTTTCGCCGCGGTTGTAGAGCGCGAACGACGCTGCGTCGTCCATCGGAATGTTCTTCAGCGAAAATTCCGGCTCGCGTTTATGAATGAGCACGAGCGTGTCCTCGATCACCGTGAGCGTTTTCAATCCGAGGAAATCCATCTTCAGCAAACCGAGATCGTTCAACGGGCCCATCGCGTATTGGCTGATGACGTCGTTGCCTTTCATGTCGCGACAGAGCGGGATGTACTCGGTCAGGTCGCGATCCGCGATGACGACGCCGGCCGCGTGCACGCTGGCGTTGCGCGAAATTCCTTCGAGAATTTTTCCGTATTCGAAAAGTTGTTTCGTCTCCGGCTCGGTCGCGATGGCGCGTTTCAAATCCGCGTTTTTTTCCGCCGCAAGATCGAGAGTGATATTCAACTCGTTAGGGATCATCTTGGCGATGCGGTCGGCGGCCGCGTAGGACAAACCCATGACGCGGCCGACATCGCGCACCACGCTCTTCGCTTTCAGTTTTCCGAAGGTGATGATCTGCGCGACGCGGCGCTCGCCGTATTTTTGGCGAACGTATTCCAGCACTTCGCCGCGGCGCGCTTCGCAAAAATCGACATCGATATCTGGGGGCGAGATGCGTTCGGGATTGAGGAAACGTTCGAAGATCAATCCGTATTGCAACGGATCGATGTCGGTGATGCCGAGGACATATGCGACTAACGAACCGGCGGCGGATCCGCGACCGGGGCCGACCGGAATTCCGCGTTCCTTGGCGAAGCGAATGAAATCCCAAACGATGAGGATGTAACTAACGAAACCCGTGTCCTTGAGCACGCCGAGTTCGTAGTCGAGACGCTGCGAGATCTGATTGTCGATCTTAGCGCGGTCGCCGTAACGCGCTTGCAAACCTTTCGCGCAGAGATCGCGAATGAAGGCGTCGCGCGAAATTCCGTCCGGCACGGTGTACTCGGGATACTTCGATTTGCCTAACTCGATCTCGAGATTGCAGCGCTCGGCGATCGCCAGCGTATTCGAAATTGCGTCCGGAAAATCTTTGAACACTTCGCGCATTTCCTCCGGCGATTTGAAATACAACTCCGGTTTGTAATGCATCCGGTTTTCGTCGCTGACCATTTTGCCGGTGCCGATGCACATCATGACGTCGTGCGCGTCGTGATCGCTCCGATGCAGAAAATGCACGTCATTCGCCGCGACCAATCCAACGCCGAGGTCCTTCGCGATCTTCGGCAAAACACAATTGCATTGGCGCTGCTCTTCCATGCCGTGGTCGTGCAATTCCATGAAGAAATTTTCGGCGCCGAGAATGTCGCGATACTCGGCTGCGCTCTGCGTTGCGATGTCGATCTTGTTGGATTGAATCGCGGAGTTCACTTCGCTGGCGAGACAACCGCTCAAGCCGATGAGTCCTTCGTGATATTGCGCGAGAAGTTCCTTGTCGATCCTCGGGCGATAATGAAAACCGTCGAGATGCGCCGTGGAAATTAGTTTTACGAGATTGCGATATCCCGTTTCATCCTTCGCCAGCAACGTGAAGTGATACGCGGATTCGCGCATCGAATTCGGGCGGTCTTTGTGCGAACGCGGCGCGACGTAGGCCTCGCATCCGATGATCGGCTTGATCTCCGCGTTCTTCGCTTCCTGATAAAATTCGATCGCGCCAAAAAGATTTCCATGATCGGTCATCGCGACCGCGGGCATTTTAAATTCCTTCGCTTTTTTCATCAGCTCTTTCATCCGCACCGCGCCATCGAGGAGCGAGTATTCGGTGTGCAGGTGGAGATGAACGAAAGAATCGCGGGGCATCTGTGTTCGAATTAAAAGGCGAAAAATCTTTTGGCAAATCTACCACGCATGTCATCCCGAACGGAAGAGAGGGATCCCGCAAAAGCTCTTTGCACGCTTTCCTTCACGCGTGTGCGGGCTACTGCGACTGTGAGGTCCCTCGCCGTCTGCGCGGCTCGGGATGACACGCAGTTTTTGCGCGCGCACGAATCGAAAAAATCGTGATTGCATCGCGCGCGAATGATTGTTAAGGAAGCGCGTGCGCGGGTTGGCTTTCGATTACAATTGCAAAACGTGTTTCGCCCGTCACGTTAGATCGACATGAAAAAACTCGAAGCCATAATCAAACCGTTCAAGCTCGAGGAAGTGAAGGAAGCCCTCGCCGAACTCGGTATTGAGGGCATGACGGTGACGGAAGTGAAGGGCTTCGGTCGGCAGAAAGGGCACACCGAAATTTATCGCGGCAGCGAATACACCGTCGATTTTTTGCCGAAGGTGAAAGTCGAAGTCGTGCTCACGGACGATCTCGTCGATAAAGCGGTCAGCGTTGTCGTCGCGGCAGCGAAGACCGGAAAAATCGGCGACGGCAAAGTTTTTGTCCTCCCAGTAGAACACGCGGTCCGCATCCGCACGGAAGAGATCGGCGAGAAAGCGGTGTGACAAACGCCGACTCGCTTCGCTCCGCTCTTCAGAAAAGTCGTCCACAGATTTCGCAGATTTTCACAGATTCTGGGGCCCATCTGCTTTTCTGAATCTGCGTAATCTGTGTAAATCTGTGGAAGAAACGAAATCCTAATCCAACAATCCAAAGCAATGGCCAAAGACAAAACCGCATCCGACGTCAGCAAGATGATCAAGGACAACGAAGTGAAGTTGATCGACTTCAAGTTCACCGATTTGCCCGGGACGTGGCAGCATTTCACGACCACGCTCACTGAATACAACGAAGAGATTTTTACCGAAGGCCTCGGCTTCGACGGTTCGAGTATTCGCGGTTGGAGAGCGATCAACGCGTCCGACATGCTCGTCATTCCCGATCCGACCAGCGCGTGGGTCGATCCCTTCAACGCCGAGCCGACGCTCTCGCTCATCTGCACGATTGTCGATCCAATCACGCGAGAGCCGTACGATCGCGACCCACGCGGCGTTGCCGAAAAAGCGGAAGCGTATTTGAAATCGACCGGCATTGCCGACACGGCGTTCTTCGGACCGGAAGCGGAATTTTTCATTTTCGACGAAGTGCGATTCACGAGCACGAGCAATTCGTCATCGTACCTCGTTGATAGCGTTGAGGGGCATTGGAACAGCGGACGCGAAGAATTCCCGAGTCTCGGTTACAAGATTCGCGCAAAGGAAGGATATTTTCCGGTGCCGCCGATGGACACGTTGCAGGACATCCGCAACGAAATGTGCCTCGAGCTGGAAAAAGCCGGCATCCCGATCGAACGCCAGCATCACGAAGTCGCGACCGCGGGCCAGGCGGAGATCGATGTGCGATACGCGCCGCTCAAAGTGATGGGCGATTCGATGCAGTACTACAAATACATCATCCGCAACGTGGCCAAGCGGCATAACAAGTCGGTCACGTTCATGCCGAAGCCGATCTTCGGGGACAACGGCTCCGGCATGCACACGCACATGTCGCTCTGGAAAGATGGCAAGCCGCTCTTCGCCGGGAATGGTTACGCCGGCCTGAGCGAGCTCGCACTTTTTTACATCGGCGGGATTTTGAAACACGCCTCCGCGCTCACCTGCATCACCAATCCGACCACGAACAGCTACAAGCGCCTCGTTCCCGGATTCGAAGCGCCCGTTAATCTCGCCTACTCCGCGCGCAATCGTTCCGCCGCCATTCGCATCCCGACTTATTCGGCGAATCCAAAAACGAAACGCATCGAGTTCCGCACACCCGACGCCGCGGCCAATCCCTATATCGCGTTCAGCGCGCTCTTGCTCGCCGGTCTCGATGGAATCCAAAACCGCATCGACCCCGGCGATCCGCTCGACAAAAATCTTTACGACCTGCCGCCGGAAGAACTCGCCCAAGTCGCGAGCGTGCCCGATTCACTCCGCGGCGCGATCGAAGCCCTCCAAGCCGATCATTCGTTCCTATTACGCGGCGACGTCTTTAACGCCGACTTCATCGCCAATTGGATCGACATGAAACAAAAAGAATACGACGCCTTGCGACTCCGCCCGCATCCGCATGAGTTCTCGATGTACTATGACGTGTGATCGTGACGTGTGATTGCGCGCTGCGATTTCGGATTTATTATCGGATTAGGCCAAAAAATTCGGCCTAATCCTTGTTAGGTCTTAAACGCGTGTTGAACCTCGACTACTCGCTAACACAGTCTGACTTTCTTACTCAACAGGCTTTCGAGCTCCGTTTCCTGCGATTGCCATTCTCTGGCGTCACGTGGGTGGTGTGGGGACTCTTCTTTGCGGCATTGCTGCTCGTGTCCGGCGACGCTTTCCCGAACGTGCTGTTGGTTGCCTTCATCGCGTTCATCATCTTTCAGGCGGTTGCCTTGTTGCAGCGCCGCCTTTGGCTGCGCTGCAACTACTCTGCCGAGCGATTGCGTGGGCTTGCCGACGAGCAGCACGTTGAAATTACTGAGGAGCATCTCCGTGAGACAGCGCCGAACCGCGATGTGACATGGCAGTGGCAAGATTACTCCAGCATTCATGACACGCCGTCGCACGTGTTCATCAAGCCCACTCCCATCAACACGGTGATTATCCCGCATTCCGCATTTGGCTCCGACGCTGCGCGATCAGAGTTGGTTTCGTTCGTCAAAGCTTGTATAGAGAAGAAAAAGACCTAACCAAGCGCTGCAGCCAACCGCTGGCCGCTTTGATGCCTCGCTTTACCTTATGAAAACACGTCCATTGCAAGCAACACTCGCTCCCGCCCGCGGTCGCTGACCTTGTATCTCGTTAGATTTCGGATTAGCGAAGAGTCCAATGTCGATCTTTTCCCGAGTTCCTGCTTTCCTGATTCGAGATCGGAAAGCGCAATGAGTCATTACGTTGTTGTCCAGTTACGGCTCCAAACTGGGCGTGACAAAGATCGACAACGTCTGCCGTTGTTTAGCGAAGAGGCGGAGATGGACGCGGCGTATTTGGAGGAGTTGTTGACGCGCCATAATCTGCGTGAGAAATGGCAGAGATGGAGGGAGAAAGCGTAGAGTCGATTTTCCAAGCCAAAAAAAATCGGCGCCACCAACTCGCGCGCGCGCCGGTGCCGGAAAAGATTCGCGCGTTAATCAAACTCCAGGAAATGAGCGCGCCACTTTTGCAAAAACGGGGTCGCAATGTTCGACCATGGCGAATCGATGTGGCTGGCGCTTCATCGCCGACAGCCCTGTAGCCGCTGAGTTTTTTGTCCTCGGCCGGGTCACATGACAAAGCCGAAACCCAAAACGATCGAAGTGGGCTATTGGCTGTTGCCCCTGCTGCTAAGTTTGCTGCAACTGTTCGTCAGCCTCGCGAGCACGCATCGCATTCTTTACGAGGAACTCGCCGAATCGGTTCGCAACGTTTTCTGGCTGCAGCACGGACTGATTTACGATGGCAAATCGAGCAACGTCGGCTGGTATGCGACCTTGCTGCTCGTTTACAAAACATTCGGGTTCTCGTTGTTCACCGCCAAGTTCGTTAGGCTGGTGCTGCATCTGCTCGGGCTTTACTGCGCGGCTTACGTTTTGCGCCGTGCCCTGGACGTGAAGCGCGCCATCGCTCCGCTCATTCTCATCGCGACTTCGCCCATTCTCCTTTATTTCACCACGCTCCAAACCAGTAACGGCTCCGATATCCCGTACGCGGCAATTTGCCTGGCGCTCATCATGTCGATCCAATTTCCCGCGTTGGCGATTGTCGATCTTGCCAAGATTTCCCTGCTCGGCGCAGCCGCCATGTGGGCCGCGATGACCTACCCGATCTTCCTTTTGTATTTCCCAAGCCTGTTTTTCGTCTTGCTCTGGCGCATCCAGCAAACCGGCGCGCGTTTTATAGATCGCCGTAACGCATTGGCAATCGGCGCCGGCCTAACGGGATTTCTTCTCCCGCTCATCGCCACGTTGGTCGCTCTGCGAATGCCGCAATTGCTAATCCACGATCCGCGCACGGACGCCGGCTTGTTCCGCTCTGGCGGCAAAATCGGTTTCGACCTCGCCGTTTTTAAAACCTCGATTGGAATCGTGCTGACCGATCTTTTCGTGCACGGCAAAAGTTACTACTTCGAGCTGCGCCATTCCGATTTCACCGGTTGGTTCGGCGTCATCGGTTTCGTTTTTACATCGGGCACAGCGCTTTATTTGTGCTGGAAAATGAAAACGGCACGACTGCTTTTGCTGGCCGCGTTCGTTCTCCTTCTCATCAATTTGATCGCGCCCAATCTTTCGACCGCCGGCAATCAGGGACTTCGCCGTTGCACTGGCATCCTGACTGCCTCCTTCGTTTTCTTCGCCGCTTCGTGGAATTTTTACACGAGCGCGAGCTTCAAAAACATCTGGCTTGGACGCATCGGAAGCTTGCTCTGCCTGCTTCTACCACTGAACAATCTTCTCTCTTTCCCATCCCTTCTCGCGGCGGTGCGCGCACCGAGCGATTACGAAGCTCCCTGGTTCGAGACCAGGGAAACGCCGACCGCTTCCCTCGCGGATGCGATCAATGCCACCGCCAAAGGCGCCGTCCTGGTTTGTTTTGGCGAACAGCAAAATCCGCAGCCCTGTCGGTATCAGGAAATTTATGCCGGCATCGCTGGCTCACGATTATGGAACGGCCTGGACAAGATCGACATCAAAGCCTTGGATTGGAACACCGGACAAGAGATCGTTCTTACGCCGTCGCTTTGGACGGAATATCATTTTCCGCATTAACACTTGTCGATCTTGCGTGAACTTTCTCCGCCGCCACCAATTCATTATTGCGCTCCTCGTCCTCATCGGAGCCGCGCGCTTCGTTATTCTCCTCGTCTCGCAAACGCACGTGCACAGCGACGAAGCCATCATCGGATTGATGGGCAAACACATTTCCGAAGGCCGCGCGTTTCCTTTCTATATGTACGGCCAACCCTACAACGCCGCCGCCGCACTCGAAGCTTACCTCGCCGTCATCCCATTCAAAATTTTTGGCGTTGGCGTAATCCCGTTGAAAAGCGTCATCGTCCTTCTCTCGCTCATTTGCCTTTTCCTGTTCCACCGAATGGCGCTGGCGTTGTCGGACCAGCGCACTGCGTTTTTTTCCACGCTCGCCTTCGCACTGGCGCCCTCACTTTTGAAATGGCATTTCCAAGTGCGCGGTTACTCATTTTATTTTCTCGCGATTCCCACCCTCCTCATTTTCTTCTCTCGCATCCTAACGAATCCGACGATGCGAAACTGTTTTCTCTTCGGACTCACATCCGGATTAAGCATTTGGTTTTTGGAGATATCCCTCACGCTCGTCGCCGCGCTTTGGGTCCTGCTGTTGCTCTGGCGCAAGATGTCGATCCAACAATTCCTCGTCGCGGCCGGCGCGTTTCTCGTCGGATACGCCCCCGCCATTTTTTATAATCTTACCCACCAATTCGCTAATTGGCGCACCGTGTTCCTGGAAAAAACCGGCGTCTCGCCGATTATCGCCGTTTCCCATCTCTTCCGTCCGACGGTCCTCCATCACATCTTCGTCACCGAAATGCCGAAGTTTTTCGGGCCCGACACCGTCTTGTGGTACTACCCGGAAAAACCATGGACTGGTTTTATTTTCTACGCGCTCGCTCTCGTCGCCATCGCCGTCGCGTTGATTCCTTTTGTGCGAAGGCCTTCACGGCTTCGCTCATTCTTCAGCGACAACGCCCTCGACCCGGCGCCTAACAAAGACCTCCTGTTGCTCGTGCTCACCGCCGCTTGCTTTGTCCCGTACCTCCTGACGCCGATTCCCATCGCTAGTTATTTCTTCGGCGGCATCTTCTTCTTGTCGATCTTGACCGGGCGCGTTGTGATGAAATGTTTTTCCGGTTCAATCATTTTCCGCGGAATTGGCGCGGCGGTTCTCATGTCGATCTTAGCCGGCGGTATCGGCGCCATGATCGAAGTCGGCCGGCGCAATGAAATCGAAACCCTCACCTTGTGTGACGGCGGCAAGAGTTATTGCATGACGCGAATTCCCGGCGCCGACATCGATTGCGTCGAGCGGCATTTGCTCACTTACCAGGTCACATCGGCGTGGACAACCCTTTCGTTTACCTACCCTTTGCTTTTTGAAACGCGCGAAACTCTCGCCATCTCCGACAAAATTTTCGGCTGGGAGCACAACGTTTATCCGCCCGGCATCCCCATGTCACTGCCGCGTTCCGGTCAACCGCCGGTCTTCGTCATGGAAAGCAATTCGCCGATGCGCAGTTCAGTCGAAGAACAATTGTCGTCGCCGCTCGCGACCGAATGCGGCACGCTCGCCGTCATCGAACAGCGCTGACGAAAACCGAAAAGGCCTTGCAACTTGGGTAAACGGTCTCATCTTCAAATTCGAATATGATCCTCATCGCCAGCATCATGAATTTGGCGGGGCCGGACTTGATCGTCATTCTGCTCATCGTCCTCGTGCTCTTTGGCGCGAAGAAACTTCCGGAACTTGCGCGCGGAATGGGACAGGCCGTCAAAGAATTCCAGAAAGCGAAAGACGAATTTAGCGACGAGCTGCACAAAGCGGGCAAGACCGATGTGCCGACAACCGCGCAAGCGAATGTGCCACCGCCGGCGGCAACCGTGCCGCGTCTGGAAAATCCGCCGCCCACGGCAAGCGACATGCAGCCAGATCCGAATCAGAGCGTCGTGCGACCGGGCGATAAAGCCGACCAAATCTGATTGTCGATCTTAGCGATTGTCGATCTTAGCGCGCGATTGACCTTTCCTCGCTCTTACGACAATGTCCGCATCCATTTATGTCCGAGCCCGACTTGCGCACCCGCATCAAAGAGATGCTCGTGAAAAATTTGATGCTGCAAACTACCGCCGATCAGATTGGCGATGATCTCCCTTTATTCGGCGCCGGCGGACTCGGCCTCGACTCGATTGACGCGCTCGAGCTCGTGGTGAGCATGGAAAAAACTTTCGGCGTGGGCGTTCCGAATTCCGAAGTCGCGGGGAAAGCGCTCCGGACGGTGAACACGATTCACGATTATATTCTCGAAAAACGCGGCGAAACCGTTCAACCTTCGGCCAGCGCATAACGAAACGCGTGATTGTCGATCTAACGTGAATTTACTTCATCTCGAGAGCAGCGGCAGTTGGGGCGGACAAGAGTATCGCACTTGTCTCGAAATCAATTGGCTGAATGCGCACGGCCACAACGCCTGGCTCATATGCGATCCGAAGAGCGAAGTTTTTCCCCGCGCCAAAGAGCTCGGCACGCGCGTGCTCAGCATGCCGCTCCGCCGCCGCATCGATCCCCTCGCCTCGTTCCGCATCTGGCTTTTTTGCTATCGCCACCAAATCGATCTCATCAAAACTTACAGCTCAAAAGATCACTGGCTTTGCCTGCCGCTTTATCTTTGCGGCGTGCCGGTGACGCGCGCGCGTTGCATTACCGATCCGTTAGGCAGCAGCCGGCGCGGTTTCATTTACAAATACGGTTGCTCGAAAATTGTGGCCGACGCCAAAGTAATCAAACGACAACTCGTCGAGCAAAACGGAATCGCGCCTGAAAAAATCGAAGTGATCGGTTCCGCTGTCGATCTTTCAAAATTCTCGCCCGAGCGCGACGCAACCAAGTTCCGACGCGAGATGGGTTTTTCCGATGACACACCGATCATCGCCAACATCGGCATGATTCGTTCGGACAAAGGGCAACTGCGCTTGATGCGCGCGGCCGAAATGGTTTTGCAAGTGCGGCCCGATGCGCGCTTCATTTTTGTGGGTCAGGGAACAGGCGATCGCTGGCGCGAGCAAAAATTGCGCGATGCGATTTACGCTTCCGGTCTTGAAAACAAAATCATCATGCTCGGTTATCGCTGGGACACGCCGGAAATTTTGGTGGCGGCGAACATGGTGGTGATCGCATCGCTTTGCACGGAGGCATCGCCGATTGTGCTGCGCGAAGCGTTCGCGACGGGACGACCGGTCATCGCGACCAAAGTGGGCGACGTTCCGGAGATTGTTGAGCAGGGCGAGAATGGATTGGTGGTCGAGCCTAACAATAGCGATGTGCTGGCGGAAGCGATCCTTCGCTTCTTAAATGACGAAGCGCTAGCGGCGCGATGCGCGGAGAACGCGCTGCGTTACGCGCGCGAACATTTTTGCTTCGAGCGCATGATGCGGGCAAAGCACGATGTCGATCTTGCCATCGTTAGGCAAAGTAAAGCGCTTCGCGCGGCCGAATCCATTCCGACGCCGCTCGCGCCGGCCGCAGCCGAGCTCGTCTCACCCGAGTGACGAGTCGTTGATCGCGTCGATCAATTGACGGAAGCGGCCGAAGTTACGCCGATGCGGCGTTAAGATCAGCCGCGGCAGGTTCCAGATATCGGGCTCGTTCTTTTCCTCACGCAACGCGGTGCCCTGCACGATGGCGCCGCGCCTAACAATCTCGCCGAATTGTTTGTTAAGATCGACAATCGCATTCGGGGATAAACGTTGCGTTATGCGAATGACCATTTGTTCCCCGACCCAACGGAATGAGTGATAGATTTTGTAGAAGTGCAGGATCTCCTGCACGGCAGCGTCGACATTGGGCAGGATCTTGAAGAAACGGAAATCGTCTGGGTTAACGAATCCGAGCTTTTGCAGATGCCCGGTCAAAAACTGCATCCACGTTTCCCAGTAAGTTCCACCTTGTCGATCTAACAACACCACCGGAATCACGCGCGCTTTGCCCGTCTGCATCAGCGTCAACACTTCAAAGGCTTCGTCCATCGTCCCGAAGCCGCCGGGGAAAAGCGCGAAGGCATGGGTCTCTTTCACGAAGTTGAGTTTGCGCGTGAAGAAGTAATTGAAGTTAATCAATTTCGGATCGCCATCGATCACGATGTTGGCGCGTTGTTCAAAGGGCAGCCGAATGTTCAAACCAAAACTGTGTTCGCGGCCGGCCCCGCGCTGGGCCGCGCCCATGATGCCATCGCCGCCGCCGGTGATGACCATGAAATTTTCGGCGACCATGCGGCGCGCGAATTCCTCGGCCACTTTCGATTCCGGCGCGTCATCTGCGATTCTGGCCGAACCAAACACGACTGCTTTTCGGAATTCAGCGTACGGCGCAAAGACTTTCGCGGCGTAGCGCAGTTCTTTGAGCGAGCGATTGATCAGTTTGAGATCGGCCACGCTCGTTTTGTCGCGCGCCATCTTCAGCGCGGTGATGATCATCTCCTCGATGAGTTCCGGACTTTTGTCCGCGCCCCACTCCGCCACCAACGCTTTGATGCGCGCGTCCCATTCGCCGCCGAGCGTCGAAATGCGGCGCGACGGTTGGTTCTGAGTTGCTCCGGCGGTGAAATCTTCCACGGCGAACTGT
>JBBROO010000049.1:0-20477 GCA_038229295.1 Chthoniobacterales bacterium | reverse complement strand
TTAAGACCAGGTGATCAAACGCAGTTCGTGCGTTTGCATCAGATGCGGGTGCGTCGGCACAACGCGCACACTGAAACCATACGCGCCGCTTTCCGATGCGGGCACAGTGCCTTGATAAATATAACTGCCGTCGCCGTTCTGTCCGCTTTCGTTCAACATCGTCACCGTCGGATTTTTGATGCCGCCATTTTCCGATTCGCCGTGGTACGCTTCGACGCGTACATGTTTCGGATCGACGCCGCCGAGATGAACGCGCGCCGCTAACTGCAACGCTTCGCCTACCGGAATGTCCTGCCGATTTTGGTTTCCGACCTGGACTTCATTGATGCGCACCTGCGCCCAATCTTTGCGAATTTGCGATTTCCATTTGCTCAGGTCGGTGGCCGCGGCGCAATTGTCGCGCGAAAAATCTTCGTGTGACTTCGCCGCCGAAAGGTAAAGCCGCTCGGCGTATTCCTTGACCATGCGGTGGGTGTTGAAGACTGGCGTGACGCTGCGAATCGCTTCGCGCATCAATTGCAGCCAGGCGAGGGGAAGTTTGCCATCGGGCTTGGCGTAATAGAGCGGGATGATTTGGTTCTCGAGAAGCTGATACAGACTGCTCGCGTCCACTTCGTTTTGAAATTCAACCGTGCCGTTATCGATCTCGGAACCGATCGTCCAACCATTGTTGCCGTTGTATCCTTCGCACCACCAGCCATCGAGCACGCTCAAGTTCAGGCCGCCGTTAGGCGCGAGTTTCATTCCGCTGGTGCCGCTGGCCTCGTGCGGGCGCAACGGATTGTTTAACCAAAGATCGACACCCTGCACCAGACGACGCGCGATGTAGCTGTCGTAGTCTTCCACGAAGACGACGCGGTTCTCGATCCCGGCTTCGCGACTAAATTCGTAGACTTCCTTGATCAATGCCTTGCCGCCTTCATCCCGCGGGTGCGCTTTGCCGGCGAAAATAAATTGCACCGGCCGCGATGTGTCGTTCAGCATTTTTTTCAGACGTTCTTTGTCGCTGAACAAAAGCGCACCGCGTTTGTAAGTCGCGAAACGTCGCGCGAAACCGATCGTCAAAATCTCCGGATCGAGAACGTGGTTGACGTTGCGGATCGATTGTGGGGATTCGCCCACGCGCTGGCGCTGCGACCGCACTCGCTCGCGCACGAAATCTACCAGCCGCCGCTTTAATTTCTGGTGAGTGTCCCAAAGTTGCGCATCGGGAATGTCCATCACGCGCCGCCAGAAATCTTCATTCGTTAGGTTCTCTTCCCAATCGCCCAGATATTTTTGGTAGAGCGCGGAAAACTCCGGCGCCATCCACGTCTTGGTGTGAATGCCATTGGTAATGCTCGTGATCGGCACCTCCTGCACGGGCACGCCGGCCCAAACATCTTTCCAAATCATGCGGCTGACATCACCGTGCAATTTGCTCACACCGTTAGCGTGCCGGCTCAATCGCAGCGCCAGAATCGTCATGCTGAACGGATCGCTTGGATCGACACGAGTTTGTCCGAAGGTGAAAAATTCGTCGAACGGAATGCCCAAATCCTTGGCAAAATGTCCGAAATATTTTCGCATCATCTCGCGCGGGAACGAATCGTTACCCGCCGGCACTGGTGTGTGCGTCGTGAAAACATTCGCCGCCGCGACTACCTGCAACGCCGAATAAAAATCCAGTTTCTTCTCGACCACATTGAGCCGAATCCGTTCCAGCGCGAGAAAGGCGGAGTGGCCTTCATTCATGTGAAACACTTCGGCGTCGATACCGAGCGCGCTCAACGCTTTCACTCCGCCGATGCCGAGCATGATCTCCTGACGCATCCGCATTTCGAGATCGCCGCCATAAAGCTCGGCCGTGATGAGCTTGTCTTCGGCGTTGTTCTCCGGCGTGTCAGTGTCGAGCAGATAAAGATTTACGCGGCCGACGCGTAGCTCCCAAATCTTCGCGTGCACTTGTCGATCTAATATCTGGACCGAGATGAGCAGGTTCGCTCCATCGCGTTGCACTTCGCGAATCGGAAGTTGATGAAAGTTCTGATTGAGGCTGATGGCGTGTTGCTTGCCTTCCTTGTCGATCTCCTGACGAAAATATCCATGTCGATAAAGCAATCCGATGGCGACGAAGTTGAGGTCGAGATCGCTCGCCGATTTGCAATGGTCGCCCGCCAGAATGCCGAGACCGCCGGAGTAGTTAGGCACCGATTCGTGAAAACCAAACTCGGCTGAGAAATAGGCGACTGGTTTTTTGATCGCGCTGGCCGCGCCGGTTTTGCCGTAAGTGTCTTTACGTTCGAGGTATTTGTTGAACGCGTCGTGGACCTGCTTCAACTCGCGCAGAAAAGTTTTGTCCTGCGAAACTTCTTCCAGCCGCGCCTGCCGCGACAGTTGCAACATGCGAACCGGATTATGATTCGTCCGGTTCCAAAGCTCCGGATCGAGATGGCGAAAAAGCCGGCGCGCGGACGGCTCCCATGTCCACCAGAGATTGAAAGTCATCTCGCGCAATGGCTCGAGCGCCGCCGGCAAAGTCGGCGTGACGTTGTAAATTTGGAATGTCGGCATCAGGGAATTCGAGCGGGAGTTAATCAGGAAAACGCCGGGCGGCAAGTTTCTCCACCGGTCAATCGCATAAGACGGGCCACGACCCCGTTAGATCGACATCTTCTTTCCCGCGAACAGCAGACCGGCCAAAAAGCCCATGACCAATCCGCAAAGATGAGCGGCCATGCTGATTTGCGGCGTCGAAAGATCGAATGCGATTTGGATCGCGACGATCATGGCCACGTTTAGCAAACGCTGTTTCGCCAACGGCGCGTGACGATGTCGCAATAAGAATCCGGCCCATGCGCCGACAATTCCCATGATGCAGCCGGACGCGCCGACTAATTGGTCGGCGTGTGCCACTCGGAAGAGCGTGAGCGCGACAACGCCGGCGCTCGATCCCAGTCCGGCGATGAGGTAGCACGTTAAAAATCGAACTGCACCGATCGCGCGTTCCAGCGGCGGGCCGAGAACATAAAGCGCGAACAAATTAAAAAGCAGATGCACGACGTCGTAGTGCAAAAAAAGTGCGGTGACCAGACGCCAGTCTTCATGATTTACGATGACGGCGTACGGTTCGAGCGCACCGAGCCGATGCAGTCCCATCGGCTCCTGCCAATGCCGATGCGAGATCTCGAAAATAAACGCAGCGATGTTGAGAACGATGAGCGCATAAACCATCGGCGCGTGCCGAATGGAACGATGTCGATCTTGCGACCACCGTTGCGTCCACGCGGGATTTGTGGGCGATGACTGCGATTCGAGCGAGCGAAGCCATTGGATCTGATCACGCAGCTCGCTCGACGGGTGCAAGATTTGCAGACTGCTCGCAAGTTTCCTCGCCGATTTATAACGCTGTCGGGCGATAAGCTCAGTGACGCGTCGCACTCCAACGGCCGGAAGGAAAAGTAGTGCGAGCCAGGCTCCGCCTCCGATATAACCGGCATTTGCGCGGAAGAGAAGCCATGCGATTCCAGTGACGACGAGGACGATGATCGCGGCCATGCGCCACCCGCGATAAGCAGGGCCCGGTCGCCATGTGCGCGCTAACACCGCGAGTGGTGAAACGATGGCGAGGAAAAGCAGGATGTGGTTGAGATCGATCATGTCGATCTTAGCGAGCAGTTGAATGTGGAAGGTTGAACATTCAACTTACAGTTACAAATGCGAATCACGGTTACAGATTATCTCGATGTTGTTTCTTCGTGGTGTTTTTGGTTTGAGCCAACGTGGGCGAAATTAAAAGAGCGCTACGAAGGCCGCGTCGAATTTCAGTGGAAGATCGCGCTCATGGATAAAACGGGTTTGCCGAAGAACGCCGAACAGCATGACTGGTTTTATCGACGCAGCGGAATGATGATGCGCTCGCCGTTCATGTTGAAGAGTAGTTGGTGCGATCACACCGAGGGGGAATTTCTCGCGCCGAATGCGATCGCGGAGGCGGGAAAGGATTTCGGCGTAAAGGACGACCGCATCCGACTCGCTCTTGCCCATGCCACACTGCGTGAAGGAAAAAGGGTCGGGCGTTGGGAAGTAGCGGCGGAGATCGGCGCGCAAGCTGCGAGTCTCGATCAAAACAAATTGCTCGAACGCGCGAAATCGCCCGATGTCGAAAAACGTCTTCGAACATCGACAAGTGAATTTCACTCGCTCCAGATGACGCAGCGGCCCGCCATTCTCATCGATACCGAAATTGGCGATCGCGCCGTTTTTTCGGGCGTGGTGAAACTCGAACCGTTTATCGCGACGCTCGATGGGATGCTCGACGACGCCACCGCATACGCCGCGCACGCCGCGCATTTCGGCGCGCCGCCGCCGTGATCATTGCAAGATCGACATCTGCATTCGCGAGATTCGCCTTGCCAGCGCGCGAATGTTGCTTACAACTTCCATTCGGCTCGCGAAAAAGCGCGCGCCCGTCGCCGCGGAGGATCGCAGCCGCGACGATGAAAGAGTGTTCGGCGAGCGGTCGTCGAAAAATTGCGACAAAGATAACACGGCGTAATGGTGCACTCCCATTTTCGCCGGCCCGGAGAATGATTTAATCTGCAACCACAATTTCGTGTAAACGGTCGGATTCGCGCCCGCGAAGTCCGAGTCATCATCGGAGCATCGGGTCAGCAGCTCGGCGTCTTGAAATTGTCCGACGCCATACGGGAAGCGCAAAACCTTGGGCTCGATCTCGTCGAAGTTGCGCCGACGGCAAACCCGCCCGTCTGCAAAATCGTCGCGCTCGGAAAGTTTCGTTATGACTTGTCGAAACAGGAAAAGGACAAACGCCCGACCGGATCGAAGCTGAAGGAGATCAAGTTTCGCGTTAACATCGACGATCACGATTACCTGACGAAGATCCGCCACGGCGAAGAGTTTCTCGATAAAGGCAACAAGGTGCGCGTGCAGTTGCAATTTCGCGGCCGCGAAATGGCGCACCAGGAATTCGGCATGCAGTTGATGTACAAAGTGCGCGACGATCTCTCCGGCATGTCGCAAGTGGAGATGGAACCGAAGATCGCGGGCCGGAACATCACCATGACGTTATCGCCCCTGCCGGCGAGCCGGCGCAAGCGGCGCTTTGTTACTCCGCCGGGACAATCATCGCCCGAAGGCGAGGCGAACGGTCAGGAACCGGCCGAGTAGGGAGTTGTTAGGCGACGAACCGTTACGGCTTCGGCGGCACGGGCGCATTCGGCGGTGGCGGCGGGGCCGTCGTGGCCGCTTTCATCCGCTCCTCTGCCCATTTCTTCAGCGCCTGCGCGTCGGCATCGCCCTTCTTTATTTTGAGGACCTTGTCGGCGTCGCCGAGTGCGCCCTTGAAGTCGCCTTTATTCGCCAGCATATGCGCGCGGTACGAATACAAGCGCGCTTCACCCGGATTCATCTTGATGGCCTCGGAATAATCTGCCAGCGCGTGTTCGACGTCGTTCATGCGCATGTAAACGTAAGCACGTCCTTCATACGCGCCCGCGTTCGGATGCGCTTTGAGGGCTGCCTCGAAATCGCCTAACGCCTCCGGGAAACGGTTTGCTTTCGTCTCTTCGGCCGCGCGTTGTTGAAACGCCGCGGCCAGATTTGGCGCATATTTTTTATCCATGTCGGCCGCTTTGCGCAACGACTCGATGGCGCCATCCCAATCTTTGTTTTTAGCCGCTTCGCTGCCTTCGCGCGCAAGTTTGTTTGCTTCAGGATTACCTTGTGCACGTAGCGATGGAAGCAAGCTAAGTACGATGACGGCGGCGAGGCAGAGGATAGGCAAACGCTTCATAGTTTTGTTCGACGGTTGATTGTGGAAAAGAATTCGAGTCTGAGGCGTGGTCGCCGCAGCCGTAAAGCGAAATTTCTCAGGCTTCCTTCGTCGCCGGCGACTGTTCGATGTCGATCTTGCTGGAAGATTTTTGATTTGCGCCCGGCTCATCGATACGCGCGATGCTCAATGCGCGACCACTCATTTCATCGATTTGAATCAACGCGCCGCGCAATCGCACTTCGCCCGACGCCACCGGAAACGCGGCCGGCAAATTCGAGACGAATCGATTCATGATCGGCTCGATCGCGCGGCCGAGAATCGATTCGGTCGGGCCGCACATTCCCGCGTCGCACATGAAAGCCGTGCCGCCGGGAAAAATTTGCTCGTCCGCCGTTTGCACATGCGTGTGTGTTCCGATCACCGCCGAAACTTTTCCATCGAGAAATCTTCCCATCGCAATTTTTTCGCTCGTCGTTTCGCCGTGTACATCGACAAGAATATTCGGAGTTTCCTCGCGCATTTTCGCCACCGCCGCTTCCACCGTGCGAAAAGGATTTTCCAGAATCGGCTGCATGAACGTGCGGCATTGCACATTGATCACGCCCACTTTTCCCTTCGCCGTCTCGAGCACGATGCTTCCGCTTCCCGGCGCGCCCTCGGGATAATTCAGCGGACGCAGCAATCGCGGTTCGAGATTAAGAAATCCAAAAATATCCTTTTGGTCCCAGACATGATCGCCCGTTGTGATGACGGAAACTCCTGCGCGCAAAAGCTCGATCGTAATCTTCGCCGTAATCCCGCGGCCAGCCGCGGCGTTCTCACCATTCACGACTGCGAAATCGATTCCGTGCTGTTGCTTTAACTCCGGCAATCGCGCGACGACGGCGCTGCGCCCCGGCTCGCCGACGATATCGCCGAGAAAAAGAATCGTGAGCATGATGCGAGCACCGTATTCGATGCTTCATTGACAGCGAAATGATTTTTCGCGCGGCTTTGCTGACAGTCTCATTGTCGATCTTTGCGATTGTCGATCTTGCCGCGAAAAACATCGGCGTCCTCGGCACGAAACCGAAGTGGAGCGTTCTCGAAAAATACCAGGAGACAATCACGCACGATGAATTCGCGCATCTGCTGCAGGACGTTTATTGCACGCACGGGATAGCCGACGATTTGGTTAAGATCGACAATGACTCCGCGCGCGTCCTAACGAATCGCGCAACGCAGAAATTCGTCACACTTCGTTTTGCTTCCGGCGAGACCTCGCGCAAATCCGTCCCTCGCCTGTGGCGTCCCGCAAAATCTTTACCGCGCGCCAAGATCGACTTGCCGCTCTCCGGCTTGCGCATCGCACTCGATCCCGGCCATCTCGGCGGCAAGTGGGCGAAAATGGAAGAGCGCTGGTTTCAGGTCGGCGATACGACGCCGGTCACCGAAGGCGATCTCACGCTGCGCGTCGCGCGAATTCTCGCACCGCAGTTGCGAAAGCTTGGCGCGAAAGTTTTCTTCGTTCGCAACAGCACCACGCCGGTGACAACGAAACGTCCGGACGATTTTCGCGAGCTCGCCCGAAAAATCCTGGTCAAGAATGGAGTGCCGCAGCCGCGCCCCGACGCGCTCGATCCTAACGACCCGGCGAAAGACCAAACCGTCCGCTGGCAAAGCGAGATTCTGTTTTATCGTTACAGCGAAATCCGACGCCGCGCCGTTCTGGTGAACACGAAGTTACATCCCGATCTCGTTTTATGTCTTCACTTCAACGCCGAAGGCTGGGGCGATCCGCGCAATCCGACTTTGATCGACAACAACCATCTGCATCTACTCGTGAACGGCTCCTATTTGAAAGACGAGCTCGAATACGACGACGCGCGTTTCGAAATGATCCGGCGTTTGCTCAGTCGCGCGTACGATGAAGAACTGCCGTTGGCCGACACGGTCGCTGATTCGATGGCGAAGGAAACGAAACTTCCGGCTTATCAATATCCAACTACCCTAACGACCACGAAAGTTGGATCGACTGGCTACGTCTACGCGCGCAATCTTCTCGCCACGCGGCTTTATCGCTGCCCGGTCGTCTACTGCGAGCCGTATGTCATGAACAGTCACGACGCCTTCGCGCGCATCCAAGCCGGCGATTACGAAGGCACGCGCAAGATCGACAACGTCGAACGCAAAAGCATTTTCCGGGAATACGCGGACAGCGTTCGGGATGGTTTGATCGACTACTATCGCAAAACGCGCTCGTTGTAGCTGCCGCCGTCCCTGGCGGCAGAAGGTTGGAACCGTTAGACCTCTGCCGCCAGAGACGGCGTCAGCTACAACTGCTCGATTGCTTCGCGAATATCTTTAAGTGTGACGTCGCTCGACAGATGCGCGGAGCCGATCTTTGGCGTGACAACGAAGCGAACATTCCCGCTTTCGAACTTCTTGTCGTGCTTGAGCGCGTCGAAGATTTTCTCCCGCGGAAAACCCTTTGGCAAACGCGTTGGCAATTCGAACCCGCGCAAAAGATCGACAATCGCATCTCGCTCCGCTTTCGTTAGGCCGGCTCTCTTCATCGAAACATGGCACGCGCCGACCATTCCAAGACTGATCGCTTCGCCGTGGAGAAATGTTCGGTAATCGCCCGCGCGTTCGATCGCATGGCCGACGGTGTGTCCGAAATTCAGAATCGCGCGTTCTCCCGTCCGATCGAATTCGTCTTTCGCCACGATCTTCGCTTTAATCTCAATGTTGCGCCGAATGAGCGGCGCCATGTCCGCAAGATCGACATGCTCAAGCTCACGAAACATCGCCGCATCCGCGATGATGCCGTGTTTGATGATCTCCGCGAACCCCTGATTCAATTCGCGCGGCGGCAAAGTTTTCAGAAGATCGACATCATCGATCACGAGCGACGCATGATGAGTCGCGCCGATTAAGTTTTTCCCATCGCGCGTATTCACGCCAGTTTTCCCGCCGATGGAACTATCGACCATCGCGAGCAGTGTCGTCGGAATCTGCACATGCGAAATGCCGCGCTGAAAAATCGCCGCCACAAATCCGGAAATATCTCCGACCACGCCGCCACCCAGCCCGACCACGAACGCTTGTCGATCTAATCCGGTCGCGATCATCTCATCGCAAATCAGCCCGACTTGTTCGAGAGACTTCGACTCTTCGCCGGCTGGAATGGTGACGAGCGTCGACCGAATGCCGGCGCTCGTTAGGCTACGCGCAACACGTGCGGCAAAGAGGGGCGCAACTTGCGCATCCGATATAATCCCACACTGCAAAGCTGACTGCTTAAAGCAGTCAGCGCCCGCGCGCGTTATGATCGTCGAGCCGACCTGATCGAGCAATCCCGACCCCACGATCGGTTTGGCAACAGTCACGGATTCCAACGTTGCGTCTGGTTTGGGTCGCTCGCCGCGGGAAGACTGTTGGTGAACGTTGTCCAGCCGACGTTCTCGATGTGGAGATCCCCGAAGCATGCGTTTATGCGTTGCCGTTTGTTATGCGTGCCGCGCAGCGGTGTGCCAGCCGGCTTGTCCACAGTCACCGGTGCTCCCGCCTTACCGTTGAAGCTAATATCGTTCGCATCGGCGACAGCAGGCGCGAATAAAATGAACACGCTCGGATTACCAATCTTGTCTGCGAGCAATATGTCAGTGGGTGTCGTGCCATGCGCATTCACATTAAGGCCGTAACTCACGGGCGCGTTGCTGTCGTCTTCCGATGGCGCGCGTTTATCGAACGGCGACTGAAAGATTTTCCAACTCGGCAGATATTTTGGATGCAGCGATTGCATCCAATTTGCTGTCGGCAAAAAGAAAGCGCCGTCGTTGTCATTCAAATACATCTGCGTGCCGAGACCGAGCTGGCGAAGGTTATTCAAATCCTGCGTTATTTTTCCGCGTTCCAGCATTCCACTGAGCGAGGGGAAAATCAGCGCGATGAGCGTGGCGATGATGGCGATGACGACGAGCATCTCGATCAAGGTGAAACCGCGCTGAGATTTTCTTATCATGACGCGTTTGCACGGTATTGGTTTTGCCGGGCGCGCGAAAGCGAAAATCTCCCGCCGCCGCGGGGTTCGTCTTGACAAGGTCGATTGTCGATCTTGTGTAGGTTGCAGAATGCCTGATCCGATCGATCCGAGCCCATCGCCGTCATCCGTCCCTCCTCCTCCTCCGCCGCCGCCGCCGTTCTCGGCCCCGGAGCCGAGACTAACCGGAGAGCCTTCGTCGTTGGATTTGCCGCCGAACATCGCGGCGGCGATCGCGTGCATCCCGTTAATAGGTGGAGTCATTTTTTACATTCTGGAAAAGCGAAACAGCTTCGTCCGCTTTTACGCGATGCAATCGATTATCTTCGGCGGCGCCTGGCTGCTGCTCAGCATCGTGCTCAAGGTGATGATCGCGGTATTGAGCGTCATTCCGATCATCGGTTGGTTCTTTGCCGTGCTTCTGGGAATCGTTCTCGTTCTGGGTTGGCTTATCTTTTTAGTGATCTTCCTGATCACGGTAGTGAAGGCCTTCATCGGCAAACGCTGGGAAATTCCTTACATTGGTCCGCTCGCGCAAAAGCAAATGGCCGGTGGGGCCGTTTAGTTCTGGCCTAACAATTTCACCACGACCTCGGTCAGAACTAGTTCGTGATCGAGCTGCGTGCTGACGAGACGAAGATTCGCCTTCAGGCACGCTTCCATTCCCTCGGTCAACGTTTTCATTTCGAATCGATGCGCATTTTGCGCGGCGATACCGAGAGCGTAACCGCTAATCGCGCCATCTTTTTTCCGCGGCAGATGTTCGGTCGCGGTGGCAGGAAGACGATTCAATGCGGAGATGAATTGAAAAGGCACGTGCGGCCGCGACATTCGATGTCGATCCATCAAGTCTTTTGCCAGAAGTAGATTGCGGACCGTCGGCAAGACAGCGACGAGCAAAATGCCGATGGCGGTTTCGCCCTGGTCGAGCAATCGACGCAGCAGAGTGAGTGCGCGCGAGAGATCGCGTTCTGCTAGCGCGTTGCCCAACTCGAAAATGACGCCGGCGCGCGAAAGTGGGACGAGCTCGCGCACAAGATCGACATCGACGGCGCGTTTGGCGCCAAGGTAGATGTCGATCTTTTCCAGTTCGTTCTCAATCTGCCGCGTGTCGCCGCCGGTCAGCAGAACAAATAATTCCAAAGCGCCATTTTCGAATTGAAGTCCGTGTTTCTGCGCGTGGCTCTGCACAAGATCCGTCGCCGCTTCTTCCCAACCGCTGCGAGTCGAATCGAGTTTATCGAACACCTGCACGTCAGCGCGCTTCGAAAGCGTTTTGTAAAACGAGCGCCGCTTGTCCACTTCGGTCGCGCTAAACAACAGCGTAATTCCGTCAGCGAAATCGGCGTTGATGACATCGGCGAGTTCTTCGAGCGCGGTTTGCACACTGGCCGCGCGCCCGATCACGCTGTCGGCGAGAAAATTCGCGTTCTTCAACCAAACTAATTTTGCTCCGCCGAAAAACGGCAACGTCTGCAATGCTTCGATTGTCGATCTTATCCGCGTCGCCGCTTGTTCCGCGTTATCGGCGCAGCCATCGATCGTTTCCATTCCGAAGTCACCCGCATCTGGCGGCGTCAATTTCGCCGCCAGCTCCGCGGTCACGCGTTTAACTTCGCTGTCATCGGAGCCGACGACGGCGTGAATGTTCGCCACCGCTGATTTTGCTTTTGCATTCGCCTTCGGCACGTAAAGGTTTTCGCACGGGCACGCAAGATCGACAAGGTGGATCGCGACCTCCGGGCGCGATGTCAAAATAAATGCGCCTTCGGCGCCTAACTTACCAACGCGCTCGGAGATCGCGTTCCACCTACTCGCTTTGCTGCAGCGTTGTTCCGAAATCTTTGGTGGCGTATTCGCGAAATTTTTCTTCGAGTGCCGCCGGGCTAACAAAGCTGCCGACATAAATGCGGCTGAGCGCGGACTCGAATGGTTGATGCCGTCCTAAAAGATCGACCAGGGCGAGGAAGTTGCGTTTGTCGGTGGCGGCAAGAAAACGGACGAGGCGCTCTGATTCGTCGTAAAACGTGGTGACGTGATCGGAAGGCGGGTGCGTGATGGCGACAAGCGTGGGAATTGGAAACAATTCGCTCAGCGCGATGGCTTCCGAGTGCGGCCGGGCGAGGTAGCCGCGCGCGCGCTCATAACTGGCGTGCGCACTTTTGGAGATGTATTGCGCCATTCCTTCGTCGAGCCAGCAGGGGATGCCGTCCGGATAGAAACGATGCATGACGAGATGAACGATCTCATGCCCGAGCACATTGCCGGAGAATTTATTTCGCGGGTCGCGTTGCACGAACAGACTCCCGGCGGAATGGATTCCACCGGTCCATTTTTCCAACTGACCGAACGATTGAAATTGCTGCCAATCTTCCGGCCGCTCGAAAATGTAGATGTGCGATTTGGTGTCGGTCGTGAGCGGCTCGCGCTCCAGCTCTTGGGTCACGACGCGATAGTGAAATTCTGCTTCGATCGAAACCGGCGTGGCGACGTAGGTGTGAACGAAGTGATAAATGAAATGTTCGCTCTCGGCGTGCTTCCATTGTTCCGGATTAATGGCGAGCGCTTTTTCGCCTAACGGATTCGGGTCGTGTTGGCTTAAGCGCGAGAACTCGACCTCGGTCAGCGAAGTCGAGTCGTTGATCTGCGCTTCGGCGCCGAGCGCGCACAAGATCGACAAGGATAAGATCGACAATCGCATGGCCGATTCACGTAGCGGATTTCGTGCGAGGTGGAACGCGATCTCCGAGCGCGTTGGTAAGTTAGGCGCCGGAGGCGCATTTGTTTTAACATCGCGCCCGGAGGTCGCGATCCACCTACAGCTAAACGCGGGAGCGTCTTCGCCCAGAGTTGCGCGTGTATTTCACCGGTCGGCGTTTCGGTTCGATCTTCGAGAGACCGGTGCCGCTCTTCACTTCCATGATTTGATCGCGCAACAGCGCCGCGCGTTCGAATTCCAAATTCGCTGACGCGCGTTGCATCTCGTCCTCCAGCTCGCGCAATAATTCAGTAAGATCGAAATTGCCGCCGGCCTCGTTGATGACAGCGGATGCGATCTCGCGCCCGCGCAAAATGGTGTGCAAACTTTCCTGGACGGCGCGGCGGACGGTTTGCGGCGTGATGTTGTGCTTCTCGTTATACTCCATCTGCTTGGTGCGCCGATATTCGGAAATGGAAATCAACGCCTGCATGCTCTGCGTAATTTGGTCGGCAAAGAGAACGACCTCGCCGTTGATGTGACGCGCGGCGCGACCGGCCGTTTGGATGAGCGAGGTTTGGCTGCGCAAAAATCCTTCTTTGTCCGCGTCGAGAATGCAGACTAACGAAACTTCTGGAAGATCGAGACCTTCGCGCAGCAGATTGATGCCGACGAGAATGTCGAAATCCGCCGCGCGCAACCCGCGCAAAATCTCCACCCGCTCGATCGTGTCGATGTCGCTGTGGAGATAACGCACCTTCAGTCCGACATCGCGCAGATAATCCGCGAGATCTTCCGCCGTGCGTTTCGTTAGGGTGGTGACAAGTATACGTTCGTTTTTTTCCACGCGCTCTCGACAAAGCTCGATCGTATCGTCGATTTGATGCTTGAGCGGTTTGATCGTGATTCTTGGATCGAGAAGTCCGGTCGGGCGAATAATTTGTTCGACCACGAGAGGTTTGCCCGGCGTGTGAACATCGAATTCTTCCGGCGGTTCGTCCGTTCGACTGAGCACGACGTCTTTTTTCCCTTCGCCCGGTAACACAAATGGAACGAGTTCGTTGTCGCCGATGCGCTGCCGTTTGTGCGGAAAGTAGCCTTCATTGCCCACCACGCTGTTTTGAATTTCGAACTCGGCTGGCGTCGCGCTCACATAGATGACCTGGTTCGTCGTCTTCATGAACTCGTCGAAATTGAGCGGACGATTATCGAGCGCGCTTGGCAGTCGAAATCCGTAATTTACCAGCACCGTCTTGCGCGATTTGTCGCCTTCGTACATGCCGCCGATTTGCGGGATAGTGGCGTGGGATTCGTCGATCACGAGCAGGAAATCCTTCGGGAAAAAATCGAGGAGCGTGAATGGTTTCGAGCCCGGCGCTCGCCCGGAGAGATGGCGCGAATAATTCTCGATGCCGTTACAGAATCCCATCTCCTGCAACATCTCGAGATCGTATTCCGTACGCATGCGCAGCCGCTGCGCCTCGAGAAGCTTCGACTGCGATTCAAGATCGACAATGCGATGTTCGAGTTCGTTCCGGATGGAACTAAGCGCGCGATTTAGTTTGTCCGCCGGCGTCACGAATTGCTTCGCCGGATAAAAAGTGATGACGGTGAGCGCTTCGCGCGCGTGGCCGGTGAGTGGATCAAAGCGCGTGATGGCGTCGATTTCGTCGCCGAAAAATTCGAGGCGGATCGCTTCCTCATCCGCGGTCGCGGGATAAACTTCGACGACATCGCCGCGCACCCGAAATTTTCCGCGCGAAAAATTCATGTCGTTGCGCTCATACAACATGTCGATCAAACGGCTGAGCACCGCTTCGCGACTGATCCGCTGCCCCTTTTTCACGGTCAGCAACATGCGCAAATAATCTTCCGGCGAAGTCACGCCGTAGATGCACGACACGCTGGCCACGACAATGGTGTCGCGGCGCGAAAGCAGCGCGCTCGTCGCCGAAAGTCGCAGACGCTCGATCTCTTCATTGATCGACGAGTCCTTCTCGATGTAGGTGTCCGAGCGCGGAATGTAAGCTTCGGGCTGGTAGTAATCGAAGTAGCTAACGAAATATTCGACCGCATTATGCGGAAAGAATTGTTTAAACTCGGAGTAAAGCTGAGCCGCCAAAGTTTTGTTGTGCGAGATGACGAGCGTCGGCCGGTCCATGTCACGGATGACGTTGGCGACGCTAAATGTTTTCCCGGAACCGGTCACGCCGAGCAACGTTTGATGCCGATTGCCGGCCTCGATCGACTTGGTCAACTTGGCGATGGCCTGAGCCTGATCGCCGCGCGGCTGGTAGTTCGACTCGAGGCGAAAGGCCATCGCGCAAATTAGCATCACCCGCGATGTTGCGCTTGTGAATCGACGGCCAAAAAGTTTTAACTCGCCTTAACGTGGACCCGAAAAAGTTTTTCGCCGAGCTCAAGCGCCGCAAAGTTTATCGCGTCGCTGTGACCTACGCGGTCGTCAGTTGGTTGCTCGTGCAGATCATCACGCAGGTTTTTCCGGTGTTCGAAATTCCGCATTGGAGTGTGCGTTTGTCCGTTTTGTTAATCGCGCTTGGCTTTCCGGTCGCGCTCGTGTTTGCGTGGATTTACGATTTCACCCGACAGGGGATCAAACGCACGGACGATAAGATCGACATCGTTCCGTCCACGCCTTCGAACGAAAAATCGATCGCCGTTTTGCCCTTCAACGATCTGACCGCATCGGAAGATCGCGATTATCTTGGCGATGGCATCGCCGAGGAAATTCAAATTGCGCTGGCGAAGATCGACGGTCTGCGTGTGGCCGCGCGGCGATCTTCCTTTTGGTTCAAGGACAAGCAGGTCGATCTCAGCGAGGTCGCGTCCAAACTGAACGTCGAGCATGTGCTCGAGGGAAGTATTCGCCGCGACGGAAATCGCGTCCGCATCACCGCGGAACTGACTGATCCCGGCGATGGGTTCACGCTTTGGTCGGAAACATTCGAGCGCGAGTTTCAGGGAATCTTCGCGCTGCAGGATGAAATCACGCACGCAATCGTCGATGCACTGAAATTGAAACTCAAGATTACGGCGCCGCCCGCTTCGCGCATCGGTAACACCGAAGCATACGAAGTTTATTTGCAGGGCCTGTTCTGGTCGGACAAAAGTACGGAGGAATCGCTGCGGCGCAGTCTGGAATTTTTCGAACGCGCATTGCAGATCGATCCGCAATTTGCTCGCGCCTACAGCGGCATGGCGAAATCCTGGTTGTGGATCGCCGATGCTTTCGAAGCGCCGCGCGAGGCTTATCCGAAAGTACGGGATGCGGCGGTGAACGCACTCAAGATCGACAATGAAGATGCCGAGGCGCACGTCTATCTCGGTGAAACGAAACGCATTCTGGATTGGGACCTCGATGGCGCCGCCGCCGCGTTTGCGCGCGCGGTCGAACTGGATCCCAACTCGACGACCTCGAATTACTTTTCGGCATCGCTCTTCGCGCAGCGTGGAGATCGCGAACAAGCGCTCGCGTTTCTCGAACGAACTTCGAAGATCGATCCGGCGTCGCTCTGGGTCAGCAATTTTGCCTGCGATCTGTATCGCTACTTCGGCCTTGTCGATCTTGCCATTGTCGAAGGAGAACGTTCGATCCAGCTCGATCCAAATTCTCTCTACGGTCCGCCATCACTCGCGGCGTTGTATCGCGACTTGGGCCGCTTTGACGAAGCGATCTCGCTCTACCAAAAAGCGTCCGCGTTTACCGGACGACCAGGTATCGGTCTCGCAATTCTTTACGCCAAGATGGGCCGGCGCGAAGAAGCGCTCGCCGCTCTTAACGGCACGATGGCGAAGCGCGTTTATACGCCCGGCGATGCGATCGCTTTTGTTTACGTCGCGCTCGGCGAATATGATGAGGCGCTCAAGTGGATCGAGCGTGCGTGTGAAGATCGTTCATCGTCTCTGCACAACATCGGGATCATTCCCGAGTTCGCGCCGCTGCATCCGGACAAAAGGTTCTTGTCGATCTTGCGCAAAATCGGACTCGACCCGGAGAAAGTCTTCGCCGCTGTCGCCGCGAATTGATTACTGCGCGACCGCGTCCTGTCCCTGGCCATGCGCGCGGACGCCGTAGTTGTTCAGGTCGCGTTGCGCCAGAAGCATTCCGAAAACGAGGACGGCGATGAGACCGAAGTACAAGATCGACATCGTCAATCGCCGCGGCGGTGAGACTTCGTAGTAGCGGCGCTCTTCCTCCGTGCGTTTGCGGAAGAGCGAGATGATGCGCGGCACGGACAGGATGACCATCAGCCAGACGATGAAATTCGGATATTGCCAACCGAACCAGAGCAGCACGGCGAACCCGGGAATCCAAAGCCAGCGCGACATCGCGCTGGCAATACGACCGCCATCGAGCATGCCAACGGGTGTGAGATTAAACAGATTGAGAAAGTAACCGAGCCACGCCAGCGCGATGAAAATCGGCGCGTCAAAAAATTCGCCGATGGAATTGCAGACGAGCGCGCCTAACGAGCCCAGCATCGGCCCGCCGATGCCGACACATGCTTCCATCCAGGCATTTTTCGGCGCGTCCTTTAACGCGATGAACGCGCCCATGAATGGAATGAAAACGGGCGCGCCCACTTTGAGTCCGAATTTTTTCGCCACGAGTAAATGGCCGCATTCGTGCACGAGCAGCAGCACCACAAATCCGACCGCGAATTTCCAACCCCACATCGCGGTGTAGACGCCGATCATGAGCAGCATGGTGCCGCCAGATTTCAACAGTACCGGCAGAAATTTCAGTGCCGGCAGAATGAAGAATTTCAGCTTCGCGAAAAACTTCGCGATCATCACGATGACAAAGCCGATCGGTCCGAGCGCTTTCTTCGTGCGCGCCTGCCAGCTTTCGTTTTGGCGCGGCGGCGCCGCCAGCGCGGGGTCGTTAGGATAAAGTTCCATGTCGATCTAAGCTCGCATGTCGTTAAACGCCTGACCAAGATGATCCAGCACATCTCGCGGCAAGAGCGATTCCTGACTGGCGCCGGAATGAAAGATCGACATCTCGGCGGCGCTGCCGCAAACCCAGGCGCCGACGCGCGCGGCGTCGTAGATCGACAACTTCTGCGCGATCAATCCGGCGCAGACGCCGGTCAGCACGTCGCCCATTCCTCCGGTCGCCATTCCCGGATGGCCGGTCGAATTATAACTGAGCGGCTGGTTGCGTTCGGAGACGACCGTGCGGCTGCCCTTGAGCAAAAGGGTCACCGGAAAATGTTCGCAGAAAGTGCGCGCGCGGCCGGCGCGAGACATTTTCCCAGATTCAACCAGGCGATCCATCTCGCCGGGATGCGGCGTCAACAAACGCGGACCGGCGCAATGTTTTAACATCGCGATCTTGCCATGAAGCGCGTTCAAAGCATCGGCATCGATGACCATCGGCTGTTCGACGCGTTCGATAAGACGAATAATTTCGGCGGCGCGTTCCAATCCGAGCCCGGGACCCACTGCCCAGACATCCATTTTTTCGTCGAGCAAATCTTTATACGACTTCACCGATTTGACCATTGCTTCGGCGGGCGCGGCGGCGGCCACGATCGGATAAATTTCTTTGGGGACGAACAGTTCGACGAGGCCGGCGCCGGCGCGCAGAGCGCCCTCCGTCGTCATGAGAGCCGCGCCCACGAAACCTTCCGAGCCGGCGACGACGCCGACGCGACCGAACTGATTTTTGTAGGCGCCGAATTTTCGGCGCGGCAAAAGTGGAGCAAGCGAGCGGGCGGTGGCCAGCAGTTCGTTAGGCCTGAGTTCCGGCAGGGCAAGATCGACAAGTGGAACCACCTCGATGCGGCCGACGTAATCGAGCGCAGGATCGACAATGAGACCATGCTTGGCGAAACCGATGGCGACGGTGAAGTCGGCCACGACACAATCTTCCGGATCAGTCTCGCCGGAATCGCTGTCCATGCCGCTGGGGAGATCGACCGCGAAAACGAAAGCGTTTTCCTCGCGACGCAGGCGATTAATCTCGCGCGCGGCGCTGCGGATCGGCTCGCGCAAAAGATGTTTCGCGCCGAGGCCGAGGAGGCCATCGAGAACAATCAGCGGTGAACGTGAGCGCTCGCTGGAAAGTTCGGCTTCGCGCAACATGCGGAGTTTTTTTTGCATCAGCTCGTTGCCCGTTTCTTCCGGCGACGAAAGTTGGATGTCGATCTTCCAACCGCGGCGCTGCAAATTTTCGGCCGCCACAAGCGCGTCGCCGCCGTTGTTTCCTTTGCCGGCAAAGACGATGCATCTTCCCGGATTCGAAAAAAACTTTTGCACGACGCCGGCAATGCCGGCGCCGGCTTCATCCATCAATGCTTCAACCGCGACGCCGCGCGCGAAAGCGGCTTCCTCCGCTTCTCGCATTTGCGCCGAACTGACAATCGGCGACTCCAAATTAATTCTCCGATTCGGCCGAAGAAGATTTTTTCTTCGCGCTACTGGTGGAGCTGGAGGATTTTTTGTGTTTGGACGATTTGCTTTTCTTCGAGATGCGCTTGGATTTTCCGACGTCGGAATTGCGCATTCTGGTCTGGTCGATGAACGGCTGAAGCGGAACGGAATCGGACGCAGCGACGCGCGAAGAACCGCCGACGGAAGCGCGCGAGCGAATCCCGCGGGTTATTTCCGTGGCCAATTTTTCGCGATAAGCGGTGCTCTGCGCGTACTGCGCTTCGCTCGGATTCGTGAGGAAGCCGCACTCGACCAGGACGGCGGGAATGCTCGATTTGCGCAAAACATAAAAGCCACGGCGACGCACACCGCGATTTTGGGAAGGCGCACCGCCGGCGACGTTGTAATGAATGGCCGAGGCGAGGGCCAAACTTTCGCGGCTGTAAAAATATGTTTCGATGCCGTTGGCGCCGCGGCGGGTGGCGGAATTGAAATGAATGCAGACAAAAATTCCATTGCGATATGAATTGCCGATGGCGACGCGCGTGCCTAACGGAATGAAAACATCGCTGTTGCGCGTCATGACTACGCGATAACCGCTCGCTTCGAGCTGACGTCGGACGCGCTGGGCCACGTCGAGATTCACGACGCTTTCGGAGACGCGCTGGCCGGCGATTCCACCGCGATCGAAACCGCCGTGGCCGGGATCGAGCACGACGACGGTGGAAGAGCGTGGTTCGGACGAAGTTGATTCGCGCTTTGTCGATGTCGGTTCCGAAACCGGTTCCGCCGCCGGCGTAGCAGTGGCGCGGGGAGGACTTTTCTCGAACCGATTCAACTCGCGCGCCGGTGGCAGCGCGAAGATCGACATGGTGAAGGACAATGCGCTGAGAACGAAAGTGGATCGAATAGCGCGCGCGTTCATTGGTCCTCGTTAGGCACGGTTGGCGGGCGCTCCGATAATTTGGGCGCGGGATTCGCGGACGCCGCCGCCACTGGCGCTTCCAACATCCCACCGCGCACCGCGACCATTCCATCTGCCGCGTGGATGAGCCGAGGTCGCGTTTTCGTCTCCATGAAAGTTGAATGCGAAACCAATTCGCCGTTTAAACCCACACGGGAATAAGACCATGTGCGCGGCGCTCTGCAATGCAGGATGTGCAATTGATTGTTACGGTCAAGATCGGCATGCGGTTCGTCAAAGGCGATGATGTGACCTAACGAGTAGGTGGCATAGACAATGCCAGTGTCGCTGTCAGCCACGCGCACATAAAGCGAGGTGTGGTCGGGAAAGCGATTTGTCAGCAGCGAATAAGTGCGCGTTTTGCCCGGGCCCGCGTTTCCGTCCGGCATGCCGACGGTTCGTTGCCAGACTGGCCGCGCGTCGGTCACTTCAAAAACTTTGGCCTGCGAATAAAAAAATTTGTTCAGGTCGGCGAAATAAATATGGGCGCGCACGTGATAAACGCCGAAGTCCTGCACCGAAAAAATCGACGTGAGATTTATTTTGCGGGTCACGCGCTTACCCGCTTCGATTTTCAACGGCGGCTGGCCGGCCGCGGTTCTGATCGTGCCGATGG
>JBBROO010000048.1:0-20659 GCA_038229295.1 Chthoniobacterales bacterium | reverse complement strand
CCTAACGAGAACAAGATCAGCCACCGCGCGATTTACAAGTGGCGTTCATGAAAGTCTAAGAGCTGAGCATAGGGATGGTCGCGGTTGGCTGCATCGACTGGTTAGACCCTTTATTGCGGCTCCCACCCTAGGGCTCCATCAATCTTGAGCGGTGGTCCCTTCTGGTGGAGATACTTCCAGACGCCCGACGGCACCGGACCGAAGTTCAGCCCCCGAATCGACCTTGCGACGACGTCCTCACCCCACTTGCTGCCAACGGATGAATGAGTCTTCACGCTCAGAACGCGACCCTGCGCGTCGAGGTAGAACAGATATTTGACGGGCTGCCCTTTGAGTCGCTCATGGTGGGCCACGAACTCAGGTAACACTACCATCTCGATCATGGCGTGAACCTTCTGGGAATACTGGTAGTAAGGCGAATTAACTAATGCTGCCATCGCACGGCTGTCAGGCGTAGGTGCGGGCGTAGCCGCGAGCGCTTGCAGGCTCGGGAACAATAACGCACAAAGAAATAGTAGTGATGCTCTCATGGGTCTAACGAGACTCAAGATCAGCGACCGCTGGCGAGGGCGCGCTTTGTTTGCAACCTGGATGTGGAAGTGACGTTGAGCGAGGTACCGGAGCGGCCAGCGGTTAGCTGCATCGCATGGTTAGGCGACTCATTCACGGCGAGCGTGCTCGAATATCAAATCCTCGACTCCTTGCGCCCACGATGCGTCTAGCTCGAACGTGCCGTCGAGAGGCAGCTTCCTGATGCTCATGCGCGATGCTGCCTCGGCATCGAGCGGGAAAAAGGCTCCGCCTGGATCGGAGTGGAGATAATGATCACCAAAGTTGGCGCCACATTCGCAGATATTGGCGTAGTATGCCTCACCTGCTGTGCGAGATAAATGCTTGCGGAAGCGAGGGTGAATTGCAGCGACCGTAGCATAGAGCGATTCTGGCATATCGGCGATGTTCGATAGGAGATACGGAGCCTCGGAGTCGTCTGAGGATCCAAGCATGTCTACGTCGCCGTCGCGCAGCGACGGCGACCCGAGCGCGACGACTTTCTGAGGCGTGTGGCACTTCCAGCACTTTTCCTGCGACGTGATCAAATAAATTGGCGCTAAGATTGTCATATATGTGCGCGCAGAGTCGCCTAACGAGACCAAGATCAGCCACCGCGAGAATTACAAGCGGCGCTCATGAGAGGGTGAAGGCTGGGCATAGGGACGGTCGCGGTTGGCTGCATCGCTTGGTTAGACCTACCACGGTGCTGGAGGTGGCGGCTTCTCACCAGGCCGGAGAGAAAACGGTTTCGGGTCTGACCGATATTGCACCACAATAAACTGTTTCGGGTCAACGTTCGGGTTGCCGCTGGGAAAGTGGTGTCCTGGACGCTGGCACTCGACGGCGTATGTGCCTTTGCGCGCGGTGTGAAGCGTGAACAGTCCCTTCGCGTCGGTCGTCGTGGAATCGAGAAGTTCGGGGCGCGTACCTTGCCCCGCGGTGCGCAGCATCGTGGGGAGCGAATAGTCAACGAGCAGCAAGCGTACGAGGACATTAGGCAGCGGGCGCTTGAAAGGTCCGAACACCACCTGGCCACGAATGTGAATCGTGGTTGGCTGCGATACACCTTGCGCGGCGAGCGGCAAGAGCAACGTGAGCGTCGCAAGTCTCGCTACGAGATGCATAGTAGGTCTAACGAGACCAAGATCAGCTACCGCTGGCGAGAGCGAGCTTTGACTGGAATACCGATGTGGAAGTCACCTTGCGCGAGGTACCGAAGCGGCCAGCGGTTAGCTGCATCGCCTGGTTAGACCTCCCCTTTAGTTGTCGATGATAACGTGGACGGGCTGCTGCGCCTCTCGATCTCTCTGTATGCGCGCAGCTTCGGCCGTCAGTATCTCCGCAACGGCTTTGTTGATCGCTAACTCCATCTCTGGAGTAAGCGTTCCGTCTTTTCGGGCCTTGTCGCGCATTACGAGGAGCGAGCGTCGCGCTTGGGTTTCGGCTGGTAGCTCAAGCACAAGCGGCGGGTACTCAGACCGAAGCCGCATCTGCTCACCCGGCCCCCCTGAACTGTCGTAGATGGCGTCAGAGGCGTTTTGGGGCGCCGCATAAGGCGGCAGCGACACACAACAAAAGGCAGCGAATAAAAGTGGCTTCATAAAAATGATCCTTTCAGGTTTGTGGGTCTTCGTCACCACATTATGTGCTTGCAAAGCGTAAAGAAAAACGCAAGTCCGAGGCCATGACAACCAAATACATGTATGAAAGCAAGGCAGGATACGAATGGCTGGATGCTGTCACCGCGCTCGGAAAAGCGATTATGGACTCGTTGGGAGCTGGACGGCGTACCGTACCAATGACCGTTGCAGATTTTTGCACGGTGATGTGGCATGCGGATCGTGCAGACGGGAGATCGCTGGATGAGCAGTTGCTGGCCTTCGCCAGCAACTGCGGACTTCGGTTCGCGCTCGAGAATCATGCGCAGGATGTTCGCTTCTGGGTCTAACGAGGATTCGACCCAAATTTTGGGTGTTTCACGAGAAATGCCCAATTTTTGGATCTAATCCGGCCGGAGATTGACGGCACGTATCGCATCATCGGCGCAATAATGTTCGAGTTTACAAAAGACTCGAGCCGAATGCGCCCGGTCCTTTTTTCCAGCGCAATTCCGGATTGAGATTGATGTCGTCCGGCGGCACTTCGAAGCCGACTGCGCGCAATAAATAGGAAACGCCTTCGCGGCTTTCCATGGTTTCTTTCAAGCTGCGGGCGAAGAGCTCGATGTATTCCTTGTAGGAATCGAGCGCTAATTTTCCTTCCGAGAAATGTTCGGCCAGCGCTTCGTCGTGATACTCGATCAATTCGAACAGCGCGCGGCGGAGATCGTGGCGTACGCGCGGATCGACTACCACTTTAAATGGCGTAGCGGTGTGGTCGGCTTTCGCGAGCGCTGTTTGCTGCGGGCGAACGGCGGGGGATTCGTTCGCGAGAATTCGGAAGTCGCCATTCTTTTCCGTGCGATCGCTCATGACGATGTCGATCTTACAGGATGTCGATCTTACATGCGAAGAGTTTCACACCAAGGACACAAAGGAAACGAAGGCTCAAACCTAGGTTGCTCGTCGCGGCCGTGGTGAACCGTTGTGGCCGTCGTGCGAGGACAGAATCAGAAGAAAATCGGGATGATCAAAATCGCCACGATGTTGACGACCTTGATCATCGGATTAATCGCGGGACCGGCGGTGTCTTTGTAAGGATCGCCCACGGTATCTCCAGTCACCGCCGCCGCATGAGCGAATGAACCTTTGCCGCCGAAATTTCCTTCTTCGATAAATTTCTTGGCGTTATCCCATGCGCCGCCGCCCGAAGTCATGGCGATGGCGACGAACAATCCGGTGACGATGGTGCCAACAAGAACGCCGCCGAGCACAACGGGACCGAGCGGTTTAATCATGGCGACGGCGAGAACAAAAACGATGGGCAGCAATGCCGGGATGATCATTTCGCGCAGCGCCGCTTTGGTCACGATGTCGACGCAGGTTCCGTATTCTGGAATGTCGGCGCCGGTTAAGATTCCCGGCTTGGCTTGGATTTGCCGCCGCACTTCACGCACAACCGCGCCGGCCGCTTTGCCGACTGCGTCCATGCTAAACGCGGTGAAGATGAACGGAAGCAATCCGCCGATGAACAATCCGATGATGACTTTCGGTTCCGTGAGCGAGAATTGAAACGAGAACACTTCGCCGTGACGGGTGACGTGCGCTTTCAATTCTTCCACGTACGATCCGAACAAAACCAACGCCGCGAGTCCGGCGGACGCGATGGCGTAACCTTTCGTGACCGCTTTCATGGTGTTGCCGACCGCGTCGAGCTCATCGGTCACGGTGCGCACTTCTTTCGGCAGATTGCTCATGACCGCGATGCCGCCGGCATTGTCGGTGATCGGGCCGAAGGCGTCTAACGAGATGACGATTCCGGCCATCGATAACATCGACATGACGGCCACGGCGATTCCGTAAAGACCGGCGAAATGAAAGCTGAGTAAAATGGCGATGCCGATAAAACCAACCGGCAACGCCGTGGCGTGTTGGCCGACGGCGAGTCCGGCGATGATGTTGGTGGCGTGACCGGTCTCGGACGCGCGCGCGATTTTTTGCACCGGACGGTAATGCATCGAGGTGTAGTAATTCGTGATGACGACGACGACAGCAGTCATGACGAGGCCGACGAGTGAGGCGAAGTAGAGATCGTTCGCGGAACGTTGCTGTCCGGCGACCATCACGCCATCGGGAAATAATTTGTGCGTGGCCGGCCAGAAAAGAATCGCGGAGACAAGCGCGCTGGCGCCGACTGAACCCATCAACACGCTCGCCGGTTTACCGCCGGAGAAGTTGACGAAAAGGATGCCGATGACCGCGCCGAGAACCGAAATTCCTCCGAGAACGAATGGATAAACCAGCGCAGCGGGATTGTTGCCGAGCGTGAGCGCGCCGACTAAAATCGCGCCGATCAAACTGACGGCGTAAGTTTCGAAAACGTCCGCGGCCATGCCGGCGCAATCGCCGACGTTGTCGCCGACGTTGTCCGCGATCGTGGCGGGATTACGCGGATCGTCTTCTTCGAGGTTCTTCTCGATCTTGCCGACAAGATCGGCGCCGACGTCCGCGGCCTTCGTGTAAATTCCGCCGCCGAGCCGCGCGAAAACGCTGATCAAACTCGCGCCGAGTGCAAGGCCAACCAAACTACGGACCGCATTGTCATGACCAACCATGCGCGCTGCAATGTGAAAGAAAATTCCGACGGCGAGAAGCGCGAGTCCGACCACGAGCAATCCGGTAACCGCGCCGCCATTAAAAGCGACGCGCAACGCCGCTGCGCGGGAACTGCTCGCGGCTTGCGTCACGCGCACATTAGCGAGAACCGCAATGCGCATGCCGATGTAGCCCGCGGCCAAAGAACAAAACGCGCCGATCAAAAATCCCATCGCGGTCGCATGATCTTTACCGAAGAAAAGGAGAACGAAGAGAACGGCGGCGATGGCGCTGATGGTCACGACCTGGCGATGCAAATACGCTTTCGCGCCTTCCTGAATGGCGGCGGCGATTTCGCGCATGCGCTCGTTGCCGGGCGAGCATTTCAGAATTTTCGCGATGAGAAAAAACGCGCAACCAAGCCCGATAACGGCGCACAACATCGACAATTTCACTCCGGAATCGAGAATGGTTAGGGCGAGTTGGGTCGTCATGATTTAGGCGCGATAAAGCGCACGACTCTATGAAGAATTGCTCCGCTGGCAAAGGCTATTTGCCGCGACGTGTTAATCAGCGGAATTTTATCTGCTTTCGATCTCCACCAAGTCTTCGCCGGAGTCCAACAGACGTAAAGCCTCCGCCAAATGAGAAGAAAGAATCTGCCTCAAGACGGCGTCCGAAGTATTGCCGCACGTGATCCAAATAATCTTCGGCGGACTCCCACGTTGTTCGAGCAATCGAACAAAATCGCTGTCCTTTGTGATAACGACTGCCGCAGCGTTTCGAGCAGCGGAAAATATCTGTTCGTCCTCGGCGTCTCGCAATCCGAGGTCGCGCACCGATAAAGCGGTGATGTTTTGATTTGATGAGATCCAGCGCGCGATGTCCGGAGACAGCTGCGCGTCAACCCATACTGTCATACCGCCAGGATCGGATGATCAACCCGGCGGCGGGCATACTGAAGGCAGCCTTTGAGATCGTCGGCCTCGAGATCAGGCATTTCGCTCAGAATCTGTTCGGCGGTGAGACCCGAGGCGAACAAATCCAGCACATCGCTGACGCGAATACGCATCCCACGGACGCAAGGGCGACCGCCACACTGCTTGGGATTCACGGTGATCCGATCCAGGAGGTTTGCCATGGAAACAGTGTCTGATTGAAGTGAATGAAATGCAATTTCGGAATGAGAAGGCAAAACATGCCGATGATGATGCGGTAGAAACGACTATGCTCCGGCATGGCTCACTGCCTGTCGCAGTTTTGGAATCCCGGCCCGCCTGAGGCGAGTTGGCTGCAGCGCTTGGTTAGACGCGGCGTGTGGCAATCGCATCGGGCTCCCGAAGAAAGGAACGAAGAGCAAGAATCATCAGCACAAGAAACAAGATGACTGCAATCTGATCGAAGGAAAAGCGCCACCACGGAAGAGTATAAGTGTGCTGGGATGGATTCCTATGGGGAAAAAGAAAACCTCGAACGAAGTAGAAAGTAAACCAGGTGACCTGCGGGATAACGTAGCAAGCGCAGGCGCCCATAACGAGAGCGAAGGGACGCGTGCGCTTCAGTCGATAAACTCTAATCGAGAAGACGAAAAGCACTATCTGCAGAACGATGGATATCTGCAGGAGGATCATCTCTACCCATTGAAGGCCGGAGAAATGCGGCATCGTTGCTAAAATGAGGGACACGGAATTAGCGTCTAACGAGAACAAGATGAGCGACGGCCACCGAGAGCGCGCGCCGCTCGAAGTGAAAACGTGGAAGCGCCGGGAAAAGTGAACACACAGCGGGTGGCCGTTCGCTCCATCGCTTGGTTAGATGACTGGCTACTCATGTTCAACTGTGGTCGAACGCTCTCTGGACCAGCGGTAACGCTCAATACTGACGCTCAAAATGGTGCAGACGAGCGCGATTACTGCGGTGGTGCCGGCACTGGCAAGCGCATGCCAGGTGGGCGAAGAGCCAATCCGCTCGCCGAACCAAAAGAACAATGAGAGCACGGTGAACAAAAGCGCGAAATGGTAAACGATGTGAACGACAGGGTGAGGCTCGAAGCATCGTCGGAGCGCCTGCTGATGTGGAGGCAATTGGCGCGGGTTCGCTGGCGGCGGCGATGTCATCTAACGAGACACAAGATCAGCGACCGCTGACGAGGGCGCGCGTCGCTGCGAGTTGAATGTGGAAGTCATCGAAAGCTAGAACACGGAGCGGCCAGCGGTTCGCTGCATCGCCTGGTTAGGTCTTGTTCGTGGCATGGCTCCCAATGCTCTTATCAGAACGACCACGATACTGCCAGAATGCGAGAAGGGGCAGGACAAAAGCGGCGCATACGAAGACAATCCAGAGCGACCATACGCCCCAAGCTGGTGCAATGTAATGATCTCGGGCATCGATCTGAGAGTGAACGAAGGGAGGAATAAAGCCGATCAGTGGAACGCTGTCCCAGCAGCAATAGAGACGGCCTGAGACTGCGACGGTCCAGAGCGCTGCCATCGTGAGCAACGAAACAAACACAGCAACAACGTAGGCAATGGCAGCTCTGAATGGCATGGAGCGAGAGAGACCTAACGAGAACAAGATCAGCGACGGCTACCGGGAGCGAGCGTGGCGCGGAGGTTAAAGGTTGTAGCTATCATGAAGGTGGATCGTGCGACGGGTAGCCGTTCGCTGCATCGCATGGTTAGGTGATAAGCGTGGCAAAACAGAGGAAACATGGAAAGCGAAACTTCTGCATCGGCGAGCACACGAAACGTCCGAAAGTCTCCGCGCGTGCGCTGCCGGCAACTCTCGCCTCGCCCCAAGCCCGAGACCGCGCTTCCGCCACGGTGCGCCTCCAACTCATCCGCGATGTCGCCGACATATCGGAAGTCCGTATCACAACGCCGCGTCGCTCGCCGGTCGCGCCGCCACACACCGCGCCGAGACAAAGCGCTCGCCGCACGCGCGTCCGAGCCAGTGAAGAGGTGAACAGCGACTCCAAAGCGCCGCCCGTACTCAGCGCGTCCTTTCTGATGCGCATGGCCTTGCCGGAACGCTGCCGAGTAACCGAAGGACTAGCGCCAGACTGCGCCGAACCACGACCAGCCTTGATCATAACGTGAGATGCAGAAGTCGCCTAACGAGAACAAGATCAGCCACCGCTGGCGGGAGCGAGCGTGGCCTGCAATGGACGTGTTTTCATAAAGTAAAGCGAGGCATCGGAGCGGCCAGCGGTTGGCTGCATCGCCTGGTTAGACGATAAAACGACGCTTCAAACAAAGCCTTTAACATATCTCAGAACATCATCTGGCATCGGAAACGGAACGCCGTCTTGTGCTGCGCTCGCTACTACGTCTCGCCAACTTCCGCCGAAAGTCTTCGCCACGCGATCGCTCATCCTCGCGCTGTTCGCGATCTCGCGAATGCCAGACACGCCCACCTCGCGAACCAGCTCGACGATACGAGGGTGAAGTGTACCTAATATCGCAGCATCGTTCGTGCTCCACGTGATTGCCGTGCCGAGTCGGCCGAGGTCGCTGCCTTTGTGTGGCATGACGCTCGTGCGTGGCCGCGGAAAAATGCCGAGATAGCGTGTCTTCGTCAAGATGTGAACAATGCCCTCGCTCGTCTCAACAGAGTCATAGTAGGTGGCCATGGCGGTGCTCCTTATCGTCTAACGAGTATTAGGCCGAATTATTCGGCCTAATACAGCCCATTCCTCGCAGTTGAATTGAAAAAGTCCGGGAATTCACAACGAAAAAAATGTCTGTAGCCGTTTCAAGAATGTGGCGCGGTATTCATTTTCCTTCGCGGCTTGATCGGCCGGGAGGACGGTGTCTTTGAGCACGACTTCTGTGTTGAGTTTTCGTTGCGCCAGGATTTCGCTCAATTGCTGTAAACACTCCGGCGATTCTCGGATGATTTCGGCCATGACCGGTTTGCCGATTTCCATGACGTAACAATCGCCGCTCGCGCGCACAGTGGCGCTGCGGGGCTCGCCCGTGAGCAGCGACATTTCGCCGAAGCAATCACCCGAGTTCAATGTCGCCACCGGAATGGTGCTGCCGTTTTTTGAAATGGAAACCTGGGCGGCGCCGCGCAGCAAAACAAACATCGAGTCGCCCTGCGCGCTTTCTTCGATGATGCTTTCGCCGCGGCCGAAATGGTTGAGGTGCGCTTGCTTCACCAGATTGTCGATCTGCGCATCGGAAAGACACTGGAAGATCGGCTCGTTGCGCAAGATGGCGCGCGCTTCGTCGTGGTCTTCGTGCACGGCGCGCGGTTCCGGCCGATGCAGATACAAATTCTGGATCGGGTAGGGGATTTTGATGCGTTGCCGTTTCAGCTCGTACCAAACATTTGTGCGGATGGCGTCGTTGATCTCGTTGATGCGGGAATGATTTCCCATGAAGAACTTGATCTCGTAGGTGACGGCGTGATCGCCAAAGTCGACCAGGTAAACGCGCACTTTCGGTTCCGGCAGAACGCCGTTCGCGCTCGAGGCCGCGCGCATGAGCGCGTCTTTCACGCGGTTCGGCGGCACGTTGTAATCGATGCCGATGCGCACGCGCATGGCGTGGACTTCGGTCGGGTAATGGAGATTGATGATCGTGGTGCGAACGATCTCGTTGTTCGGGATGTCGAGATAAATGCCGTCGTTAGTCCGCAGGCGCGTCGAGCGCCAGTTGATCTCCATGACCTCGGCAAATTTTTCGCCAATCTGTAACCAATCGCCGAGTTTGTAGGGCCGATTAATTTGGATCGACATGCCGGCGATGATGCCGCCGAAAAGGTTTTGGCCGGCGACTCCGAAAATGACGGCGACGACGGCGGAGCTAAGAAAAATGCCTTTGAGCTCGCGTTCGGCGTGATAACCGACGCTGAGCACGAAGAGCAGCGCGACGACGAAGAGAAGCAGCGCGACGGTCTCACGCAGAAAATGCGGAATGGTCGTTTGTCGCCGCTTCTCGAAATACAAATCCCAGACGTAGTGATTCACGAGCGCGACGATGAACGCCGTGCTCAGAAGAATTGCCGCCGCGCCGATGTGATTCCGCCAATCGGCGCGCACCCCGTAGATCGAGATGGCGGCGTAAAACGCCAGCGTGAGGCAGAAGAGTTGGTAGAGCAGGCCGAGCCGCACGCCGGCGCGCCGTTTCAAAATTCGTCCGAGCGTAAGCGCGAGAAAAAACGTGCCGACAAAAACGACGACCGTCACAGCCGCTCTCTGCGTTTCGAGCAACGCGGTAAACATTTCGCAGCTAGGTTAGCAGCTAATCAAAAATTTCGAACACCAAATGCGCAAACCGGCCAAGTCGCTAGGCCAGGAAAAGATCCTGGCCCATTCGCTTTCCGTTATCCTGCGCGCGGCCTACGCAAAATGTTTTTCGGTAATGCGGTGACGATTGGATAGACCAGGTGATTTCGGCGAACGAGTGATCGCGTCGGCGACAACGCGCTTCGAAATTTTTTGCGATCAACCCGGCCTTAAGGTCGCGAAAGACCGTCTCAATCTTATGTCGATCTTCCGGCGCGTGTTGATCGCAAAAAGATTTATGGAGGAGATCGCTCTCAGGAACACCGAGCACTTCCGCCGAGGCCGCGTTGACGGAAATGAAGCGCCCCTCTTCATCGAGCGTGCAAATAATTTCGCGCGCGTGATCGATCACGAGTTTGACCTGACGCAATGTGTCTTGCAGGGCGGACGAGCTCTCGGACAGCGCGCGATGTGTGGCGGCACGGTCCGTCTCCACTTTGCTCAGCGTGGCCACGGTCCATCGAATCAAGAGGCCAAACAACACGCAGTTCCCAAAAGCATAAAGCGCCAAACCGAACCGGCCGTCGTAATAGCCGAGAAGTTCGCCCTGCAAGCGTAACCAGCCTAACAACAGTGTTAGTCCGATGGCCGCTGGAAGAAGCCGTCGCGCCAGCACGCCACAGGAATCGTGGCTCGCGAAAACTTGCGCCAGCGGTGTCTCTGGCCGCGCGAAATAAAGACCGCTGGCGAGAATCAAGAAGGTGATGGCAGTATGCAGCGCCATCGGAATAAATGCGGCCAGACCGCGAAATGATTCCACTTCGAAGACGTAGCCAATAAGCGGAAGGAGCGCACCAAATCCGGCCAGCACGGCAAACATTTGGCTGGGCGAGAAGCGCTTTACCGGTCGGTCGAGAGTGAGAAGCGCCGCGCCGATGAGGAAAAAAGTAAGGGCCGTGTTCGGCGCCATTCGATTGGGCAACTTGTCTTGCGGCGCGGAAAGTTTTCCGGCGAATAAAATTTCGTCGATATTCGGATGCCAGTGCATAACGAGTCCGATTATTTTTGCTAACGCGGCCAGCAAGACGATTCCGGAAAGTACCTTCGCAAATCCACACGCCAATCCGGAGCGTTCTTTGCGGATTGAAAGCGCCAGGGCAATCCCGGCCAGGATGAACAGGGTGGCGCTCGCGGGATTGACGGCGACGAAGTGCGGCGAAATGCGTTTCAGCAGCTCGATGTCGAAAAACCATCCGACGAGCGCGAGCGCGCCGACACAAATCGCGACAACGCTCGCCGCCGCCGGCAGAATTCTCAACAACGGCGGAAGCTCCAATAAGTCTTTACCTGATTGAGGCGTTTCAATCATGAAAATCTTGCCTACTAAGATCGCTTTTTCGCGCGGCGCAAGCCAACTTTCGTTATTCTCTTCGAGGCGGCGCAATGATCAGCCACGCCCAGCCAGCGAGGAAGCAAAGTCCGCCCAGCGGCGTGATCGCGCCGAGCCAGCGCACATTCGTTAGGGCCATCATGTACAAACTTCCGCTGAAAAGAAAAATGCCGGCGAAAATGAGCCACCACGCGCCGGCGATGCGTTTGTTAGGCGCGAGCAAAGCGAGCGTGAAGAGTGCGAGCGCGTGCACGAGATGATAAAGCACCGCCTTGTTCCAAACATCGAGAAGTCCGTGACTTTCGATTGTCGATCTTAGCGCGTGCGCGCCGAATGCGCCGATGGCGACGGCCAGAAAGCAAAGCGCGGCGGCGAGACGAAAAAACAAGATCGACATCTTGTTTCACTATGACACTGGCGCGGGCCTTGTCGCCGCCCGTTCAGGAATTTAATTCGAGCGATTCGGCGCTATCGACGACACGGCGAGCTTTGCCGTGATCACTTGCTGACCATCACTCAAGTCGATGCGGCCGTCGCCGATCTTCAGAACTCGCAGCGACACCGTGACCGGTAAATTATTTGGTCGCGCTCGAACCCAATCGCCCTCTGCGACTGATTGTCCGTTAACCACGGCCAGGCGCGGATGTCCGAGCGAGATCGCGGTCACGTGCAGCAGATTGGTATCAATCGGCACGACCACCGGTGCCGGCGGAACAAATTCGTGCGGCGACGCCGACACACTGTGGGTTTTGGTTGGCAAGAATCTTTTGAAAGAGAGCGGTTCGGCGCCATTGGCGCGTTGGTGCCGATTAAAGATCGCCCCGCCTGCGCAAATAAGAATCCCGCCGACGACGATGCCGACAAAAATTGCGCGTCCGTTTCCGCTGAAGGTGCGGGCGCCGCGCAGGGCAAAAGGTGAATCGCTTTCTTCCGTCGCGGAAACAGGCTCGGCCTCCGGCGCCGAGATCGACGAGAGCAATGGCCGCGTTGGAATGGAAGGCTGGACCAGCCGCATACCCCACTTCTTTAGCATCGATCGTTCCCAGCGGGCCTCGAATGGCGCCTTTGTTGTTAGGGACGAGGACCCCGCCCCGAACCAGCTCGCGAAAGCCTGAGCTGTTCCTTTAATTGGTCTAGTGCCGCGAGGCGCTCCTCTCGCACGGTTTTGACGTAGAAAATTGTTCCGGCGATCCCGAACGCGGCCGCGCCCAGAAAATTCACCGCCGCTCCTCGCTTCCAAAGATAAGCGCCTAAGATCGCCGCCACGCTGACAATGAGATCGCGCGCCAGGTAATATGCGCCCACCATTTGTCCGCGCCGTTGCGATTCGCTGTAACTAATAATGAGCGCCTTGCGCGATGTATCGCCGAATTCTTTTAACCCGCGAATGAAAAAGGCAAAGCCGAGCGCGGCGAAACTATGGGCGAACAATAACGTCATCGGAAAAAGCGCGAACATGACAAAGGTCACGATGACGAACGGCTCGCGGCCATAACGGTCGGCGAAATAGGACGTCGGAATGATGACCAAACTGGCGGTGATGACTTCAATGGCGGTAAGAACGCCGACCTGCTTGCCGCTCGCGCCGATGTAATCCATCGCGAAAATCACGACCCACGCGTACGGGATCCGTTCGCAAAATCGAATCAGGATATCGCTCAGCAAAAGTCGGCGCATGGGCGAATTCATTTCGCGAAAGCTGCGCCGAAAATTCCAGCGTTCGGGTGGCGCCGCGTCTGGCTTTGGTTCCTCGCGGACTTCGCGTTGCACGAAGATCGTCGCAGCCGACAGCAAGATCGACATGATGAGTGCGAGCCGGACTCCCGCGATTACACCGAAACGGTCGATCAACACTCCGCCGCAGATTGGCGCGACCATGATGGGCAATCGTTTGATCACCATCTGAATGCCCACGCCCATCGAATAGCGATTGGCCTCGAGCGACGCGCCGATGAGCGAGAACGTCGCCGGCAGCGAAAAGCACGTCCAGGAAAGGAACAGAAACATTCCGGCGATGACCGCGCCCCAATGCGGAATGAGTAACACGAGCGCGTAACCAGCGATCGAAACTAAATTGAAAGTGATGAACGCGCGGCGATGTCCCCAAAGATCGACAAGGACACCGCCCGGGTAAGCGTAGAGCGCACTCAGAAAAGTCCGCAGTCCATCATAAAGACCGATGATGAAAACGCTGGCGCCGAGCGTCTGCAGATATTTCGGCACGAACCGCATCCAAAGTTCTTCGCCGGCGCCGATGACGAAGATGGCGATGAGCAGAATAACGATGTTGCGCTTGAATCCGAAAAAATTTGCCACGCGCTCTCCGCGATTCACGCGACAGTGTTGCCGGATTGCAGCCGCGATTCAATCCCCGGATTGGGGAGCGCACGCGCCTCGCGTGCTCTTTTCGGCGCCCTCGCCGAAAAGTCTTACGCAGATCACACAAATCTCCGGCGAGGCGCCGGAGACTGCACGCGAGGCGCGTGCGCTCCCCAGAACGGATTGCCAACCACCGTCATCCCCGATTAGACTTCGCGTATGGCCCCATGGTTTTGGTACGCAGTCGTTGCAGCCGTTCTCTACGGAGCGCATCAGATTTTCACTCGAATGGCGTCGGACCACATCGGGGACGGACTGGGCGGCTTTGTCGTCGAAGCCACAGCCGCCTTGTCGATCTTGCTTTATCTCGCGTTTCTTTTTTTGAGCAGCCGCTGGAATCAAAAATGGAACGGCGAAGGAATTTTTTATTCTGCGCTCACCGGCGTTTGCGTCGGCGCCGGCACGATCGCGTTTTTCCTTCTCTTTCAAAAAGGCGGACCGCTCTCCGCGGTGCCAGTCATTCTCGCGGTCGGCGCCGCCATCATGGCCATCGCCGGCATCATTTTCTTTCGCGAGCCGGCTTCATTCTCGCGTCTCGCCGGGATCGTTTTGGCGATTGTCGGCCTGCTCCTTTTGCGCCGCTAATCGCCCCAAAGTGTCATCCCGATCCGCGAAGACGGAGAGGGACCTCACATTCGCTGATTGATCACGCCTTGGCCGAATGATTCTCGCCACTTCGATTGCGAGGTCCCTCGCTGCGCTCGGGATGACAGCGCAGTTGTAGGGGAAGCCGTTGGCTTCCCATGGGACGACAACGTCGTCCCCTACAGTGCTAGGCGAGCGAACAGGTCTCCGCGTTTTGTTCGATCTGAATAGTCGAATGATTAATCGCGAACGCGTTCTGCAAATGTTCGCAGACGCCGTGCAGAAAAAGATCGTTGCCGAATTGATTTGGCATCACCAAATGCGCGGTCAGCGCGATCTCGGTCGTGCTCATCGCCCAGATGTGGAGATCGTGCACCGCCGCAACGTCCGGCAATTCCGCCAGATAACTTTTGACCGCGGCAAGATCGACATGTTCGGGCACGGCGTCGGTCACCAGATTGAAAGATTCGCGCAGCAAACTCCAGGTGCCGATGACGATGATGATATTGATGACCACGCTGGTGGCCGGATCAAGCCAGTTCCAGTGGGTGAAATAAATGGCGATGCCGGCGAGCACGACGCCGGCGGAAATGGCCGCGTCTGCCGCCATGTGCAGAAACGCGCCGCGAATATTCAGGTCGCTCTTGCGGCCCGACATGAAAAGCCAGGCGGTCAAGCCGTTGAGGACGATGCCGACTGCGGCCACGCCGATAACAATTTTTGGATCGACATCGTCGCGGTGCGTAAATCGCCGCAGCGCTTCCCAGCTGATGGCGCCAACTGTGAGCAGAAGAAAAATCGCATTCGTTAGGGCGGCCATGATTGACGTTCGTCGCCATCCGTAGGTCCGCCGCGAAGTGGCCGGACGTTTCGCGAGCTGGCTCGCGCCAAAGGCGAGCATGAGGCCAAGCGCGTCGCCGAAATTGTGGCCCGCGTCAGCCAGCAGCGCGAGGGAGTGCGCGGCCAATCCGAATATCACCTGCGCCAAAACGTAGGCGATATTCAGTGTTATCCCGATAACGAAAGCGCGATTGAAATCCACCGCGCCGGGAGAGTGGTCGCACGAGTGGTCAATCATTCACGCAACATTGCTGAAAGGACACTCGCGCCGGTTCTGGAGTGGCGGTGCGCTCCAGAACCGCGAGTTCGTGTTTAATGCTTCTTTGATTTATCTGCCTTCTCGCCCTTTTCGCTGGATTCATCATGCGAGCCGAGATAAGCGCCATTGGAATCGACCATGATGGCTGTCTGTTTGCCATCTTTGTTGATGATCGCTTCATAAGTGTCCTTGCCATTCTCAGTCTGACGATTGACCCGGACGACTTTGTCCGAACCAGCTTTGGAGTGGATGGTTTTCTGAACAACGCGTGGCAACGTCACCAGCTGGACTGTCACTTCTTGTTTTCCGGCCTGTGCGGTCGCTCCGACCGCGAGACCCGCGCTGATAATCACTGCGGCGATTAAGTTTGTCGTTTTCATAATTGTGTTTGACCAAATTTCAGCGATGTCGCTGATGATTTTTAATCTACGACTCGTTCCCATATGAACAAGACCGTTCCTGCGCAAGATCGACATCTGCATTCGCCCTCATTCGCGGAAGCATTTCGTTTCTGGCTCAAGCTCGGCTTCATCTCCTTCGGCGGACCCGCCGGACAGATCGCCATCATGCAAACCGAGCTGGTCGAAAAACGGCGGTGGATCGATCAGGAGCGATTTCTGCACGCGCTCAATTTCTGCATGCTCCTTCCCGGGCCCGAAGCGCAACAGCTCGCTATTTATATCGGCTGGCTCCTGCACAAAATTCGCGGTGGCATTGTCGCCGGCGTCCTCTTTGTATTGCCGTCGATTTTTATTCTGTGGGCGCTCAGTTTCATTTATGTCGCCTACGGAAACATTCCGTGGATCGCGGCGATCTTTTATGGATTAAAGCCGGCCGTGTTGGCGATTGTGGCCGCGGCCGTCATTCGAATCGGACGCAAAGCGCTCAAGAGCGTGTTGATGTGGTCGATCGCCCTCGCCGCTTTCATCGCGATTTATTTTTTCCATGCGCCGTTCCCGCTCATTGTCGTCGGCGCCGGTCTTCTCGGATTCGCGCGCGGAACAATGTCGAATGAAAGATCGACATCTCCATCTGCGGCGATTGGAACGGCGCTGACTTTCCGTCGCGGCCTAACGATCGCGTCGATGTCGATCTTGCTCTGGTGGGCGCCGATTATTCTCGCCGGAGTTTGTCTCGGCATCCAACACACCGTTTTCTGCGAAGGAATTTTTTTTAGCAAAGCCGCGCTCGTCACTTTCGGCGGCGCGTATGCCGTATTGCCGTACGTTTCTCAGCAAGCGGTCGAGAATTATCACTGGATCGCGCCCGGCCAAATGCTCGACGGTCTCGGTCTCGCCGAAACCACGCCCGGTCCGCTCATTATGGTGTTGCAATTCGTCGGCTTTCTCGGCGCGTGGAATCATCCCGGAAATCTTTCACCGCTCCTCGCGGCTTCGTTAGGCGCACTCATCACGACGTGGGCGACCTTCGCGCCGTGCTTTCTCTGGATTTTTCTGGGCGCGCCTTACATCGAAAAGCTGCGCGATAATCATTTGCTCACCGCCGCGCTCTCCACCGTCACCGCCGCGGTTGTCGGCGTGATCTTGAATCTCGCTGTTTGGTTCGGCTTGCACGTAATTTTCCCGCCCAACGCGCACGTCGATTGGTTTGCTCTTTGCCTTTGCGCGGTCGCGTTCGTCGCCATGCTGCGTTACAAGATCGACATCGTGCCGGTCATCATCGCGAGCGGCCTTCTCGGATTGATCTACCGAATGTTTTTCGCAGCTTAACGAGCGATCGCGCGGTTCGTTAGCCGGCTGCAGAAAAACGCGGCCACGCCGCTCGCAACCGAATCGATTCGCGAACCCGCCGGCATTGCCCTGCCGCGATTAGTTAGGCAGATCAATAAGACTGCGTCGCGTTGCGAATGATGATCCAGAGGATGAGTGCGATTGACATAATTGTTAGTCCTTGTGACGAATGGAGCCGGCGCCGGTGACGTGTTTCTCAACCGTTTTCGGGTGACCAAAATAATTCACATCTCCCGCGCCGGTGATCGAAACCCGCAGCGCTTCCGTCACGAATACCGTCGCGTCCGATGCGCCGGTCGATGAAATGACCGTGGTCCTGGTTTGCAACTTCGACGCGCGCAGATCAGCGGCGCCGGTAAGATCCACGAGGAATTCGTCGACGTTTCCATCCAGCGTGATGTCGGATGCGCCGGCCGCGCGCGTGTAAAATTTCAGGCCGCTCAGATTCTTGGCGATCAAGTCCACCGCGCCGCGCAAATCCGCGCCGTTCAAGTGCGCGCTGGAAACGACGACCTTGATGCCGTGCGTCGGACGAACGTGGTCGCGATTGTGGAATCGCAGCGTTCCTCCGGAAACGTGATTGTCGATGTAGCGCAAAAGATTTTCATCAGTCGTGATGCTCAAACTTGGCGAACCACTGTGCCATTCCACGCTGACCGGGCCGGACGCGGCGATCTCGGTGAATTCGCCGACGGGGCGCTGATCGGTCACGATATGGCCGTTGCCTTTGATGCCGATGAAATCGCACGAGCTCAGCAGCAGCGTCATCGCCGCGAAAATTGAGATGCCTGTTCGTTTCATCATGATGTGCCTTTCCAATACGATGCCGCCCACGCCCGTTTTGGATTCAGGAAAGATGAGCGAACGTCAGCTCACTTCGAAATCTTCAGCTTCACCGTGTCCGTCAACGCGTCGTCGAGATAAAACTCGGCGCGGTATTCGCCCGGAGTCCAGCCGTCGTCCGGGCGCGAGAATGTGAAGATGCCGTGCGCGTCCGGCGCCGTCGCGGTCGCCGTCGCTTCGTCAATGGCGTAATCCGGCGGCGCGACATCGCCGATGTTTTCCGCGATCCAGACCACACGAATTTTCGCGTCCTTGCGCAATCCGTTGCCTTGCCAACGCGCGCAGATTTTTTCCGTGTCCGGACCGAAGACATTGCTCGGTTCGCCGACGGCTTCCTTGCCCACGCTGCCATTCAGCTTTTTTGTGGCGACCGGTTTGACTTCCGGGCGCGGCAGGACTTTCGGTTGCTCCTTTAATTCCAGCGTGATCCGCCTAACTAATGCTCCTTCTGGAGTCCGCGTCGTGGTCACGTCTTTGACGATGCCCATGCCGTTAACGAACCAACGATCGATCGTGACGCCAGCGGGCGAAGTTTGTTCGCCATGAATCTTGCACGCGCGAAACTTGCCGCCCGCAAGATCGACATCTTCTTCATCGATGACCCGGAAATGCTGCTGCACCTTCACGCCGGCAATGTCGCCGTCGAAATCCCAGCTCGTTCCCGATTTGAGCGGCGCTGCCACCATCGTCTGCGGCGGATTTAATTTCGTCATCTCGCCGTTTTGATCGACGCGCGCGAAACAAAAAATCCCGCGCTCATCCACCGTTAACAAATCCGTGTTCGTCACCACGCCCTCGCGATGCATTTCAAATTTCAGCAAATCCTTTCCATCAATCTTCTCCATGCCAGCGAGTCGATAGACCACCGGCACGCGCAGCTTTCCATCGGCGTTGGCTTTCGCATTGGAAAACCGAAGTCCTTCGCCCGCCTCCTGCGTCATGACATATTGCCAGCTCGTCCCCGGCGCGGTCGGGATGATTGGCGCGGCGAAACTCGACGCGCTCGCAATCGCGCTGGCAAGGACAATAAAAATTGTTTTCATGTGACGTGTCTCGGCCGCGTATTCTGACATACACTCGCACGATTCGTTCAACCGCCCGCCCACGATGACAACACGCTCCTTGTCGATCTTCGCCGCGCTCTTATGCAATTCCGCCCTCGCCGACGAGACGCGCCATGTCGTCGTCGTGGTTTGGGATGGGATGCGTCCCGATTTCGTGAGCGAACAAAACACGCCCACACTTTGGCAGCTGGCCAAAGATGGCGTCGTCTTTCGCAATCATCACTCCGTTTATCCGAGTGCGACCAACGTCAATGGCACCGCCATTGCGACCGGCGTTTATCCCGGACACAGCGGCATCATCGCGAATCACGTTTATCGCTCCGACATTGACGTGAAAAAATCGGTCGACGTGGAATCGGCGAACGTCGTGCGCAAAGGCGATGAGCTTTCGCACGGAAAATACATCGCGGTGCCGACGATCGCAGCGCTTGTGCAAAATACCGGCGGGCAAACGGCCATCGCCACCGCCAAAACTGTCGGGCTTTTGTTAGATCGACATGTTGGCAGCGTGGGCAAAAATTCCGCCACCATTTTCGCCGGCGCGGCGCTTCCCTTCGACATCCTTGGGCCCATCGTAAAAGTGCTCGGCCCATTTCCACCGGCCGGCGCGGCCGCGCAACGCGACGCCTGGACAACGAAAGCCCTCATCGATTTTCTTTGGCGCGATCAACTGCCGGCGTTTTCGCTGCTCTGGTTAGGCGAGCCCGACGACACACAACACAAAACCGCGCCTGGCGCGCCGCCCGCGCTCGCCGCGGTGAAAACCGCCGATGATAATCTCGCCGCCGTGTTGACCGCGTTAGATCGACATCATGCGCGCGAGTCCACCGATGTTTTCGTTGTTTCCGATCACGGCTTTTCCACGGTCGCGCGCGCGAACGATTTGCGGCCGATGTTAAAAAAGGCCGGCTTCAATGTGGCGGAAGAATTTCAGAGCCAGCCGAAAACGGGTGACATCATCATCGTCGGCAACGGCGGCAGCGTTCTCTTCTACGTGATCGAGCACGACGCGAAGACAACCCAGCGGCTGGTCGAATTTTTGCAGCAATCGGATTTCGCCGGCGTCGTTTTCACAAAGCAACCGATGACCGGCACGTTCACGCTCGCGCAAGGAAAGATCGACAACGTGAACGCGCCGGATGTGGTGATGGCATTTCGCTGGACTGATTCGCAGAATCAATTCGGCATCCCGGGAATGATCGACGCCGACTGGCAACGCGGCGCGGGGAAGGGGACACACGCCACGCTCGGCCGCTTCGATATGCACAACACGCTCATCGCGTCCGGCCCGGATTTCGGCAAAGGCCTAACGAGCGATCTGCCAAGTGGAAATGTCGATCTTGCGCCGACCATTTTGCACATTCTCGGCATCGCCGCGCCAGAGATGGACGGGCGCGTCTTGTTCGACAAGATCGACAAGTCGACATCCGAAACGATTGAAACGACGAACGAATTTCCAGCGGGCAAATGGCGGCAGCATCTGAGAATTTCGCGCGTTAGATCGACAACCTACCTCGACGAAGGCAACGGCGAATTTGTGGCGTCGAAAACGGAACACGATTGATGCCTG
>JBBROO010000047.1:0-22239 GCA_038229295.1 Chthoniobacterales bacterium | reverse complement strand
CTGCGTCTGAGGTATTCCGCTCTACCGCTCCGTGGATCTCAGAAGCAGGCACAGTAGTGGCGCGAGGCGAAGGCGGTTCGGCGGGTGCCGGCGCGTTTTGCGCGTCGGTGCCTGCGGATAGCACAAGGGCGATGAGTCCCACGAAATGGATGTGAATGATTTTCATTGTAGTTGGATAACGGAGTAAAGCCTAACGAGACCAAGATCAGCCGCCGCGCGAGTTACAAGTGGCTTTCATGAAAGACTGAAAGCGGGGCATAGGGACGGTCGCGGTTGGCTGCATCGCTTGGTTAGGCCCGACGCGCAGCTTCAATATGTGCATAATACTGTGTCCGGAAGCTTTTCAAGCTCTTGATGCCACGCAAAAGCCGCCACAGGGAAAAGGCAAGCAAGAGAACACCGCCCGCAAACAAATAGCATCCGTTATTGGGCAACGGTTCACCGATCGAGGCAAGCTGGCGGTAGATCAGCCCCCCGGAATAGATGAGATAGCCAGACACGGCGCAAGAGCATAGGATGGCTAAAATCTGGAACCACAGGGCGAAATGCATAGTGGGTGTCAGGGCGCGTTGGTGAATCGGGGATGGTTTTACGATCACGATGACTGCGGGCCTAACGAGAACAAGATCAGCCACCACTGGCGAGAGCGCGCGTTGGCTGCAATATAAGTGGTTGAGTCATGGAAAACTTGGCTTCACGCCGGCCAGGGGTTGGCTGCATCGCATGGTTAGGTGTGGACGTGGCTGCCGGACAAAGGTGAAACAGAGTCCCCCAGAACAACGTCGCTGCCGGACAGGCGGGGCGTAAAGACCGCGCGCGAAAGAAAACTCGGAGCCGGCATGACGGCAACTGCACCAGATCTCCGGAGAAAGCGCGAGTACAAAAGCGATGCGGCGCGGAGAGAAGCCAAAGCGGCGCTGCCGTGCCATGACCGCGCTGGCGAACACGAAAGACTCGGCGCTCTGTGAAACCAGCGGAGCCGAAAAGCGCTCCAGCAACCCGGAAGCAATGCGGCTAACTCTGGGACCGGAGAAGGCATCGTCATCAGAGGAATGCACCAGAGCACCTAACGAGAATTAGAACTATTTTTTAGACCTTTCAAGAGAAAGGCCCAATTTTTGGGTCTAATCCAGCCAAGGTTGTTGCCCACCGATTTCATTCGCGAACCGCTTTATAAATTTCTTCGAGAATCTCGCGCAGGCCGTAGCGGAATTTCCAATTCGGATAGTGCGATTGAAATTTTCGCACATCGCTGATCCACCAAATGTGATCGCCGATGCGATTTGTCTCGTCGTAATTCCAGGTCAGCTTCTTGCCGCTGATTTCCTGGCAGAGATCGATCGCTTCCAGCATGGAGCAGTTCGAATAGCGACTCCCGCCCATGTTATAAACTTCGGCGACGCGCGGCGCGCGAATGAACTCGGCGAACGTCTCGACGAGGTCGAAGCTGTGAATGTTATCGCGCACTTGTTTGCCTTTGTATCCGAAGACGCGATACGGGCGGCCGGTCACGGTGCAGATCATGAGATAAGACAAAAATCCATGCAGCTCGGTGCCGGCGTGCGCCGGACCCGTTAGGCACCCGCCGCGAAAACAAACCGTCGGCATGTTGAAGTAGCGGCCGTATTCCTGGACTAACAAGTCCGCCGCGGCTTTCGATGCGCCGAAGAGCGAGTGCGTCGTGTGATCGATCGACATCGTCTCGGAAATTCCCGGATCGTATTCGTGGCTCGGCTCGATCTCCCAACGCTTCTCCAGTTCGCGTAACGGCAATCGATTCGGCGTGTCGCCGTAAACTTTGTTTGTCGATGTAAAGACGAAGGGCGCCTCGGCGCAGAAGTTTCGCGCCGCTTCCAGTAAATTCAGAGTGCCGTTGGCGTTGACGGAAAAATCGGTTTGCGGATCGCGCGCCGCCCAATCGTGCGACGGCTGCGCCGCGGTGTGCACGACCGCGTCGATTTGCCCGGCGTGTTGCTTGAACAAATCGTTCACCGCGCCGGCATCGCGGATGTCGATGTTGTGATGCTCGTAACCGCGAACATCTTTCACTAACTGATCGCGCGTTTTCTTGGTTGACGCTTCCGCGCCGAAAAATTCTGCGCGCATATCGTTGTCGATGCCGACGATCTTTGCGCCTTCCTTGGCGAAACGCTTGACCGTTTCGGAACCGATCAATCCGGATGAGCCCGTGACAATAATCGTGCGCACGATGTCGATCTTAGCCGAAAACGTGCCGCGATGCGCCTGTCATTCCGAGCGGAGCGAGGAACCTCCCAAGCGCGATTCGGTCACACAAGTTCGCTTGCGTGCATTCGGCTGAATGGGCGAGGTCCCTCACGTTCGTTCGGGATGACAGAGAGGTTTTACTCGCCGAGAATCCAGGTTAACTCGCCGTCCGCAGGATTGACGCGAGCGGAAGGATATTGCGTGTCGCCACCGAGAACGCGCTCGATCAACTCCGCGTTTTTTTTCGCATTTACCAGAAAGCAGACATGCCGCGCGCGATTGATCATAGAAAAGGTGAACGTCAATCGCCAGGTGTCGAACTTCGGGACAAAATTTTCCACGACGCTCCGCTTGGTTTCGTCGAGCGCGGCCGTTTCCGGAAACAGCGACGCGGTGTGTCCGTCATCGCCTATGCCTAACAAAATCAAATCGTGGCGATAATTCGCGCCGAGTTGCTCCTCGTATTCGCGTGCTGCGAGTTGCGGCTCGATCTCGCCGCGCATCCGCAAAATCGATTTGTCCGGAACATGCGCCTGCGCAAAAAGACTTTCGCGCGCCATGCGATAATTACTTTGCTCGTCGTCAGGCGGAACGCAGCGTTCGTCGCCGAACGTGAACCGAATGCGCTCCCATGGAAGATCAGCCTTCGCGACTTCTGCATAAACCGGCCGGGGCGTGTTACCGCCCGCGAGCGCAATCCGAAATTCATTTCGCTCGGCCAGCGACTTTCGCGCAAGATCGACAATGAAGTTCGCGGCGTCGGCCACGAAATTTTTGGTGCGAATAATTTCGGGATTCACTTCGTTAGCCGAGATTCAATCTCAAACCGCGAAGGAGAGCCTCGCACAACGTCCACAAAGGACACCAAGGCAATCCAAACTTTCGTTCATCTTTGTGTCCGTTGTGGACTTCGTGTGAGAAAATTCAGATCGCGCAGTGCGCTTGTCCGCGCTTCTGCAAATAGCGCTGATGATATTCCTCGGCGCGCCAAAACTTCGGCGCCGATTCGATTTGTGTCACGATCTCGCGATTTCCAAACCGGCCGCTGGCGATCAGCTTTTGTTTGGAAATTTCCGCCGATGCTTTCTGCTCGGGCGAATGATAAAAAATTGCGGACCGATATTGCGCGCCGACATCGGGACCCTGTCGATTCAACTGCGTTGGATTGTGGTTCGCCCAAAAAACGTCGAGCAATTTTTCGTATTTGATTTGCGCGGGATCGAATTCCACTTCGACCACTTCGGCATGGCCGGTTTCATCCGTGCAAACATCTTCGTAAGTTGGATTCTCTTTCGATCCACCGGCATAACCGACGGCCGTGGCAGTCACGCCATCCAGATTCCGAAACGTTTCTTCCACGCCCCAAAAACAACCCGCGCCGAATGTCGCCTTCTCTGTCGTCATGCGAAACGATGCCGCCACTGCGACCGCGGCGCAACCGCCGCTTGACTCGGCGCGGTCTGCACTAACATGCTTGTCGATCTTATGCCGACCACCGTTCAGCAAACGCGCGCGCCATTTCCGGTTCGCCTTTTGAATCGCTGCGGCGCCGCGCTCGAACAAATCGGCGTTAGATCGACATCGTTAAATCCGGAGCGCTTGATCGACATGTCGAAACGTCGCACCGGCCTCGACGATTTCGGCGGCGGCGAATTTTTCGAGCCGCTCTCGCGTTTGCTCGAATCGTGTCATCGCGATGCGCGCTTGAATGTCGTCGGGAAGATCGCGCTACGCACCGATGTCGTGCGCACTTTGTGCAATCGCCTTCTGATGGAGCGCGACCGAAAACTTTATCCCGACATTGCGACCGCGGAAATTTGCGAACCGCTTTTTATTGTCGGTTTGCCGCGCAGCGGGACGACGTTGCTGCATACACTGCTCGCGACCGATCCAGCCCATCGCGCGCCGTTGACTTGGGAAGTGATGTCGCCGTCGCCGCCGAATTCGGCTAACGAACAGGAACGAATTCGAAGCGCGTCGAAAAATCTCGCATCGCTGCATTGGCTCGCGCCGACATTCGAGCGCGTGCACGCGACGGGCGCGGAGTTGCCGCAGGAATGCGTCTCGCTCATGAGCCCAACGTTTATGAGCGATCAATTCGACACCATGTATAACATTCCGTCGTATCGCGCGTGGTTTTTGAAACAGGATTTGCGGCCGGCCTACCAATATCACCGTTGTTTCTTGCAGCATCTGCAACATCGACATCGTGCCGAGCGTTGGATCTTGAAAGCGCCCGCGCACATGTTCGCCGCGCAAACTTTATTGTCGATCTATCCCGACGCGCGTTTCGTGCAGACGCATCGCGAACCGATCGAAGCGATCGCGTCGGTGTCGAGTTTGATCACGATCCTGCGGCGAGTTTTCAGTGACGTTGTCGATCCAATTCAGATCGGGCGTGATGCCTCGGAATATTGGGCCGAAGCGCTGGCCGCGTTCGCGCGCGAGCGTGAGCGATCGCCGAACACGCGCGTTTTGGATTTGCATTACGCTGAGATTCGGCGCGATCCCGTCGCTGCGGCGCAGCGGATTTACGAACATTTCGGCTGGGAACTTTCTGCCGAAACCGAACAGCGAATGCGCGCAGTCTTGCGCAAACAGTCGCCCATGCAAAAAGCTGGCCATCGTTATCATCCTTCGCAATTCGGGCTGGAGTCGACCGGACGCTTCGCATCGTATCGCGAGCGCTTTGGTTTCGCGATTCCGCACGAACCAGCGGAAGCGCTCGTTAGGGGTTAACGAACGCCGTGTCATCCTGAGCGGAGCGAAGGATCTCACACAGACTCGTGGGACGCGCGCGTTACTTTGCGTGATCAAAATTTCTGTTGTGAGGTCCCTCGCCGTCTGCGCGGCTCGGGATGACAAGCCAAAAAGAGCGAGCGTTACATCACCATTCCGCCGTCCACGCAGATCACCTGGCCGGTGATGTAACTTGCTTCGGCAGATGCGAGGAAGGCGACCGCGTTGGCAATATCATCGGGTTTGCCTAAAAGATTCATCGGTATCTTCGATTGAATGCCTTGCTTGATTTCATCCGAGAGCGAGTCGGTCATATCGGTGGTGACAAAGCCCGGGGCGATGGCGTTGACGGTGATGCTGCGACTGGCCAGCTCGCGCGCGAGCGATTTCGTTAGGCCGATGAGTCCCGCCTTGCTCGCGGCGTAATTGGCCTGGCCGGCGTTGCCGATCAATCCGATGACCGACGTGATGTTGATGATGCGGCCGCTGCGTTGCTTGATCATCGCGCGCATGATGGCTTGGGTGAAATTAAACGCGCCGCGCAAATTCGTGTTGATGACGGTGTCCCAATCTTCGATCGACATGCGCATGGCGAGGCCGTCGCGGGTGACGCCGGCGTTGTTAATCAAGATGTCGATCTTGCCGAAGTCTTCCAGAATCTGCGCGCCAACTTTTTGGACCGCGACGTGATCCGACACATCGACCGCGTAATGTTTGGCCGCATCCGCTCGTGCGGCGTTGATTTCATCCGCTGTTTTTTTTGCGTTCTCTTCCGTTCGGCTAACGGACGCGACGCGCGCACCTTCGCTCGCCAAACACAAAGCAATCGCACGTCCAATCCCCCGCCCCGCTCCGGTCACAATCGCGTTTTGGTTTTCGAATCTCATTGCTTGATGTCGATCTACGGCTTGTTATGCGGACTTGGAGCGACGGCGTCGAGCGTGATTGCGTTCGAGATAAGACGCCTTAAAAAATTCCCGGCCGGTTAAGGCTAAGGATTGTACCCGTTTCGTTAGGCGATCGCCAAATCCGACGTGGGAAGAACTTTCGGCATTTCGTGGCGAGGCAGATCGATAGTGAAGATGCATCCGGTGCCGGGTATGTCGCGGACTCTGAGAGTTCCCTCGTTTGTCTCGACGCTACGCTGAGAGATGGAAAGCCCGAGTCCAAGGCCGGTGCGATCAGCGCCACTCTGCGTGAACGGCAAAAACATTTCTTCGGCGTAATCCGGCGGAAGCCCGCCGCACCGATCTTCGACATCGATTAAGATGCGATCGGCGGTGGCGGAGATTCTCAATGTGATCTCGGTCCGCGGGCGCGTGAATTTGAAAGCGTTTTGCAGCAAGTTTCCAAGTGCCGAGAAAAGCAGCTCGCGGTCGGCCACAACGGCAAGTCTCGGATCAACCGCGGAGACGGTGAATTTGCGTTTCTTTACTTCTGCCTCGAGTGACGCGGTGAGCTTCATTTCAGAAATAAATTCAGCGAGAGAAAACAATCGCCGCCGCACCGGGACTCCGGCTGTTACCCGAACTTCGGCGAGGGAGCGGTCGATAAGATTGCGCAGTCCGACCAGGCTGCGGTCTAATACCGCGCCAGTCGCACCGCCCAGCCCAACACGGCCAGCTTTGATGCTGACGAGCGCGAGCGTGGCCGAATTCAGAAGGTTGCGCAACTCGTGTACAAAAAATCCCAACCGTTGGTTGACCGCGTGGGTCTGCTCTTCTGCGATCCTGAAGTCGTGCTGGTGACTGAATTCCGTTACGGCCACGGCGATCGCGTTGTCGAGGCACCGGTTAAGAGTCCGAAACTCATCTGTCGCTATCGGCGCGTTAAGGTCAAATGCCAGATCCGTGATGGCCTGGCAGAGATCGCCATAATCGTGCACCACCTGCTCCACCGTAAATCCGTGCTTCAACAACTCTCGGCCATGTTGTGCCGCCGTCTCGCCGATCTCGGATAACTCCGACTCCGCCTTCCCACCGTCCGATGGACCCGAAACCTTGCGGCTATCCATGGGTTCCGTCGTTTGCTCCACTCGAAGCGTCTTAATGAGCTGGTCAAGGAAAGGCGCGATGCCGTAGTCCAGTTCGACATCGATCGCTCCCGGTGTGGACCTTTGCGCGACTTTGGCTCGGCAACGATCTATCAATTCGCTCCGGTGGCCAGTGAGAAACTCGTGCATCATAAGGGAACAGTACAACTATGCGTTCGAACGAAGAAATTACAAGCGCGACCGCGTTAGCTAGCGGGGAGCGTTTATGTCGCACGAAAGACAAATCTCATCGTTAGATCGACATCCTGCGTCTGGGCGATGGCGTGTCAATGATGGAACGTTGACGGTTGACGCGACACTCCTATCCTCAAACGGATTTTTGTCATGTTGAGCGAAGTCGAAACATCTCTCACTGTTTGTTTGTGAGCACCCCAACACGAAAATCCTCCGCGCTGATCGACACACGTGTCATCTACTGCGGATTTGTCATGTTGAGCGGAGTCGAAACATCTCTCGCTATTTATTTGTGAGCACTACAAAGCGAAAATCCTCCGCGCTTGTCGACACGCGTGTCATCTACTGCGGCGATAATCTCGAACAGTTGCGTAAACTGCCCGATGCGTGCGTCGATTTGGTTTACATCGACCCGCCCTTCAACTCGAACCGCAACTACGAAGTTTTCTGGGGCGAAACAAAAGAGAAACGCAGCTTCGAAGATCGACATGCATCGACCCAGGCTACATTCGCACACTCGATTTTCTTATGAAAAAAATCGCACCGCAGAGAAAGCTTCTCTAGAGTCCTGTCGTGCATTTACAGCAGGTCAAAGACAAAAGCCGCAAAAGCGGCGGACCGCAGTATTGGCTTCAAGATCTGAATGAAGATGTGCGCGAATTCCTGCGACGGAAGGGCAAACGCGACGTTATCCTGATGACGCCCTATGGAATCGTCGAAACGCCCTTCGTCGCCGTCGACAAAGATCACAAGATCGATCGCACTGGTAATCTCGTGCGCGGTAACGCGCAACACGACCGGATCCAAAAAGGAAGAGCAGCCGAGTCCGTGGGAGAAGCCATTCGACGCTGGTATTCGCTGCGAGAAGGTGATTTCGAGCGGATCGATATTGACGTAGAAGGGCTTCAACACGGCCATTTTGTTATCTCGCCAACGAAGGTAACTTGGCGCGATCGAAATCGTAGCGAGGTTTTGATTCGGCCATCTCCGCATCCGCTCTCTTTTCACAAAGACGACCAGAGCCGACTCTGGCGGGAGCAAGTCTCATTCGCGCTCGATCAAAGCGAGGAACAGGCGAGTTGGATTAAAGATCAAATTTGCCGGGTTGTTGAGGACCACCGACGAGTAGGCGAGAAGAACGTCCACGAGTTTGATGTCCTTCGTGTGACGGGCGCCCTTTCAAAGCTGGGTGTCCATCTTGGACCGTTACGCGTGAGACATTACGATTGCGATCCGAGCGCATTTCATTTCGATGGATACGAAAACTATCCCTGTCCAGTCGAGCTGAAGAAGCGTTCGAGTGGGTTCAAGTATCAGGAAGCGCGTTATCCAAAACTACCGCGCGTGGTTATTCTTTGCATTGAACACGACAAACAGAACCTGCCTTCGTACGTAGACGCAGTCGACCTTTCCACATTGTGCGACTATCTCTCGAAAGCTGCATGAGCCGCGGAGAAATCGATCCAATTCTGACCGATATTCCTGCCGCCCGGCAGGAAGCCGCGCGGCATTATGGTGTGCACCCGTATTTCACCCGACGCCCTTCGAATGTTGTTCGTGCGTACATCGAGCGATACTCACGCGCCGGTGACGTTGTTCTCGATCCGTTTGGGGGCAGCGGTGTTACGGCGATTGAGGCAATGCTTCTCAAGCGTTGTGCGATTCACAACGACTTAAATCCATTCGCAAATTTCATTACCGCAGCAATCGCCGACACTTCGCTTAAATCCACAACTCCCCTGCGGGAGGCCTTCGAGCGTGTCGCGAGTCGATGTCGCGCAGAAGTAGAGGCGATGGACAAAGCCGATAGGGATGCAATCAAACGCGTGCTCGATGCCGTGCCGTTACCCGAAAACATCCGACTTCCACGCAGCTCCGACGCGGAGTTCTTCTTCGATCTTTTCACACCCCGCCAACTCGCCGGGCTTGCTCTAATTAAAACAGCAATCGACGCCGAAAAGGATGCGGCATGTCATCAATTACTTTTGCTTGGCTGGTCGGCTGCTGTTGCAAAGCTCAACAAGACCTTTCTTTCCGCCAAGGGTCGTACCGAGAGCCGCGGCGGCTCGAGCATTTTCAGCATTTATCGCTACAAAGTCGCTGCTGAAGTTATTGAACTGCCGATCTGGCAGACTTTCCACGGTCGCTTTCTGAATGTTCTCGCCGCGAAGGAAGAAGTTTTCCAGTTACGCGAATATTCCAAACACGGCAGCGCGCCCGAGAATTGGGTCGATAGTTCGAAGCGGCTCCGCATTCTCTCACTTGATGCGACGCGCCTCTTGGAGGTTCTCGGTAAAGAATCAGTCGATTATATCTTCACAGATCCACCGTATGGCGGGCACATCGCTTATCTCGACTTATCGATCCTCTGGAACCACTGGCTTGGCTTTGCCGTCGCTGACCCTGGGGCGGAGGCAATCGTCGGCGGCGAAATGCGTCTAACTGAGGAGCACTACAAAGCAAAACTCGGCGAAAGCATGCGCCAGTGCGTGCAGCTACTCCGACCCGATCGGTGGTTCACCGTGGTTTTTCAACACTGGGATGTGAGTTATTTCCGCGTGATTCTGGAAGCAATATCTGACGAGGGAGGGCTGCTGAAAGCAGCGATTACCCACGACAAGGATGTGATCTGGTCCATGCACAAGAAGAAGAATGCACAGAGCGTCTTGGGAGGCGAGATGCTACTAACCTTCTACAAATCTCCAGTGCAACAAACGCACGTCTCTTCTCCCGCTGAGCCAGTCTCGCTTGATGATCTGCTCGATCGCTTCTTGCCGACATTGCCTGCCGAAGGGTTTCGAACTGAAGCCCTTTTTAATAAGCTAACGATTGCCGCATGGGAGCAGCACTCTTTAGAGAACCTCTCAGTAGATCCGGAAAGGATGACGTCGAAATTGAACAGTCGAGGTTGGAATTACGATCCCGAGCGCCACATTTGGAGTACGAATCAGCCTGAACGTTCGGAGTTGTCGCTAGCTAACAAGTGAAATGGAAGTTCATAATAAGACGCCACGACAGGATATGGAAATTGCTCTGCAGAGGCAAAAGAGGTATTTTCAACAGCACGGTTTCCTGTGAAAGACGATCTTCAAATTTTCCATGAGCGAAATAAGAGCGACCCGCAGTATGCGGCGGCGCGTCATCTGTTCGAACTCGGGGAGGCAATCGCATCCCTTCGGGAAGACGCGCGGCTCACTCGTGGCCAGCTCGCCAAACAGCTTCGGGTTAAAGCGCGTGATATCGCGATCGTAGAAGAGGAAACTCCCCGCGCGCCAGCCGGGTTGCTGGAAGCCGCTTTGAGTTTACTGGTCCAGATATGTTCGGGCAAGGCTGCGCGACCCGCGGTGGTGGCGCAATCGATTCGCACGATCCGGCATTTTCGGCCGACTCTCGTCTCGGCCTAATGTTGCAGAATTAAAAGCGTACCCATTTTCCTGTCTTCGCGCTTTTAATGATCGCGTCGAGCACGCATTGATTCTGCAATCCATCTTCGAAATTCGGATGAACCTTTTTTCGATCCACCACCGCTTTCACGAAATCGGCGATGGTGTGGGTGAAAGTGTGTTCGTAACCGATGAGATGACCCGGCGGCCACCACTTGTCGATGTACGGATGAGTCGACTCGGTCACGAGGATGTCGCGGAATCCTTGTCGATCTTGCGGATCGCGCCGGCTAAAAAATTTCAGGCGATTCAGTTCTTCGAGATCGAAGACTAACGAGCCCGCGCTGCCGTTGATCTCGAGCGTCAATGAATTTTTGCGACCGGGCGCGAAGCGCGTCGCTTCAAGTGATGCCAGCGCACCATTCTTGAATCGCCCAATGATCGTGGCGGCATCATCGACGCTAACGCGCCCGCCGCGACGTTGTTTGATAAAAGTTTCCGTGCTCGCGCAAACTTCTTTGAATTCGCCCACCAGATATCGCGCAAGATCGACAATGTGTGAGCCGATGTCGCCGAGCGCGCCGGAGCCGGCCGTACCGGATTGCAAGCGCCAAACCAGCGGAAACTTTGGATCGACAATCCAATCCTGCGCGTAACGCGCGCGAAAATGAAAAATACGTTCGCCGATCTCACCGCGCTCAATCATCTCTTTCGCCAACGCGATCGCCGGGATGCGACGGTAATTGTGGCAGACCATGTTCACGACGCGCGCCTTCTTCACCGCCACGACCATGCGCTCTGCTTCCGCTGCGTTCCGCGCCAGCGGTTTCTCGCACAGAATCGCTTTGCCTTGCTCCGCGGCTGCGATCGCTATCTCGCAATGAGTGTCGTTAGGCGTGCAGATGTCGACGATGTCGATCTTGGGATCGGCCATAACGCGTCGCCAATCCGTCTCGACATTTTCCCAGCCTAGTTGCGACGCCGCCCGCCGTGTCGCCGCGCCATTGCGGCCGCAGATTGTTTTCATCCGCACATTCGCCGGCAAATCGAAAAAGCGCGGCGCCTGTCTCCACGCATTGGAGTGGGCTTTCCCCATGAACTTGTAGCCGATCAGTCCAACATTCAGCGTGCGTCTCGTGGTCATGCGCAGATGCAAAGCGAAGGTGCCGGCATTATAGATGGTTGTCGATCTTATGAAGTGTCCATCGTGTCAGTCGCCGCTGGCGGCGCCCGCGCCGCAATGTCCGGCCTGCCAACTGACTTTGCGCCGGCTCGATCTGAAATTCGGAGCGGTCCCACGCCACGCCGGTTTTCTGACGGATCGCAGCGAGACTTTGCCGATGCGGTCGATCAAAGAGTTGCGCGTGTTGCTGTCGCTTTACAATCAGAAATTTCCGCAATCACTCTTCTCCGTATTTGTGGTCGACTGCGTCACGAACGGCTCCATCGCCGAGTACACGTTTTGGCTCGGGAATCGTGCGCGCTTTAGTTCGCTCTCGGCCGTTGGCGGAAAAAACTTTGATGTTTTGCTGGGGCTGGATTTGCAGGCGAACACCGCGGCTCTGCAAGTCGGATACGGTCTCGAGAAACACTTAACGGAGCGCATTTTAAAGCGCGCCCTGGCGCAGGCCGCCAGCGGATTTCACGCCGGCGATATCGCGCGGGGGATTCGTGATTGCGTCTTGTTTGTCACCGCTCAGATGCGGATAGCGGCCCGCAAAGCGGAGTCCTCCGAATGAAATTAATCCAACTGACTTTGCTCTTGTCGATCTTGGCGCTGTCTGTCCCGTTGTCGGCTGTCGGCCAGATGAAGGGCCTCTCGTTAGGCGGGCCGCGCCTCTCGGCGAGTCCGACGCCAACCTCGACACCGGCGATGCCTTCCGCATTGGTCCAACCGCCGATCGTCCATAAAAAACCGATTCCGCTGGCGGTGAAGATCGGAATAGTCGCCTTCATTTTTCTGGCCGGCTTGGTTTCGTTAGCCCTGGCGTTGCGCGCGTGGAGCACATCGAATCTCTTTGATCGACAATATCGTTTCCCGCCGGATCCGAATCCCGCGCTGCGATTCGGCGCGACCAAATCCGGCGGCTGCATGGCCACGATTGCCTTCCACGATGACACTGCGGTAGATGTCGATCTAACTTCCGAAGATTCCTAGAAACGCCACTTCGATGGCGAGTGCTTCCTGGATATTGCGACCGAGATGATCTCGCATTTCTTCCAGGCGGCGAATTTTTCGCAAGATCTCGGGCATGGAAAAACGCGCAGCCGCACTCGCGGTTTCTTTTTTTAATGCCGGCGCGCCGCGCTGGTCGATTCCGCTTTTGGCGCGCAACACGTCGCACCACCAGACAAACAGGGCTTCGATCAACCGCGCGCGCCGCTCGAGATAGAGGCTTTCGCTAAGCGCCTTGTAGTAATCTTCGCGTTCATCCAGCCAACTGCCGTCGGTCGAATTCTTGTAGTGCGCTTCCTCGCCTTTTAGAGCGTCGGCGCTGGCTTCTCGAATTTCATCGCGCATCGCGCCTAACAAACGCTGCAGCTTTTGCGCGAGTCGATAAGCATGTTGCACGTTCCAGTTTTTTTCGCTCGTAATGGCGCGCAACAACTCCGCAAGATCGACATCTTCGGTCACGGCGACAGCGTCGTTCGCCGGCGAAAGCGGAATGGGAATGCAGCGCGAAAGAATTGTGTCCGGCAATACCTCCGGCAGGGCGCTCAACAAAAGCAGCAGCGAATTCTCGGGGGGCTCCTCTAGCGTTTTCAAGAACGCATTGGCCGCCTGCGGTTGCAATCGATCCGCTTCGGAAATGATGGCGACTTTGCGGCAGCCGTCCGGCGCGCGCAGGTGAAGCGAATGCTCCAGGTTGCGCACTTGCTCGACCACGATGCGGCGCGATTTAGATTCCGGTTCGGCGACAAAAACTTCGCGCGCGGCCGTACTAAACACATCGGCCGGCTTGGTTCCGTTAACGAGACTGGTGATCTCAGCCGCGAGCGCGCGTTTGCCACTGCCGCGCGGGCCGGAAATCAAATAAGCGTGCGCGAGACGATTTTGTTCGTGCGCGCGACGAAGAAAAGCCAGCGCCGTGTTTTGGAGAAAAGCCATTTACGGTTTCGGGAGCTTCGCGGAAATGATTTTCCAAATCTCGATGTCGATCTTGTCGGCGGTTTGATTGGCGTCGATCAAGACCACGCGCTTTGGTTCGCGCGCAGCGAGATCGCGATAACCTTGCCGAACGCGCTCGTAAAATTCCATCGGCTCTTTTTCCATACGATCGGCCGGCCGCGCAGTTTGCTGCATGCGCGAGGAGGCCGTTGCTAGATCGACATCGAGCACGAAGGTGATGTCGGGCCGGCAATCGCCGACCGCGAACGCATTCAGTTTTTCGATCCATGCGCCATCGAGATTGCGCGCGGCACCTTGATAAACGGTAGTGGAGTCGAAGAAACGATCGGAGATGACGCATTCTCCCCGTTCGAGCGCGGGCTTGATCGTTTCGCGCACGAGCTGGCTGCGGCTTGCTTCGAACAAAAGCAATTCCGTTTCCGCGGTCATGGCAAAATTGTGCGGTGCGAATTGCAGAAGCTCTCGGATGGATTCGCCAATCGGCGTGCCGCCGGGTTCGCGCGTGACGAGAAATGGAATACCTAACGACTCCAGTCGTGCGGCCAATCGCTTCACTTGCGTCGATTTTCCGCAGCCTTCGGTCCCCTCGAATGTGATGAACGGCAGGCGCGACATGACGATGTCGATCTTCAAACAAAGCCGCGCGATTGTCGAATAGGGAAGAAACGCTTTACTGTGCTCAAGATGAAAAGGTTTTGGTTGGTGAAACAAGAGCCATCGACTTATTCGTGGGTGGATTTTACGAATGATGGCGGGACGAGCTGGACCGGCGTGCGCAATTACACCGCGCGAAATAATCTGCGCGCGATGAGCAATGGCGATGAAGTTTTGTTTTATCACACCGGCGAGGAGAAGGCGGTGGTCGGCATCGCGAAAGTGACACGAGCGGCATATCCCGATAAAACTGCGGACGAAGGCGAATGGAGCGCTGTCGATCTTGCACCGGTGAAACGTTTGCCGACTCCGGTGACGCTGGCGCAAATCAAAAACAATTCGCGCTTGAAAGACATCGTGCTCGTTCGGCAATCGCGTTTGTCGGTCATGCCGCTCGATGCGAAAGCGTTTCGCGAAATTGTGCGCATGGGAAGTTGAGCATGAATTCGATTGCGGCCGCGGACTGTTTGCCGGCAATGGGCCTCGCCAGCGCGGGAAATAAATCTCTCGTTGTTTCGATCCATGACGTGGCGCCTTCAAATCGCGAAGTGGTCGAGAAAATGATTTCCGAGCTGACTCGCAGCGGTGTGCGCGTGACTTCGCTTCTGGTCGTGCCCGATTACCATCACGAGGGATTATTCACGCAAGATCGACAATTCGTTTCGTGGCTGCGCGAGCTTGAAGCGCAGGGACACGAAATTGTCATTCACGGATATTTTCACGAGCGTCCCAGGCGCCAGGGCGAAACTTTGCGGGACAAATTGATCACGCAATTTTATACGCAGCGCGAAGGTGAGTTCTACGATCTCGATTATGCAGAGGCTCTTCGACGAATCACTAGTGCGCGCGAGAAATTTCGCGAGGCTGGCCTGAATCCGCGAGGCTTTATCGCGCCCGCATGGTTGTTAGGCGAGGAGAGTGGGCGCGCGGTATGTGATGCTGACTTGGAATACACGACGCGTCTGGCCACCGTTTGTGATGTGCGCACCGGGAGATCGTTTGCGTCGCGATCGCTGGTTTACAGCGTGCGGAACGGCTGGCGGCGCGCGACGAGTCTGGTATGGAACGGCCTGCTCGCGCGCTGCCTGGCTACCAGCCCGCTGCTGCGCCTCGGCATTCATCCGCCGGATTATCTTTATCCGCGCATTTGGCGGCAGATCAACGATGCTCTTAATATGACGCGGGGGGAAAGGGTGCCGACGACGTATCGGGATTGGATTGCGGAACAGCGATTCGAATCGGCTGGGGAGGTATGAAAGCGAGCAAGTGCGATCTTCATATTCATTCGCGCTGTAGTGCGCGAAGCGAGGAATGGCTCTTTCGGCGGCTGGATTTCCCGGACAGCTATTCAGATCCGCGCGAGTTGCATCGACAATTGCGCGAGGGTGGAATGGATTTCGTAACGATCACGGATCACGACACGATCGAAGGCTGTCTCCAAATTAGCGATCTGCCTAACACGTTTATTAGTGAGCAGGTTACAACCTATTTTCCGCAGGATCCATGTAAGATTCACATTCTGGTCTGGGGCATTTCCGAGGAGCAACATTCTGCCATTACGCCGGTGCGCGATAACATTTTCGATCTGCAGGGTTATCTGCAGGCGGAGGAAATTGCCCATGCCGTGGCGCATCCGCTTTATAGCATCAATGGGAAACTCGGCGCGTCTCATCTTGAGCGATTGATGCTCCTCTTCAAACATTTTGAAGGCATCAATGGATTACGTGATGCGCTCTTGAGCGATCTGGCGCTGGAACTTTTCGGTAACCTGACCCGGGACAAGATCGACATCTACGCCAACCGGCACAATCTGGCGCCGACACACCCAGAACCATGGCGAAAGATTTTCGTGGGCGGATCGGATGACCACGGCGGAAAATTTGTTGCTTCCGCTTATACGGAAACGCCGCGCGCGGGTTCGCCGGCAGAATTTTTGGAGCGCGTTCGTGCAGGCGCCTGTGAAGCGAAGGGCCACGGCGGGACGCCGCTCGCGCTGTCGCACGGTTTCTACAATACGCTCTCTTGTTTCATTCAGGATCGTTTCCAGGAAAAACTCGGCCCCACCGGCGCATTACTCGAGCAAATGTTTTCGCGATTCATGGAAGGGCGCGATCCCACTGAATTCACGCTCAAGGAGAAAGCGAACTTCATCGCCCAAGGCGTGTTGTCGGGAAAAATCTTCGAGTTGGTAAAACCGGCGAACGTCTCGATGTGGAAGGAATTGTCGAAATATTTTAGCCAACCCGAGATCAAAACAAAGATCGCGGAAGCCGTCAGTGGGGTTGCTGAACCAGAGCGCCGTTCTTTTCTCATGGCCAACATGGTCGCGGAACAATTGGCGTTCCGCTTTTTCCAAAAGTTTGTCCAGCAGTTGAGCAGCGGAAACATGGTCGAAAGCATGCAAGCACTGGCGGCGATCGCGCCACTAGTCGTTATCCTTGCGCCCTACATTTACGGATTCCATAGCCAGGCGCCGTCACGAAAATGGTTACGGGAAATCTTTCAGGAATTGACGGGCGCGATTCCGCCGGCATTACAAAATCGCAAGCGCGCCTGGTTCACCGATACGCTCGAAGACGTAAACGGCGTGGCTACCACTATCCGCAAAATGACTGCGGCCGGCGCGGAGGCCGGCAAGGAATTGATCGTGGTGACGTCGCGAAGCGAACTCAAGATCGACAATATCCCGATCAAGAATTTCCCGCCGATCGGCGAATTCGAATTACCGGAATACGAACTGCAAAAACTGAGCTTCCCGCCGATTTTGCAGATGCTCGATTACATCCAGCGCGAAAAATTCACCGAGATCATCATCAGCACGCCGGGGCCGATCGGCCTAACGGCATTGCTCGCGGCCAAAATGCTGAATCTGCAAACGAGCGGCATTTATCACACGGACTTTCCGCAATACATCCGCATCCTGACCGAAGACAGTTTTCTCGAAAGCGTCGCGTGGAATTACATGCACTGGTTCTATGGACAACTCGACACCGTGTTTGTGAATTCCGAGGAGTATCGACAAAGCTGGATCAAACGCGGTTTCGATCCGGCCAAGCTGCAACTTTTTCCGCGAGGTCTCGATGTCGATCTTTTCACGCCAGAAAAACGCGATACAAAGTTTTGGAAAAAATATGCACCGACCAATGGCGAAGTGCGTTTGCTCTACGTCGGTCGGGTTTCGCGCGAAAAAGATCTCGATGTTCTGGCGGATGCGTATCGGCGTTTGCGCGATGAAAAACTTCCGGTGCAACTCTTCGTTGTCGGTGAAGGCCCCTATTCGCAAGCCTTGGCCGAGGCGATGCCGGATGCGGTTTTCACAGGTTATCTTCGCGGCAAAGAACTCGCGACGGCGTATGCTTCAGCGGACGTTTTTGTTTTCCCGAGCACGACCGATACTTTCGGGAACGTCATCATTGAAGCGCAAGCTTCGGGCATGCCGGTCATCGTCTCGGACGCGGGCGGGCCGAAGGAATTAGTGGAAGAAAACGCCAATGGCTTGGTAACCAAATCGCACGACGTGGAAGATTTTGCGCGTGCGATTCGAAGTCTCGTTGTCGATCCTGCATTGCGTCAGCGCATGGGCGAACGCGCGCGTGAAGGCGTGGTCAATCGCACGTGGCCAAGTGCATTTCGGAAATTCTGGGCAATAACGGAGGTCTAACAATGCGAAATTTTCTCGTCCTTATCTCACTGGTTCTGGCGTTCGGCGGACACTTGCTCGCTGACGAACCGACACGCTGCGCACAGGAAGAATTGCGAAAGCGAAACCTTTATTTCGGCGACGTGGACGGACGCATGAACGAGGAATTTCGCGGCGCTCTCAAGCGCTACCAGGCGCGGAAGAGTTTGAATGTCACGGGCGAGATGGATGAAGACACGGCGAATTCACTAAAGGTTCCGATCGCTATTTCGCAAAGCCGGCCGGCGGAGAAGTGGCCCGATTTGCCGGTGTTAAAAAGCGACGCCGCGCGGGAATTGCCGGAACCGGAGCGTTTGGCGTTGCAACAAAAAGCGGAAGTTGAGACGGAAGCGGCAAATGCGGCGCCGATTCCGGCGGAATCACCGACGGATTTGCCGAGCCTTTCAGCGGAACAGGCGACGAAATTCATCACCGATTATTTGCGCGACGCGGAGAGTGACGATGTCGATCTTCAGGTGAGCTATTATGGATTTCCGATCGAGTACTTCGATCATGGCCAGGTTGATCGCGCTTATGTGGCTCGCGACACGCGAAATTACTGCCAGCGTTGGCCGAAGCGTCACTACGTCTTGGTTGGCCCAGTCTCGGTCTCGGCCTCGAACAATACCAATGAGGCGCAGGTGCAGTTCGCGATCGATTTTACGGTAAAAAATTCAAAACATACCGTAAATGGCCGCACGAAAAACTACTGGACAGTAAAAGTCGAAAACGATCAGAAATTAAAAATAAATACCATACGCGAGCAACGTTCCCACGATTCATAGGTTAAAGTAGTTAGGGCGTCAGTCGGAGGAACGGGCCTGAAACTCGTTAGATCGACATCGTCCATTGGAGGGGTGACGTGCGGGTCCAAACAAAAATTACTTTGCTGCTGGCGCTGGTCGTCGCGACCTTCGTGGCTGGGCTTTTTGCGTTTCGCGGCTACGAGCGTTTCAAATTCCGCGGTATCGCCGAGGAGCGATTGCGCGAACGTCAGCGTTCGTTTGAAGAATTTCTCGATCACAACGGCGCCACGCTCAAAGCGTTGGTCGAGGATTACACTTGCTGGGACCAGATGGTGCAGGCGGTGGCCGCTCAAGATTCCCGGTGGTTCAGCGAAAATATAAATCGGGCGACGCTGGACAGTTTCCACGCGCATGCGCTCTGGATTTTCCAGGCGAATGGCGCGCTGTCTTATCCCCTCGCCTATCCCGATTTCCCAGACCTCGAACAGTTTCCGATTCCCGCCGAAGATCTGGCGAAAGTTTTCGCAGGCGGCCCGCTCGCTCATTTTTTCATTAAATCGCCGCACGGCATTATGGAAGTGCGCGGCGGGACGCTTCATCCGTCCAGAGATTTTCGACGCGAATCCGAAGCGCGCGGTTATTTTTTCGCCGGCCGTTTGTGGAACCAACCGACGCTCGATGAGATGTCGATCTTTACCGGCAATCACATCCGCATGGCGACGTCCGCCGATGGGCCGCGCCAAATCGGGACGGATCAACATAACGGCACGGTGGGATTCACGCGCGCCTTGAACGGATGGGATGGCAAACCCGTGGCCGAGCTAGTGATTCGCAATGAGTCGCCGATTGTGCAGCAATTCAATCGCCGCAGCGATAACTTGCTGATTTGCCTGATAATTTTCGCGCTCGTTTTGCTCCTTCTCATTTCGGTTTCGCTTTGGCGCTGGGTTCGCTGGCCGCTTGCAGCCATCATGCAGGGATTGGAGCGCAACGATCCCGCTTTGATCGAGCCGATGTGCAATGACGATTCCGAATTCGGCGAATTAGCGCGCATCGTTCGGCAATTTTTTTCGCAACGCGACAACCTCATCCGCGAAATGGACGAGCGTCGCGCCGCACAGGAAACGTTACGGAAAAAAGAAGACGAACTTCGCCAGTCGCACAAAATGGAAGCAGTCGGCCGCCTCGCCGGCGGCGTAGCGCACGATTTCAACAATCTGCTCACCGCGATCATTGGTTATGCGGAATTGATTGTCGATCGCTCCGGGCGCGATTCGCAAGCGAAACAAGATGCGGCGCTGATTCGCAAAGCGGGCGAGCAGGCAGCGACGTTGACGCGACAATTGCTCGCCTTCAGTCGCAAACAATTGCTCCAGCCGAAGGTTCTCGATCTGAACACGCTCGTCACTGACATGGAAAAATTACTCGAGCGGGTCATCGGTGAACATTTTGAATTGCACACGAGACCAGACGCAGTCGATGGCCGCGTCCGCGCCGATCCGAGTCAGCTCGAACAAGTCATTTTAAATCTGAGTGTGAACGCGCGCGACGCCATGCCCGATGGCGGCACGGTCACGATCCGCACGAGCAACGAGCATCTCGATCTAACGCGCGCGGCCCAGATTTCAAAGTCGATGGTTGATGGCGATTACGTCGTGCTCAGCGTCACGGACACCGGCACCGGCATCGATGACGAAGTCAAAGCGCGCATCTTCGAACCGTTTTTCACCACCAAAAGCGCCGGCAAAGGAACCGGCCTTGGTCTTGCCACCGTCTACGGAATCGTGCGGCAAAGCGGCGGCGGTATTTCAGTCGAGAGTGAACTCGGGCACGGGACCACGTTCCGGATTTATCTGCCCTACCAAAACGCACCCATCGATGAAGTTCGTCAAACCGCGCAGTGGCCCATCGGGGAGAATAATTCAGAGACGGTATTGGTAGTCGAAGACGACGAAGCGGTGCGTCGTCTGGTTTGCGACGTTTTGGAGGAACACGGATACACGGTTTTGTGCGCGAGAGACGGCGCAGAAGCCATTCGCCTAACGAGCAGATTCGAAGGCGACATTGATCTCCTCGTTACCGACGTGATCATGCCGCAGATGAATGGGCCCGAGCTTGCGAGCAGACTTTGCCTGACTCGTCCGGAGCTCAAGGTCCTTTATGTTTCCGGTTACTCGGCCGACGACATCGGCGAGCATGGCGTCCTGCGGGACGATGTTCAACTGCTGCAAAAACCTTTCAGTCCGCACACTCTGCTCAAACGAATGCGCGAAGTTCTGGCGAACGACCATGGGTGGTCGACCAACGGCCAACATGTCGATCCTTCACAATTGCAATTCTCCATTTGAAAACGCTCCACCTTCACGCGCTCGCATTGTTGTTCTGCTTCCTCGCGGTCGGCTGTCAGCGCCGCACGATTGCGGCCGCGACCATCACCGTTCCCGTCGAAATAAAACCGACGCCAGTTCACATCGAAAAGGTGAAACCGCCGACAATCGAGCGTCTGCGTGGTCGCGAAGTTTACGCCGTTTGGTACGATGTCCCGGAGGGTTCGCTGGCAAGACGTCGCGGAGGCTTTGGCGAATTGACCGCGGCGCACAATCATTTGCCGATCGGCACACTCGTTTGCGTGACCAACATCCAGAGCGGCAAAAGCGTTCTGGTGCGCATCACCGACCGCGGCATTACCCATCGGAAAGCGAAGATCGATCTCTGCAAAGAAGCAGCGCAGCAACTTGGCATTGTGCGCCAGGGCATCGCGCGCGTTCGTCTTGAAGTTTTGCCAAGTGCGCCCGCAGTCGCTGCGACAGATCCGGGCCGTGCGCTCGCGCACTGATTGTCGATCTTACGCGGTTCCGAAGTAACGATCGCCCGCGTCACCCAAACCGGGCACAATATAACCGAACTCGTTCAACTCGGGATCGATCGCCGTGGTCACAATCGCCACATCAGGATGCGCGGATTGCAATTGCCGGATACCGGGCGAACACGCGACCAGACAAATAAATTGAATCCGCTGCGCGCCGTTTTGCTTTAACAATGTGAGCGCAGCGCACGCGCTGTTGCCGGTGGCGAGCATAGGATCGACAAGAACAACGTGCGATTCTTTGAGCTCGCTCGGTAATCGGCAAAAATAAGTCGCGGGCTGCAATGTTTTCTCATCGCGATAAACGCCGATGTGGCCCGTGCTCGCTTCCGGCAACAGTCGCGACATTCCATCGAGCATGCCGAGACCCGCGCGCAAGATCGGCACAAGCACGGTTGGTCGTGCGAGGATTTCACCGGCGCATTTTCGCAAAGGCGTTTCGATTTCGACCGGCTTTGATTCCCACGCGCGCGATGCTTCGGCTAAAAGCAAGATCGACATCTCCTGCACGCTGCGCCGGAATTCTTCGGGCGGAGTTGTCTTTGCACGCAAGATCGACAACTTGGCCGCGGCCAGCGGATGTTCCAGT
>JBBROO010000046.1:0-24318 GCA_038229295.1 Chthoniobacterales bacterium | reverse complement strand
GTTTTCAAAATCTCACCGGTCTGCAACGCGGTCTTTCGATAGGACACGAAAAACTCTTCGATTGGCAATTCGCGTTCGCCTTTCGCCGACGCCAGAACCACACGCGCATCGAGCGCCAGCAACACCGGCGCGGAATCGCCGATCGGCGAAGCTGTGACGATGTTTCCTCCCATCGTCGCGCGATTCCGAATCTGGCGCGATCCGAATAAGTACAACATCTCCGCCAGTTCGGGATATTCCTGGCCGAGCAATTCGTTGATTCGCGTCAGCGTAACCGCGGCGCCGATGCGCCACTCTTTCTTGTCATTAGTGACTTCGATTAATTCCGGAACCGCTTCGACTGAGATGAGCGCCGGAAATTTTTGAAATCGCTTGCTGATGTCGAGACCGAGTTCGGTCGCGCCGGCGATCAACCGTGCTTCTGGATGTTTCGCCATCGCGGTGAACAAATCTTTCAGCGAAGCCGGTCGCAGAAAAGTTTCGCCATCCGCTGCGTAATCGACCGAGTTCAACCTCGGCGCGCTAAGATCGACATCTACTCGTTGGGCAAAGGCGTCGGCGCATGCATCGCGAATCGCGCGATAGCCGGTGCAGCGGCAAAGATTTCCGCAGAGCTGCTCATCGAGTTGCGCGCTCGTTTTCAGATCGTCGCGATGGAAACCTTCGAACATCGACATGATGAAACCGGGCGTGCAATAGCCGCATTGCGATCCGTGATTATCGACCATCGCTTGCTGCACCGGATGAAGTTTGCCGTTCGCGACGCCTTCGACCGTGACGATGTCGCGCCCGGCCATGAGCGGCAGGGGAACAAGACAACTGTTGATCGCGCGATAAGTCGGTTTGCCATCTCGGCTAAGATCGACAATCGCAACCGAGCAAGCGCCGCAGTCGCCTTCCGCGCAACCTTCTTTCGATCCCGTTAGGCCACGGCCGCGCAGCCAATCAAGTAGCGTGACATTGGGCGAGACCGATTCGACACGAACTTCTTTTCCGTTCAGTCGAAACTCGATCGCGTTCTGCATCTACTTTCTGCGCGCCTGAAGGATTTTGAAAAACGAACGCGATCGCAAATCTTCTAGCGTGAGACCGGTGGCGAGTGCTTCGCTTTCGGTGACGGCCCCGCAGGCGAGCCCACGCAAAAAGAAGTTCAGCAAACCCTGGCCCGTGGCGGCGTCATCGAAAACATCGCCGTAGAGCGAGGCGAGCGCGGCTTTCTCGACAAACGCTTTGAGTCGGTTCGCAGCGCTCTCGAGGCCTTGAAGAAAAAACAAATAAAGCGCGGCGTAACGTGCGACGAATTGCGCGGGATGCAAATCCCAGCCTTGGTAAAATCCAGTTTGCAGCGAATGCAGATTGTCGTTGAAGGCGAGTCGCCATGCTTGATGCACGGCTTCGCGATTTTGACGAAGCTCCTCGGCAGTGAGTTGTCGATCTTGCGTGGCGCGATGCGGACCGACGGGCAAAATATTGGTCGCGCCGTCGGAAAGTTGAACGCCGGTGCCGGCGAGTGAGACCAGCATCATCTGTCGCGCAAAATCGCAGGCCGGATGTCCCATCGCTTGATACGCAGCGGTGATTCCGCTCGAAGCAGTGTAATCGTAAACGCCGAAATGAACGCTGCCGCAACGGCCATCGGCGGCATCGACTAACGAATTCAGCGCAATCTCGCCGCGCTCATTAATAATAGACTGCGGCGTTTCGATCATGAGCTCGATCTTGAGCGAGCCGGTCGCGAGCCCGGTTTTTTTCTCCAGCAGTTCGAACAGCTGCACGGCCGCGCGCACCTGCTCGGGCAATTGCACTTTCGGAACGGTAACGACGAAATTGTCCGGAAGTTTGCCGGAAGTTTCAGCCGCAAGCGACGTGATGAAAATGTCGAGCGTGCGCACACTGCGCGCGCGCAAATCTTCGTTCAACGGCTTTAGTCGAATCCCGATAAACGGCGGCAAAGTTTTTTCACGCATACCGCGAGCAACTTCGAGCGCGCTGGAATGTGCATGTCGATCTTCCTCTTCATCCGCGCGGTTGCCGTAGCCATCTTCGAAATCCAGGCGGAAATCTTCCACCGGCTCGCGCTGCAATTTTTCGACGACGCGATCGTAAATCTTTTGCGCGAGGTCTACGCTCGTCTGCATCCCGAGCGCTTTGGCGAGCGCGGCAGAATCCGGCGCGTATTCTTTCAGCGAACGCAGCGCGACTTCCCCAAGCTTGCGCGCTGAGTCCGCTTTGAAAATATGCGCGCCGCCGTAAACCGTTTGCACGGCCTGGCGTCGATCCGATTCGCCGGGATAGCGGCGCATAAAGTTTTTGTTCGCCTCGCTCAGCTTCGCGATGATGGAAGCGACTTCGCTCGATTCGAAACTGGTGGTTGAACTCACAGCGGTCGGATAAATTTTCCCATCGGTTGAACGGCGAGCTTACCATCGGAGTAGATGGTTTGTCCGCGCAAAATTGTCCGGACGATTCGCGGCAGTTTGCGGCCGAGATACGGGCTTTGCTTGTGCCGGTATTGCAACGACTCGCGCGTGACAAGATCGACATCGTTAAGATCGACAATCGCCAAGTCGGCATCTTTGCCAACGACGAAACCGCCTTTCGTCTCAATCCGAAAACGTTCCGCTACGTTTTCGCTCAGCATCTTCGCCACGTCTTTTCTATCCGCGAGCAATGCCAGTAAATGCTGCGCGCCGGAAATTCCGCCCCACACCTCAAAGAAATTGTCGCGTTGTTTCATTTCCGGCGGGGAAGGGGAATGATCCGAGCCGATTGTCGTAAGATCGGCAATCGCATTCCAGAGTTCACGCTGGTCGTTAGCCGAACGCAGCGGCGGCGCGCATTTGGCGACCGCGCCGATCTTCTCCATATCAACATCGGTCAGCAAAAGATAATGCGGACAAGTCTCGCAGGTCACATCCACGCCATGCGCGCGCGCATCCGCGACGAGTTTTACCCCGCGTCCACAACTAACGTGCACAATGTGCAAACGACAGCCGGTTTCGCGCGCAAGATCGACAGCGTGGTTGATCGCGTCTAATTCCGCTTCGACCGGACGCGATTCGAGAAAATCGCGCACGGTTGTTCCGGATGCATTGCGAATTTGTGCGGGCGATTCTGCGTGAACGGCGACGAGAAGGTCGAGATCAGCGGCGCGTTTCATTCCTTCGCGCAAGATCGACAACGTCACGTGCTGGAAATCGTCGATGCCGCTGTTGCACATGAACGCTTTCAATCCGACCACGCCGCGGTCGCGGAGCGTTTTGAGTTGGTCGAGATTTCCGGGGACGAGTCCGCCCCACAAACCGAAATCGACCAGCGAGTTTTTTTCGGCGGCGGCGCGCTTCAAATCGAAACTTGGGCCGTCGATTGTCGGCGGATGCGAATTGAGCGGCATGTCGAAAATGGTGGTCGTGCCTCCGGCCGCGGCCGCGCGCGACCCGGTCTCGAAACCTTCCCAGTCCGTGCGACCGGGTTCGTTGAAATGCACGTGTGCGTCGATGACGCCGGGAAAGATCGACATCTTGGTCGCGTCGATTTCCTCCTGCGATGTGCCGCGCAGGTTCGGCGAAATGCTGGCAAACTTCCCGTCCGTGATTCCGATGTCGCGATCGCGTCCGCGCACGATCAGATCGAAATCACTCATGCAATCATTCCCCAAACGCGCAATCTGCTCACGCCGCCGTCAGGATAAATGTTCAATCGGACGTGCGTGCAGTTGTCGATCTTGGCCAGTTCACGTTCGAAGAAATGGCGCTTATCGGCCTCCAGTTTTGTTTGGGGAAGAATTTCGGTCCAGCGCTTTTCTTTTAACTCATCAGTTGATGCATCCGGCGCCACGATTCCTTCGATCGAACACGTGTCGGGGAAATTTCCCTTGAAGTGATTGGTGTCGACTTCGATTTTTTGTATCGAACCCGGTCGACCAAGTTTCAAAATAATCCAATCGTGTCCGGGGCCGCGTCGCCGTTTCGTTTCCCAGCCGTCGCCCATATTTTCGGACCGACCGGGCATGATGAGATTGTTCATCGAGCTGAAGAACATGTCGCTGCAGGCCAATGGCACTCCGCCGTTTTCGACTGCGGCAAGATCGACAAGTTCGTCCGGTTTGATCTTGCTCCAGTCGGGAACGACGACGCCGTAAACGCGCAGCCGAGCGACGCCGCCGTCCGGGAAAATATTCAGCCGCACATGTGTCCACGTTCCGTCGTCTGAAATGTTGAAAAGATTTTGTGAGCCCGGATTGAGCGGAGATTTTTCGAGCACTGACGACCAGGAAAGTTTTTCCACTGCTGCGATGTCGTTAGGGAACTTGGCTGAGCTGTCGATGGCGTCGATCGATGCAAACGGCGGGTGATTGCCGAGGAAGTGGTTGGTATCGATGTCGATCTTGCGAATGATGCCGCGCAGTCCGAGTTGAATGACGCACCAATCATTTCCGGGCGTGCGGCGACGCCGGCTCTCCCATCCGTCCATCCACTTGCCGCGGTCGGTGTATTTATCGGGGATGAAAATTCCGCGCCCCGGTTTGAGGAGATTTTCTTTCTCTGCGAAAAATTCGTCGTTCGCGAGCAAGGCGATTCCGCCGACGCGTTCCGAGGCAAGATCGACAAGACCAGCCGGTGCGGACGTCCCTGAATGAGCTGAACTCATTCGTTAACTTCCGCGATACGTGCTGTACGACCACGGCGAGACCAGCAACGGTACGTGATACTTCGCGGTCGCGTCGGAAATAATGAAACGAATCGGGACGCGATCGAGAAATCGGCGTTCGCCAAAATAATCACCGACGCAAAAGACAAGTTCGTAAACGCCGGCGATCATTTCCTTGCCTTCGAGAAAAGGTGAATCAACGCGGCCGTCATCGTTAGTCCGTAGGGTTTTGAGTTTGCGCGATTGGTCGACGGACCAAAGCTCGATGGTCATTCCGCGCGCCGGGCAACCGCGCGTGGTATCGAGCACATGGGTGGTAAGCGAACTCATTCCACTAAATCCTTTAACCGAAACTCGGCGATTTTGAAAATCTCGCGCAAAGCAATTTCGATTTCCTGCGCGCGCGAGTTTTGCAGGCGGGTTGGAAATGCGTCGAGAATTGCCCGTTTCTTATTTAGATGCGCGCAGATCACGAAAGGGAATCCGAAGCGCTTCCTGTATTGCGCATTGAAGTTGTGAAGCTGTTCGACTTCGGCGGAGTTAAGTTCACTCAATCCCGCGCTGGCTTGTTCGTCTTGCGATTCGCGTGTCAGTGTTGCGTCGCCGACAAGTTCTGGGTGCGCGCGAATGAGACCGAGCTTCTCGTCATCACTCGCTTTCATGATGGTATCGCACAAAGCGGCGTAAAGATCTCCGCGATTCGCGAATGGACGTTTGTCCGCCGTGCGCGCGGGAACCCAGGGTGAATGCTCGAACAATCGTGCCAGGGCGCGCGTGAACTCATGTCGATCTTGCGCGTTCAATTCCGGCAGCTTTAGCATCGCGTTATCGCACTAGATGAATTAATCATCGGGACGCAATGCCTAAGCTCGTTTCACATCGTTATGGCAAGGCGCGCGTCCGCGTGCTGAAAATTTTGCGCAACGGCGCGACGCATACAATCAAAGAGATTGAAGTGGCGGCCTTGCTGGAAGGTGATTTCGCGGCGTCTTACACCGCGGGCGACAACACGAAGGTCGTTGCGACCGATACGATCAAGAATACGATCAACGTTCTCGCGAAGGAACATCTCGCAGATGAAGTCGAGAGGTTCGCGGTTCTTCTGGGCGAACATTTTGTGAAAAAATATTCGCAGGTGCGTTCCGCCAAGATCGACATCTTGGAGCGCGACTGGCGGCGGATGGAAATCGCGGGCCAGCCGCACCCGCATTCATTCGTTAGCGGAGGAGAAGCGCGGATGTTTGCACGCGTGGTGTGCGATCGCGATTCGCCAACGATGCAATCGGGCATTCGCGACCTGGTCATTCTCAAATCAACCGGCTCGGGCTTCGAGAATTATCCCAAGGATGAATTCACGACGCTGCGGGAAACATCCGACCGTATCCTAGCAACATCGTTTAGCGCGACGTGGACGTGGAAGAAGCTTCCGAAGAATTGCCGCGAGACGAACGAGTCAATCCTTTCGGCGATGCTGAAAGTTTTCGCGGAAAAATTTAGTCCATCAGCGCAAACGACATTGTTCCAAATGGGCGAAGCCGCTTTGGCTGTGTGTCCCGACATCGTTCATGTCGATCTTGCCATGCCTAACAAACATTGTCTGCGCATCGATCTGACGCCATTCGGCCTCGAAAACAAAAACGAAGTTATTGTGCCGATCGACGAACCGCATGGGCAAATCGAAGCCAGCGTCGCGCGCGATGACTGATCGGTTGCTGGAGGAACTCGCAGTTGCGCGGCGGGCGCGCACACATTGCGCACTAATCACCGTCGCTGCGACGAAGGGATCAGTCCCGCGTGCGGCCGGATCGAAGATGCTCATCTACGCCGATGGCAAAACGAGCGGTACAATCGGCGGCGGAAAATTTGAGTCGCTCGTCGTCGCGGAAGCGCAGACGCAGATGCACGAAAAGACACCGCTTCTGAAAACTTATCCGCTGCACGAAAAATCTTCCGAATCGTTCGGCGCGATTTGCGGTGGCGAAGTGACGATCTTGATTGAACCGCAAATTTCAAGTGGGGCTCTCTTTCTGGTTGGCGGCGGACATTGCGCGTTGGCGATCGCGAAGCTGGCGCTCGATTGCGGATTGTTTGTGACCGTGGTGGATGACCGCACAGAGTTGTTGTCGATCTTTCCTTCGGCGGTGGCCACGGTTGATGATCTCGATCCTGCAAAATTTATCGCGCGTCGAAAATGGCGCAGCGACGAAGCGCTCGCGATGGTCAGCCGCAACTACGAGATCGACCGAGATGCACTCGCAGCCGCGCTGCAAACCACCGGCGCGGGTTACATCGGAATGATTGGCAGCAAGCGCAAAGTGCAGCGCGTTTTCGATTCGCTGAAGAAGAAGAAGAAGGCGAAAGAGAAATTGGCAAAGGTTTACGCGCCGCTCGGTCTCGATATCGGCGCCGATTCGCCGGCGGAAATTGCCGTGAGTGTGCTCGCCGAAATTCTATCGGTTCTGCGCAAACGGAGCGGGCGGCCTCTGCGCGACGCGCGAAAGTAGGACTTGCCGCTTTGGGGCGGACGCGCAAAGTTCAACGCCGATCAAGTTCGCCGTCAGGACGCGATTCCAGAGTAGCTCAGTGGTAGAGCGGTCGGCTGTTAACCGATTGGTCGTAGGTTCGAATCCTACCTCTGGAGCGACTTTCAATTCACAGTCGCCTGCGGTGCGCAGACGGCATGCAAAACTTCCGCTAATCGACCGAGAGCAATCGGTTTTGTCAGGACTGCCGCGGCGCCGGAATCGGCGGCTTCAGGGGGCGCCGAAAATCCAGAGACGAGAATCACACGCGCAGTTGGATCTTTCGCCAGAATATTTCGGCAAGCGGTCGCGCCGTTCAGTTTCGACATCCAATAATCCATCAGGACGACATCGGGTTTATGTTTTGAATAAGCATGAATCGCCTCAAGTCCGGAGCCGACCACTTCGACGACTTCGTGATCGCAATGCTCGACCAGCGCGGCCAAAGTCGTGCCGACACTCTTTTGATCGTCGGCAATAAGGACCCGCATAAACCCGCAGTATTTTGCAGAACCTTTCGTGCCACCGGGCAAAGTTTCCGGCGCAAGAAAAGCGCGCGGAGAATTGGTTGCGGGGGCGGGATTTGAACCCGCGGCCTTCAGGTTATGAGCCTGACGAGCTACCAGGCTGCTCCACCCCGCGTCTTGAAAGCCACTATGTCGATCTTGCGCGGCGACGCAAACTCTAATTCGCGTTAGTTCGAGATTGAACAACCTGGCGCTGGGCCGGTCTCATCATTCACCATGATTAAACTTACTAGTACAGTATTAGTGGCAGCGGCTTTGCTTAGCGCCGGTTCCGTTTTCGCCGGAAACAAGGCGGCGTGTTGCGCCAAAACCGCGGCGAACAAGGAGAAGGCAGCCTGTGCGAACTTCGCCAGTCTCGGTGTGACGGCGGATCAGAAATCGAAACTCGAATCGTGGCAATCCGAATGCATGAAAGCGGGTTGCACGAAAGAGAGCCGCGCTCAATTCTTGCAAAAAGCGCAGGGTATTCTCTCGAAAGATCAGTACGCGAAGTTGAAAGCGGAGTGCGAAAAGTCTCCGAACAAGAGCGAGGCGTAATCACGCCGCCGCAGATATCGATGTCGATCTAACGAATTGTCGATCTTACAAGTCGCGCCCGCAGAAATGCTGGCGCGATTTTGTTTTTTAGGGCAACGCCTTTTCGAGCAGATCAGCCAGACGCCAACCGGCTTTGTGCAGTTCCTCGCGTACGAGATGACTTGCCCAATCGCGATACGCGACATGATCGGGCGCCGGTTTTTCGGCAGCGATGCCGGCCGCTACTGTTCGGTCTTCTTCGTGTTGCGGATGGATGCCGCTTAATTGCAACCGCTCATGCGCTTCCCGCGCCTTCGGCAAAATTTCATTGGCCCACGCCTCGGCGTAATTCTTGATGTCGATCTTACGATCGAGCTGCCAGTTCTTCGGTTCGTGTATCGCCATGTCGTGAATCAATTGTTTGCGCGCGTCCTCGTTCTTATGGTGGCGTTCTTCCTTCTCCATTTCCGGCGCGAGTTGCGGCAATAAAGCATTCACGGCGTCGCCGTCCCAGAAGGCATGGAGATTCTTCGCGTGCGGCGCATCCGCGGATTCGTTAGCTAGCAATTGCAATGTCAGCGTGTTTCCGCCTTCATCTTCGAGATTCGCTTTTTCCTTGTCTGGATCGACAACGTGTCCGGCTTGATCGAAGTATTCGGCGCCGACGTGCAGCGGCTGATGAATATCGCCGACGAAATGGGCCAATAAAATTATCGCAATTGGTTTCGTGATCTTGCGCGCGTTGTCTTCCGGGATTTCGCCACGCAAGACCGCGACGCAATAAGTGATCATGTGCACGACGTCCCATGGCGTGCGACCGGCTTTGCCGTCGGAATATTTCTGCGCATTCGATACCGGCACGTCGGTGTAATGAAACCAATGATGCGAAGGCGTTAACGAATTCGGATCGTGCGTCGGCTGATTCGCGCGCCAGAAGCCGCACAGTTGATTGTCGATCTTGGGATGATTGCGATAATGAAAAATATTGGGATCATCCACGCCGCGCTTGTCCCAGCCTTTGATTTCATCCGCGATGACAGCCGCTTTCTCGAGCCTGATACCGTCAAGTAACGCCGACACTTTTGCGCCCGTGGGTTTTTTCGCGAGCAATTCATCGGCGATGCCGCCAACGATTTCGTGACCGATCGGCCCGTAAGAAAATAAATTGCCGCTCGCGAGCAGCAGCGCGCCGAGCGAAAGAAAAATAATTCGGTTCACGAAACTCAGCTCGGCGGCCGACTGAAATTCTACGGGCGACTCGGTTTGAGCATTCCTTGATAGAATCCGGGTGTGGAATTGGCGATCTCCGTTGCCTCCACTTCGCGCCGGTAAAAATCCAGCGAAGTCGTCGCGCCGATGACGCCGTAGGCGTAACCTTGCGCGGCCATGTCTTGGAGCGCGGCATCGAGCAGTGCACGCCCGATTCCTTTGTGGCGCGCATCTTCGGCCACACCCGTCGGCCCGAAAAACCCGCGCGCCGTCGCGTCGTAAGTGGCAAAGCCCATGACATCGAAATCGTTGGTCGCGATGAAACAGGCGACTGGTTGGCGCATGAAGGAAATCTCGCATTCGCTCGCCCAGCGCTCGCCAAAATGTTTCGAGACCCATTGGGCGACGAGTCGTTTTTCGGCAGCGAAAGCGCGCCGCACGAAAATTCCGGAGGGCAGAGAAACGCCCTTTGGTTTCAGTTCGTAAAGTTTAACGAGAAGGTCAGCCATAAGATGTCGATCTAAGGTTGATCATGCGGTCTCGTGGCCGCTGTGTTCAAACCTTTTCCGCCGAATCGCGAACGCGACTAAAATGGTGACGACGGTTATCAAGGAACAGAGTTTCGCGAATAGTTCGCCGTGCCGAACGTAAAACGTGGTTTCGCGATCGGTCGGAACATTGACGTCGCCGGTCAATGTTCCCTGCGGAAATGTGCTCCCATTCTCGTCTTGCAGGATCTGGGTAATGCGTCCGAGTTGATTGATGAAACAGGTCACACCCGTATTGGCGGCGCGCACCATCGGGCGGCGCGTTTCGACGCAGCGAAAAATGGCATTGGCCAGATGTTGATGCGAACCGGCGGAGTGAAGGAACCAGCCGTCGTTCGTGACGTTAACGAGTAAATTAGCGCCGGGATTTGTTTCAGTCGGCAAAACAAATCTTCGGGTCAGCTCGCCCAGTGTGTCCTCGAAGCAAATGAGCGGCGCCACCTGCACGTCGGGATTTGTTAGGCGAAAAACGATATAATCTTTTCCGACATCGAAATCGCCCGGAACTTGATCGCCGATGATCTGCGCGAGCAGCGGCACCCAATGCCGGCCGGGGACGTATTCGCCAAACGGAACGAGATGCAGCTTGCGATAAAGTTGCGTGTGTTGCCCGCCATCGGAAACAAGCAGCGCAGCGTTGTAGGCGCGGCCCTCTTCTTCATCGAGAGTGCCAAGAATCAAATCGGTCTTGTTCGCGGCGGCGAAGTTCATCACGAACTGATTGGTCACTTCGTCTTCCAGCACCGGCCCGGGCATCGAGCTCTCCGGCCAAATGAGCAAATCGGGCGCGGGATTCGTCCGCAATGCGATCGCGCTCAAGTTGGTGAATTGATCGAAAATGCGATGGGCAAATTGCGGATCGAATTTTTCCTTGCGTGGAATATCGGCTTGAATGGCGGCGACACGGAGCGGTTTGGTTGGCCGCGGAATTTGCGTCACGTGCCAGCCGTAAACGAAGAGCGCCACGATCCCGAGCATGGCGAAATTAAAATCCCAGTGCGGACGCATCGGACGGAACCGCACTTCCAAGATGATGCGTCGCGTCGTGGTGACAGCGATGACGTTGCCGAACGCGATGACGAAGGAAAGCCCAATGACTCCGGTGAATTCCGCGATTTGAATGAGTGGCCAATTGCGATGCAACGCCACGCCCAATCCGTTCCATCCCCAGCCGGAAAAGACCCAGCTGCGCAGCCATTCCTGCGTCACCCATGCCGCCGCCAGGAGAAAGGCCACGCGCAAGTTGCTTGTCGATCTTAGCCAGATCGGGCGCGGCGCCGCCGGGCTTTTGCCCGCGCGGGCCAGCATTTCATTCCACTTGTTAGGCTCGACCGCCCCTGATCTTTCACGCGGCCGCATCAAACCACAAAACCACCCCCACATCGCCAGATAGATCGACATGTAGAATTCCAACACGAACCAACCGGGCGGGGTCACAGTCGTTAGCCAAAAAAGGACCGTCCAAAAAAATGCAAGTCCGGCAACGTAACCGAGCAATAAATTCCGAAGCCAGCGCCGCCGCGATTGTTCGCCCGAAAACCAGATCGCAGCGATGAGCGGCGTCAAAGCCAGCCAGCAGAGCCAGCTTTGCTCAAACGGCGGAAAGCAGGCGGCGTAGAGCAGGCCGCTGATAATCGCCGCCACCCACGGCCATAACCGCAGCGCTTTTCGCATTCGCAGATTTCAGCTGCGCCGACGCCGACGTTGTTCCTTCTCTCGGCCAAAGTCGTGCCGCATCGCATCGCGCAGATCGCGCGTATAAGAAGGATTCACGCGAAAGAGAGATCGCTCCACGTCGTCGACATTCCTGACGTTGACCTTGCTCGAGAGCACGTAACCGCGGTCCATGAGACCCATCAGTGTCTCGATGAATTCGGGCCCGGCCATGTTGCCCATGTGTTCGAGCAACATTTTTCCCGGCATCTGGCTGCCGGACATCCCAATCGCCTTCAACACCGTGAGCTCGCCGCCATCCAAACTAATTTCGCGTCGCACATCTTAACCTTTGGCCGCGATTTTTCCGGTGTCGAGCATTTATCCGCCCAGCCGCGTCGTCGCGTCCTCGCGCAACCAATTCCAAAGACCATCCAATCTTGTTCCGATTTCGGCTTTAATTTGCTCAAGCTGCGCGAAATCGAATTTGCCATTCTGCGGACGACGCTGCGCAAACAGGTAATACTTTATTTTCGGTTCCGTGCCGGACGGCCGCACCGCGATGCGCGTTTTGTCTTCCAACTCGAAGATCGACATCTTCTCTCTGGGGATTTCATCGCCTTCGATATCGCGAATCGTTTCCGTCTCGAAATTACGAATTGCCGTCACGCCCGAGCCGAGCATCTCGGTCGGCGGACTTTCGGCATAGGATGCGGCCAACTGCGCGATCTTGTCCGCGCCCTCCGCCCCTTCGAACATAAGCGCCGCATTTTTTTCTTCGAAATATCCAAACGTGCCAAAAATTTCATCGAGCAACTCATCCACGGTTTGGTTTTGCGATTTCGCATAAGCCGCCACTTCGCAAAACATGATGACGGACCCATTGCCGTCCTTGTCGCGCACAAAGTCGGCGCCGCTGTAACCGTAACTTTCTTCGCCGCCGAAAACGTAAAACGACGAGTGCTCTAATCGCAGCGCTCGCGTTTTCTCTTCGCTAAGATCGACATAGTCCTTGCGCAGGTTTTCCGGTACGCTGCGTTCGTATTTGCCGAGCTTCGCGCCGATGTATTTGAAACCCGTCAGAGTCTCTACGCAGCGCAATCCGTAATGCTCCGCGATCGCTTTCTGCAGATCGGTCGTGACGAATGTCTTGATGATCACGCCACGCGACGCGTTCTCTTTATTGAGTAAGCCGAGTTCGAAGAATTTCTTCGCGCGATAAAATGCGATGAGCGAACCGATTTGGTTTCCCGTGATCAATTTCATTTTGCCGGCAGCGGTGCGCACGGCCACACCCATGCGATCGCAATCGGGATCCGTCGCAATTACGAGATCGGCGTTTCGCTTTTCGGCGAGCTCGATGCCCATTCGCAGCGCTTCGGCATTTTCCGGATTCGGCGATTTCACGGTCGGAAACGCGCCGTTGAATTGATCCTGCTCCGGCACGACTTCGAAATTGAATCCGAGACGTTGCAGCATCGGCTTCACAATCACGCCGCCAGTTCCGTGGATTGGCGTGAAAATGATGCGTAACGTTTTCGCCGCGGAAATAATTTTTGGATCGACAAGCAAGGTTTCGAGTCGCCGCATGTAGGCAAGATCGACATCTTCACCCAGCGTTTTCACCTCGCCCGGTTTTGTGGCGGCGGTGAACGATTCGCTCACGATCGCATTCACTTTCGCGATGATTCCGCTGGCATGCGGCTCCACCACTTGCGCGCCATCGCCGAAGTAAACTTTGTATCCGTTATCGTGCGGGGGATTATGCGACGCGGTGATGACAACGCCGGCGTTCGCTTTCAAATAACGAACCGCAAACGAAAGCTCGGGAGTCGAACGCGGCCCATCGAAAACAAACGCATCGCAACCATTCTCGGCTGCGACTCGCGCGCTCAGCGCGGCAAATTCCTTGGAGAAAAATCGCGTGTCGTGCGCGATAACAAGTTTCGGTTTTGCGGAATCACCTTGCTTGTCGCGCCGTAGCTCTGCGGAGGCGGATCGACCTAGCCAGCCGCGCAGGTAAGCGACGAGTCCGCGCGTCGCGCGACTGATGTTGAAGAAGTTCATCGCGTTGGTGCCGACGCACGGGAACTGCGGAGGTGAATCGCCCGTCGCCTGGCCGCGTTCGCTCGGCGCGACAATTTTCCCGATGGTACGCCCACGCAATCCGCCCGTTCCGAACGCGAGCGTTTTATAAAAGCGATCGTTTAACTCCGCCCATTGATTCGCCTGGATCAATTCGTCGATCGTTAGGGCATATAAGTCTGATGGCGCGCCGGCGAGCAGCGCGTGCATGTTCTTCGCGGTCGAAGCGAGGAGATGGCCGACAGCGCGCGCGTTGTCGATCTTGGAATGAATTTCTGGATGCGCGTCCATGCGAAGCGGAATTTCGATTGCCGGGCGCGCATTTCAAGGCTTTGCTCGCGGACGCGGTAAATGAACATCCACGAATACCAGGCGAAAGAGTTGCTGCAAAAATTTGGCGTAGCCACGACACGCGGAAAAGTCGCGTCGACGCCGGACGAAGCGGAAGCGATCGCGCGCGAGATTGGAGATGTCGATCTTGTGGTAAAGGCGCAGGTCCACGCGGGCGGACGCGGGAAGGGGACGTTCGCAAATGGATTCAAAGGCGGCGTGCATGTGGTGAAATCGCCTAACGAGGTGCGCGATGTCGCGAGCAAAATGCTTGGTCAAACTTTGGTGACGCATCAAACCGGAGCGCAAGGTCGTGTCGTGAACAAAGTTCTCGTGGCGGAATCGGCCGACATCGCGCGCGAAATTTATTTCGCCATTCTGCTGGATCGCGCGACGGCGGCGCCGTTGATCGTTGCCAGTACGGAAGGCGGCGTTGAAATCGAAACGGTGGCGGAAAAATCGCCGGAAAAGATCATGCGCGAACAGGTCGATCCTCTGGCCGGTCTGCAGCCGTTTCAAACCCGGAAGTTAGCGAAGCAGCTCGCCTTTGACCCGGCGCAATCGAAAGCGGCGGCGAGATTGTTCGATGGATTGTATCGCACTTTTGTCGGGCTTGATTTGTCGATGGTGGAGGTGAACCCGCTGGTGGTAACGAAGAAGGGCGAAGTGCTCGCGCTTGATGCGAAATTTAATTTCGATGACAACGCGCTCTTTCGGCATCCCGAAGTCGCGGCCATGCGCGACACCGCGGAGGAAGATCCGCGCGAAGTCGAGGCATCGAAGCACGGACTGAATTACATCGGGCTCGATGGCAACATCGCTTGTCTCGTCAATGGCGCCGGACTCGCCATGGCGACGATGGACATCATCAAATTTTACGGCGGCAGCCCGGCCAATTTCCTCGACGTTGGCGGCAGCGCGACCGAAGAGCAGGTGACGGAAGCCTTCAAGATTTTGATCGCGGATAAAAATGTGAAAGCGATCCTGGTCAACATTTTCGGCGGCATCATGAAGTGCGATGTCATTGCTCAAGGAATTATTAACGCCGCCAGGGCGGTGAAGTTGTCGGTGCCGCTCGTCGTTAGGCTGGAAGGAACAAATGTGGATGCGGGCAAGAAAATGCTGGCCGAGTCGGCGATCGCCGTCATCGCGGCGGAGGATTTGGCCGATGCCGCGCAAAAAGCAGTTAAAGCAGCTGGAGGAAAATCATGATTAACGAAGTCGCATTCATCGCCATCGCGGTGTCGGACAAGGAACGCGCGCGAAAATTTTATCAGGAGACGCTCGAGTTGAAGCCAAGCACGACCGCGATGGAAGGCGCGTGGGTGGAATATGATCTCGGCGCGGTCACGATCGGCGTCGGTTGTCATCCGTCTTGGCAACCTTCGCGCGATGGCACTTCGGTCGCGTTTGAAGTCGAGGACATCGATGCCGTCTACGACAAACTGAAGGAGCGCGGTGTTTCGTTCGACATCGAGAAAATGGAAACACCGGTTTGTTGGATGGCGCAATTTCGCGATCCGGACGGAAACAAACTTTTGATTCACAAACGAAAAGCGAAATGACACCGAAATTTCTAAGGAAAGCAGGAAAGCAGGAATTCCGTCTTGTTGTCCCTGCGTTCCTGCTTTCCTGAGATATGTCTGTTCTCGTCGATAAGAATACGCGGCTAGTGGTGCAGGGAATCACCGGCAGCGCCGGCGGATTTCATGCGCGCCAATGCATGGAGTACGGGACGAACGTCGTCGCCGGTGTGACGCCGGGAAAAGGCGGACAGAAATTCGACGACAAAGTTCCGGTGTTCGACACGGTCTGGGAAGCGAAACAAAAAACGGATTGCAACGTCTCGATGATTTTCGTGCCGGCGGCAGCGGCGGCAGATTCAATTCTCGAAGCCGTGAATGCAGATGTCGATCTTGTGGTTTGCATCACCGAAGGAATTCCGGTCATGGACATGATGCGGGTGAAGGCGCAAATGGTCGGAAAGAAATCGCGACTCATCGGTCCGAATTGCCCCGGCATCATCACGCCGGGCGCATGCAAGATTGGCATCATGCCCGGATACATTCACAAGGCGGGAAACATCGGCGTCATCTCACGTTCCGGCACGCTCACATACGAAGCGGTCTGGCAGCTAACGAGTCGCGGCTACGGTCAATCAACTTGCATCGGCATCGGCGGCGACCCGATCAATGGCATGTCGCATCTCGATGCGGTGAAATTGTTCAACGAAGATCGACATACAGACGCGATGATCTTGATAGGCGAAATCGGCGGCAGCGCCGAAGAAGAAGCGGCCGAGTGGATCAAAGATAATTGCCAGAAGCCGGTCGCGGCGTTCATCGCGGGCACGACCGCGCCGCCCGGCCGTCGCATGGGTCACGCGGGCGCGATTGTTTCCGGCGGAAAGGGAACAGCCGCAGGAAAAATCGAAGCACTCAAGGCTGCCGGCATCGCGGTCGCGGAAACTCCCGCGACCATGGCCGACACGCTGATTGCGCGGATGAAGGCTCGTTAGGCCGGGATCCTACTTGCCGATCAGAATAAAGATTCCGGCGAGCAGGGCGAGAATTCCCATGACGATGCCTGGAATGGCGACGGCGAAGAGCGAAACGATGCCGACGAGGATGAGATAAATGGCGAGCAACAGCATGCCGATGTTTTTAGTGAAGTTCATATGTCGATCTTGCGCAGTTCCGATGGGGCACTGCAAGCCTAACCGCACCTCTTAATAGATGCGGTAGTCGATCACGCGCCAGCCGCTCGGCTGTTGCACCAGGATAACGCGCTCTGCCGTTTGCGCTTTGTGTTCAAAGCCGGTTTTGAAAATTATGCTTTCGTAATTGCCTTCGGGCACGCCGGCGAATTTGTGGAGATTGGCCGCGCCGATAAAACTACGGTCCAGCGTTTTTCCGAACGGGACCCGACGTGCCTGCATGTAACGCACAAATTGTTTCTGCGTTCGCGCCATCCGGAAGTCCTGCGCTTCCCATTCGAACGCTTCCTCGTAATCGCCGTCGTCGAGAAGTTTCAGCCAACTCAACGCGGCCGAGCGAGCGTCGTTTTCGTCAGCGCGCCGTTCCGCGCGTGAAGTGGAATGCGTGGCGCAACCGCTCGCGAAGATCGACAACGCGCAGAGCACAGAAGCAAGGCGACGCATGGAGATGGTTTAACGACCGCAGTGCTTTTCTACAAGTCGCGCCGCATCAAAATTTGATTGAGCGGTTCGCGCGTAAAACCGAGCGGCCCGTAAATCTCGACTCCGAATTCCTCCGGAAAAATCGCCGGCGCGAAAAAATCTTTGTCGGCAAATCGTGCGAGCACGGCGGACAATACGCGTTGTGCCGCCAGCGCGTCCTCACTCCAAAGCACGCTGTGAATTCGAACTGGATTGGTTTGCGGATCGCTGATGACGACACACGCATTGTCGATCTTATAGGCGCGCGCTCCGGGCGCTTTCAGAACGGCGTGCTGCGAAACTTGCCACGGAATTTCCGGAAAACGGCGTATGACCTTTAGCCGGCTCGCGTTCAGCAAGGAGATCTCCTCGAGCTTTGTGCGCGCTTCCGCCGAGGCGATTCCAGCGGCGCGTTTCCATCCGAACAACCGCATCAATTCCTTAAAATCGTGTCGCCGATAAAGTGTGAGAGCCGGCGTATTTTGTTCGAACACTTCGAGCACCATCGCTTGGTCATCGCGCGCTTTCGCTTCGCCTAACAAATGCAAAAGCAAATGCGCGGCCGCGCCGGAGCGGCGAGCTTCGGGAACCGTTCCCATGGCTCCGAGGCGCGTGATGTTTCCGGTGCGATTGATGTAACCGAAGCCGGCTAAGGCGCCGTCCGCGCGAATGAAACGGCTGTAGAAAAGATCGACATTTTGCGCGCAGATGACGCGTGCAATTCCGGCCGCGTCGAGATCGTGCCAGCCGGCGAGATACCCGGTGAAGGCTCGATTGAAAATGGCGGCTTGCTCGGCAAATGCAATTTCATGCGCTGGCACAATTCCGAAATTCATCCGCCCACTTTAGCGCCGGCAGGCGAAATTTCGATTGTCGATCTTGCGTGATGGCGGGCGCAAATGCTGCTGCGAAATAAAGCCGCTTCTCTGCGACTATTGAGGAGTGATGATGAAGACAAATTGGAAACTGGGAATTGCCTTCGTCGTAACATCGACAAGCGCATTCACCGCGCGGGCGGAGCGAATCAACCAGGAGGGCCGTATCCTGGGCCCGGCGCCCGCAGTCACGATGTCGATCTTGTTCAACACGCCGGAAGCGGACGCGATTGTTTCGGCCATGCAGATTTTTCCCCTAACGAATCCGTGGAACGAAGACATTTCGCGACGGCCGCTCCTGGCCAACTCGGCGGCGATGATCACGCAGATAAAATCCGATCTGTCATCGAGCCGGCAAACGTTGCGACCGTTTTACGAAATGAATTACGTCCTCGTGCCGGACAATCAGCCGCGGGTCACGATTCCGTTTTTGGTTTATCCCGGTGATTCGGATTTCGAGGGCGGTACTTATCCAAACGGCAGTTATCCCATTCCGTCGAACATGCCGATTGAAAGCTGGCCGAACGGCACTGGGAACCTGACGTTGCAACAATGGCAGCAGGACGTGAACAACACGGGCGGGGACCGTCATGGCATCATCGTCGCGCCGGGCGTTGGATCGACATGGGAAACGTGGCAGATGCGCCTAACGAACACGGGATGGCAGGCATCGAATGGCGCGAAGTTTAATTTGAATTCAAACGCGTTGCGTCAAGCCGGACTGAATTCCGGCGATGCCGCGGGATTGTCGATGTTTCCCGCGCTCGTGCGTTACGATGAATGCGAGCGCGGAATGGTCGAGCACGCGCTGCGACTCGTCGTGGCGAAGACGCGCAGGGAATACATCTATCCGGCGACGCACTACGCGTCTTCGATTGCCGCAACATCGACAACTTATCCGGCGATGGGACAGCGGCTGCGTTTAAAATCGAACTTCGTCATTCCGGCGACATGGACGATCGAAGAGAAAGCGGTCTTGTTCGCGCTGAAGAAATACGGCGCCATGGTCGCGGACAACGGCGGGTTCTTTTCCGTTTCGGTTTGCCCGGACGATCGATTTTCGCCGTCGGCCTTCGATCATCTTTCAACGATCGACGTCAACAATTTCGAAGTGATCCAAACGACTGGGCCTAACGAAGGGCCGCGTTCGCCCGGCGGGCCGAGCGTCGATGCCGGCGCGGATGTATATGTCGATCTTCCGACGAGCGCGAATCTCAACGGCGCAATTGTCGATCCGAGCGGAACTGCGGCGGTGAAATGGAAATTGTACTCTGGGCCGAGCGCGGTCACGATCGCGAATGCAAACGCCGCCAACACCACGGCGAGTTTTAACAAACCCGGAACGTACACGTTTCTGCTCAGCGCGGATGATTCACTGCACGCCGTCGCATACGATGCGGTGCTCGTTAACGTGCGATTGCCGGTGAATGTCGCAGCGGACCACAGCGATTTATTGATCAGCTTTCCGAGTGTGAGCGGCCAAACGTACCGACTCGAACAAAGCAGTAGCATCACGGTTGGCTGGACCGCAGTGATGAATAATATTCAGGGAACCGGTGGGACGATTACGCTGCGCGTGACAAGTGCGCTCTTACAGGCGGCGGCGTTCTATCGCGTGGTCGCGCTCTAGCGTGGCTTGCTGAATCCGGGGAGCACAGGCTGCCAGCCTGTTGTTCGCGGCAGCTTGCCGCGAACTTCGAGCGTGTAACGGCGCGCCAAGGCCTTTTCGGCAGGCTGCCGAAAACAACAGGCTGGCAGCCTGTGCTCCCCAGATTCTTTTCGTTGCCAGCCAAATGTTTGAGTAACATTTAGCCATGGCAACGATTGCTGAAAATCTCGAGCGCGTTCGCGCGCAAATCGCTGACGCTGCACAAAAATCCGGTCGGCAAATCGACGATGTCGATCTTATCGCGGTTTCCAAAACACACGAGGCTGAGAAAGTGCGCGCGGCGGTGGAAATGGGACAGACGCTCTTTGGCGAAAGCAAAGTGCAGGAAGCGCGCGCAAAGATTCCGTTACTGCCTTCGAGTCTGCGCTGGCATTTCGTCGGGCATCTCCAGAAAAATAAAATTCGGCATGCGCTCCCGCTCTTCGAATTGTTTCACGGCATCGACGATGTCGATCTTGCGCGGCAGATGGACCGCGTCGCGCAAGAGGATGGAATGCATCCGCGCATTCTTTTGGAAGTGAATGTGGCGGGCGAGGGGAGCAAGTTCGGTTTTAAACCGGAAACGTTGCGGCACGAAATGGAATCGCTCCTCGCGCTGCCGCGCCTAACGATTGAAGGTTTGATGTGCATTCCGCCGCTGGCGGAAGAGCCGGAACATTCGCGAAAGTTCTTTGTCGATCTTCGCGAGCTGCGCGACACGCTGGAAAAGGAATTCGCGATGAAGATGCCGCAACTATCGATGGGAATGACGAACGATTACCCAATCGCGGTGGAGGAAGGGGCGACGATGGTGCGTGTGGGCACGGCGATTTTCGGCGAGCGCGTTCGGCCAAAACGTCAGGCCGCCGTGGAGGATTGAGGCTAAAGATTGCTCTCAAGATCGACATGCTGGTAAGATCGACATCGTATGCGGTTGGAGCCGACGAATATTCAGCAGATTGGAAATGAACTGGCGATCAACTGGAGCGACGGAGCCGAGTCGTTTTTCGATCTCGAAACCTTGCGGCGCGTCTGTCCGTGTGCGGCTTGCGGCGGCGAGCCGGACGTTCTGGGAAACATCGCGCGACCGAATGTGACTTATTCCAACGAAAGTTTCGAGCTCGCCGGATTCAACATGGTGGGCGGATATGCGGTGCAACCGCGCTGGCGCGATGGGCACGAAACTGGCATCTACAGTTTTCAGTATTTGCGCCGACTGAGCGCGGCACCTGCTCCGACAGATTGCAAATGAAGCTCCCGATTAAAATCGCGATCGTTTGTTTTTGTGTCGCGTTATGCGCGTCGTCGATCCTCTTTGTCGGCCGCAAATCCGAAATGCGAAGTCGTCCGGTTGATCGAGCGACGCCCGTTTTGTTACGACAATCGCGAATGGCGCCGTGGCTTTTAGTTTAAGCGGGAATCGTCACCCGGAGTAACGTGGTCTGAGTTGCGAGTGGTTTCGCTTGTCGATCTTCCAACGCGGCCGGCAATAGCAAAAATTCTCCCGGTGCAAGATCGACATCGGCACAGCGGAGCTTTCCCGTTAGGCAACAGACGATCGCGAATTGTCCCAGCGGAGCGATGACGCGGGCGTCGGCAAGATTCCATTTCTGAACTTCGAACGATTTATCTTGCACGAGCGTTTCGTCTTTTGCCTGCGCCAACCTCGGAGCGACATCGTTGAAATCGATGCAGGGCAAGGCAAGATCGACATGTAAATCACGCGGCTGGCCGTGATCATCCACGCGGTTCCAATCGAAGACGCGATAAGTGGTGTCGCTGTTCTGCTGAATTTCCACCAGCAAATTTCCTGCGCCGATCGCATGAAAACGTCCGGCCGGTAGAAACATGGCGTCGCCGGCTTGCACTGGAATGGTGTGGACGAGTTCAGCCACCTTTCCGGAACGAACGGCCTGTTCGAATTGCGGACGGGGAATTTTCCGGTGAAGGCCGACGTAAATTTTTGCGCCGGGTTGAGCCGCGGCGACATACCAGAACTCGGTCTTCGGTTCACCGCCGACCTGCGCGGCGATCTCGGCCGGAGGATGAACTTGCAAGGAAAGTTTGTCGTGCGCGTCGAGCAGTTTGATTAAAAGCGGGAAACGTGTGCTGTCGGGGATGTCGCCGAAGATCGATTGTCGATCTTGGGTCCAAAGTTCATGAAGTGTGCGACCACGCAGCGGACCATGACGGATTACACTTTGCGCTTCGCTGCGATCGACGATCTCCCATGATTCGCCGATGTGTTTATCTTCGGGCAATCGCTTTTTGAATTCGGATTCCAAGCGGCGACCGCCCCACATTCGTTCCATGAAGATGGGTTCGAAGGTGAGGGGAGATGTGAGAAAAAAGTTCAGATGGCAAATTGTAGATTGCAGATGGGGCAATGCAAAACGAAGTGCGTTTAATTGAACATGAAGATGCGAAGTCTCGTCAGTAGGTGGGTGCCAGTTATTGCCTGGATGGTTTTGATTTTTGCCGGCTCGACCGATGTGCTTTCGGCCGAGCATACGTCGCGCTTTCTCGTTCCGTTTTTGCGCTGGCTCGATCCGCAGATTTCTTTTGCGACGCTGGCGACAATTCATTTTGCGCTGCGGAAGCTGGGACACTTAACTGAATACGGAATTCTAGCGGCGCTGTTGTGGCGCGCGCTGCGTTCGGGTTTTGTCCGGCAGTTTTGGAAACCCGCGAGCGCGGCGTTGTTGCTCGCGGCTTTTTACGCGGGGCTGGACGAATTTCACCAGTCGTTCATTCCGACGCGAACGGCGTCGGAGCGCGATGTGATGATCGACGTCTGCGGCGCGCTCGTGGGAGTTGTACTGTGTCTGATGTTTATGCGCAGAAGATCGGAGGCGGTTGCCGTCGTTAGGCAAGATCGACATGGTGGGCCTGAAAGGATTTGAACCTTTGACCCCGCGCTTATCAAGCGCGTGCTCTAACCAACTGAGCTACAGGCCCGGGGCGCGGAGTATTTAAGATCGCAAGGGCGAAATCGCAAATCGCAAAATGGGAATTGCATTGACCGGATCGATTTCGGCCACGTAACCTCGGCGCAATCAATAAATGCGAGTCGAAGCGCGCTTTCTTCGATGAGGCCCGTTTAGACGGAAAATGAGGGGCGTTTAGACGGGTTTCCGATCAACCACTCAACAAAAGGAATCCAAATGAAGTCAATGATTCGCATCACCGGCTGTGCCTTGCTCAGCCTCGCGTCTGTCGCAATGGTTCAAGCACAGACGTCGCCGGCACCCGCCGCCACCGAAAAAGCTGCTATTTCGGAGAAGGCCGCGGCGCGCACCGACATGTATCATGTCCACTTCGTTAAATCCTCGCTCGGGAAAGCGAGCGCGTTGGCTGACGCTCTAAAAGTAGAGGATCCGAAAGCGCCGATGCCGGGCCACTTTATGATCCTGCGTCATCAAAGCGGCGATTCCTGGGATTATGCCGTGATTTCGCATCTCGGAACCAAAGCGATCACGGAAGCGACCACGACGGCGCCAACCACCGCGCGTGATCTGCAAGATTGGCACGAGGATACATTGGTCAACGGTCCGCCGTGGGCCGACTTTGTCCGCGAGATGGGCTTGGGAGATAATGCGTCAAAGACAAATGGATCGGCGTATGTTTTGTCCGTATACCGCGCGGCGGCCGGGCAACGTGAGCAATTGGAAAAGATGCTGAGCCAACCGCCGGACCGGCCTAACGACACGTCTTCTGGTAACGTTCTGATGCAACACCGCGAAGGGGGAGCGTGGACATTTCTGTCCATCGCCCGCTACAACACGTGGCAGGATTTCGGCACGAACGAAAGCAACACCATTGCGCAGGCGGCCAAAAACCAAGGCGGATGGTTTAAACTGCGCGATTACGTTTCATACCATACTGACACGGCGACGACGCGGGTTGCTCCGTAGTTATTCGAGCGCGGAGGTCAGAGCAGACTAGAGTTCGAAGTCTTAATCTTGCCTCCATTTCCGGTGAAATGGAGGCAAGGGGATTCGAACCCCTGACTTCCAGCTTGCAAAGCTGGCGCTCTACCAACTGAGCTATGCCCCCGGTCTGATTGCAGATTGCAGATTGTAGATCGGAGATTGGCAAAAACAAAATGCCGGATGTCGATCTTACGAATCGTCATCCGGCATTAGTCGATGTGTGCAGCAAGTTTGAAAACTGAATTGTGCGTTACTCGTCGGTTTCTCTGAGCCTCAACGTGTTTCCTTGTTAAGGGCTTAACGACATGTCGTGAGTTCCGAAGAACGCACGGGTTAGTCGTCGACCTGTTCAAACCGCGCCAACGAGCAAGCTCGTTAGGCGATTGAATTTCTCCTTAGAAAGGAGGTGATCCAGCCGCAGGTTCCCCTACGGCTACCTTGTTACGACTTCATCCCAGTTACTGCTCATAGCGTAGAAGGCTGCCTCCCTTGCGGGTTAGCGCGCCGGCTTCGGCTACAAGCAACTTCCATGATGTGACGGGCGGTGTGTACAAGGCCCGGGAACGTATTCACGCCGTCGTAGCTGATACGGCATTACTAGCGATTCCAACTTCATGGAGTCGAGTTGCAGACTCCAATCCGAAC
>JBBROO010000045.1:0-25237 GCA_038229295.1 Chthoniobacterales bacterium | reverse complement strand
TTACAACAGCTTCCCCTTCGCTACTCCCTATTCTCAAACGCTGATCGAGCACTGGAACGGGACGGCATGGACCATTGTCGCCTCGCCCAACACGAGTGCCACCGAGAACAACTCGCTGTCTGCCGTAGCATGCACATCGGCATCGGATTGCTGGGCGGTTGGCTCGACCATCCAGCACTGGAACGGGACTTCGTGGGCAATCGTCGCCGGCGGCTACTTCAACAGCGTGACGTGCACATCGGCCTCGGATTGCTGGGCCGTCGGCGGTGGCATCGAGCATTGGGACGGGATCTCGTGGGCAGGCGTCACTTCGCTCGGCGGCGACCTCAAGAGCGTGACGTGCGCGGCGGCCTCGGAGTGCTGGGCCGTCGGCCAATACAACCCCGGCAGCGGCGTTATGCCTCTAATCGAGCGGTGGGATGGGACTTCGTGGGCAATGGTCGCTTCGCCCTTCGGCAACCTCAATGCCGTGACGTGCGCGTCGGCCTCGGAGTGCTGGGTCGTCGGCGATAACGGCAACGAGGAGTACCGCGCGTTTATCGCGCAATGGAACGGGAGTTCGTGGTCGGCCGTCGGCAGTACGCCTGCCCCGGACCCCAATTCGCTTAGCTACCTCAATGCCGTGACGTGCGCTTCGGCGTCACAGTGCTGGGCTGTCGGCTCCTACTTCACCGGCAGCGGTAATCAGACGTTCATCGCACAGTACACGTCCCCTGTCCCGCCGTTAACGGCCGTCGTATCGAGGATGACCCACGGCACTCGTCCGTTCGACATTGATTTGCCGCTAAGCGGAACGCGCGGGATAGAATGCCGAAGCGGTGTCGGTGGCGTGAGTGGCAATTACTCAATCGTCTTTACCTTCGTGAACACTTTGCAAAGCGCCGGTGCCGCCAGCGTCTCAAGTGGCACCGGAACGGTAAGCTCCAGCACTATTGGACCCAATCCGAATCAGTACACGGTGAATCTCACGAACGTGATCACTGGCCAGTATATCGCGGTCACCTTGAACAGCGTCCTGGACGTGGCCGGCAACACCGGCGACGTCGTTAGTCCGCAAATGGGTGTACTGGTTGGCGATACCACCGCCGACGGTTTCGTTAACTCCGCCGACATCAGCCAGACTAAGTCGCAATCAGGTCAGGCGGTGACCACTTCCAATTTCCGCGAGGACGTGACTGTGGATGGCTCGATTAACAGCGCCGATATTTCGTTCGTGAAATCAAAATCGGGCACGGCCCTTCCCTAATCAAACCCGACAAACAAAAATCATTATGCAAAGAAATCCCTCCCTCAAATCCGGCAACTTTAATTCACGCATCTTATCAGCGTTGGCTCTTTTTTCGGTCGGCATCTTTTTGGCCGTGGCGAGTTTCGCAGCCGCCCCGCGCTTACGTGCGAACGGCGAGACCCGCTCCATCCAGACCACGTCGCCCAGCTCGCCGACTGGCGCCGCGGGAACGCGAGTCTGCGTCTCGATGGGAGAGCGCGTAACGCTGTCGGTGCTCACGCCTAACGATAATGACACGAGTCGCTGTTTCAAAGTGATCGACCCTGAACTCGCGGGGAATTTCACGATGAGCCAATCGCGCGGCGTTGCTGTCGGCGCGGCACTCGGCACGATCAACACCGCAGCGGGCTCGGCCGGCAACGGGCCGGGACGCAGTCTGGGCCAGCTACCTCTTAATGTCACTTACGCCAACGGAGCGCTCTACAGTTCCGACTTTGCCTACCACAACGTGGTGCGCCGCCTCGATCTCGCCACCGGACAACAAACCGTGGTGGCGGGTAATGGCGGCAGAGGTTTCAACGGCGACGGCCCTGCTACCTCAGTAGAGATGAGTTATCCCTGGGGCGTCGCGCTCGATAGCTCGGGCAACATTTTTATCGCCGACGGCAGACGCATCCGCCGCGTTGACCCCGCTGGTCAGATGGTCACTGTGGCCACGCTGTCGGCGGGCCCTCAGGGCGGCATCGGTGCCAGCGGTATTGCGTTCGACAATCAAGGCAAACTGCTCATCGCCGATTTGAGCATGCGAATTCTTAGACTCGATGTCATTACGGGCGACATCACGGTCGTAGCTGGGAACGGCACGTTCGGTTACAACGGCGACAACCAGCCAGCCACCAGCGCGCAGCTTGCCATCCCGCGCGGAGTAGCGGTGGATGTTGCCGGCAATATTTACATCGCTGACACGTCGAACCACCGCATTCGCAAAGTCGATGCCAGCGGCATAATCACGACCTTCGCGGGCACTGGCTCCGCCGGCTTTTCGGGCGACGGCGGTCCAGCCGTCGCCGCCCAAATCTTCAACCCGTCGCAGCTCAGCTTCGATGCCGCCGGGAATCTTTACTTCGTCGATGAAGGTAACGGGCGCGTGCGCAAGATCGACATCTCTGGCGTCATTACCACCGTCGCTGGTGCTGGGTTCGCTGGCACGGCCATACCGGCGGATGGCGTACCCGCTCTCTCCGCGCGGTTTAATCAACCCTTCTACGGAGTCACTGTCACTCCTGATGGGACGATCTTCATCGCCGATACTAACGGGTCGCACGTTTGGCAAGTGGATCAGCAAGGGCCGATGCAAGGTCTCCTTCAATCTGTCGCGGGCAACGGCACGCTCGGTGAAAGCGGCGATGGCGGTCCGGCGGTTTTGGCCCAGACCTTTCAAGCGGATAGCGTCACCTTCGATTCGGCTGGCAACTACTACATCGCCGACTGGGTGATGAGTGTCATTCGTAAGGTGAAGCCGGATGGAACCATCACCACCGTGGCCGGACTTCTCGGTGGCAACCAATACTTACCCACTGGCTATCGCGGCTACAACGGTGACAATATCCCCGCCACCCAGGCGAAGTTGTGGTCGCCCGCAGGGATGGCGGTTGATGCCGCCGGTAATTTGTATATCGCGGATTCGTTTAGCAGCCGCATCCGCAAAGTTGATACCGCCGGCATCATCCACACTGTCGCCGGGACCGGCACGGCTGGTTACTCGGGCGACGGCGGACCGGCCACTCAAGCTCAAATCGATACGCCCAACGGTGTCGCCGTCGATAGCAAGGGCAACCTCTACATCGCCGATACCGGGACGCGCAGCATCAATTTCGTCACGCTCGGCGGAAATCGAATTCGCAAAGTCACTCCCGACGGAATTATCACCACCATTGTCGGAAACGGAGTCGGTGGCTACAACGGCGACGGCGTCGCGACGATCTCGGAGGTCAATGGACCTTACGGCGTCGCGGTCGATCGCGACGACAGCCTCTACATCGCCGACACATTCAACAGCCGCATTCGCAAGATCGACATGCGCACTCTCGCGCCCGTCACTCTTATTACGACCGTGGCCGGTAACGGCACCGCGGGATTCAGCGGCGATGGCGGCCCCGCTGCTTCGGCTCAGTTGTACTACCCAACCGGTGTAAGCATCGACCCCAGGGGCCAGATCGCCATCGCAGATCCTTACTATTCTTTGCAGCGTGTCCGCATGGTCGATGCCTCCGGCAATATCAACACCATCGCCGGCAACGGCACCGCCGGTCTCAGCGGTGACGGCGGACCAGCCACCCAAGCCATGCTCTCTTATCCCGGAGGCGTGGCTTTTGATCTCGTTGGAAATGTGTTCATCGCCGACGGGACATATCCATCCGGCAACAACCGCATCCGCGAAGTTCTGCTGGTCAATCCAGTGCCGTTGACGGCAGTCGTTTCCAGAAAAGTCCACGGCAACGCCGGCACGTTCGATGTCGATCTTCCACTCACGGGGCCTCGCGGTATTGAATGCCGCACTGGCGGCGCCAACGGCAATTACACAATCGTCTTCAAATTCGCCAATCCCCTAACAAGCGTCGGTGCAGCCAGGGTTTCGTCCGGCACCGGCTCGGTCAGCAGCAGCGCGATCGACAGCGACCCGCATCAGTATGTCGTAAATCTCACCGGCGTAACCAACGCGCAGGTTCTCACCGTTAGCTTGACGAATGTGAACGACTCCGCGGGCAACAGCAGCAACGCGGTTTCAGCATCAATGGCTCTGCTGGTCGGCGACAGCACGGCCGACACATTCGTAAACTCCGCCGACATCAGCCAGACCAAATCGCAATCAGGTCAGGCGGTGAGCACTTCTAATTTCCGCGAAGACGTGACTGTCGATGGCTCGATCAACAGCGCCGACATCTCGCTCGTTAAATCCAAATCGGGTACTGGGCTTCCATAAACCAACAAAGTTAATTTCAAACTAAAACTGCCACAACCTTAGCTGACCATCTCGACCCCAACAAATCCAAACGAAAACTACCATGAAAAAAAATCCCTCTTCTCAATCCGTCCTCAATCCACGCCCCCTGGTCGTCATTATTTTAATTTCCCTTAGCGCTACTTGGGCCATGGCCGAAGTGAGTTCTCCCACCGATCGCGCGCCATCGGAGTCCACCGGCATTCCACAATTATTGAAGTTGGCCGAGATACGCAGACCAGATGGTCTCCTAGGATTTTCGGGCGAGTACGACGCCGCTCTTGCGCCGGCTGATTCCATCGCCGTAGTGAATATCTCTAGCAACCGCATACAATCTATCGAACCTCAGAGCGGGCTGGTACGGACACTCGCTTCGCCGCCAGCCTCACCAGGAGCCGGCCCACAGGCTTTCGTGCCTCTCTGTCCGCCCGCGCCAGCAAGCGACAAGTGTCCCATCTGGGCGACAACTTACGATTTCACCCAGGGAAGTGGTACTGAAGGAGCTTCCGCAACGGTCCTGAGTTCCTCCGGTGACCGTTTGTATGTTACCGGGACTAGCTACAATAGCGCCAGCAACGGGCAGGATTACGCGACGATCGCCTATGACGCTACGAGCGGGAATCAAATCTGGGTTAGCCGGTTTGAGGCCGCTCCGAATACTACAAGCGAAGCGAACGCGATCGCGTTGAGCCCGGATGGCAGTCGCGTCTATGTTACGGGTCAAAAGGACCTGCATTTCGGCCCGCTTGAGTCCAGCTACCTGACCGTTGCCTATGACGCAACTACAGGCCAGCAATTGTGGGCTGCTAGCTTTCATGCCCCCTTTAGTTCGAGCGCCTTCGCGACCGCAGTTGGGGTGAGCCCGGATGGACATTCTGTTTATGTGACGGGCCAGAGCCCAGAAGGTTATGGCAATCAGGACTATGCAACCATCGCCTACGACGCGGCCACTGGGCAGCAGCTTTGGCTCACCCGCTACCAGGGCATTGCTTACGGCATTGCGCGCGCGCTCCAGGTTGGCCGCGACGGCAGGCGCATTTATGTGACAGGTGTAACCACTCATATGGGCGAGCCGATCACTTACGGGACAGTGGCGTACGACGCGGCGACGGGCCAGCAGATTTGGGAAGCTCGCTACATCGGTCCAAACCCGGACAACAACACCGACAACGAAGGCGTGGATCTAGCGCTAAGTCCCGATGGGTCGCGAGTGTATGTCACCGGCACCAGCGGGGGCGGCGGGATTGGAAAAAGCCTTAGTTTCGCGACTGTCGCCTATGATGCCGCCACCGGACAGCAACTCTGGGCCACTCGTTACGCCGGGTTAAGCGACCCATCTACCAACGTCGCGACGACAATCCGGGTGAGTCCAGATGGCGATCGTGTCTATATCTCGGGCTACAGTGCCCTGGGTTCGCCGGTCCAGCCTGTCAACTATGATCGTGTCACAGTGGGTTATGATGCCAGAACTGGACAGCAACTATGGCTTTCGCGCTTCGACGGTGGCGGCGATGACCTTCCTGCGCGCCCGGGTTTGGCAATAAGCCCTGACGGCTCGCAAATATTCGTGACCGGTTTCAGCCAGCCGGACTTCCGGCTCAACCTGCTAGGGAAGGATTTTGTGACCCTCGCATACAACGCGCAAACCGGTGGCCAGCTCTGGCTGGCCAGATATAATAACTCGACCACGGGGCTTGATGAGGGAAGAGGTCTGACTCTTAGCCCGGATGGCCGCCACCTTTACGTCACTGGACGGGGCACTGATCCGACTGGAGTGGATGGCGACTACGTCACGCTGGCCTATAATACTGGACTGGCTCTGGTGCAATTAAATAGCGTAGTCTCGAGGAAGACTCACGGCAACGCCGGGACGTTTGATATTGATTTACCGCTGACCGGGCCGCGCGGCATCGAATGCCGCAGTGGCGGCGCAAGCGGCGATTACACCATGATCTTTACTTTTTCCAACACGCTCACCAGTGTCGGCGGCGCCAGCGTCACGGGTGGTACTGGCACAGTCAGCAGCAGCGCGATCAATAGCGGCGACGCCCATCAGTATGTCGTCAATCTCACCGGCGTTGCAAACGCACAAACAATCACCGTCACGCTGGCGAACGTGAGCGACTCCTCCGGTAACAGCAGCGCCAGCATTTCCTCATCAATGGGGGTGCTTGTCGGCGACACAACGGGCGATGGGTTTGTAAATTCAGGCGACATTGCGCAAACCAAATCGCAGTCCGGCACCGTTGTCACTGCTTCGAACTTTCGCGAAGACGTGACCGTCGATGGTTCCATCAACAGTGGCGATATCAACCTTGTAAAATCAAAGTCGGGCACCGCGCTGCCGTAACCTTGCGCACACAGTTCATTTCTCGACAACTCACAAATAAAAACAAAATGAAAACAAATTCCGTTCCTCAATCCGGCATCTTTAAGCCACGAGCCTTGGCAGCCCTCACTCTTTGCTTAGCCGGGGTTCTCCTTGCGATGCTAAGTTTCACAGCAATAGGATCGAGCGCGCCGTCTTCCAGCCACTTGTTTGTAGCTGGCTCAGTCGACCCAGGAGCATCTCTTCCGCTGATTATGACGCGCCCGGACAACCTGCCTGGAGGCGTTAATGCGAACGGTGTCCCAGTATTCAGAGCTCCGGTATCGCCACCGGCCAATACGGCTGGTGGTGCCGGTAGCTCCTCCATTCCTAGAGGCAAACCTACTGCCGTTACTGCGCAAGGGATAATCACGTCGCCGGTTGGATCAGTCAGCACCGCGAGCGCGGCGTCGGTGGGCATAATTGATTCGGTCGTCGGCTCGATCGGCACCGGACCGGCGCTTAACCTTGGTCTGTTTAGTCTCGGCATCGCCGTACGCCAGGGACAGCTCTATTACGCCGACATTCACTGGAGCGCGATCCGCCGTGTCGATGTAACAAGCGGCATCGAGACCGTCTCCGCCGGCACCGGCGCGTTCACTGCAGGTCATGCCGGCGACGGCGGGTCGGCGACGAAGGCCGAGCTCAACATTCCGTACGACGTCACGTTCGATGCGGCCGGGAATATGTACATCGCCGACACAAGAAATCAACGCGTTCGGAAGGTCGACACTAACGGCGTGATCACGACCATAGCTGGCAACGGGCAGGCGCTCTATGCAGGTGATGGCGGGCCGGCAACGCTCGCCTCACTCCAAGGTCCGATCGCTGTTGCCACTGATGCTGCGGGTAACGTCTACATTACCGATCAGGCGAACCAACGCATCCGGAAGGTTGACGCTGTGAGCGGGAACATCACCACAGTCGCTGGAAACGGCGTCGCGGGGAGCGGCGCCGACGGCTTGGCCGGTGATGGCGGCCCCGCGATTCTCGCCTCGCTCTTTCAGCCGGTCGGCATCGCGATCGGGCCTGACGGCAATCTCTACATAGCCGACCAGGCCAACTCCAGAATCCGCAAGGTCGATCTGGTAACGGGAATTATCACGACGGTCGCAGGGAACGGCACGCTTGCCTTCTCCGGTGACGGAGGCCCCGCGACTAGCGCGCAACTCTATTACCCGACCGATGTGATCTTCGATCCAGCGGGCAACTTTTACATCGCAGACTCGGCAAATCAACGCGTCCGCAAGGTGGACGCACAAACCGGTATTATCACTACCGTTGCGGGCAGCGGCACGCAAGGTTTCGCCGGCGACGGCGGACCGGCGACGGCAGCCGCGTTCTCTCTGCCAGCCGCGCTTGCTTTCGATGCCGCCGGAAACCTCTACATTAGCGATTTCGGAAACGAGCGAATCCGTCGCATGGATACTGGCGGGATCGTTACCACCATTGCCGGCAATGGCAGTGAGGCTCTCGGTGGCGACGGCGGGTCGGCCACCGGCGCGCAATTACTCATTGGCCCGCGCGATGTCGTTTTCGATGCCGTCGGCAATCTCTATGTTGCCGACCATTTCAACAACCGGATTCGCAAGGTCGATCCTAACGGGGTCATCTCGACCTTTGCCGGAACAGGGAAGGGCTACTACCGCGAACCGCCCCTCAATCCAAACGGCGACCCTCATTTTTCCGGTGACGGCGGACCGGCGACCCTCGCGCACATCAGTAATCCCGCGGCCGCTGCGTTTGATCGAGCCGGGAATCTCTTCATCGCAGACGCCGGCAATGAGCGGATCCGCAAGGTGAACGCGGCGGGCATCATCAGCACCTACGCTGGTACCGGCGTGAGCGCTTACAACGGCGACGGCATTCCAGCGACAACGGCCCAGCTAAGCGTCGATGGAGGGCTTGCATTCGATGCGGCCGGCAATCTCTACATCGCCGATACCTTCAACAATCGCGTGCGCAAAGTCGATGCGAGCACCGGGATCATCACTACTTATGCGGGAGACGGCTATCAGGACCCGTTGACTGGCATGGGACGCTATGCTGGTGATGGCGGTCCAGCCACACAGGCGAGTCTCTACTTTCCGAGACAAGTTGCCTTTGACGCGGGCGGCAACTTCTACATTGCCGATTCGGAGAACCATCGCGTCCGCCGCGTCGATGCCCAAACCGGCATCATCACCACGTACGCGGGCAACGGGAACAGTACCGGCATACTGATTGGCGACGGCGGCCCCGCGACACAGGCCGAGGTGTTGCGTCCTCAGGGCCTCACGTTGGATGGCGGAGGTAACCTATTCATCTCAACTGGCACGCGTGTCCGAAAGGTCGACGCCACGCCCCAGCACGTTATCACCACGGTCGCAGGTGATGGCACGACTGGCTTTCACTTTAGCGGCGACGGCGGTCAGGCGACTTCGGCGCAGTTGACCGCTCCGCAGGGATTGGCAGTGGACTATTCAGGCAACCTTTACATCTCGGATTGGCTAGCTCGCCGGGTGCGGCGCGTGGAAGGCATAGCGGTGCCTGTCCCGCTGCCGGTACCGTTGAGCAGCGTAGTCTCACGTAAAACGCACGGCAGCGCAGGAACCTTCGATGTCGATCTTCCGTTGACCGGCAATCCCGGCATCGAATGTCGCAGCGGCGGCGGGAGCAACGATTACACGCTCGTCTTTCAGTTCGCCAACCCCCTGACCAGTGTGGGCGGCGCCAGCGTAACGGGTGGGACAGGCGCCGTAGGCAGCAGCGGGATCGACAGCAGCGATGCCCGTAACTACATCGTCAATCTGACCGGCGTGACCAATGCCCAGATCATTACGGTCAGCCTGGCGAACGTGAACGACTCTGCCGGCAATAGCAGCGCCAGCGTTTCCGCATCAATGGGTGTACTGATCGGCGACACGACGGCGGATCGTTTTGTAAATTCCGGCGACATTGCGCAAACCAAATCGCAATCCGGCATGGGCGTTACGAGTTTAAATGTCCGCGAAGACGTGACCGTCGATGGTTCCATCAACAGTGGCGATATCAACCTTGTAAAATCAAAATCGGGGACGGCGCTGCCATGAGCAGTGTCCCCGGCGCATAAGGCCAGCCGATCCACGAGACACGAAGTTAAATCAACCAGGATTATTATGCGAAACTCCGCTTCACGATCTCGTTTTTTAAAGTCACGTGTTTTAGTTGCCTCTGCGCTTTGCTCCGTCAGCGCGCTCTTGGTTTTCTTCAGTTTCGCTGGGATGCCCGGGCAGCAGGTCGCGTCCAGTGCACAGTCGCAACGCTATATGCCAGTCCCGGGTGGTGACCCGGATGACCTCGACCGCATGGAAGCGGAGTGGAACAACCGGCTGACTTATCCGACCGGTATTTTCAACCCGGCGTGGCTGCGTCTGGCCGCTCTACAACACAACGCCATCCCGCGCGGAATACCTGCGGGCATACCACTGAAAAATCTCAATCGGCCCGATGCCCCGCTCGCACTAAACCCAAACTCCTTTACCGCTCTCGGACCGCAGCCTCTGCACATGACCGGTTGTTCCGGCTGCTATGATTACGTAACGACTGAGGGACGGGTGAACGATATCGTTGTCGATCCAACAACGACGACGAACGGCTCTATCGTAGCGTATCTCGCCAGCGACGGCGGCGGAGTTTGGAAGACGACCAACTGTTGCAGCGCGACAACTTCATGGAGTGCGGTCACGGACGATCCGCTTATCAGCACCATCGCCATCGATTCACTGACGATTGATCCAAACAATCACAACACGATTTATGCGGGCACGGGCGATCTGAATTACGGCTCGTTCTCCATGGGCAGCCAGGGCATCCTCAAGTCCACTAACGCCGGCGCAAGCTGGACGTTGTTAGGCGCGAATGTGTTCGGGCCCGGTCTTCCGCAGCCGGCGGGACAATACCCTCAATATCAGGCGGTCGGGAAAGTGCGTGTCGATCCGCGTAACGGTAACAACGTCGTGGCTGGTACGAAGACGGGCCTCTACTTTTCTTACGATGGCGGAAACAATTGGACGGGTCCATGCACGACCAACAATTTCAGTACGATGCGCCAGGACATTACCGGGTTGGCGTTGACTGATACCGGCACGAATACGCGCATCATCGCCGCGGTCGGCGTGCGCGGCTTCAAAACTACGGTGCAGTACAATCTCGACCAGAATGGCGCCAACGGAATTTACAAAGGAACGATGCCGGCAAGCGGTTGCCCGGGCGACTTCGCGCCGATTACGACCAATGCCAATGGCTGGACCGGACTGAATGCTACGAGTGGCGTTGCTTACGGCGGCGCTGGGGTTGGTAACCAAGTTGGCCGGATCGACATTGCCTCGGCACCGAGCAACTCGAGCTATATTTATGCGCAGTTACAGTCGATCACTCCGCAATCCAGCTGCGGCAACGCCAAGGGTTGCCAACTCGGCGCCTACCGAACGACGGACGGCGGGCTCACTTGGAGTTTGGTTCCAGGCTCGGCCGGTGGTTCGCTCGACAACTGCACCGCTAGCGCGGGCGATTATGCACAGAATTGGTACGATCAAGGCATCGCGGTCGATCCAAACATCCCTGACCGCGTCTTTTTCGACACATTCGAAATTTGGTTATGGGAGAACCCGAGTCCTCTCTGGGTCGACACTACCTGTGGCTATGCACCCAAAAACTTTGGTGTGCATGTCGATCAACACGCGTTGACGTTCGTACCTGGCTCCTCCACCATACTCCTTGTCGGCAATGATGGCGGAGTCCACGGCACAACTACCGCCCTCGATCCGGGTCCCACTTGGTTCAACATGGACACGGGCCTAAACACGATCGAATTCTACTCCGGCGATATCAGCGGTAACTTTGCAACGTCGGCCACGCCTCAGGCGAGCGGCGGCGCGCAAGATAACGGCGCCAGTTCCGTCTCTTTCTCCGGAAGCCCGATCGGTCCCGCGCAATGGCAAATGGGATTGGGTGGGGACGGATTCTATAGCCGGATCGATCCTGTCGGTACGGGAACAAGTCTCCGCTTTTTTCAGGGGAACAACAGTGGCGGTGTCAGCCGCTGCGTTAGTAATTGCACCGCCTCCGGCGCCAGTTGGACGAGCGTGAAGGGCGGCTGGACCGGCGAAACGCAGTCTTTTATTCTGCCGTTTGATATTTTCCACGGCGGTATTCCCGGCGGTAATGACTGCGCTGCTGCGGGTGTTCCCGGTGGTTGCGGTCATCTCATTGCCGGCACGACCAGAGTATGGGAGTCGATCGCCGGCGGCGACAGCAGCATGTCGTCGGCGAGTTGGGTTGTGACGAACAATCCAACGACCCAGAACATGACCAAACAATCGTTGGCCGACCGCTCGTTCATCAATCAGGTCAAATACTCGCCCAAATATCAGAGCGTGGCGATCGCTGGGACGAACGACGGCAACGTTTGGCTCGGTTTCAATCTGGGGACAGGCGTCCAAGGGCAAGCTAACTGGGTGAACCTTACGGACAACAACCTCATTTTGCCTAACCGTCCTGTTCTCGGCATTGCCCTTGATCCATCGGTCCCGGTCGCAAACACGCCCGTAGGCTATGCGGCAATTGGGGGCTTTAGCGCCAACACGCCGACCACACCCGGCCACGTCTATCGCGTCGTCTGCACGGCCGACTGCGCAACATTTACGTGGAGCGACAAGACCGGCAATCTCCCGGACATCCCCGTCGATTCGATCATCGTTAATCCAAAATTCGCGCAGCAAGTCTTCGCCGGCACCGATTGGGGCGTGTACTACACGGACGATATTACGGCGGCCTCTCCGAGTTGGTCACGTTTCGAAAACGGACTGCCTCATGCGATGGTCTGGGACCTGCAGATTGATCGCGGCTCAACCACGCTGTCGGTTTGGACGCGCAGTCGCGGCGCATACGTTTGGCCGTTGCCTTCGGCTCCGCTACCGACCCTAACGAGAGCTGTGTCGCGCAAAACGCATGGCTCAGCCGGAAGTTTTGATGTCGATCTTCTGCCACCGAACTCTGGCATCGAATGTCGTAGCGGCGGCGCGAACAGCGACTACACCATGGTATTTACGTTCTCGGCGCCGATCACCAGTTGCGGCGTGGCCAGCAGTGGAACCGCGAGCAACGGCCCCAACGCGAATCAGTGCACGGTGCAATTAACCGGAGTTCCGAACGCGCAATATACGACCGTCCAACTCACCGGCGTCGTCGATAACAATGCGCAAGCCGTTAATGTCTCTGGCACGATGGGACTTCTAGTTGGAGACACGACCGACGACAAATTTGTAAATTCCGGCGACATCGCCCAGACCAAGTCGCAATCGGGTCAGATCGTTACCGCCACAAATTTCCGGGAGGACGTAACGACCGATGGAAATCTCAACAGCGGCGATATTGGCTTGGTGAAATCCAAATCCGGCACCGCCCTTCCCTAACGAATCGGCTACTCCACCGTTACGCTTTTGGCCAGATTGCGCGGCTTGTCCACGTCGCGACCAAGCTCGACCGCGAGATGATACGCCAGAAGCTGCAGCGGAATTACGGTCAAGATCGACATCACCGGGTCCGGCGCGTCGGGCAAAGTAATAATATCGTTGGCGATTCCTTTGAGTTGCTTCGCTCCGCTCTTGGTCGTGAAGGCAATGATCGGTCCCTTCCGCGCCTTGACTTGCTCGATGTTGTTTAGATTTTTCGAAAAGACCGCGTCATCCGGAGCAATGAAAATTGAAGGCAGGTCCGGCCTAACGAGCGCGATGATACCGTGCTTCAGCTCCGCGCTCGGATGGCCTTCGGCATAAAGATAAGTTATCTCCTTCATCTTCAGCGCGCCTTCCAGCGCGATCGGAAAATTGAATTGCCGGCCGAAGAAGAGCATCCCCGTAACATCGACATACTTTTTGGCCACGGCTTTGATCTCGTCGCTCAGCTTTAGCACGCGCTCGATTTGTTCCGGCAACGCTTCGAGCGCCTGAATGATCCGGCTCCCTTCCGCGGTCGACAAGTGGCGCATCCGACCGAGTAACAGGCCAATCAACGTCAGAACCACCAATTGCGAAGTGAACGATTTCGTCGCCGCCACTCCGATCTCCGGTCCAGCGTGCATATAAACGCCGCCATCGCTTTCTCGCGCAATGGTACTCGCCACGTTATTGCAAATCCCCAGTGTGCGAAAACCTTTGCGTCGGCTTTCGCGCAATGCGCCCAGCGTGTCCGCGGTTTCGCCGCTTTGACTGACCGCGAAGACGAGCGTGTCTGGCGTCATCGGCGTGTTGCGATGTCGAAACTCGCTCGCAAATTCCACTTCCGTCGGAATACTCGCGAGCTGTTCGATTAAATATTCGCCCACCATCGCGGCGTGCAGCGCCGTGCCGCAACCGGTCAGCACCACACGACCGACATCGCGCAATTCCGCCGGCGTCATGTTCAACCCGCCGAGCTTGGCCGTGCATTCTTCGAGACTGAGCCGGCCGCGCATCGCGTCGCGCACCGAGTTCGGCTGCTCAAAGATTTCTTTGAGCATGTAATGCGGATAGTCACCCTTCTTGATGTCCTCGGCGCTGAATTCAACCTTGCTGACTTCGTGCGGGCCGCTCTCGCCATCGAGCGAGCTGATCTCGAACTTGTCGCGCTCGACTGCGACCACATCGAAATCATTCAGGTAAACAGCGTCGCGCGTGTAAGCGACGATCGCGCTGACATCGCTCGCCAAAAAATTTTCATCTTTCCCGACGCCGAGCACGAGCGGACTTCCGCGGCGCGCGCCGACGATGAAATCGGCAATGTCCGCGTGAACAATCGCGACGCCGTAGGTGCCGATGACTTGTTTGAGCGCGGCGCGAACTGCATTCACCAATCGCGCTTTGGAATCCTCGCCGCCGAGTTGCTGATAAATGCGCCCAACGAGATGCGCCAGCACTTCGGTATCGGTGTCGGAATGAAAACCGGAATCGCCGTCCTGGATCAACTGGTCCTTCAGCGCCTGATAATTTTCGATGACGCCGTTGTGGACGAGCGCGATTTTTCCGCTGGCATCGAAATGCGGATGCGCGTTTTCGTCGTTCACTTTCCCGTGCGTTGCCCAACGAGTATGGCTAATGCCATATGATCCCGGCGCCGGTTTTTCCGACATCAATTTGCCGAGCGCCGCGATGCGCCCCGCGCATTTGCGCGTCTCGATATGGTCGCCGTCGACAATCGCGACCCCGGCCGAGTCGTAGCCGCGATATTCCAGACGACGCAAGCCATCGAGTAAAATAGGCGCCGCTTCCGAGCGCCCGACGTAACCGACAATTCCGCACATATTTTTCGAAGTGTAGTGGCGGCTCTCCTCAGCCGCAAGATTCGCACCTAAGATCGACATCTTCATTTGCCCGAAGCGGCAGACGCTGAGTTATTGCCGATGTGGAAGCGCAAGATGGACAGGAACGCGATTCGTTTTTAAATCCGGGATCGATGTCGGCCCCGGCCCTGCCTCCCGGCACCACGCAGCGCACACTCTCCGTCATTATGGGCGGCGGTGCCGGCACGCGTTTGTTTCCCCTAACGAAAGATCGCGCCAAGCCGGCGGTGCCGTTAGGCGGTAAATATCGCCTCGTCGATATCCCGATCAGCAATTGCCTCAACTCCGGCCTGCGCTCGATCTACGTCCTCACCCAATTCAACAGCATGTCGTTACATCGACATATCGGCGCCAGCTACAAGTTCGACAATTTCTCGCGCAGCTTCATCGAGATTTTGGCCGCGCAACAAACGCCCGAAGGTGGCCAATGGTATCAGGGTACCGCTGACGCCGTTAGGCAAAACATGCGTTATCTGCTCGAGCGCCCGTTCGATTACTATCTCATCCTCAGCGGCGACCAACTTTACCGGATGGATTTCCGGTTTCTGCTTCATCAACACATTCAATCCGGCGCCGACATCACGCTCGCCACCAAACCGGTACAGCGACAAAAAGTCTCCGAGTTCGGCATCATCCAAAGCGGAAACGATCGTCGCATTTCGCGTTTCGTAGAAAAGCCGAAAGACGAAACGGTGTTGGGCGAAATGCGGATGAGTCGGGAATTGTTAGGCAAAACCACTTCGAATCAGGACGAGGAACTGTACCAAGCCTCGATGGGGATTTATGTCTTCAACCGCGATGTGCTCGTCGATTGCCTGAACAACGAGCTGGTCGATTTCGGCAAACACGGCATTCCGCAATCAATCAAAGATCGACATGTGAACGCGTACATTTTCGAAGGCTACTGGGAAGACATCGGAACGGTGCGCGCCTTTTACGAAGCGAATCTCGATCTCACCGACATCGTGCCCGAGTACAGTTTTTTCGACGCCGCCTTCCCCATTTACACGCACCCGCGTTTTTTACCGGGGAGCAAAGTGAATGGCGCAACTTTGCGGCAGGCGATCATTTCCGACGGATGCATTATTTCCGACGCGCATCTCGAACGAAGCGTTATCGGCATTCGCAGCATCATTCAGAGCGGCGCTACCATTCGCAATAGCATCGTCATGGGAGCCGATTACTTCGAGCAAGATCGACATCGTGATTTGTCGGTGCCGGCCATGGGCATCGGCCGCAATTGCGTGATCGATCGCGCGATCATCGATAAGAATGCGCGCATTGCCGACGGAGCTGTCATCACGCCGGAAGGAAAGCCAACCGATTTCGACGCCGAAAATTATTTCATCCGCGACGGCATCGTGGTGGTGCCGAAAAACGGAACGATCCCCGCCGGAATGTGGATCTAGATCGACGTTGTCGATCTTAGCGATTGTCGATCTTGGCCTAACGAAACTAGCGCCGGTCGGTAATGGCGCCCAACTGTCCCTGGCTTTCCCACTTCTCCTGTTTGTTCCAAGGCACCATTGATTCCTTTTTCTCGTCCGGGTCTTTGACCAGCGCGACCTGTTCTCTCTGACTGGCGCAGGACACGAGCAAGCTGACGCCGGCGAGCAAAAGAATGATGGCGATCTTTCGGTGAAGTCTACGAATTTGAACCAGCATAGATGACTGTATCCCCAGGTTGCACCTGGACTCCGCGTTCCAGGCTGCTGGTGATGATATCGCCGATGGCGGTGGAAGGTTCAACCGAAGAAATCCGGATTTTGCCGATGAGCGTGCCGCTGCGCACGACGAGCATTTCGGAGTTCGCTTCCACGCCCTGGCGACCGCCGAGATTCAACACGACAAAATTGTAAGCCTGGTTCACGGCCAGGACAGTCCCGCGCACGCCCAGGCGATTCGCATTCGTCCCGCGGCTTTTTTTCTCTTCCTGCAACTGCGCGGAGCGGTCTTGAACGTTGCTGAGTTTGTCAGACAAAAATGCTTTCTCGCGTTCGGCGCTCTCGAGCAAGTGCCTCGCTTCATCCAGTTGGGCTTGTAGTTCCGTGGGCGACGCCGCGCCGGGATTCGTCTCACTTGGTTTTGCCCCCGCCTCTTCCACTCGCTTTTGCAATGCCGCAATCTCGGACTCGTTAGTCTGCAATTTGGTTTGCAGCTCCGTTTTTTCTTTTTGCATTTGCGCCAGGTCGGCCTCGCTCTTCGTCGCTTTCGATTCCGTCTCGGCGATCTTCGCGGTGGCGGCGACGACAGTTTCTTCGCGCGCTTTGATTTGTTTTTGCTCGGCCACGCGTCGGCGCTCGGCGGTTTCACGCGCGGCGTCTGCGTTCGTCACACTCGTCCGAAGACCTTTGACCTTGTGATTATTCAACGCGCCGAGAACCGCGGCCAAGAGTAAGAGCAGTGCAGCCAATCCGAGCACGGTCTTCGGGGTGGCAGCAGCGACGATGGATTTCATCTGCATACGCGCTGTGTTTGTACGCGCGAACAGCGCCGAATTGCAATCCTGATTTAGGCGACCACCACGCCGGAATCTGTGTGAATTTCGAATAAGCGTTGCGCATCGGCATCTTCCCACCTATAGAAAACGCTCCATGGGACAACAGCATCGAGTCCGAACGAAACGCAAACGTCGCACCGCTTACTTGCAGCGAAAGAAAGCGGCTTCGCGCTCGCCACGGCGTGAATCGCGCGCTGCTACAAAAACAAAGAAGCCGCCGGCGGCAGCGGCGAAATAGGCGGAGTCGGTGCTCCGGCTGCGCGTTATGCGAGGCACGGTTTCCAATGTCAGAACGCACGCGATATCTAATTGTCGATGGACACAGCGTGATATTCGCCTGGCCCGAATTACGCAAACTTCAAGAACGACGGTCGTCTCTTGCTCGCGAAACGTTGGTTAAACGTTTGCGGAATTATCAGGACTGGACCGGGATTCGGGTAATCGCCGTGTTCGACGGTCAGGGAGCAAAGGTGCAGATGCTTAACGATCCGCATGACATCCAGATTTTCTATTCGCGCACTGGACAAACCGCGGACGCCATCATTGAACGCCTGGCCAGCAAATACGCGGGGCGATTCGCGCTCAGCGTCGCCACGTCAGATTACCTCGAACAGCAAACCGCCAGTGCGTGCGGGGCAGAATGTATATCCGCTGAAATTCTATTGGCGACTCTGGAAGAAATAGAGAACGCCGAAAAACGCTCGAAAAATTAGGCGGCGCCGAGCAGCGCGGATTGCGACGAGTTGTGATTAAATTTCAAAGCGCGTTGCCGACAGCTGGCCAGGACGCGAGAAAGAACTGAGTAGAGCTGCTCCACCGGAAGATTTTTGCTCACGTAACCGTTCGCGCCGGCGCGCAGCGCAGCGTGCATCTGGTCTTCATCATAGCCAATTCCCGTGAACACGATAATCGGCACCGTCGAATTGATTTCGCGAATGAACGAGATCAGCGAAATCCCATCCACTTTCGGCATCTTAAGATCGACAACGACGACTTCGCAGTCGTGATGAGCCAGCCAGGTCGCGGTTTGAAACCCTTCGGTCAACGACTCACATGAATGGCCCTTCTGCCGCAAATACGTAACCAGAAAACGGCTGATGGATGGATCATCATCGATGACGAGAAATTGGTGAGTGTCGCGATCGAGCAGCTTCATTGGTCGTTTATAATTACTATACTGAGTATAGCACTAAGCTTGCCAATGCGTTATTTTCCCGCGTTTCGTCGGAACTCGAACGCGTTTGAGGCGAATCCCGGCCCCGAGCTACAGACCCAACTTCTTCTCGATCTCTTTCACCCGCGCGAACAACTTCCCCAGTCGCCTCACCCATGCGAGTTCCTTTTGCGCCGCCGCGATCGGCTCGGCCGGCGTCGCTCTCCAAACACCGCCGCTGATATTTTTTGAAACGCCGCTTTGCGCGCCGATGGCGGTGCCATCTCCAATCTCGATGTGTCCAGTAATGCCCGCTTGTCCGCCGATCAGCACCCGTTCGCCGATGCGAACACTTCCGGCGATACCCGCCTGTCCAGCGACCACGGAATTTTTTCCGATGACAACGTTGTGCGCGACCTGGACCAAGTTGTCGATCTTAGCGCCCTGTTGAATCCAAGTCCGGCCAAACCGCGCGCGATCGATCGCCGTGTTCGCGCCGATTTCGACATCGTCATCGATTTGCACAATGCCGACCTGCGGCACCTTCTCGAATTTCCCTTCCGCCGGTTCGAATCCAAAACCATCAGCCCCGATCACTGCGCCGCTGTGAATGATGACGCGTGATCCGATTTGCGTGCGCTCGCGAATTGTCACCCGCGGATAAATCATGCAATCGGATCCGAGAACCGTTTCGTGGCCAATATAACTTCCCGCACCGATGACGCAGCGATCGCCAATAACCGCGCCGCGCTCAATCACGACATTCGGCTGAATCGACACATCGCTGCCCAACTTGGCCGTAAGATCGACAATCGCACTTGGATGAATGCCCGGCGGGTATTCAATCGGCTTCGGCGCAAATTTCAGCACGACTTGCTCAAATGCTTTTGCCGGATTTGAAACGCGAATTTGCGCAGCCGCCGTCTCCTCCGTAAAATCGAGCGGAACAAAAATCGCGGCCGCGCCTGTCTTCCGCAGTTGCGGTGCATACTTTGGATTACCGAAAAACGAAACCTCACCTGCGGTGGCTTCGGCGAGCGACGCCGCGCCGGTGATTTTCAGCGCCGGGTCGCCGACTAGCTTGCCGCCGGACAATTTTTCGAGGTCCTGGAGCGTCAGCGTCAAATGAAGATGTCGATCTAACCTTTCACACTCGCACGCACGGCATCGAGTTGACCGGCCGAGCCGAGCTTTTCGTTTTTGTGCGCGATGAAGTTGGCGTATTCCTCAACGAAAATTTTCCCCGGCGGCCGAAAATCAAACTGCTCGGGATGGTCCCGGAAAAACTCGCGATGGACCCGCGTCCAAACAAGTCGGCCATCCGTGTCGATGTTCACCTTGGTTACGCCCAATTTCGCCGCCGGCAAATATTCCTCTTCGTTCACGCCGCGCGCCGACGGATCGAGCTTGCCGCCCGCCCCATTGATTCGTTTCACTTCTTCCACCGGCACACTCGAGCTCCCGTGCATCACGATCGGCATTCCCGGAATCAGTTTCTTGATTTCTTCGATGACTTCGAAGTGGAGACTTTGCTGCCCTTTGAATTTATAGGCGCCGTGACTCGTGCCGATGGCCGCGGCTAACGAGTCGCATCCCGTCCGCTTCACAAACTCAACCGCTTCTTTTGGATTCGTTAGGGAAGCGTGACCTTCGTCCACCGAGATGTCTTCTTCGACGCCGCCAAGTTGGCCGAGCTCAGCTTCCACACTGATCCCTTTCGCGTGCGCGCGATCGACCACCCGTTTCGTGATCGCGATATTTTCTTCGAACGACTCATGGCTGGCGTCGATCATGACCGAGCTGTAGAAGCCGGACTCGATGCAATCGTAACACGCCTCTTCGTCGCCATGATCGAGATGCACCGCGAAGATGGCATCGGGAAACATTGCCTCGGCCGTGCGGATGATCGCTTCGAGCATGCGCTTGTCCGCATATTTGCGCGCGCCTTTGGAAAGCTGAATGATGAAGGGCGCTTTGCTTTGCACATTGCCGCGGAAAAGTCCGAGGCATTGCTCCATGTTGTTAATGTTGTAAGCGCCGACCGCGAATTTGCCGTAGGCGACTTTGTAAAGTTGAGCGGTGGTGACAATCATGGCGGACGTTGAGCGTTGAGGGTTGAATGTTGAGACTTAGGAATCGACGAGCGATTTACGCAAACCGCTCAACATCCGGCTTTGTTTCTCCGCCGCCACATAAACTTCTTCGTAATCCTTCTGCTCGAGCCATCCCTGCCGCCGCGCGACCGTCGCCTGCGAGACCACCTCAAAGAGCGAACCGGCGGCGATCTCGACAAAGCGCGCAAAATCCGGCCGCGAACCGCGTGAACTCCCTTCCGCGATATTGGACGACACCGAAACGACGGCGCGTCGGATTTGATTAGTTAGTCCAAATCGCTCCTCCGCCGGAAAGCGACCGCTGCACTGGTAGACGAGATCGGCGAACCGGATCGCCTCCTGCCAAACATCGAGCTTTTCGAAATTAAACATTCAGTCTTTATACAACCCTCAACGCTCATCTCTCAACCCTCAACCGCCGCAGACATGTCGATCTTGCGCGCGTTGGGTGACGGCGGCAAATCGAAAGATTAATGCCCGTTCGCCGCTCGCGGCGGAAGCGGACGCGCCAGCTCTGACGATAACGCAGCCGACACGGCTGCCACTACAGTCTTACGGATTCGGCTTGGGCGGTGTCGTAGGCTTGGCTGGTTTTTCGTGACGGCCGCCCAAATCGATGATCATGCGTGCGGTTGTGTATTCGCCGAAGAAGGCGGCGTTCTTCGTTTCGAATTTCGTCATCGATTTGTCCAATTCGTCGTTAAGCAGCTTGTCGGCGGTGGCTTCATCATCGGCAATGTTGCCGGTCACTTCCTTGCGCGCGCCGATCGCTTCACGCGGTTTGCTCAAAAGCGTCTTATAGTCATCAATCGCGCTTTGTAGCGCCGCGATATCCCCCGCACTCACGCCGAACGGCGCCAGCGCTGCCGCGTTCGTATTGGCGAGATCATGAACTTCCTGGCAGCGCGGCGCGATTTCGGTTTCGCCCATGCGGACAAGGTCGGTGATCTGGACGTCCACTTTTGCCTGCATAGCGGCGTCGCTGTTCTTCACGGCTAACGAATGCACGTCGCCCGCGATAGCGATTGCCTGCTTCATCATCTCCATGCGTTTGCGGCGTTTGCCGCCAGCGATGCCGGTGAGGGCCGAACCCTGCACGCCGCTCGCTTCCTGAATGCTGCTCGTCAGGTCTTGCAACCGCGTCACCATATCGGCAATCGCGGTCAGCGCCGCCCAGACGGCATTGTATTTCTGAATGACGCCGAGGACGGCGAGATACATCGCTAATCTATTTTTGTTGAGTGCTGCTCATAAGGGTTTGTTGTTTGGTTTTGTTAGGCTGTTGTTCGATTCGAAGAAACTTTTGCTCGGATTCGCGCCCGCGCTGTTTAATTGCGCGGAGCCATTGCTCGGCGGAAGGACGGCGTTATTCATTTTTGGATTGGCGTTGTTTGATCTCGAAAGTCGATTGTTTGATTTGAAGACGCTGACGTTTGGTCTAAGGGCGCTGTTGTTTGGATTGGAGAGATCGTTGTTTCCCCTAACGATCGCGTTGTTTGGCCTAAAGCCGACATTGCCTAAGACAAAAGCGGCGTTGTTTGAGGTATTTGCGTCGAAAACGGAGAGCGCACTCATATTTCGAAGATATCGGAGAGCCTGCATTTAAGCCGCCGAATGACGTCCTGGAGCTTTGCCAGCGTGATGCTCTGCTCCGCGCGCTCGAGCCGGAAAATAGTCGAGGCCGGCAGCCCGAGCTTTTTCGAAAACTGACTAAATGTCTGTTCGCCGCGCCGCTTCCGCAGAAACGCGCCGAGCTGTTTCTCGAGTGACTGCCGCACTCGGGCAGAGTGCGAAAATTTTCATTCCAAATGTGGAATAATTGACGTCGCTTAGCGCGGCCGCATGGAATCTTTTAATCGACCCTATGCTCAGCCCAACCTTTTCCTGACGGAGAAAACCAAACCGAGTGCAAGCGCGATAAGAGCAGTGCTGGTTGGCTCGGGAACGGGAACCCACGCCACAAATACGTTTCCGGAATCGCGCGAAGTGACCGAAAAACTGGTTGCACTGGTGAGACTAATGTCGGTCAAAACAATCTCGCCCGCTCCTCCGGTGCCTAGGGCGATCTTCCCAGATTGGCTGATGTCGATATCGGAAAAAAAAGTGCTGCCGACTTGAAGGCTGCCTAAAAGAACGCCGGTAGGCGAGTAATGCCTAATCAGACCGTCTGCGTCGGCAACGAAGATTGAGCCATCGTAATACGCCGCCACCGCCCGGTTGTCTCCCTGTTGGATGGGAATTGTGCCGAGAAACGCCATCGTGATTGGGTCGAACTTGAACACCGCATCATTGACCGTATTTTCGCCATGCAGTGCGTAAAGGGTTCCGTCTAGCCCAATGTTGAGATCGGAAGGGCCGATGAAATTTGCAAACCGCACAGGTGTTCCGCCAAGCGTATCGAACCGCACGATGCCGCGCGGCGTTCCATCACCGAACGTCTGCTGATCGGTCGCGTAGATGTATTGGCCGAACTGCGCCAACCCGCCGAAAGTCGCATTATTAATCGTGCTCCACCCAGCAAAGGTCTGCTGCGTCTCGGTGCCACTTCCAAGATCATGTCGTAACAGCCATGGACTACCGGTGCCGCTGTAGAGATAAATGGCGTTCCCCGGCCCAACCAACAGGTCGCGGATCTCGCGGTCAGGCTCCATTCGGTCCGGACCGTTGAAAATGATCTGTGTTCGCGTCCCGGTCACTGTGTACTCGGCGGCATAAATCGGCGCCCCTTCTGAGCCGGTGAACTCATTCACCGACGCCACCAAGTCGCCCGGCATCAGAGTCTGCCCACACGCATGATGAGGATCGAGCGCGGATGCGCTTACGAGCAGCGCAAGAAACACGACTGTTCGGCTATTGATGAGGATTTTGATCACACTTTATCTTTGGTTTCGTCAACTCCACGCTGTTTTAGGCTCTGCAGCTTCTGTATATTCTGCGGAACAATCTTATCTAACGAAAACATGTTAGAACTACACTGTTAACCATGTTTCCGCCCGAGACCGGGATGATAGTCATTGGCTGTGACTTCTGACTGTGCAACTACTGCACCGCCGCCACAGGCGCAAAGATCACCGTCTCGCCAGTCTTATGTTTCTTGCGCAGAATGTTCGTCCCATCCCAAAACCAATTATATCTCAGAATCCCCTCCACAAGAACCGGGTCGTTGGACGAACCGTTAACATAGAAGGCGGTGTCGGTTTCAAACCCATACGTGTAGGTCCGAGTGAAGACCCCCGGCAGCTGTTCGTTTGGGATGCGTATATGGAATTCGATTTTCTCCTCGTTTACTGCGAGCGACTCAATCCCTGAAGGCTCTCGATAGACGCCGTTGGAAATTCTTTTCCCAGAACCGTGTCTGCAACTCGTGGTTGAAGCCAGAACAACCAAACACACAGCCATCGAAAAGTGTTTCATGTCTTTCGCTCTATCTTTTGTACGGCCCCCAAGCGTCAGCAGGATTTCCATGGTAGGTTGAACCGGTGCTGACCGGGTTCGTGGGCCCAGGGATCCGATTACCCCATTGGATAGCGTCATTCACACCATTTTGGCCGGGGACCGTGTACCCGACAGCCATGCCAAAGCCATTGGCGATGATATCCATTGTTGAATCGATAACGTGATTAACAGTACCTTGACTTTCTTGTTCCTCCCCAAATGAACCGTACTTGTGTGGACCACTCCAAAAGTCAACTTCGTGAAACACTCCTGCCGCAAAAATAAGCGGCGCACCAACCGCCCCGAGTTGTTGCGCCATACGGGCATTTGATCCGGCGTGCCAAGCGTGATAGCCGTTTTCACGGGCGTCAGGAGGAAGAGAGTCGTTTACATCACGTATCCCTTCCGCCAAGGCTTTCGGAGCCCATCCGGTCAGACCATCCCTAGTCCATCCTTGCCCACTGAAAATGTTTTCTGGGCCAGACAACATCCGCCCCCAAGTCGCACCACCGCCCTCGCCAATCGCTAAATCAACAACGCGTCCAGACAGGCTTTGCGAAGTGGCTTGGTTGGCGCTTCCCGATTGGAGTAAACTAAGGCCACAGCCTATAGTCGCGAACGGTTGGGGATGCTGGCCCATGTTTCCGCCCTGCGCAGTTGACGTGCCTGAAGTTAAGCCCTCAGCACCAACCACGCCTGAATTAAGCTTTTCCATTACAGTAGCAACGGGCGCATCGAAGGCGCCAAAATTAGAAAAGCCAGCAGAAGCTAGAGGATCGTTGGTGAAACTGAAGTAGGGATCGGCCACGGACAGCCCGGTAAAGTCCTCGCCCATCGGATCACCCGCCGTCATTGGATTATGCATGCAGAAGCGATAAAGGTTACTGGCATCACCGCCGTCAAAACCTTTTGGGTCGACCTGCAAGAAGCGGCCGAGGCCGGGGTGATAGATTCGCTTCCGGGAATCGTACACGCCAAGGGACGCGAGATACTCGCGGCCCTTGTACATGAATCGGTTACCAACGGCTGAATCGGAAATCACCGTTCCGCTTGCATCTTTAATGGTTGCCGCACCAAAGGCATCGTAAGTATAACTTTCA
>JBBROO010000044.1:0-25317 GCA_038229295.1 Chthoniobacterales bacterium | reverse complement strand
GTCCTTGTCCATCAACGCCTCGACTTCGGAACTCCAGTCCTTCGAGTCGAGCAAGTGCGTCCAACCCATTTCGCGCGCGATGATTTCGTCACGTTGCGGGTCATCCAGATATTTCTCCAGCAACTCCATGTATTTCTCCGTTTTATGGTCCTGCTGCTGCAAAAAACGCTCCCATTGGTATTCATCCCAAACCCGCTCGGGCTCGTGATCGAAACTTGCCATGGGGAACTAAAGGCTACGTTCCGACCGGGCGCAAAAAGTTTTGCGGCGATTCCTCACGCTTGGTTTGCAGCCGCAATTGCCCGCAAGCCGCGTCGATGTCGTGGCCCTTCTCGCGGCGCAACGTCGCCGCCGTTCCATGTTCGCGTAAGATCGACAAGAACTTCTCTTGTCGATCTTGCGACGGGCGCGACCAACCCAGGCCTTCCACCGTGTTATACGGAATCAGATTCACCTTCGCCGAAATTCGGCGCGCGTGTTTTGCCAGCAAATGCGCCTGGTCGTCGGAGTCGTTAACGCCGGCGATCAAAATGTATTCGAAAGTGAGCCGCTGTTTCTTGCGCGAAGCGTAGTAGTCACAAGCCGACATCAACATGTCGATCTTGTAACGGCGATTGATCGGCATGATCTGATCGCGCACATCATCGGTCGCGCCGTGGAGCGAAATGGCGAGGCGAATCTGCAAGGGTTCTTCGGCCAGCTTTTTGATTTGCGGCGCGAGACCGCTGGTTGAAACAGTGATGTGTCGCGCGCCGATGCCGATTCCCCATGGCGCATTGATGATGCGAATCGCCCGCATCAGATTGTCGAGATTCGCGAGCGGCTCACCCATGCCCATGAAAACGATGTTGTCGATCTTGTCACCGCTCTCGCGTTCGACCGCCATGATTTGATCGACAATTTCATTCGCGAGCAGGTTGCGCGAGAAACCATCCAGACCGCTCGCGCAAAATTTGCAGCCATACGCGCAACCAACCTGGGTCGAGACGCAAATCGTTCGGCGGTCGGAGCGCAATCCATACAGCGCCGGCGACGCCGGAATCAAAACCGACTCGATCAGATTGCCATCCGTTAGGCGAAAAAGAAATTTGCGCGTGGTATCGCGCGAACCGAGCACGCGCACGATGTCGATCTTGCCGAAAGAAAATTTCTCCGCCAGTTCCGCGCGGAAAGCCTGCGGAAGATCGGTCATCTCGGCGAAAGACGTCACGCGCTTTTGGTAAAGCCAATCGGCAATTTGTCCGGCGCGGTACGCAGGCTGACTGATTTCGCGCAGCTCATCTAGCTGCAATGATTTGATGTCGATCTTGCCCAGCGGCTTCACCGATGAAAGCTAACATCGACAGGTGCGATTTGCACTGGAGCGCGTCGGATTCGTGGATAACGTTCCGCGTATGAGACGTGTTGCCGTTTACGGAGTTTTGATTTCAGCCTTGCTCGTTTTCCTGGGCGGATGCGCCTCACAGAATTCGCTTGCGAACGACCCAACGACGCAACCGAGCGGCACGGTTCCCGGGGAGCAGGTTTCGGGAGAAGGCGGCGTCACGCCGGGCGCCGGTCCGACTGGCGCGAGCGCGAATGTGAAGTGGTGAGTCTTTCTTGATGCGCAAATCGCGCACGCCGCTGACGATCGGCTGGGAAGCGGCCAAGGCAAACGCGGTCCCCGGATTTATTCTGCAGGGCGGAATGTTGTCGATCTTGTTCGCGTATTATATGAGCGCGCGCTTTGCGGGCGGGCTCGATCGACTTGCGCATTATAAGCAGGAACACGGGCTCGTGTTCGTTATCGCGGCTGGAATTTTGGCCGGCGGGATTTTACCGGAGCTGTTTGTGATTTTCTTTTTTCAAAAAGGAAAACTGTATCGGCAGAATCTCCGCAACCTCGCTTTCACCGTGCCGACATGGGCGCTCGACGCTGTGCTTGTCGATCTTATGTACCGCGCCAATATGATCTGGTTCGGCAACTCCGTCACCGTCGCGGTGGTGCTTGCGAAAATTTGTGTTGATCAACTCGGCTACAATCCCTTCCTGGCCGCGCCGGGCGAAGTGCTCGTTTACGAATGGAAGAACGACGGCTTCTCGTTAGGCTCGATCAAACGCGCTTTCAGTTGGGAGCATTATCGCGACAAGATCGTGCCGACGTTGCTCGCGACCTGGGTGGTCTGGGCGCCGCTGATGGCCATCATTTATTCGCTGCCGTATCCGCTGCAATTCCCGCTCTTCAGTCTCGCGCTCACGTTTTGGGTCCTGCTGCTGACTTACATGACGAATCGCTTCGCCGGAAAAATCGAAGCGGATGCGCCGGTCGCGCTCGCTGTCGTGACAGAGAGTTGTCCACAGATTACGGAACCCTAATTCCCCCACAGATTTAAAAGAACGGTTCCGAAAAATCTGCGGAAATCTGCGAAATCTGTGGATAAAAACTCCCTAATGATTCGTGAAATGGCGCAGCGCTTCGTAAACGCCGGCGCCGTGTTCGCGCTCCGCAACGTAGCCACCGGCCCTTCGCACGGTGTCTTTCACTTCGTCGATCGCATTAGCGGGACAGGCCGGCATGGCCGCGAATTTTCCATCTAACATCGAGATGTCATTGTGATGATCGCCCGCCGCGAAGATGTTTTCGCGTGAGATGTCGAGCAAGCGAGCAAGCTCGGCCAGCGCGGCGCCTTTGTGATAATCGGCATGACAAAAGCGCAGGAACACGGTGTTGCGCTGGTAATGGAATTTCGGCTGTTTTGCGCGCGCCTCGTCAATGAACTCCGTGACGCGCTGCATCTCTTCCTCGCTCGCCGCGATTAATCCGGCCGGGCCATCGGACTCATAAATCAAGCGCGCTTTCGTTTTCTGATTCACGAAGTCGATCACTTCGGCGAGGACAGATTGCGACTCGGAAAAAAGTTCGGCGTGCTCGTGGGCGCAACGCCTGTTCCAATCGCCGAACGCTTCCCATTTCGCACCATTGAAGCCAGGACGGAAGACATCGCGCTCGCTCGTTAGGATAAAATCGGGCCGCATCGGAAATTCGAAATCGCTCAACCCGGATTCGAGGAGATCGACCGAGCGTCCGGTGTTGATCGCCCAGACGGCGCCACCCTTTTGCATTTCGCGAATCAGCTCCATGCAATCGCGATCGAGAGCATCTCCATCGCCAAAGCGGCAGACAATTGTGCCGTCGAAATCCGTGCTGAGAAGTTTGATCTCCATGTCGATCTTGTAACTTGTCGATCTTGCGATAAGAGCAAGAGAAGAATGAAATCGGCTTACGAATTGGCGATGGAACGGTTGGCGAAAAGTCAGCCGAGCGTCGCACTGAGCGATAAGCAGAAGAAGGAGCTGGCGGAAATTGATTCGACCTTCAAAGCGAAGATCGCGGAAAAGGAAGTGTTTTTGAAAGACGAAATTCGCAAAGCGCAAATGGGAGGCGCGACGGATGAAGCCGAGGCGCTCGAGAAACAGCTTCTTTCGGAGGTGCGCCGCTTAAACGAAGATTGCGAGGCGAAGAAAGAAAAGCTGCGCGCGAGCTTCGCCGGCGCTCGTTAGATCGACATCGACTCTTGCGAGACCGGTGGCGCGGATGATTTCCGGCGCTTCGGATAGTCCGGCAGATTTGGATCGAGAAACCCGAGCATGTGCGCGTGCTCGATGACGCGGACACCTTCCTGTTTCTGCAAATCGACGATGCTGCGGTGAAATTCTTCCATCTTCGTCCAGTGAACTTTCGGGCGGAAATGATGTTCGGCGTGGTAACCGTTGTAGAAGAAGATCCAGTTATAAATTTTCCCGTAGCTGCTCACGCCCCACGCGATCGGTTTGTCGGGATTGCCGCCGTAATGCCGGAAATAGCCGTTCAAATAACTGAAGCAGTGGCCGAGATAGAAAAACGGCAGGAAGAAGCAAATGATGTAACGCCAGTTGAGCAGGAACATGACGAAGAGGACGACGGCGAAAGCGGCCAGCTCGATGTTGCCCCACATGAGATCCGCGCCGCCGCGTTTGCGAAGTTCTTTGCGAATGGCGGCGGGATTGTCGCGGAAGAAACTGAGGAAGACATAACCCCACGGATTTTCGGCATCGCCGTCGTGGCCATGTTTGTAGATCGAGATCCAATCGATCGTCTCGCCTTCTTCGTTAGGTCGGTCGGCGTTGCCTTTGTGGTGCTGCATGTGGACGACGTCGTAATAGGTCTGCGAAAAACAACACGCGACCGAATTGACGAGGCTGAACAGGCGATTGAGAAACGGGGAGCGGAAGAATGGATTGTGAATGAAATTGTGACCGACGCCGTTGATGTTGGCGTTGACCATCAACGCGTAAACGAAACCGAGGATGAGCATGATCCAAAGCGGCGTGTGCGGATAGAGCAGGAACATGGCGAAGAAATACGCGAGGTGAAACAGGCCGGAGAGCGTGGGGATGATGTCCCAGCGCGTGTGCGCGAAAAGTTTCGAGTCCGTGGTGGGACGTTCGGTGCGGATGGCGTCAGCGGAGGTCATAGGGGGGTAAGAAGCGGCTATACTTGTGGCGGAAGATTGTGAATTTGGCAAGCACGCTCAAAACTGCAACCGGTCTCATTCTTGGTTTGCATATGTCGATCTTGCGCGCCTACCTTAGCGCCCGTTCCCGATGTTCGCGCTCCAACCCGAGATGAAAATTTTCAGCGGTTCGGCTAACCGCGAGTTGGCCGAACGCATCTGCAAATACATTGGCGTTGCGCTGGGGCAGGCGACGATCAGTTCTTTCCCGGATGGCGAGACTTACGTGAAAATCGAAGAGAACGTGCGCGGTCGCGATGTGTTTCTGATTCAACCGACGTCGCCGCCGACGAACGAGCATCTCATGGAGTTGCTCATCATGGTGGATGCGTGCCGCCGTGCGAGCGCGGACCGCATCACGGCGGTGATCCCGTTTTTTGGTTACGCGCGGCAGGACAGAAAAGATCAGCCGCGGGTGCCGATCACGGCGAAGCTGGTGGCGAATCTTCTCTACGCCTCCGGCGTGAATCGAGTCCTGACGATGGATCTGCACGCGCAACAGGTGCAAGGCTTCTTCGACATCCCGGTGGACCATCTCTACTCCATGCCGGTGTTGATCAAATATCTGCGCCAGCGCCTAACGAAAAAGACGGTGATCGTTTCGCCGGACGTCGGCGGATTGAAAATGGCGTCGGCCTATGCGCAGGCGCTCGGGGCGAGCCTTGCCATCGTGGCGAAGCAGCGCAAAAGCGCGACCGATACCGAGGCGCTTTACGTTATCGGCGAGGTGGAAGGTTGCGATGTGTTGCTGGTGGACGATTTGACCGAGACGGCGGGGACGCTTTGCTCGGCCGCGGAAATTTTGAAGGGCCGCGGTGCGCTCGATATTTACGCAGCCGTCTCGCACGCCGTGCTTGTCGATCTTGCAATTCCGCGATTGCAAAAATCGAAAATTAAGGAACTAGTAACGACCAACAGCACGCCTGTGCGCACGGTCGATGGGTTTTCCATCAAAGTGCAATGCATCTCCGAGTTGCTCGGAGAAGGCATGAAACGGATTCATAACGACGAATCGGTTTCATCGCTGTTCAAGATCGACAACGAAAAAAATGGCAAAACAGGTTAAATTAAAAGCGGAAACGCGGACGGACGTCGGAAGATCGGCCGCGCGCAAACTGAAGGCGCGCGGAGTCATTCCCGCGGTCGTCTACGGCGGCAAAAACAAACCGCAACCATTGCAGGTCTCGGCCCGCGACATCAACGCAATGCTGAGCCACGCCTCGGGCGAAAACATTTTGGTCGAGCTTGAAATCGAAGGCGAGAAATCGAATCGCATGGCGCTGGTGCAGGAGATTCAGCATTCGCCGCTCGGGGGCACTGTCCTCCATGTCGATTTTCACGCGGTCTCGATGGACGAAAAAATTCATGCCGAAGTTCCAGTGGAAGGAACGGGCGTGGCTAATGGGGTGAAGAATTTTGGCGGATTGCTCGAACAAAATCTGCGCTCGCTCGCGGTGGAATGTTTGCCGCGCGATTTGCCCGACCGCATCACGGTCGATGTGTCAAACTTGAACATCGGCGACTCGATTCACGTGCGCGACATTCAATTGCCCAGCGGCGTGGTCGCGAAAGTGCAGCTTGATCTCACCGCATTCTCAGTCCTCGCTCCGACGGTGGAAGAGGAGCCGGTGGTAGCGGCGGTGGAAGGCGAAGCGGCTGGACCGGAAGTCATCACCGAGAAGAAGCCGGCCGAAGGCGAAGGCGCGGCAGCAGCGCCGGCGGGCAAGACTCCGCCCGCGAAGGAAAAAGAAGCGAAGAAGTAATTGGAACCGCGCATTCGCCTCGTCGCCGGTCTCGGCAATCCTGGCGCGGAATACGCAGCCACGCGCCACAACATCGGCTTCATGGTGGTCGATCAACTCGCGGCCAGCGTTGGATCGACATGGGAAAGATCGACAAAGTGGGAAGCGCTCACGGCGAAATGCAGCGATGCACTTTTAGTAAAGCCGATGAGCTTCATGAATCGCAGCGGCCATCCACTTTTTGCCGTCGCGCAATTTTACAAGATCGAGCCGAAAGAAATTTTGGTGGTGCTGGACGATCTCGCGTTGCCGTTAGGCAAAATCCGTATTCGGCAGGAAGGCGGAACCGGCGGGCACAACGGACTGGAGTCGATCATTGTGCAATTTGGCACCGAAGAAATTCCAAGATTGCGCATCGGAATTGGCGCCGCACCGAGCGAAGGCTCAGTCGATTACGTCCTCGGGCGATTTTTCGATGAGGAAAAACCGGCCGTAAGATCGACAATCGAACGTGCGGCCGATGCGGTGAAATGCGCGATTGACAATGGCGTCGTTTCCGCGATGAACACTTTCAACAAAACCGAAGAACCATGAAGAACCGTTACGAAGCCTTGATCGTGCTCAACACGCAAGGCAAGGAAGACACCGTTAAGGACATTGTCGATCGTCTGGAATCCGAATTTCAAAAAGAAGGCGCCGAGATCGAGCAAGTGCAAAAGATGGACAAGCGTCCGTTTTCGTATGTGTCAGGTCCGCTCGACGCGGGGTTCTACGTTAATTTCGTTTTCCACGCCGACTCGCAGCTGATCACAAAACTGCGCTCCAAGTTCAAACTCGATCCGGAAGTTTACCGTCAGCATTATCAGCGCTTGCGCGAGAAGACGGTGAAGAAAGAGAAAGCGCCGAAAAAGTTGGCGAACGCCAAATAATTTCGTTAGAACTGGCGAATGGCCAGCTTCAACAAAGTTATTCTGCTCGGAAACCTTACGCGCGACCCGGAGGTGCGTTATACGCCGAAGGGGACGGCGGTCACGGAAGTCGGACTCGCGGTCAATCGCGTTTACACAACCGACAACAACGAGAAGCGCGAGGAAGTGACGTTTGTCGATGTCACATTGTGGGGTCGCACGGCCGAAATCGCGGGCGAGTATTTAAAGAAAGGCCGGCCGGTTTTAATCGAAGGACGGTTGCAACTCGATAGTTGGGACGATAAACAATCGGGCCAGAAACGCAGCAAGCTCAAGGTAGTGGGCGAAGCGATGCAGTTGCTAAGCAGCGGTGGACGTCTCGGGGCCGGCGGCGGTGGAGAAGGTGGCGACGAAGATCGACAATCACGTCCCGCCAATAAACCGGCGGCGCCGCCGAAGGCCGCCGCGGCCGCTGAAGCCGACGAAGACGAGATTCCATTTTAATTTGGCAGGGACGGATCTCGGAGCCGTCCGACTTTTTTTGTGAACGCGACCGAAGCCTGCATCGCGCTCAACATGCTGCCGACGGTGGGGCCGGTGCGTCTGCGCAAACTGCTGGAAGTTTTTCATGAGTCACCGCGAATTCTTTCGGCGAAACGCAGTGAGCTTCGCGAAGTTCAGGGAATTGGAAACGAAGTCGCGGACCAGATTTCGAACTGGGAATCGATTGTCGATCTTGCGCCAGAGATGAAACGGATAGCGGATTTTGGCGCGACCGTCATCACACAGGAGTCGCCGTCGTATCCGAAGTCGCTGCGCGAAATTCACGCGCCGCCGATCGTTCTTTATGTTTGGGGCGAACTACAAGATCGAGATCAACACGCGATCGGAATTATCGGCGCGCGCCGGACGACGCATTACGGAACGGAGTCGGCGAAGAAGCTCGCCTATCAGATTGCTTATGCCGGTCTCACTGTCATCAGCGGATTGGCGCGCGGAATCGATACGGCGGCGCATCAGGGCGCACTCGCCGCAAAAGGACGCACGATCGCAGTGATCGGTTCCGGGTTATCGAAGTTGTATCCGCCGGAAAATGCGGCGCTGGCGGAAAAGATTTGCAACGGAAACGGCGCGGTCGTGTCTGAGTTCTCCATGGAAGTGGAACCCGACCGGCAAACATTCCCCATGCGCAACCGCATTATCGCGGGCTGGAGTCACGGCGTTCTTGTGGTCGAGGCCGGATTGAATAGCGGCGCGTTGATCACGGCGTCGCAGGCGCTCGAGCAAGGCCGTTCGGTCTATGCGGTGCCGGGCCAAATCACCGCGCCGAGTGCGATGGGATCGAATCGCCTCATCCAACAAGGTGCAAAATTAGTCATGAGCGCGAACGATATTCTGGACGATCTCCAGATTCTTTTGCCCGAAACAAAACCATCGCCCGAAGCCGCGGCGCGCCCGCTGCCGCCCCTAACGGATGACGAGCGGCGCGTGTTTGATGCGATCGAGTCGTCGGAGACGCCGATCGACCAGATCACAGCCAAATGCGATTTGCCAAGCGCGACGGTCTCTTCTACTCTCCTCCGCCTTGAACTGAAGCGGCTCGTTAAGCAGTTGCCCGGCAAATTCTTTGTGAAGTTAGGCTGAGCTCGCCCGCGAACTGCTCTCGTTTGTTAGGCACTCAGCGTTCCATGTCTAAATCACTGATCATTGCAGAAAAACCGAGTGTCGCCGGAGACATCGCGCGCGCGCTGGGCAATGTGCCCAAGAAAGGGGAGCAATACGAGAACGACGAATGTGTCATCTCCTATGCGCTCGGCCATGTCGTGGAGCTGCAGATGCCGGAAGACATTGACAAAAAGAAATACGGGTTCTGGCGACTTGAAACGCTTCCGATTATTCCGACGAAGTTTGAGCTCAAGCCGAGCGAACATTCCAAGGATCGCTACGCGCAGCTCAAAAAACTGATCGCGCGCAAGGACATCAAGGAAATCGTCAACGCCTGCGATGCGGGGCGCGAAGGCGAACTCATTTTTACTTATCTTTGCCAACTCGCGAAGAACAAACATCCGGTAAAGCGGCTTTGGCTGCAGTCGATGACACAACAAGCGATCCGGGACGGCTTCAAAAATTTACGCGATGGCGCGGAGATGAAAGGTCTGGCCGATGCCGCTCGCTCCCGCAGCGAGAGCGACTGGCTTATCGGCATCAACGGCACGCGCGCCATTACCAAACGTCTGTTCGGTTCGCGCGCCGGCAATGTCGCCTCGGTCGGTCGCGTCCAGACTCCGACGCTTGCGCTCGTTTATGCGCGCGAGTTGGAGATTCGAAATTTCATTCCGCGCGGCTACTGGCGCGTCACGGCGAAGTTTGAAATCGCCAAGGGAATTTACGAAGGCACTTATCAGCGGACTGATTTCAAGAAGAGCGATGACGAGCACGACCGCATCGAGCGCATTTGGAATCAGGCCGCGGCGGAGGCGGTTGTGGCGGTGTGCAAAGGACAACCGATCGCGAATGTTTCGGAAGAAAAGAAAAGCAGCTCGCAGATCGCGCCCCGTCTTTATGATCTGACCACGCTGCAACGTGAAGCGAACGGTCGTTTCGGTTTTTCGGCGAAGCGGACCCTGGACATCGCCCAGGCGCTTTACGAACGACACAAGATGCTCACTTACCCGCGCACGGATTCCCGTGCCTTGCCGGAAGATTATCTGTCCATCGTTAGGCAGACTCTCGGCAATCTTTCCGGGCCGCTGCAAACGCACGCGCAAAAGGCGCTCGAGAAAGATTGGGTGAAGTTTAACAAACGCATCTTTAACAACGCGCAAATCAGCGATCACTTCGCCATTATTCCGACAACGACCGAAGCGAAGAACCTCGACGAGGCCGAGGCGAAAATTTTCGACATGGTCGCGCGCCGTTTTGTGGCCGCATTTTATCCGGCAGCGGAATTCGACGTGACGACGCGGCTGAGCCAAGTCGCCGCGCACAAGTTCAAAACCGAGGGCAAAGTGCTGACGTCACCGGGCTGGCTGGAAGTTTACGGCAAGAGTGCGGTTGATGAAGACTCGGAGAAAGGCAAGGCGCTTCCGGGGTTGAGTGCGGAAGACAAGAGCCAGGCGAAAACGCTCGAAGCGACATTGCATGAGGAAGCGACCAAACCACCCCCGCGTTACACGGAAGCGACCCTTCTTTCGGCCATGGAAACGGCGGGAAAATTTGTCGAAGACGAAGAGCTGGCCGAAGCGCTGAAAGAGCGCGGTCTCGGCACACCGGCGACTCGCGCCGAGACCATCGACGGTTTGATTCGCCAGAAATACATGGATCGGAATCAACGCGAGCTGGTCCCAACCGCCAAAGCCGAGCAATTGATTCAGTTTCTTGACGCCGTGAAAGCGACCGACATTACGAGCCCGGCGATGACCGGCGAATGGCAGCATCAATTGCGACTGATGGAGCAGGGGAAATTTCCGCGCGAAAAATTCATGGCCGAAATTGTCGAGGAAACCAAAGGCATCGTCGAGCGCGTGAAAGGTTTTGAAGAAGACGATTCGGTTGCGCGCGTGACCGACATCCTTTCGCCTACCGACCAGAAGCCGTTGCGCGAAACTCTGCGCGGCTACAAATCGCAAGATGGCGAATTGATGATCTACAAGATCATTGGCGGCCGGAAAATGGCGGAGTCGGAGGTGCGCGAGCTGGTCGAGAAAGGCGCCGTCGGCCCGCTCGACGGTTTTATTTCGGCCAAGACCCGCGCCAGCTTCGCGGCCGCGCTCAAATTGGTGAAGGACGAGAAGACCGGGAAGTGGAAAGCGGAATATGATTTTGGCGACAATGTCGATCTTGGCACGGTTGAATCTTTCTGGATGGATCCGGTCACGGGCGGCGAATTGTGCGAAGTTGGTTCAAGCTACGTTTTGCGCCAACGCGACAACGGAACATGGAAGCAAGTTTTCCGCGTGCCTCGGCTGATGTGTAAAAAAGAGGTTTCGCGCGAACAAGCGGTGCAGCTGGTGGAAAAGGGCAAAACCGATTTAATCAAAGGTTTTATCTCGAAGAAAGGGCGGCCGTTCGATGCTTTTCTATTGCGCAACGACGCGAAAATTCGTTGGGAGTTTCCACCGCGTGCACCAAAAGTCGGCAAGGATGGTAAACCAGTCGAACGCAAAGCGCGGGCGAAAGTCGATCTTTCGAACGCGACCGTGATTGGCGAAAGCAAAGTGCACAATGGCGAATTGGTCGAGACGGAGGACGCCTACTACGTCCGCAAGCCCGACCAGGACAACCGGCCCGTTTTTAAGTTAACGAAACAACTCTGCGAACACCGAATCACGCCCGAGGAGGTGAAAGAGCTGCTCGCGAAAGGAAAATCGCAGCTCATCGAGAATTTCGTTTCCAAGCGCGGCAACAAATTCGCCGCCTACCTCACGCTTTCGGCGAAGAAAGACAAAGCCGAGTTTGAGTTCCCGCCGCGTTAACGAGCGGGCGGATTCGGAAAGTAGACGCTCAGCCGTCCGAACTCCGCGACCCTGTGATAATCGCGATGCGCGTATTCGACGATGTTCGGTGCGTAGATCGACATGTCGCTTTCGCTGGTTAGGAATATGACGGCCGGCGGATCGCTCTTTGCCTGCTCGATCAAAGCGGCGTGGTCCTTTTCGGATTGATCGCCCGGCCACAGATAGTTCCAATGGGTCGGGTTCCGGCGTTCGCACAAAAAGTAAAACATCGGTTGATAAGGCAGGGCGAGAATGGAGCGATCGGGCGGGACGCGTTCCTGAACGTCGCGCACGAATTCGGCCAAACGGACGCCATTGTCGGTGCGAACGCCTCCGGTCGTTAGGTCGAGCGTCTCAGTTGCTTTGGATATGTCGGGCAAACTGACTGGCCTAACGAGCCATAAAAAGCCGCCCATGCCAATCGCGCCAATCGCTGAAATGGCGATTCGCCACGTTCTTCTCGGACCGGTTCCTTCGAGCAAAAGCCGCCAGCAATATGCCGCTAGAATAAAACAAGGTGGCAGAGTGATGAAGAGATGGCTGAGATCCGAGCGCGTGATCGCCTGCAGATAAAAGAGGGCAGACCAGGCCAGCGCGAAGGTAATCACGGCTTCGCGGCGAAAAAATTGCCGGCGAATGAGGCGTTGCACGAGCCAAAGTGTGGCGATGACCTGGACTCCGAGCGGAAAATAAAAGAGGACGGTCGCCGCCCGATCTGGGAGCGAGCTTTGCCTGTTTAGCTTTGGAAACTCTAGGGCACTCGTCTTGCGATACACGCTCGCCGGAAAAACTATCAACTGTTTGAACATTTCCGGCAGCGCGCCGTTAACCCACCAATAGATAAACGCTGGAGCGATACTGAGCAGTGCGCCAGCAAGCCAAAGTAGAAAGATGCGGCGGAGATTGTCTGGCTTCGATTGATCGCCGACGAAGTAAAGGGCGAAGGTTAGCACGCCTAACGAAACCATGGTGTAAAGGGCCTGATCGTGTCGCAAGCATAATGATGCCGCCGTAAAAATGCCGGCGATGAAGGCGAGCCATCCGCGATTTCGCAAGACCGCGCGCAGATAAAAAAATACGGCCAGCAAGCTGGCGGAAATTCCCTGCCAGACCGCGAAGGGGACGAAATTGAAGAGCGGAAGTCCGAGAAGAGTTGCAGGGGCAGCGGCGGCAAGAGCCAAACCGGGTTTCGTTAGGCAGCGCGCGATACCGTAGACCAGTAACGGGATTAAAAGGTAGATCGACAATCCAACCCCGCGCAATGTCGCCAGAGAAGTGCCGAAAAGTTTGAAGGCAGCGGCGGCGACATAAAATGACAGCGGCGGTTGCAGACTAACGAAGTCGCGATGCGGCAATTGCCCGTCCAAAACGCGCACGGCGCTGTAAGCCAAAAATCCTTCATCGCCCCAATCAATTCCGGCGCGGTAACGCGGTAACGCGATCACCAAACAAATGCCAACGAGCGCGAAAACGCAGACGAGATCCAAAATAAGCGTCGTCTTGATGGCGCGGGAACTCACGCAAGTCATATCGGGTGCGAAGGGTGAGAGTTCAAGAGCAGCGGTGTATTGGCGAGAAAAGAGGCGAGCCGGAAGATGTCGATCTTGCACGCAGGTCGCGAATAAAAAAGCGTCGCAGCGATTGACGCCACAATTTGTTGTGTGTTACTTACACTTTCTCCACTATGCGTTGCCCCAAGTGCGGGTCGCGTGACGACAAGGTCATCGACTCACGCCAATCTCGCGATAGCACGAGCATCCGTCGCCGGCGCGAATGCCTGAAATGCAAATATCGATACACCACCTACGAGGAAATCGAGCGCTCGGATGTACGGGTGGTGAAGCGCGATCGCACCCATGAACCATTTGATCGGCGGAAATTAGTGAACAGCGTCGCCCGAGCTTTGGAAAAACGTTCCGTTAGTCTGATCACGCTCGAGCAACTCGTTGACGACATTGTCCACGAACTGGAGACAAGCGGGCGCGAAGTGCCATCGACCGTCATCGGCGCGAAAGTGCTCGAGAAATTGCGCGGCGTCGACGAGGTGGCGTATCTGCGTTACGCATCGGTGCATCAGAAATTCCAAGACGTTGGCGAATTTGTCGATGCCATTCACGCGCTCGGTCGACGAGTAAAACCGAACGCGCTGCAAAAGGAACTGTTTCCGGCGGAGACGCCAAATCATGGTCGCGTTTAAGGAAGAATTTCCGTATCTGCGCTGCGACTCGGGACAGTTGTTCGAGTTCAATCGCGATTGGTTGCACGCGGCGCTTCAGCGTGCGGCTGATCAAGCGGGCTATCCCAGTTGGTGGCTTACGGATCACGTGACCGAGAGCATCGCGTTTTATCTTCGCCTGCGAACGGACGAGTCGGTTGTCGCCTTCAGCCAACTCTCGCAAACGGTGCGCTATGTTTTGCAGGTGATCGGTTACAAGGAAATCGGTCCGCATTTCAAGCCCGCGCCGCCGCCGATCTCGATTTCGCTGCTGGAAATTGCGCGGGAAGCAGGCACCGGCTACGAGCTCGCCTTTTTCGATCTTCTGGAAAAGCGAATCAATGCGCTGATCGAGATGGGAGCGGACACGCTGCAGCTTTGCGCGCTCCAACCGTGCGTGAAACATTTGCGCGCAACGAAAGTCTGGACGCGCGCGTGCGATCCGTTGCGCGAAGAGATCGCGTGCTTTGTGCGGGAGAAACTGATCTCGAGAGGCGGGCTGGAACGGCTGGATTGCTCGCTGCAGTAGTTGTCGATCTTGCGAGATTTAAGCGATGACCATCTTTGAAAAAATCGCGGCTCGTGAAATTCCAGCGAAGATCGTTTGGGAAGATGACGACGCGATTGCCTTTCACGACGTCAATCCGCAAGCGCCCGTGCACGTGCTCATCGTTCCTAAAAAAGTGATTCCGCGTTTGAGCGAGGCGTCGGAAAAAGACGGCGCCCTTTTGGGGAAACTTCTTCTCGCGGCAGGAGAGATCGCGAAGAAACTAGATTTATCCGGCGGCTATCGGGTGGTGATTAACAACGGTCCGGATGCGGGCGAGAGCGTTCCGCATTTGCACGTGCATTTGTTAGGCAAGCGCGCGTTAGCGTGGCCGCCGGGGTAGTTAGCGAACGCGTGGTTACGCTACAGACATTTAAAGATCTGCGCTGGCTGATGATATGTGAGGTAGAATGTGCCGACCACTTCCAGCGTGTCTGTTAAGGTCACCGTTACCCACATCGTTTTGCCGTGGACTTGTCCGTTGTAACGGGCCGGATGCAGATCGGGAGGGGCCTCCTGCACTATCGGGCCGCCGTGTTCCCGAATGAAAACTCCGGCGACATCGAAGTTGCCCTGTCGATCGACTGAAATTGGCTGATCGATCTCTCCCGTGGCGCAGTCGAAGTCAATGATCGCGCCATTCGGCTCGACTTGCATGCTCATGTGCACACCTCCCCACAGGCCCGGGCGGACAATACGCGACACTCCTGCAAACATTTGTGGAGCGCAGATCGTAGGGAGCAAAAAGAGAAGAGTGATAAAACGGGCTAACGAATTCATGCCTGATTCGATGATACCGAGCCCGGAGTACAATCGCTACAACAATGTAGTTATTCTTTGACGATGACCGGCGTGCCTTCGTGCGCGGCGTTGTAGAAATGCGGAGCCATTTCCTGCGGTAAACGAATGCAACCGTGCGATGCGGCGTAGGGTGGCACGTAGCCTTGATGCATGGCGTAGCCGCCGTTGAAATGCATGCAGTACGGCATCTTCGCACCATCGAAATGGCTACCGGGGGGCTTGCGATCTTTGCGCACGTCGATGTTCGAGCGCACCACATTGCCCTCGTCATCGACGTAATCGCCAAATTCGCTCGAGACGTGGTCCTTATCCTTGGAAACGATGTGGTAGTGACCGGGCGGGGTGCCGAACCCCGGTTTGCCTGACGAGACGGTCGTCTCACCGACTAAATTTTTTCCTTTGAAAAAATACGCTTTCTGTTCGCCCAGATGAACGACGATTTTGGGCGAACCAGAAACATCGTCGCCATGCCAGAAACCAACCGGCGGGTTCGGTGCGACGACCGCGCGCACGGCGCTGGTCGCGGTCTGTTGTGCGGTCTCGAGTTCTTCGCAGCCGGTGAGAAAGCCTAACAAAGCCAGCGCGCTGATAGAGCAGGCAAAAAACCGGGCGTTCATAGGGCCGCGGATACTAGGTGCGGTTGCGGGTGTGAGCAACTTCAAATGTAGATGTCGATCTTGCGCGCAAGGGTTTGAATCGGTTGACGCTGCTCGTAGAGAGAAATAGGATCGTGCATCGATAACCTGACGACATCACTAGAGGGCACAGCGGTTCAGTTGCCGATCGATCTCAACAATTGGATCGAAGAGAACCGTCACTTGTTCAAGCCGCCGGTGAGCAATCGTTATCTTTATGACGGGCGCGATTTTTTTGTGATGATCATCAAAGGCCCGAATGCGCGGAACGATTTTCACCGGGTCGATTCCGAGGAATTTTTTTATCAACTCAAGGGAGACATCAAAGTGCGCATTCGGGAAGGCGACAGCATTGTCGATCACCTCGTGCGGGAAGGGGAGACGTTTTTCATTCCGCCGAACGTTCCGCACGCGCCCGTGCGACCGCCCGACACGATCGGCGTGGTGGTGGAGCGTCGCCGCCCCGCCGGTGAGCACGAACATGTGATTTTTTACTGCCCGAAGTGCGAAGCGCTGGTGGAAGACATTGATTTCGATTGCGGCGACATCGTCAAACATTTCAGCCAGGCGATGCTCGATTTCTGGAATGATGACGAGCGGAGGACCTGCAAGAAGTGCGGGACGAAGGTTCCGCAACCCGAGCCGGTCAAGCCGTTCTAATTTTTCAATCGCGCAAGATCGACATCGGTGAAGATCGACATCCACACGCACATTCTTCCGCGCGAGTGGCCCGATCTGGATAAAAGGTACGGTTATCCGGGTTTCGTTCGCCTGGAGCATTGCGATGAATGCAGCGCGCGGATGATGATCGGCGATTCCGTTTTTCGAAACGTCACTGATAACGTTTGGAACCCGGAACGGCGCATCGAAGAAATGGACGCGGCCGATGTGACCATGCAGGTGCTCTCGACTGTGCCGGTGATGTTCAGCTATTGGGCGAAGCCTAACGACGCTCTCGATCTTTCGCGACGCTTGAACGATCACATCGCCGAAGTCGTTCGCGCGCATCCGACCCGGTTCGCGGGTCTGGCGACGATGCCGTTGCAGGATGTCGATCTTGCGGCCGGCGAATTGGAGCGGTGTGTGAACGAACTGGGTTTGCGCGGAGCACAGATCGGGACGCACCTCGATGAGAATTCACACCTCGGACGGAGCGACGCGTTTAATCTCGATGAACGGTCTCTCGATTCTGTTTGGAGCGCGGCCGAACAACTCAATGCCGGGATTTTTGTTCATCCATGGGACATGCTCGGCAAAGAGCGCATGTCGAAGTATTGGCTGCCATGGCTGGTGGGCATGCCGGCCGAAACTTCGCTCGCGATTTGCTCGATGATTTTCGGCGGTGTGTTCGAACGGTTTCCGAAACTTCGCGTCGCGTTCGCGCACGGCGGTGGCGCATTTCCATCCGCCATCGGGCGAATCGAGCACGCGTTTCATGTTCGGCCCGATCTGGTGGCGGTGGACAATAAAACGAATCCGCGCGCTTATCTTGCGCACAAAGGCGCGCCGGCGCGTTTCTTTGTTGATTCACTCGTGCATGATGCAGACGCTTTGAAGACCTTGCTCAAACTGTTCGGAGCGGAGCGTGTGGCCCTCGGTTCTGATTATCCATTTCCATTGGGCGAAGAGAAAGCGGGCCGATTAATCGAATCGATTGTCGATCTTACCGGCTCGGACAAAACACGATTGCTTTCCGAAACAGCGCGCGAATTTCTGGGGATGAATTGACGCAGGCGGCCGCTCCCGATTACATCCGATGACGGATCGCCCAAAGATCGGGAAAGATTGACTTGAACAACGACTCCTTAAGGAAGGGGACGCCCGGCGAACCGCCCGTGCCGTGCTTCGCACCGATGGTTCGCTCCACGAGTTTGATGTGGCGATAACGCCATTCCTGCAGGCCTTCATCGAAATCGGTCATCAATTCGAAGAGGATGCTGACTTCCGGAGATTTCTGGTAGAGCCGCAATAGTTCGTGCTGAATTTCTTCATTCGGCTCGTTAGGCTGGGTGACATCGCGATTTTTAAGCGCGGCTGGAATGGTGGCGCCGCGCGTTTCCAGGAAATCGTAGAAAAGATCGACAACTGTTCTTTCCTGGACTCTCGCCTGTAGCCGATCCGCGCCTGGAAAATCCGGTTTTACATGCGCGAGAGTGGAGGCGCGTTTGTAGCCGAGCAGAAATTCCAGTTCGCGAAATTGCACCGATTGAAATCCCGAAGCGGTATCGAGCCGGTCTCGGAAACTGGAAAAAGACGAAGGCGTCATCGTTTCGAGAATGTCGATCTGCCCGACGAGCGTCTTCATGACGGTGCGCGTGCGCTTGAAGGAATGAATGGCCCCAAACAAGTCGCCGCCGGCAAAATCCTTTTTCACTTTTTCAAATTCATGCAGCAGCTGTTTGAACCAGAGCTCGTAGGTCTGGTGGATGATGATGAATAACATCTCGTCATGTTCGGCCGGGGTGGAGCGCGGGCACTGGAGAGTCAACAGCTTCTCCAAGTCGAGATAATTAGCGTAAGTCAGCGGCGGCATGACTGAGAGTGATCCACAGATTTCGCAGATTTACGCAGATTACACAAACGACAAACGACAAACGAAAAGGCAAAGAGTCAGCGTACTTAACAATCTGCGAGGGAATGGAGCGACTGGGGCGAGCGACATGCACGGTACAGCCGCTTGGGGAGCGGAGAGAAGGCCGGGAGGCCGACGAATGAATTAGGGTTCTTGAAATCTGTGGATCAAAAATCTCAGCTGAGGTGTCGCAGGTATTCCCGATCCCACGCCGCCGGAATACTTTCGCGCGAACCATACGGCCCGGGCTCATACGCGCGCGACGCGATCCCTTGCTGGCTCAACTCACACACGTGCCAATCCTGCTTGTTCGTCATGTCCCAGAATTCGATGGCTTCGTTAGGCCGAAAGTCGGCGCGACCGAACGCCTCCGGATGGAAAAACCAATCGCACACGATTAGCGTGCGTTCCGGCGACTGCGGCCAGAGTTGGTGCACCATGACGTAATCCGGATGCATCGAGAGAAGCATGTTCGGAAAAATCGAGTAGTAGAACACTCGATTCTTTCCCTCTTGCTCTTGCTCGCCTGCCGCGCCGTAGCCGGGCGAAGGCGGGTGCTCTATCTGCAATGCGCAGGCATGGCCAGACATCGTCAGGCTCTTCCCGGGATTGATCTTCATGAATCCGCCGAGAAACGGCCCTTCGGCCAGATCGTTCTCCGCCGAATCGTACGGTGAAACTTTTTGCAACTGCGGGTGCACGCCCGGACAGTGATAGCACTCCGAATAATTCTCGAAGATCAACTTCCAATTGGCGCGGACGTCGTACTCGATTCGTTTCGCCGTCCGCAAGATCGACATGTTCCAATGCGAAAACTTTCCGACCAGCGGCGCAAACACTTCTTCGTGTGGAGTAGGGGACTCCGCCAGATTCACGAAAATGAATCCTTCCCACACTGCCAGATTCACAGCGTGTAACGAATAATTGGCCTTATCAAAACCCGAGACCTCATCCATGTGTGGCGCACCGATCAATCGTCCGTCGAGACCGTAGGTCCACGCGTGATACGGACATTGAATCGCAGACAACTGTCCGGTTTTTGCTTCGCACAAACGTGTGCCGCGGTGACGGCAGACGTTAAAGAAGCCGTGAATTTCTCCGCTCTTATCCCGAATAACGATTAGCGATTCACCGATAACGTCCTGGACGATGTAATCGCCAGCCTTCGCGACCTGGCTTTGATGGCCTGCCAACACCCATTGCTGCGAAAAAATCTTTGCCTGTTCTTCGGAAAAGATCTCGGCTGAAACGAAATAGTTTTGCGGTAGAGACGTTGCGGTCGTCGCGCCGGTCCAAGTCGCTTTTCGAAATCCTGATTCGGCTGTCGTCTGCATATTAACGCGAGCTACTTTCGCATTTTACAATGTCCTCGATTGTCCGGACGATAATCGAAAGCTCGGCACGAAAGAATTCTCGGCGTGGATTAATTCTAAACGCGGCGAGCTTCTGATGAACCTCATGCTCAACCAAGTCACAATCGCGAACTGACCAGCTCGCCAGCACTCCGAATGGCAATGGAACTCCGGTCGCCGAACTGAGTTCTGTAGCGCGATTCTTGGCATCTCGTTTCGTCGACCCGATCTTATATAGGTTAGGTTCGAGGGCAGGAGATCTTTGTATATAAATTACCCCCGGATTCGTCCCTCCCGGTTCGGAATCGGGCTGCCTCAATATGAAGGACTGCGGGCTTTGGGCTGACCAGGATTCGTGTCGTGACACCCATGTGCGCCCAAAGATTTTTATTCCGGTCTTGTCCTCACCAACTTCTTGCGGGTTGATCGCTTTCCAGTAGCCATCGCATTTAAATTCCATCTGTGGTGGCTCGATGGATATTTGTCGTGCGGCATCTAATTCACCGGCTATCGGAAAGCATCGAATAACGCGGCGCAGAATACATCGCGAGTTTCCAAGTTCTTTTATTGTCTGCCGAATATCCTTTTCATCGCGCACTGCGTCCAGCTCCGTCGCTACCTCTAGCTCATGAATGCTCTTAGGAAACGCTGCGAAAAACGCCGGCAAGTAAATCATCGATGCCAACGCGGCAAAGAGATCATTGTATCTCTCCAATCCTGATAGAGCAGTCGCCCGATACGATTCTCTGCGGTTCGGAGGGATGTCATCAAACATTGACGCGTCGTCGGTCAGAACTTCGAAGCTGGGTCCATTATCAAGGTTGATATAACGAACGTCATGCTTGGCTGCGTGAAGGTCGAATCGACTTAGCACAATAACTTTGGCGAACGTTGGATATCCCTCAAGGTAGCGGTCCCGCGAAGTATAATCCGGGTGCGCGACTATTTTTTCTTTCCCGAGAGTTGCGCTACCGTGTAATCTGGGAACATCCTTATCCGGACGCAGAGGTGGATCTTCGCCCGCGAGAAGCAGACACGACAGCTCATAATCGTGCCTAACGAAGCCAACTGCGGCGAAGACTTGCTGCGAGTCCCCGCAAATTCGAAAACTACTCGCATCGCTCACCATCTCGTATGAGTAAATCTTTCCCTCCGTTAGAATATCTTCTAGAATTCGCGGCTCTCTAGGAATCTCATTTGACTCATACCATCGAAAATAATCGTTGATCGATAGAAGATGTTCAGCCTCCTCGCGCAGGTGGAATAACATGTCGGCGGGAATGAAAGACATGAACGATTCGACGACGTTGAAAGAGGTCGGAAACGAGTGGGGCCCATGTTTAACAAACCGCTCCGCATATTCGAGGAAGTAGGTCCGCAAAAGTTTCGATAACTGTAAGCCCGAACCGCCCATCATTTCGGCTCGCACTAAGTGAGGAATTCGTAGTTCAAGTGCTTTTATCTCTGATTGGAACGCAATATCCATCTCCATGATCTTCTCGAGATGAATAGCCTCGAGGGATCCGCGGGGTGGTGGTTTACTGAACCGCAGACCTCTCATTCGGCGTTCGAATGGAGTCATGTATTGAATTTCACAGAGCGGCCTTTCGCGTCAACGGCAATGAATGAACGATTGGTTCGACATTAAGTGCAGAGGAACTCATTCCATCATATGGAAACGCTGATCACGATCCGTCCGGCTTAAACTCGACTGGGTAAACCAGTCAAGTCTAACGATGCTGTTTGATAGCATGATTCATAGGAAAACTCGCGAACTGCAAGGCGGTCTGCGTGCTGGATGCAATTGCGTGTTCAGCTCCGATCAAGTCCGCAACGCGCGAACGGGATCGATGCGCGTGGCGCGCAGGAAGCCCACCACGGCGGGTTCGTCCTATGGCGAACAGGCGATCATGCGCTAAATTAGAAAGTAGAAAAGGCGGGCGGAGATCGGAAGTCAGAAGTCGGAGATCAGAACACCAGCGGATCGCGCGGGCTGACTTTGACAACAAAAATTCCCCACTGTGTTTTAAAACTCGACTGGTTAAACCAGTCGAGTTCCTGACTGCACCTCAACTCTCGTGGACTAAGGAGCATTGGATCTGGTGACATTGGGCACTGGAAAGATTTAGCGGCTGGCGATTGCGCCGATGACGATGCCGCCGGCAACGACCAAGAACAAAACCTCCGGGCTCGTCAAAAAACCGGAACCCGGTCAGGTAGACTCGACTGGTTAAACCAGTCGAGTTCTGTTGCGGTACGGCGACGTTGTGGAAGATGCGTCGCTTGGATCGGTTGGATGCAGCGCGCGGCCGCGCGGCAAGGCTCTTCAAGATCGAGCATGCCGCCGGCGCAGAGATCAAGAACCCCGCGAGCTCGCGTCAGCGCCGCGATCGTGCTGATGACGATGCCGCCGGCAGAGATCAAGAATAAACCTCCAGCGCTCGCCTTAAACTCGACTGGATAACCAGTCGAGTTTTTGACTGCACCGTACGTAGTAGCCCTGAAAAAGTGGCAAGCTATTGGAGCCGGTGAGATTTAGCGGCGCCCGATGGCGTGCGCCCGGCAATGTCGCGTCGACGCTCCTTTGGAGATCGAGCACTTGGTCGACGTCGCTCCTCGTGCGCCTCGGCATATTTATCTCGCCACCTCCAAAGCCGCGTAGGAAACTCGACTGGTTTATCCAGTCGAGTGTGATCGGGCAGGATTACTCCCGCTCGCTCTTACGGGCGAGCGCGTCGTCGGCGGTGCGCCGGAAGTTTCGCGCGAGGAAGGCGCGCGGTTGTTTGGACGATGCTTCGCACATGCGAGAAGAGGGGGTGATCTCGATTTGCACGATAGAACCGGTGATATCCATTGGACCAACTGGTGACCAAGCCGATGGCGCTCAAGTTCGCGAGCTCTTCTTGAATCGTGCGGAGGGCGAGTCCGCTCATGCTCATCAGCTCGCGAACGTAGCGCTGCTTTTTGGGGTTGAAGAAAAGCAACCGCAGGATCTCGGCGCGGACTTTCGGAAATAGCAGATCGAGGACTTCACACTGCGCTTTCATTAGCTTTCCCGTCTCATCACGTCTGGTTATAAACTCGACTGGTTTAACCAGTCAAGTGTAACTGGCGCCGTTTTGAGCAGCCGCGAGACGTGCGTTGGACTGACTGTGCCACAGACTTCCGCCCCCGCGCGCGCGTGCGCGTGTGGAAGTTCAAGCCGTGGTTTCATTAGCTTTCATGTCCAATCACGTCTGGTTGTAAACTCGACTGGTTTATCCAGTCAAGTTTAACTGGCGCCGTTTTGGGCGGGGCGTGTGTGTGTCTGCGCGGGGCGCGGGTGCGTGTGCGCGTGCGCGCGTTTGCGTGTGTGCGATCCGGGATCGGAAATGCCAATCCGGCTTCGGATTATTTCAGGACGGCCTGATGAAACGCGTGCCAGTCGTCAAGATTGTTTAGGTTCACCGCGTCCTTGGCCGCAGAGTCGTCGTTGGCAATGCCGCACGCACCCAAAATACCCTTTCGCGTTTCGTCATCGTGAATATAACCGCGCACCGCAGCGTTATGCTTCTCGATCGCCTGAGGATTTAGCGACTTCGCATTCTTCCTTACCCAGGCTTCAAATTCTGGATACGTCGGCTTGTTCTGCTTGATGAAATCTTGGACCGACTGTTCATCGAGCCCGAGCGCGGCACAAGTCATGGCGTCGTAGCCCCGGCCCATTCCGGGATAACCGGGAGCGAGCTTGCCCGCCGCTTCGAGAGAGACTTTCTGCCAGAGACGCGGGAGATGCAGGACGCCGAGTGGACCGGCAGTGCCGGAGCTGATCAGTGGGACGTAGGTATCGCTCATATTGAAGGATTTTAATAAAGGTTAATGAGCGAGAGGAGCGAAGACAATTCAATTGATGATGTCGCGAAAATCGTGCGACGCCTGTGTTTGAATTCCCGTCAAGCCGCGTGGAGTCTGTCCGATGCGCGTCCGAACCCACTTGGCGATTATGATTCTCGGGCTGCTCGGCGCGAAATCAAGAGCGGCGTCTTCGGCGATTCATGTTTCGCGAGATAGCTACGCAGCAGGTGGTCGACTTATCCATGTCGATCTTTTCACACCGCCATCGAATACCGTCGTGAAAGGGACTGCGGTGGTGCTGCATGGCGCGGGCGGCATTTTGTTAGATGGCCCGAAAATGCGGCGCATCGCGCGGTCATTGGCGGAAAACGGTTACGACGTTTCTTTGATCCACTACTTCGAACGAACCGGCACTTTGTTTGCGCTCGATCGCAACATGCAAGGCAACTTTACGGTTTGGCTCGACACGGTTAAAAAAGGAATCGAACACACGCGCTTAACTCGCTCGCACGGGTTTCCGACTTACCTCTACGGCTATTCGTTAGGTGGTTTTCTCGCGGTCGCCGCCGCTTCCGATAACAACGACGTGGCCGCGGTGGCGGAACATGCTGGCGGAATTTGGAATAACCAAAACGAGCGCATCGGAGCAATGCCCCCGACGCTGGTGGTTCATGGTGTCCTCGATCAACGCGTTCCTTTGGAGAAATACGCGCGGTCGTTGCTGTCCGAATTACGCCGGAAAAAATCGGATGTTAAGACGCACTTTTATCCGGGCCAAGGCCACCGTTTCAATGCGCTGGCGCTGAATGAGGTCCACGGTGAAGTCGCCGAATTTTTTGACGCCCACCCGCGCCGATCGGTGCGAATTCAAGAGTCACGGGAGCAAACCGCGAAAGTACAACCGTAGAAAAGCGCGCGGGTGCGGCCTAACGGGTCTTGGCATTCTTGATCACGCTCCGGATGTCGACCGCCCATGCGTCGGCATTATCGGGCGGTCGAAATGACCAGCTCAGCGCGGATTTACCGCTGCCGGCGTGGAGGCTGATGCGATCGTGATCGCGCCGGACCTCATAAAATCCGGTGGAGCGTGGAGTAATCTCCACCAGCGGCTTTCCGTTCACATGAAGAAAAACGCTTTCGCGTGTGACCATGATGGAAGCCCGCTTCTCATTCCACCCTGAGTCACGTTGACCGGCGGGACGCGTGCGGCGGAAAGTAAGATCGTCCGCCCGGTGCGCGATTCCCTCTTTCTCGAATCGCGCCTCCAATTCGGGCGAAAGTTTTCCCGTCTTCTGACAGCTGGCAGTCAACAACGTCACTGCCAGCAGAGCGGCAAACCGCGCGGTTAGAACATTGATCTTCATGGTCGCTGGAAAGTGAGAACGATCAACGAGGCTACAATCAGCGCTCCTACAAAAACAAGGCCGACATAGACGATGCGGTCTTGGAGTCGCGCGCGCCGTGCGGCTTCGGCGTAGGGAATGCGCGTGAACGTGACCATGGTGTAGAGCGGCAAATAAATTCCGGGAAGCAAACCCTCGAGCAAATGATCGAGTTTCTTTTTCGCGCGAAATGTCTTCGACGCGGTTTTGTCGCGCATCTCGATGAAATTGTCGACAGCGAGGTTGGCGAGCGCGTCTGCATTCTCTTTTCGCCGCTGGAAATATTCGGCGAAGGCAAGAT
>JBBROO010000043.1:0-25345 GCA_038229295.1 Chthoniobacterales bacterium | reverse complement strand
TGCTGGAATTATTTTTGGAATTTATTTCGGCACCGTTTTCATCGCGACAATATCGCGCGCGTTAAGTGAAACGGGCGGCGTGCGCGAAGAAACAAACTGGTGGTCGAAATACATCATCTCGTTTTTCATGCTCTTCTGGTTTGGAATCACGATCCTGATTTGTTTCACCGCGGCCGTGTTTGGAGAAACGCTCGCCGGAATAGCGGAAGTGAATTTTCAACTAGCGGTGCCGTTGCAGGAATGGGTCGCGGCGCTGAATCTTCCTTTCACGGCGCTGGCGCTGACTTTGCTCGCGCTCGCGCTTTATCTGCTCACTCCGCACAATTATTTCACGGTGCGACAAGCGCTTCCCGGCGCGATTTTTTTCTCCGTCGGTTGGATCATCGTGACGAAGTTTTTCCAAATCTATGTCGCGCGATACGATCGCTACAATCCGACCTACCTCGCGCTGGCATCGCTCATCGTTTTGTTGACGTGGATGTATCTGACGTGTTTGCTTGTTCTGGTCGGCGGAAAATTGAACGCGATCGTTAGGCGCGAACATCAGGCTCGCATCGCTCCCGCGCCGGAAGAGCCGGTCGCGCAGCCGGTCTGAGGCGAAAGAGTTTTCGCGAGTTGAACGGCTCTCCGGCTCTGTTACGCTGCGCGTCAGTGGTGCGTCTCCGGGTTTCGCTTTCAACGCTCTGCGCGATGAGCGCGGTCATCGCCACGATTCTCTACGGGCAGCAAAGCGATGAGGTAAAACAAAAGCCGCTCGAGATCCGCAAAGCAGATGCGGCGGCGTCACCGTCTCCCGACGAATCACCGACGCCGAAAAAGAAAAGCGCGAAGAAAAAAACTTCGCCATCGCCGAAGCCAAAAGCGAAACCATCGGAAACGCCGGACAACAGGGACGACGAATCGCCCAGTCCCTCGCCGAAGAAAAAGAGTTCGGCGGTGAAAGCGAAGCCGACGGAATCGCCGGACGAATCGGAAGCGACGCCGAAACCGAAGCCGAAGAAATCGCCGAGCGCTTCGCCTTCGAAGTCGGCGAAAAAGAAAACAGCCGCCGCGAAAGAAAAAGGAAAAGGGAAGGCGAAGAAAAAACCGACGCCGAAAGATGATGAGACGCCGGCCCCAACGAAGCGCAGCTCTCCGAAACCTTCGGAGACTCCTTCGACCGAACCTTCCGCATCAGCGCCGAATGCGTTGTCGGTTCCAACTCCGAGCGCGCCGCCTGCGCCAAGATCGACATCTACATTTGTCGCGCCGCCGGTGGAAGAGCCCGAGCAATTAACGATCGAGAAAAGTGGCTACGATCGTCCGCGCGGATTTTGGTCGCGATTGTTCGGCGACGGCGGGCGCAGCAGTGGCAGCACGAGCAGCGGCGCGGGCTTTCGTTATCTGACGCGCTCAGTGCGCGCGGAGATCGATCGCGCGCCGGCAGACCGACGGAATCCGCGTTGGCAAATGATTGTCGTGCACAATAGCGGCACGCGGCAGGGCAACGCGCGCGTGTTCGATTACTACCATAAGCATGTGCGCCACATGCAAAATGGGCTGGCGTATCATTTCGTCATCGGGAACGGGACATCGACAGGCAACGGACAGATCGAAGTGGGTGATCGGTGGCGGCGGCAGATTAACGGCGGCCATGTGCACAGCGATTATCTGAACAACATCGCGCTCGGAATTTGTCTGGTCGGCGATTTCAATCGCGACCAACCGACGCGGGCGCAGCTCGATTGTTGCGAGGAACTAATTCGTTATCTGCGGCAACGTTGCGGCAAGATCGACAATCACTATCCGGTGGTGAAGCCGCATCGCGAAGCGAACCCGCCGCGCTGGGGCACGGATTGTCCGGGAGATTCGTTTCCGTATCCGTGGTTCCGAAGATTTCGCGAGTAGTTGTAGCTGCCGCCGGCTCTGGCGGCAGAATCAGTGTGTGTTCTTGCTCGGGGTCTGCCGCCAGTGACGGCGGCAGCTACAACATCGGCGGCACGATGCAGTTATTTTGCGCGGTGGAATTCGCCGTTGATGTCAAGCGGGAGCCACGTCACCGGGATATGCGCGCCATTCATATTAAACAGCCATTCGCTGACAATTTTACAGGAGCCTGTTTCCACTAACGTTTTGCCATCTCGCGACAACGTGAGCGCGAATGCGCAATCGCCCGCGCTGCATTTGAGCACATCACCATCGCGGCGCACTTTGTCATAGCGGCCGGGGCAACGTCCCTGCACCACGCCTAACAACTTCGCATTTTCGGCGATGACGATGATGGCGCGGCCACGCGACGGAAATGATTTCTGCAACGTCGGATTAACTTTTGAACTGGGCGTGAGCGTTTCTATTCCAACCCATGTTCCATCAAAGCGAGTATCGGATTGCGCGGCGGCCACTACCGCGAAAGCCAGCGCTAGACAGACGTGAACCAGGTTTATTTTGATTTTCATTTTCGAGCACGACGTTGCCTAACGATGTCGGGATCGTATCGCAGCGCGCAGGACGATGCAATGATTCTGCCGCCAGTGACGGCGGCAGCTACAACATCAGCGGCAACATTGGCCGCAAAATCAATTCCGCGTGGCGACGATGAGATTACTTTTGCGGAAATCCCATTGGTAGCCGAAGCCGATGCCGAAGGGCGGCGCGGTGCCGGGCGCGTAGAGATCGCGCAGTTGCGCTTGGAAATGTTGTTTGAAGATGTCGATCGGGCCGACGTAACTGCCGAAGACGCGCAGGTTCCATTTGGCGCGATTGAAATGGGCGACGGGAATTCCGGAGTCGTCCTGCACGATGATGTTGCTGTGATCGAGAATGAAATCGCGGACGCGGGCGAAGCCGTTTTCGAACATGAGATAGGAGGCCGATTTCAAAAAGCTGCCGCCGACGCCGTAATGGTGGCAGAAATTCATGAAGGCCGGGCTGGAAGCGATGCCGCCGTCAGAAATATCGGTGGTGAAATAAAAGAGCGTCTGCTTCCGGTGAGTGCGATTGTCGATGTACGAAATGCGCACGCCGGGTGTGCCACCGCGGCCGGGCGCGCTTTCCTGAAAATCGCCGCCGCGATTTAGCGAAATGAATGTGACCTCGGTGATGGATTTGTCGGCGCGCGCGAGAAAGACGTAGAGGATCGGCAAGGTGCCGTTGAGATTTTGCTGCTGCAGATCGACCTTCATATCCTGGGTGATGAAGTAGGTGGTGGTGAGTGACGATTTCATCGCGTTTTCCAAATTGCCGAGCGCGCTGATGAGGCTGTTCACGCGCAAAGGATCCGGCGGCGGCCCCATCGATTCTTTGCCGCACATGATGTAAACGGACGCGTTCGGAAAAAATTGATCGACGAAAAGAAAGTCGGGACCGCTGAACATGTAGTAGGCGACCGGCAGCGGATCTTTTGATTCGGGCAGAAATGTGTTTTGCCAATTGCGCAGTTTCTGCAACTTGCCGTTGTTTAATTTGGCGAAAGCTTTTTCGAAATAAGCGGCGTGTTGTTTCCAGGCCGGATCCTGCTCGAGCGGCGCGAGCGGTGAATTTTTCGGAAGCGGCATGCCGGCGAGAAATTTCGCGGTGTCGTCCGGCGGCGGCGGCGGCGGTTGTGCCGGCACTGCGGAAACTTGCGGCGCGCTTTGGGCCGGACGCCGGCGAGCCTCGGCCGGCGCGGCCAAGATCGACATCGTGATTACAGCCGTCGTTAGGCTAAGAACGATCTTCATGAGATTGAGGTGTGCCGCTTTCCCGCGAAATAATACAGGACAAATCCGGCGAGCATGGTGACAAGACCGGATAATGATTCAGTTGGGCGCGAGCGCAAGAGATAGATCATCATCCAAACGGTGATGGACGCGAAGATGAGCGGCGGCAACGGATAGGCCCACACGCGATAAGGCCGCGAAAGTTCCGGATGTGTCCAGCGCAGCACGATGACACCCACCACGGTGAGCAATGAACAGAGCAGCAAACTGAACTCGATGTAAACGACGACGAGCTCGAAACTTTTTGTGAGCAGCAAGAGATTTACGATGAGCAATTGGAGGAGCGCGGCGTTGACGGGAACGCCGCGATTATTTTTGCGGCCGAGCAGTCGGAGCAGCCAGTGATCTTCTCCCATCGCCATGATGACGCGCGGGCCGAGCCACGTCATCGAGCTGATGGCGGAGACGAGGCCAATGCAAATGATGGCGCCGACTACGCGGCCGCCGTTTTCGCCGAAGATGTGTTTGCCGGCGACCAATCCGACTTCGAGTTGGCCGCTCATTTCGTTTTGTGGCGCGGCCAGGAGGAAGACGGCATTAAGCGCGGTGTAGATGACGATGACGAGAAGTGTGCCTAACAAAAGTGAGCGGGGAACATTTTTTTCCGGCTGCTCGATTTCGCCGGTGATGTAAACGGCCGCGTTCCAGCCGGAGTAGGAATACATGACGAAGACGAGAGCGACAGCGAATGGCCCGGCGAAGATCGACATCGTATCGCCGGGCTGAGGCAGAAACGTGAGCGGTTGTTTTGGATCGACAAGCAAACCGGCGGCGATGAGGGCGGCGATCAAAACAACTTTGAGAAGCGTCCAGAGATTTTGGAACGCGCTGCCGACGCGAAGATTCGAAAGGTGGACGAGCGCGACGATCCAGACCATGGCGAAGGAAAGAAAAAGGGGCGAGCCGAGATTGAAAACGCCGTGGAAATATTTTCCGAACGCCATCGAAGCGAGGGCGATGGGCGCGGCGAACCCGACGGTGGCTGAGACAATGCCGCCCATGAAGCCGAGCGCGGGATGATAAATGCGCGAGAGATAATGGTATTCGCCGCCGGAGCGCGGGAGCGCGGCGCTGAGCTCGCCGTAACAAAGCGCGCCGCAAAGCGCGACGATGCCGCCGACGATCCACAACATCAGCAGGGCGAAGCCGGAATGGATTTGCGGCAATTGAAAACCGAGACTGGTGAAGACGCCGGTGCCGATGATGTTGGCGATGACAATGGCGGAGGCGGTGGTGAGGCCGATGCGGCGGGAGGCCGGTTCGGATTTGTTAGGATTCATCGCGGAGGGGCAAACGCTCAACGCTCAACCCGCCTTCGGCAAGCCTACGGCGCGGCAGGCGCTCAACGTTCAACGTCGAATGCGGCGAAGATTCTCATGTCGATCTTGCGCGAAGGGCGCGGTGGGATTTATAAAGGGAGGACATGAGCGCAAAACTTTCTTTAAGCACGGCGGCACAACTTGCGATCTACATCGAGCATCGGCCCGGTGCGTTGGCTCGCGTGTGTGAGGAGTTGGCCAAGGCGAAGATTAATATCGAGGCGTTGGGAACGGAAGGAGCCACCTCGGGAGCGCGCGGAGATGAGATGCTGGTGCGAATGGTGGTGAGCGATTCGCCGAAAGCGTTGAAGCTGCTGAACGAGATGGGCGCGGTGGCGGTGCAAACCGATGTCCTCCTGATCGAGGGCGGCAATCAGCCCGGGATGCTGGCGAAGGTCGCGGAACGTCTCGCCAAGTCGGAGATCAATATTGAATCGGTGTATCTGTCGTCGAGCGCAGACGCGTCCAAGTGCGTCATCATTTTGCGGCCGAGCAACGTGGAGCAAGCGATGCGCGCGCTCCGCGGTTTGTAACGAAAGTCGCAGGCTGTCTAATAAAGAAACGGGAGCAAACGTTTCGTGCGCGCGGTGTAAACGCGATATTCGTCGCCGAGCGCGTCGAGAAGTGCGCTCTCTTCAATTTGAATGCGCCAGCGAAATGCGGCGAAGATCGGCGCCGACACACATAAGATCGACAACCAATTGTCGAGGCAAAGTCCGAAACCGAGGAAGGCGATGAGCGCGCCGGTGTAGGAAGGATGTCGGACAAATCGGTACGGGCCGGAGTCGATGAGTTGGTGTTGATTCGCAATCGCGACATCGACTGTGAAAAATTTTCCGAGTACCGCGATCGCATACCAGCGCAAGACAATGCCGCTGACAAATAGAAACAGGCCCAGAAAATAAAACGCGCGTGAATGCGGCAGCGCCGCCGCGGGAAAGAGTCGCGCGGAAATTATCGCGAGCGTGATGCTGACGAGAATGGCGAGCCAAAGCAGCGCGAGCGAATGCCGATCGCGCGATTGGCTTTGTCTTCCGGAGCGGCGTGTGATTGCCAAAGCGATTTCGGAGATGCCGTAAATCGCGCCGAGAAAAACCGGATCGGGCAGCGAATACATATGTCGATCTTACAATACGCGACACATGATTCGATTCATCCATTGCAGACCCGAGCCGCGTAGTGGATAGAAGCGATTCGTTTTTATGACTCCGGTAAAAATCTGGCTCGGCTATCCGTACCCACTCGGCGCGACGTGGCTCGGCAACGGCGTCAACTTCGCGCTCTTCTCCGAGATGGCGACCAGTGTCGATCTTTGCCTGTTCGATAATCTGGACGCGCGTCAGGAAAATATTCGCATCCCGATGACGGAGCACACCGACCAGGTCTGGCACGTCTTTTTGCCGGATGCGCGGCCGGGACAGCTCTACGGATTTCGCGTTTCGGGTTCGTACGATCCGGAACGCGGGCTGCGATTTAATTCTTCAAAGCTGCTGCTCGATCCTTACGCAAAAGCGATCGCGGGGAATGTGAATTGGTCGGACGAAATGTTTTCTTACGTGGTCGGCGACAAGTCGGAAGATCTGGCGCGCGATTTCCGCGATGACGCGTGGGGCATGCCGAAGTCGGTCGTGATCGATAATGCTTTTGATTGGCGCGATGACAAACGTCTCGGCATTCCACTGGCGGAATCGTCGATCTACGAAGTGCATGTGAAGGGCTTCACCAAAGAATGCCCGGATGTGCCGAAGAATTTGCGCGGCACTTATGCCGGTCTCGGCAGCACGGCGGCGATCGATTATTTGAAAAAACTCGGCGTGACGGCGGTGGAGTTGTTGCCGGTGCACGCGCACATCGACGACAAGGTTTTGGTCGACCGTGGCCTAACTAATTACTGGGGCTACAACTCCATCGGTTTCTTCGCGCCGCACGGCGACTACGCAAGCAGCGGCCAGATGGGCGAGCAGGTCACGGAATTTAAATCGATGGTGCGCAATCTCCACGCCAGCGGCATAGAGGTGATTCTCGACGTTGTCTATAATCACACCGCCGAAGGAAATCATCTCGGACCGACGCTGAGTTTTCGCGGCGTCGATAACATTGCCTCGTATCGGTTGCTCACGGAAAATCCGCGCTTCTATCTCGACTTCACCGGCACCGGGAACACCTTCAATCTTTTGCATCCGCGCACGCTACAACTGGTGATGGACAGTTTGCGTTACTGGGTGCTCGAAATGCATGTGGACGGTTTTCGATTCGATCTCGCATCAACCTTGGCGCGCGATGAAAAAGGCGTGAACAAAATGCACGCGTTTTTCGAAATCATTCACCAGGACCCAATCTTGTCGCAGGTGAAGTTAATCGCGGAACCGTGGGACGTGGGCGACGGCGGTTATCAGGTCGGAAATTTCCCGGTGTTGTGGGCGGAGTGGAACGGGAAATATCGCGACACGGTGCGGAGCTATTGGAAAGGCGACGAAGGGAAAATCGGCGAGATGGCGTATCGCCTAACGGGGAGTCCGGATTTGTACCAGCACGATGGGCGGCGTCCCTACGCGAGCGTGAATTTTATCACCGCGCATGACGGATTCACGTTGCACGATCTCGTCAGCTACAATGACAAGCATAACGAAGCGAACGGCGAGAAGAACCAGGACGGCGACAATAATAATCAGTCGTGGAATTGCGGCGCGGAAGGGCCGGCCGACAATCCGAAGATCGACATCTTGCGCCGGAGACAGCGGCGAAATTTTCTGACCACTCTCTTTTTATCGCAAGGCGTGCCGATGTTATCGGGCGGCGACGAATTCGGCCGGACGCAAAACGGAAACAACAACGCCTATTGTCAGGACAACGAAATCAGTTGGTTTAACTGGGAGCGCAACGAGGAGCAGAATCGATTACTCGAATTCACGAAGCGTCTAATCCAACTTCGTAAAGACCATCCGGTTTTTCGACGGCCGAAATTTTTCCAGGGCCGGCGGATCCGTGGAAGCGAGATCAGGGATGTGATGTGGTTCAATCCGGGCGGTAACGAGATGAGCGACGAAGAGTGGGCGTCGCCGTTCGTGCGTTGTCTCGGGATGCTACTTAGCGGCGACACCGTCGACGTTCTGAGTTTTCAGGGAGAACCGATTCGCGACGACACCTTTTTGCTTTTGATCAATGCGCACTTCGAACCAATACCGTTCGTTATGCCGGGCGAAGAACATCTGGAGTGGGAAATGATTCTCGATACGACTTCCGAAGACGGATTCCTCAAGAAAGCGAAGAAGGTGGCCTCGGGTGACGATGTCGATCTTAGCGAGCGCAGTGCGTGTTTGCTGCGATTGACCAGCGGCGACCAAGCGCGCGCCCGGCAGGAATCGTGGAAGCGGCGGCCGGTTGAATTTCCGGCGATCAGCGCCGAGGAAGAACGCGCTGGGCGCAAGAAAAGTTAAGAGGTCTCGCACAAAGGACACGAAGTGCACAAAGGAATTTTTTGAATCAAGATGGGACCGTTGTGACCTTGGTGGCCTTTGTGCGATAAATCTTTTGCCGCGCACGGTTGCGGCGCCGGGCGAATTCAAATATAGAAATACATCGGCGTTTTTTCCTACGTCCCAATTCGTCATTCATCTTATGACACCGAGCTCTCTCATCATCGTAACCGACCGCGGCAGTTTGAAAGCGTACAAGGTAAAGGAAACGCCGACGCGCGGCGCCAGCTTGCAACTGGTGCAAGCGTTTGACGTCACCGATGCGCACGGGCGAATGAGCGACAAGCTAACCGATCTCGCCGGCCGCCACACTGACGGCACGCGTCCCGGCGCGTCATTCGGCGAAAGTAAATTGGAAACCGAAACCGAGCGCCGCATTTACAAACAACTGGCCGATCAAATCGTGAAGATCGTGAACAGCGATGGCGTGGAAGCGTGGTCGTTCGCCGCGGCGTCCGACATCCACGGAGCGATTGTCGATCTTTTGCCGGGCAACATTCGTGACCGCATCGTCGAACACGTGAAATCGGATTTGGTGAAAATCGAGCCGGCGAAATTGCCGTCACATTTTCGCTCGCTGCAACCGATCTAATTTTTTCGTTCGCGCGTGATCAGCAGCAAGGCGTAAGTTGTCTAACTCATTATGCAACTGCCCGTCAAAATCACTTATCGCGGTTTGGAAAAGTCAGACAAGATCGACAATCTCGTTCTCGAGCACGCCACCCGGCTGGAAAAGTTTTGCGATCACATTAACCGCTGCGATGTGGCGATTGAGCAGACCAATCACACCCATCAAAAAGGAAATCCTTTTCGTTGCCGCATCGATGTGACGGTGGCGCCGCGACATGAGCTCGTGGCCGACGAAAAACAAATGAACAACGGCGCGCACGAAGCCCTAACGAAAGTGATTCACGACGCCTTCAAAACGATGGAGGGCGAATTGCGCCGGGTCGTCGATAAGCAGCGGCACGAAGTGAAGACGCACGACGGCGATCACGTGCGGCGATAGTTTTGACCTAACGAGACACAAGATCAGTCACCGCTGGCGAGGACGAGCGTGAATTGCAATGGAAGTGTTGAAGTCATCTGAAGCTAGAACACGGAGCGGCCAGCGGTTGGCTGCATCGCTTGGTTAGATGCTGGGGGTTTGCTGCCGATGCCTATACTCACTTCAGCCTCGAACTCTCGCCATCGATTGGGCCGAAACTGCCATTGCTGCAATGCGGCGATGATGCTGGCGTCACCAGCCGGATACCCGGATGACCGCGCTACCACGACGTGCCTAACATGACCTGTTTGAAGATCCAAGATGATGCGGAAGAAACCGGTCACCACAGGATGCTGTGCGCGTAGTGCGTCGGGATAATGCGCCTTTACTTGCCGAATGATGTCAGCGCGCCACGGCGGCCAGACACCAAATGGCGATGTAATAACCCGACCACCAGCGGTGATACCGCGGGACGGCTGATGCGGCGGTGCTGCGTGCAGCGTGGTTGCAACCAGCGCAGCGGCCAACAGCACGGTAACAATTAAGCGCCGTGACATAAGCATCTAACGAGAATTAGGCGGAATTACTCCGTCTAATCCAGAGGACATTACGCCGGCGCGCCGCCTAACGCGCCCGGAAGCGGCGGAGCAACGTCAGGCGCGACGACAACTTGTTTGGGCGGTTTTTCGGTTGGCGTTTTTTGCCCGGTCGTCGGCGGCGGAAGACTCGGCGGAGGATTTAACAACCGTCCGTGCTCAACGATTTCTTTGATCTGCGGGCCGTCGAGCGTTTCGTATTCGAGTAAGGCTTTGGCGATGACTTCAAGCGTGTCGCGATGCGCGGTCAGCGTGTGCTTGGCGGTTTGATAAGCGTCGTCGAGAAGTTTGCGCACTTCCTGGTCGATCTGTTCGGCAGTCGCTTCGCTGTAATCGCGCGCGCGCGAAATATCGCGGCCGAGGAAAACGTAATCTTCGTGTTCGCCGTATTCGACCATGCCCATTTTTTCACTCATGCCCCATTCACAAACCATGCGACGTGCGATCGCAGTCGCCATTTTAATATCGCCGCGTGCGCCGTTGGTGATGTCGCCGAAAACAAGGTCCTCGGCGACGCGACCGCCCATGCTGACCGCGAGACCGGCGAGCAATTCGTTTTTGCGATTGGTGTATTTGTCTTCTTCCGGCAACCACATTGTCGATCCTAGCGAAGGGCCGCGCGGAATGATGGTGACTTTGTGGAGCGGCTCGGTGTTCGGGAGCAATTCAAGCAGCAAAGCGTGACCGGCTTCGTGATACGCCGTGTTCGTTTTTTCCTTTTCGCTCAGCGCCATGCTGCGGCGCTCCTTGCCCCAGCGGACTTTGTCGCGCGCTTCTTCCAATTCCGCGAGCGTGATTCCTTTTAATCCGCGACGCGCGGCGAGTAATGCCGCTTCGTTGATCACATTCGCGAGTTCAGCGCCGGAGTAACCGGGCGTGCCGCGCGCGACTACTTGAAGATCGACACCCTCCGCGAGCTTCACTTTCTTGGAATGCACGCGCAAAATTTCTTCGCGGCCTTTTACGTCGGGAAGATTGACGGTGATTTGTCGATCGAAGCGACCGGGTCGCAATAGCGCGGGATCGAGAACGTCAGGACGGTTGGTTGCGGCGATGATGATGACGCCTTCCTGCGTATCGAACCCATCCATCTCCACCAGCAACGCATTCAGTGTTTGCTCACGCTCATCGTGTCCGCCGCCGACGCCGTGACCGCGATGACGACCGACCGCGTCAATTTCGTCGATGAAAATAATACAAGGCGCGGATTTCTTGCCTTGCTCGAACATGTCGCGCACGCGCGATGCGCCGACGCCGACAAACATCTCGACGAAATCAGATCCGCTGATCGAGAAAAACGGAACGTCGGCTTCGCCGGCAATGGCGCGCGCGAGTAAAGTTTTTCCGGTTCCGGGAGGACCGACCAGCAAAACGCCTTTTGGAATTCGGCCGCCGAGTTTCTGAAATTTTTTCGGGTCGCGCAAAAACTCGACCAGTTCCTGCACTTCGTCTTTCGCTTCTTCCACGCCGGCGACGTCCTTGAACGTGATTTTATTTTTGTCACGCGCGAGCATGCGCGCTTTCGATTTGCCGAAATTGAGCGCGCCCTTTCCGGCCATGCGGATTTGCTGGCGGAACAAAAAGTAGAGAACGAGAAGGAAAAGCGCGATGGGCGCGAAGCCGAGCAAAGTCTGCCCGAGGATATTCGAATCCATGCGGATGGCGGGCTGAAGTCCGGCCGCGGCCAGTTTCTCCTGCAGGTTTGTGTTGTAGTTGAGATAGATGGTGGTGCGGAATTTCACCGCCTGCTCCGCGCCCGCAGTTTGCTTGCGATAATATCCAACCAACGCCTGCGTCGGTTGACCTTCTTGCACCACCAGCGTGAGCGGAAAATTTTTGTCGTCCTTAACGACCTGCTTGTTGTCGATCAGTTCGAGGAATTTGTTGTAGGGGACGTCTTCGATATTGGCGTAGCCGTTGCCGCGCACAAAAAGCGCGAGGCCGAGCAGGCTGATGCCGACGAGACCGAGGACGACGCCGCGCCAATTAAAAGTGGGTTCGGTGCCGCGCTTGTTGTCTTTTGGGGAGTTGCGATCGGAATTAGCCATCGGAATGAGAGTTCGAGGAGGGAATGGAGGCTAACATGAAGATTTCTCAATGCAAAATGAGCAGGAGCCAGGCCGGTCATAAGATCGACATCTTGCAAGATCGACATGGTGGGGCGTTGAAACGTTCAGGCGTTACGGTAGTTTCGATGCCAACATTTAGATGACGCAGCTTGTAACATCGGTCGCGGACAGAATTGATCGCGCTGTCCAAAAGGTGACGCCGTTCGCCTATCGCATGCAGCGAAAGGGCCGGCGTTGGATGCGGCGCGCCCTGCGCAAACCGCGCAGCGTTTCGGAAGGGCCGAATCTTTTGCCGTTGCTGATTCAAGTGCTGGCCAGCTTTTCCAAAGCGGACGGCGTCCTCCTGGAAGAGGAGATCGATTCCTCGTTAGGCTTCCTGCGTTACGATTATCCGGAAGCGGTTTACTCGGAGCTGCGCCAACTTTTTCGACAGGCCCTGTACGAGCAGCAGGACCTTTCGGCCATGGCGCAGAAGCTCAGCGTCCAGTTAGGCACAGAGCGGAAGATCATGCTCGGGGTGCAGCTTTACGATTTGATTTCGCAAGCGGGATTAAAGCAGGAACAGGTCGTTGCGTTCTACTCGTTCATGTCGCAACTCGGGATGGCAGCGCAGGCCATCGACATCGTTTATCAACTAAACGCGTCGGAAGATTCGGATCCGTCCATTTATCAGCGCGGTGCTTCTCCGCTCGAATCACTCTCTTTCGGCACCAACAGCAAAGCCGATGTGACACTGAAGAGCCTAACGGGCAACGATCGGTTGCTGGCGTTTCGTTATCACAATCTGATCCTGCTAAAAAATTACAGCGCGCAAAATGTTTCCGTGCGCGGCCGACCGCTCGTGCGCGGCGGTTTTTGCCGAATCTATCCCGGCCAACGCATTCTCGTGGGCGACCAGGTGCTCACGTTTCAAGACGTCGCCACTTATTTCAACGCCAAGAAAAATGTTTCGCTGCCGCAGATTTTTGTACGGGTAAACAAAGACTCGGATGAAGTCGCGCTCGAACGCGCACGCACCCGCGAGAGCGCGCTCGAGATCACGTTCGGTCTGAAAGTGCGAGTAAAAGCATTGCGCGATGTCGATGCAGTATTGAACGGAACGAAGTTAAAATCGGGCATCCAGGTCGAAGCGACGCTGGACGATCGCATTATTTTTCACAACGACAGTGAGCTCGACTTTACCGATCTCCGCCGTCGGGCGCGTGCTCTCGGCGGTCGGTTCCAACTCAAGGCGTCGAAGTCGGAGTATCTTGTCGCCAACAATCCGAGCTTGTTGGAGGAAGACGACATTTTGCTTTCGCCTGGAACAGCCGGCGACGTGTTGTTGAAAATCTTTTGCGACTACGACAAACGCGTCGGGCAATTGGAAGTGATCGAAGCCGACCGGCCCATCATGGTCGGCGACGTGGCCGTAAGATCGACATCTCCATTGAAGGATGGCGACACCATCAGGATCGACATCGGACAATTTCTGCGCTGCAACTTTTCCGAACGCATCATCGAGGAAGAGCGGAACATCATTCGCAGTCTCGAAGTGAACGAGGTGACGCATCGCTTCGGCAACGCCGAAGTCGGCCTCGAAGGAATCTCATTCGGGATCAACCGCGGCGAACTGGTTTGTGTGATGGGCGCGAGCGGCTGCGGGAAAAGCACATTATTGAAAGTGCTGGCCGGACAATTGCAGCCGACCAGTGGTCAGGTCCTTCTCAACGGGCAATCGTTCTACCAAAATCTCGACCACCTGAAACGTTATGTCGGCTACGTGCCGCAGGAAGACGCGTTCGACGAACATTTAACCATCGGCGAAAACCTGCAATTTGCCGCGGCCATTCGTTCGCCGCATTTATCGCGGCGCGATCGCATGCGCCGGCTCGAGGGAAAATTACTCGAGCTCGGATTGGGCGAACGCCGCGACGCGGTCGTGGGCAGCGCGTTGAAGAAAACGTTAAGCGGCGGCGAGCGCAAGCGCCTGAACATCGGCCTCGATATGATCGGCATGTCGGACATTTATTTGTTCGACGAACCGACGTCCGGCCTTTCCTCGAAAGATTCCGAGCACGTGCTCGAGATCATTCGCAGCATGGCGCACAACAAGATCATCATCGTCACGATCCATCAGCCGAGCTCGAAGCTCTTCCAGATGTTTCACAAAGCGATCCTGCTCGATAAAGGCGGACGGCTTGTCTTTTTCGGGACGCCTTCGGACATGCTCCGTTATTTCGCGGAAGCGGAACATCAGCATCAATTCGGCGCCGAGCTCGGCGCGTGTCCATCCTGCGGCACGACGCGGCCGGAATTTATTTTCGATGTTTTGGAAACGCCGCTGCGCGATTTGAGTGGCGACATTATTTATGAGGAGAACACGCGCGGCCAATTGGTCGCGGCGCGACGGTATTCGCCGGAGTTCTGGCGCGACAAATACGAAGCCTTCCGGTTGATCCAGGACGTTAAACAAGTTTCGCTCCGCAAAGAGCCGATGGTGGCGTTGCCGATCGCGCCGACGCAGACAAGAAAGCGGTCGCCGATTCGCTGGCACGACGAGTGGACGCAATTTCGCACGCTGTTAAAACGCTCCTTCATCAGCAAGCTGCGCAACAAGGCCAATGTCATCATCACGCTCGGCGTCGCGCCGGTACTCGCGTTGTTGATCGCGACCATTCTGCGCTATTCCGACAGCGGCAAATACGATTTCGCGTCCGCTTATCACATCCCGACGTTTCTCTTCCTCAGCCTCATCGTCGCGATGTTCCTCGGCCTAACGAACAGTGCGGACGATATCATTCGCGACCGGACCATCCTGCAACGCGAGCGCAACCTGAACGTGCGCCTGCCGTATTACGTGATCTCAAAGACGGCGACGCTCGGCATTTTCGCGCTCGTGCAATGCATCCTGTTCGTGCTCATCGCGAATTACGTCCTGCAAATCCGCGGGATGTTTTGGGTAGATCTCGGGGTCGTATTCCTGACCGCCATGGGCGGCGTTGCTCTCGGACTCGTCGTTTCATCGCTCGTCGCCGATCCCAAAACCGCTGCGAACATTGTCCCGCTCGTTCTCATTCCGCAGATCATCATGGGAGGAGCGCTCATTAAATATGAGGACATGAATCGCAACCTCGCGCTCGTTTACACGCTGACGCATTGGTTTAAAGAGCATCCGACGCAGGATCACAGCAAAAAAATGGACAGCAAAATGCAGGTGCCGTTCGTCTGCCAGTTCATCGCCATGCGCTGGTCCTACGAAGAGCTCGTGGTCGCGCAGGCGAAGCTCAATCCGCTCACGCGCCGGCAAGAGCGCGCGCAACGCGAGATCGACACGCTCGTGGCGAAACATCGACAAGACGCCCTCGGTGACAAGCGACTTGACGAATTGAAAGACACGCTCGCCGTTCTTTCCGGTCTGGAGGCGAAATCGTCGCCCGATCTGAATCATTATTTGCATTTGATCGACAAGGTTCTCGATCGAAAACAACCGTTCGACCGCGCGCAATTTAAGGATGCGGTCGGCCCGGTCACGGCCGAGCAGCTTTATGTGAACCAAAAAATTTCCGATCTCATTTCCAACGCGGAGATGGAGCAGAAAGATTATCGGCGCGGCGGACATCCGAACGTTTTCTTCGGCGCCGAGAAAAAATATCTCGGGATGAAGGTGAACGTTTTTGTGTTTAACACGCTGGTCTTGATTGGATCGACATTGGCGCTACTCGGACTGCTTCACTGGATTCTGCGCCGACAACTCGAAATACGAAGGAGATGAAAATGAAACGAAACAAGAGTGGAACACGCTTGATGGTCGCGGCGAGCGACGTTGACGCCGACATGCTTTACGCCACGCGCTTTTGGGCGCCCGATCCTTTTATCTATTTAGAGCAAAAGGGGAAACGTACTTTGGTTCTGAGCGAGATGGAGATAGGTCGTGGACGCAGACAGGCGACGGCAGACGAGTTTGTTTCCTTTAATCAACTCGAACGCGAAGTGCAGGGGAAAGATCGACAATCGCCACCTTACGAGAAGGTGCTCGCGCATTTTCTGCGCAAGCGCGGTGTAAAATCGACCACGGTGCCGGCGAGTTTTCCGTTAGGCTACGCGCGCGCGCTGGCCAAGGAAGATGTCGATCTTAAGCCGACCAATGGTTCCTTCTGGCCGCAACGCGAAGCGAAGACGGATGAAGAACTCAAGATGATCGGACATGCTTTACGCATCACCGAAGCGGGTCTGGCACGCGCGATGGAAGTTCTGAAAGCTTCCAAACCCGGGTCCGGAAAAAAATTGCGTTGGTCGGGCAAACCGCTCACTTCGGAAATTTTGCGCGCGGAAATCGAATCCGCCATTCTGCGCGCAGGCGGAAATCCCGGCGGCACGATTGTCGCCGGCGGAGATCAAGCATGCGATCCGCACGAGCGCGGCAGTGGCCCGCTCTTCGCGAACTCGTTGATCATTCTTGATGTTTTCCCGCGCGACGCGAAGACGGGATACTTTGGCGATCTCACGCGCACGGTGTTGCGTGGCCGCGCGAGCGATGAGCAGCGAAAACTTTGGGACGCAGTCAAGGCCGGACAAGAACTCGCGCTGAAACGCATCAAAGCCGGCGTGGATGGAATGACGATTCACAAAGCAATCCAGGATTTGTTCGCCAAGCGCGGTTACAAAACCGAAGTGCGCAAGGGAAAGAATGTCGGATTTTTTCACGGCACCGGACACGGGCTCGGGCTGGAGATTCACGAATATCCGCGGTTGCAGAAAGTGACCTTGCAAGATCGACAAGTGGTAACCGTGGAACCGGGATTGTATTACCCGGGGCTTGGCGGCGTTCGCATTGAAGATGTGGTCGCGGTCACGAAAAGTGGCTGCAAGATTCTGTCGCGATTTCCGAAGCAATTGGAAATCTGAACGAACCGCGAACGCGGGCGTCTAATCAATCAGACGCACTAAGATAGGAATGTTCTACCCCATTGGATTCGGCGGAGGTCATCACTGGCTGCTCTATATAATAGTGCCGGCGATCATCGGCATTTGGGCGCAAATCCGGGTTAAGAGCGCATTCAGTAAATGGGGCCAGGTGCGAGCGAGCTCGAACATTACCGGCGCGGAGTGCGCGCGGGAGATTTTGCAGGCCGCGCAAATCCACGATGTCGATGTTGTGGAGACGAATGATTTTCTCGGCGATCATTACGATCCGTCAAAAAAGGTTCTCTGCCTTTCCAGTAACGTCTTCAACACGCCTTCAGTCGCCGCGCTCGGCATCGCCGCGCACGAAACCGGCCACGCGATCCAGCATGCAAAAGCCTACGCGCCGTTGAAAGCACGCATGGCCATCGTCCCGATGACGATGGCGGCGTCGCAAATGCTACCGTTCGTGATCTTTGGCGGAATATTTTTTCACATCACCGGGCTGATCACGCTCGGCATTTATTGCTACAGCATCCTGCTCGTCTTTCAGTTGATCACGCTTCCGGTGGAGTTTGATGCATCACGCCGCGCGAAAATAATTCTCCAGCAAATGGGAATCGTGCAGGCTGGGAACGAAGTGGCGGGAGTAAACAAAGTGCTGAACGCGGCCGCGCTGACTTACGTCGCCGCCTTCATCGCCGCGCTCGGGAACTTACTCTGGTTGCTCTCGATGCGAGATCGCCGAGATTAATTCCGCCATTGAAGAAGATGAATGCCGCGCTCACTTTATCGCCTGCTCGTCGCCTAACGGATTTGTTATCGTCGGGCGTGGCCTCGCGTGCTAAGAGCAAGCAGGAGCGAATGGATCAACCGCGCACGGACGAAGATCGACAACTGGTCGCCAGCACCCAAGCGGGCGACGCCGCGGCCTTCGATCAGCTCGTGGTCAAATACACGCCGCGTCTTTACGGATTGGTTTACAACATGACCTCGAACCACGAGGACACGAACGACCTGTTGCAGGATGTCTTTTCGAAAGCCTACAAAGCCATCCGCGGCTTCCGCGGCAAATCGTCGTTCTACACCTGGATCCATTCCATCGCGGTGAACATGACGTTAAACTTTCTCAAGAAACGCGGCCGGCGATTTAACCTGAGCCTGGACGATGTCGATGCCAGCATTCAAAACGACAAAGAGTTTCTGGAATTGACCCAAAGCAGCAGCCCGGTGCGCGAGGCCGACCTGTCCGAGCTGCAAAAAAGGTTGAACGAGGCCATGATGAAGTTGTCAGAAGAACACAGAGCTGTGGTTACCATGTTTCATATTCAAGGAATGCCGCACGCCGAGATCAGTAAAATCTTGCGTGTTTCCGAAGGCACGGTACGATCCCGACTCTTTTACGCGAACCGCCAACTCCAGAATTATCTGGAAGAGTTCCGCAAAAACCCTGTCACATAACCAAGACTGCGATGGACCAATTTGACGACAACGGAATCGAAATCGGGAAGCTGCTGCGGCTGAAAAAATTCGAGCAGCCGCCGCCGGCTTACTTCGAAAATTTCCTGCATGAGTTTCATCGGCGGCAGCGCGACGAGTTGCTGCGCCAACCGCTCTGGCGGATCTGCCTGCAACGCGCACAGGATTTCATGTTGCAGTTGAGCATCCCGACGTTGACTTCGTATCCGGTGGCCGCGACCGCGGTGGTCATTTGTGCGGCTGTTATTTCGCTCAAGGTTTATCAAACGCCGCAGCCGGCTAATCTCGCGGCGCAGGCAAGATCGACATTCGCTGCGCCGGTTGTGACGGATGCCGATTGGAGCCTGGCCTCGCCGGCTTCCGCGCGCGTCCTCAGCGCACGGCCACTTCGTAATTCTAACTTAAGCGCCCGCACTCACCGGGCCGCGAACCCACCTCGTTACGTGCTCGACAGCGTTCCCGTGAGTTATGAGTCCACCTTCAAGTTTTAGGCGGTCGTCGGTTTTTTCCGGGGGCAATCATTTGATCGGCTTGAGCAAAGCCGCGTTCGCGCTCAGTCTCTGCGTCGCGACCACGTTCGCGCAAACGCAGGAGCAGCAATCTGCCAGTTCCATCAGTCGCGAAGTAAAAGACGTTTTCGAACGTTCGGCCAAAGCCGTCGTGAAAATTCGCGCGATGGATGAGCACAGCGAAATCGTCGGCACAGGATTTTTTGTCGATCCAACCGGAATGCTCTTCACCTGTTACTCCGTCGGCGGCGAAGGCGAAAATTTCACCGTTGAAGTCGACGGCAAAAAATTACCGGCGAAGCAGGTCATCGCCGATATCCGCAGCGGTCTGGCCATGCTGAAGGTCGATCTCAACACGCCGTCATTGCCCATCGGCAAATCGGACCAACTCGAAGTCGCGACGCCGGTCGTGACCATTGGCTTTCCGCTCGATCTGCCAAAAACTCCGAGCTTCGGCATGATCGCCGGGTTCGATCATAAATATCTCGGCCGCTTTTTTTCGACGACGCATCTGCGCGTAAATCTACCGACCCAACGCGGCGAAGCGGGCGCACCGCTGCTGAATTTGAATGGCGAAGTTGTTGGGATCGTCGTCAGCAGTCTCGAAAACGGTTCCTCATGTTATGCCGTGCCGATCGAAGCCGCCGAGAAAATCCGGACTGATTTTGTGCGTTTTGGCGAAGTGCGCCACGGTTGGATCGGCGCAAACGTTTCTGAAGCCGCCAGCGCGGTCGAAGGTTCGCGTGCCGTGACCACGGGTTTAGTCGAGGGAACGCCCGCCGCGGAATCAGGCATGAAAGAAGGCGACATCGTATTGCAGATCGGGCGGACAAAAGTGCGCGAGCCGGAAGACATTCTTGATGCGTCGTTCTTCATCACCGCCGGCGATTCGGTGCCGATCACGGTCGTGCGCGGCGGCGAGAAAATCACCTTCAACGTGCAGGCCGATGTTCATCCGGCCAGCAAAAATATTCCGATGTATCCCGACGGCCGCCAACTTCCGATGCTGGCCGCGCCCGCTCACGGCATCCCGCTGAATCTCTCCGCCCCGCCGAAGCAGTAGTTATCGATCTTAGCGCGCGAGCATTTTCCGGAACTCCGCGGGCCAGGATTTGCCTCGTTATTTCCCTAACGATCCTTTAAGAGTGCAAGAAGGTCAGTCAACATGGATTGACGGTTGCCCTATGAATAAACGGACGTACCGGCTTCGTAATTCTAAGGATACCGCTCAGAACTCCATAGCTTTTTTGGTACAAGGATCGGCGCCCGAGCCTTACAATGTTTTATTTCGTCGCCGTGACGGCACAAACTTATCGGCGTACTGCACATGTCCCGCGGGTGAAAACGGAATGTACTGCAAACATAGGATTCGTATCCTTCAGGGTCTCGCCGACGGAATTGTTAGTGAGAACACAGCGGATGTGCAAAAGGTCGTGGAATGGTTAGCTGGGACCGATGTCGAAGAAGCCTTACGAGCTGTGTCTACGCTTGAAAAAGAAGCGGATCGAATCAAGAGCGCCCTGAGCGCAGCAAAGCACGCGCTGTCACGTTGCTTTCTCGACTAGAATGCCGCGCAGTCTCGACAGTTAAAACCTTGGTCAAGAACCAAGCAGACTCAGAAATTCGGCCTCGTTAAGGATTCTGACATTTAGCTCTTTCGCTTTCTCAAGTTTACTTCCGGCTTCGCTGCCGGCGAGAACGTAGTCGGTCTTCTTGCTCACGCTGCCGCTTACATGGCCGCCGAGCGCTTCGATCTTCGCCCTCGCTTCTTCGCGTGTCATTGATGACAGCGTGCCCGTGAGAACAAAGGCCTTGCTGGCCAACGGAAGTTCCGCAGCCTTCTTCGTCGAAATTTTTTCACTCTTCGGGTTAATCTCGAGCTGTTTCACTTGCTGAAGAATCTTTTTGCCAGCAGGCGATGCAAAAAAATCGAGAACGCTTTGCGCTGCCGCCGGTCCCACTTGGGTAACAATTCCGGCTTTCTTGGCATTTTTGGCTTTTGACGGGTTCGCGAATCCAGTCTTGGTCAATCGCTCCGCAAGTTCTGTCAGAGTGCTAATTAGCGAGCGATACGTTTCCGGATTTTTGCGACGCACTTCCTTGGCTTCCTTTTTTATCTTCTCGTAATCTGCTACTTGTTGAAGCAATTGGGAGTTCGCTACGTCATCGATTGTTTCGTGGAATCGCGCGAGATCTGTTGCGGTCGTTTTGCCGACGTCAGGAATGGCGAGCGCGAAAAGCCATCGTGACAACGGGAAGTTTCGCGCGCGTTCGATCGTCTGGAGCGCTTTGGACGCATTCTTTTCGCCGAAAACGCGCGGATTTTCTTCAGTTCCGAGGTTCAACTTGGCGAGTTGCTCTACTTTCAATTCGAACAAACCGAGCGGCTCGCGCACCAATCCGCGTTCGACGAGTTTGTCGGCGACAATTCCCCCGATGCTTTCAATATCGAGCGCGCCACGAGCAGCAAAAAATTCGACACGACGTGTCGTCTGGGCCGGACAATGGAGATTTTCGCACCGCCACGCAACGAACTGGGGATCGCGCCGGACTGATCCGCCACACACCGGACATTTTCCGTGAATGTGTTTGAGAAAATCGAAAGGTTTCGCGCTGCGCGGTCGTTTTGATTTGATAACTTCGACCACCGCCGGGATCACTTCGCCTGCTTTCTCGAGCACGACCATGTCGCCAATGCGAATGTCCTTCCGCTTAATCTCGTCTTCGTTATGCAACGTCGCGCGCGCCACCGTGCTTCCGCTCACGAACACCGGCTCGAGCACCGCGACGGGCGTTAGCGTTCCGGTGCGTCCAACTTGAATGACGATGTCGATCAAACGCGTTTCCACCCGCTCCGCTTCGTATTTATAAGCGATCGCCCAACGCGGCGACTTCGCGGTGAAACCAAGCCGCTCACGTTGCGCGAATGAATCCACTTTCACCACCGCGCCGTCGGTTTGATACGGAAAATCTTTTCGGATGCGATCGAGTTCATGGATCGCTTCCAGGATTTCTTCGACCGAATCGGCGCGCCAGAATTTTTCGGCCGCGGGCAATCCGAGCTTCTTCAGGAAAGGAAAAATCTTTGAGTGAAGATCGACATCTACTCCTTCGGTCGCGCCGGTTCCGTAAAGCACGATACCGAGTGGACGCTTTGACACGATCGCCGGGTCAAGTTGCTTGAGCGAACCGGCGGCTGCGTTCCGCGGATTCGCAAATGTCGGCAGCTCCGCTTTGCTTCGCTCCGCGTTCATTTTTTCGAAACCGCGCTTGTCCATGAACACTTCACCGCGGACTTCCAGAAGTTTCGGCGCCGCGCCGCGCAAACGCGCCGGCACGGATTGAATCGTCCGAATGTTTTGCGTGATGTCGTCGCCGACGACGCCGTCGCCGCGCGTGGCCGCATAACGAAGCTCTCCGTTTTGGTAAAGCAACGAAACGGCAACGCCGTCCACTTTCGGCTCGATCACGACCGGGATTCTCTCGTTAGGCAAAAGTTTCGCCATGCGCGCGTAGAAATCGGCCACCTCTTCTTCGGAATAAGTATTGTCGAGCGAAAGCATCGGCGCGCGGTGCGTGACTTGAGTGAAAGCTTTGAGCGGTTTTCCGCCGACACGCTGCGTCGGCGAGTTCGGCGCGGCGAGGTGGGGGAACTTCGTCTCAAGATCGACAAGCTCCGCGTAGAGCTGGTCGTAATCGCGATCCGAGATAGTCGGCGTGGCCTCCTCGTAATAGCGGCGATTATGCTCTTCGATCTCCCGCCGCAACTGCGCCGCGCGCTTTGCCGCTTGCTTCTCGTTCACGCTGCACAATACGACCGCGCAAAATCTCGCAAGGTGGAACGCGATCTCCGAGCGCGTTGGTAAATAATCGCGGCTGCGCCGCCTAATCTAACATCGCGCCCGGAGGTCGCGATCCACCTTTTAATTCGCGCGAAAGCGCGTAAGCATAACGAATGTGAGCTCGCTCGAGAAAATTCTCGGAGTCGAAGGCGGCGGCACCAAGACCGCTTGGGTCCTGGTAGAGCGCGCCGAATCCGAGCTGCGCATTCTCGATCAGGGAAAGCTTCCGCCGTCGAATTTCCGCCTGGCGACGCCGGAACGTTTGCGCACGATTTTTTCCGAGCTGCCCAAGGAAACGAATCGCGTCGGAATTTTTCTGGCCGGCTGCGGCACGGAGGAAGATCGACAATCACTCTCGCGCTTGTGTTTGGAAATTTGGCCGAAGGCGAAAATCATCATCGGCAGCGACCGCGACTCCGGCGTCGCCGCTGCGCTCGGCCACGGCGACGGAATTGTCGTCAACGCTGGCAGCGGTTCGTCTGTGACGGGACGCCGCGATGGCAAGGTCGAGAAGGCGGGAGGGTGGGGCCACATTCTGGGCGATGCCGGCGGCGCATATTTTCTCGTCATTCAAGCGTTGCGATTGATTCTGCGCGAATACGATCTGCATCGCGGCGAAGTCCAGTTTACGGCGAAAATTTTGCATGCGCTTTCGTTGAACAATCTCGACGAACTCGTGCGGTGGGCGCAGACGGCGGAGAAGATCGACATCGCCATGCTGGCGCCGGTTGTGTTTGAAGCGGCCGCAAACGGCGATGCGCATGTCGTGAAGATTTTGGAAGACGGCGCCGGCTGTCTTTGCGAATACACCGAGTCGGTCGCGACACGTTTGCATTTGCTCGCGCCGAAAGTCGTCCTCATCGGCGGATTATTTCAACGCGACTCCATTTATGCGCACACCTTCAAGCGCCGGCTGAAAAAGAATTTGCCGGATGCGCGCGTGACTGCGGCGGAACGCGCGCCGGAACTCGGCGCAGCCTGGCTCGCGGCCGAGATGAATGAAACGCCAACAATTCGCGCCGACATCGCACCGGCGAAGATCGACAATCTCGCGGCGGCATTAACCGAGCAGCGCAATCCGCGTTCGGAAAATTTGGAAAAGTTAAGCGCGCGCGATCTGGTGGAACTGTTTGTCGATGAAGAAAAGTTCGTCCAGGAAGCGTTGCGGAATGCGATTGTCGATCTTACGCGCGCGGTCGAGATGGTGACGCAGTCGCTGCGCAAAGGTGGGAAGTTGTTTTATGTCGGGGCCGGTAGCAGCGGACGTCTCGCCGTTCTCGATGCGTCGGAAATTCCGCCGACGTTCGGCGCGCCGCGCGAACTCGTTCAGGGAATCATCGCCGGCGGAGTGACGGCGTTGCATCGAAGCGTGGAAGGCGCGGAAGATGAAGAAAGCGCTGGCACGTTCGCGATCGACGAACGCGAAATCAAAGATGTCGATGTTGTTATCGGCATCACGGCGAGTGGCCGGACGCCGTTCGTTCTGAGCGCGTTGGCGCGCGCAAAGTCGATTGGCGCGAAAACGATTCGGCTGAGTTGCAATCCGAAGACATCCGCAAAGGAAAATGTCGATCTTGCGATTCATATCGAAGTTGGTCCGGAGATTTTAACGGGCTCCACACGATTGAAGGCAGGGACTGCGACAAAGGTCGCGCTCAATATCATCAGCACCGGCGCGATGGTCGCGCTCGGGAAAGTGCGTGGCAATTTGATGATCGATCTGCATGCTTCGAATTCGAAATTGCGTGATCGCGCGGCACGACTCGTCGCCGAATTATCGGATGGCGATTACGATTCGGCGCGGCAAAAATTGGAGGCGGCGAATTGGAATTTGCGCGCGGTGTTGGACAAGATCGACAAGTAGAAGTCGGCAGATTTTTTATGCGCATCGCTGAAGATGCCGCGAAAATTTTTCAGACGAAATAAGCGCATTATGGCGGCGCGAAACGAACCATATTAGAACCTCAACCCGAAAGGAATAGATATGCTCTGGACAATTTTTGTAATCCTGTTGGTGCTTTGGCTGCTCGGTCTCGTCAGTTCGTATACGATGGGCGGCTTCATTCACATCCTGCTCGTCATCGCCGTCGTCATCCTGATCATTAACTTGATCCAAGGCCGCCGTTCCTTGTAGCTTCGGCGAATGAAACCAGCCGGCATCCTCGGAATTATTCTCATCATCGTCGGCATCGTCGCGCTCGCGTACGGCAGCTTTGCCAGTTTCACCACTAAGGAAAATGTGGCGAAGCTCGGTCCGCTGGAGATCAATAAACAAGAGGAGCATCCGGTGCCGATCGGGCCGATTGTCGGCGGAGTGGCGTTGGTCGGTGGGATTCTGCTTTTGGTTACTGGCAGCCGCGGCAGCAGCGTGTGACCGGCGCCGCGCTCCAGTGATGTCGATCTAAGCAGGCCCTAATCGGGTGCTGTCGTCTTTCGCCAGCGCAGA
>JBBROO010000042.1:0-25915 GCA_038229295.1 Chthoniobacterales bacterium | reverse complement strand
TCCCTCTGCTCCCTTAGAAGCTTACGTGGAAATCGTTGAACACGTCGGGCGCAGCATGCGGTAGGATCGCAAGATCGACATCGTAATCTTCAGCGCACTTCCACGTTAATCGGCAAAAGATGATTGATCATATAACTACCGCGATCTGGATCACGCTCGCTCGGTTGCGTGCGACCAGCGGAATCGGTCGCGCGCGCCACGAGTAATTGCTTCCATGCCTTTGCCGGCGTTCGCCATTCGTATTCCCAAAGCCGCCATGCATTCGGCTTTGATTCACCTACTAACTTTGCCTCGCTCCATGTCGATCCTCCATCGGTGCTGAGTTCGACTTTGCTGATCTCCGCGTCGCTCGTCCAAGCCGCGCCGTGGACGCGAACATTCGAGTTCGCCGGAACCTTTTCGCCGTCGATCGGTTGCGCGATTTCCGCTTTGATTTGCATTTCGCTAAGCGGAACAAGTTCGCCCTCTCTCCAAAATGCGTAATCGAGCGTCTGGTAGTAACCGTTGAACGGGCGATTCGTCACAATAATGCGCTGGAGCCATTTGATTGAAGCGACGGCATACCAACCGGGCACAATTGCGCGCAGCGGGAATCCGTGCTCGGCCGTAAGATCGACATCGTTCATTCGGTAGGCGAGGAGCACATCGGTTGTTGCTTTCGCCAGGGGAATGCTGCGGGCAAAGCGCACATTCCCGCGCGGCGCTTTCGGATCTTCGAGTGGGCCTTCGTCCGCGCCTTCCAAAATAATTTCGCGCGCCTCTGGCCTAACGACCGCGCGTTCGAGCAAGATCGACAAGGGAACGCCGGTCCATTCGGCGTTACCTACCGCGCCGAGCCCCCATTGCACTCCTTTCACTTTCGGTTCGAGCAAACTGCGGGAGTTCCCAGCGCATTCCAACGTCGCGGGCAAAGTACGCGATTCCAATTTCACCAAGTCGTCGAATGAAATCTCAAATGGCTTTTCGACTTCGCCTTCCACCCGCAGCCGCCAAATCTTCTTGTCGATCTTGGGGACCGGAAAATGGCAGCGTACATAGAACGCGTCGTTGGACGTGATGAAGCCGTTGAGTTTCTCGAAAGGCATTTCGAGATTCAGCGGTTCCTGGCTGCGGACAATTTTTTCGCTTCGCTCCATGTTCTTTTCGCCGGCGAAAGCTAGATCGAGATTCGGAGATTCTAAAATCCGAAATACCGAATCAGCTGTCTGAGCGAGTTCACACAATTGTTACCTGGCCGCCATCTGTTCGTAACAATGGCCGCATAGGTTGCGGCGCATGTTCATCAAACGATTGCTGCTCATCACTCTCACGATGTCGATCTTGCCGATGTCGATCTTGCGCGCGCAGGACGCCGGCGCGTTGCTCGATCTTCTGGTTAAGAAAAGAATTATCACCGACCAGGAGGCGGAAGAAGTCCGCGCCGAACTGACCAAAGAAGTTTCCACCACGTCGGCCGGCAAATGGAAACTGTCCGCGCCCATCACCGAGATCGAACTCTACGGCGATGCGCGCATGCGTTACGAATATCGCGGTGGGCGCACGGACGCGAATCAACCAGTGGCGCGACCCGGCGCCGGCATCGCCGGCCGCAACGATTGGCAGGAGCGCGAACGCGAACGCTATCGGCTGCGTCTCGGACTTCGCGGCACGTTGAGCGACGATTGGTTTTTCGGGGTGCGATTGGAAACGAGCACGAATCCGCGTTCGACCAACATCACCTTCGGCGACGACACCGGAGTGAACGGCCCGTATTCGAAAGACAGCGACCGCATCAGCGTCGGTCAAGCCTATCTTGGTTATCGCGGATTCAAAGACATCACGTTGACGGCGGGACGAATGCCGCAGCCTCTCATCACCACGCTGATGGTTTGGGACGGGGACATCAATCCGGAAGGATTGGCCGAGCAATGGAAGCATTCCTTCAATTTCGAATTCGGCGGCGGCACGACCGCAGCCGTGGCTGGCGGCTACAGCAAGGACGGCAAAAATGTCGCCGTGGCGCAGACCGCAGCCGAGGCGTTCAAACTCAAGATCGACGTCTTCGCGAATTTCGCGCAGTTCATCTACGACGATTCCAATCCGGAGAATCCGTTAGGCGGGCGCGCGCACGTCTCCTCCTCCGCAGGACGATCGACCGGACAAACGAACGATCTCGTTCCGAACACGGATGCGTTCCTGCTCGCGTGGCAGGTCGGAGCGAAGTTCACCTTCCCGAAAAATATTTACGCGCAGGTCGCGCCCACGCTCTACAACTACACCGGCAACGGCGACACGTTTAACATTCACTTCCAGGGCGGCTCCGAAACTTTGATCAACGGCAGCGCCACGACCGGATCGCTCGGGACCAATCAAACCGGCATCAACAGCCTGCTCGTGTTCGATCTGCCGTGGGAGATCGGCTGGAAACTGGGCGAATTGCCGATGCGGTTGTTCGGCGATTTCGCGGTGAATTTGCAAGCTGATGATCGCGCATGGGCCGCCGGTCATCCAGAAAAAGGCGACGAACGTTACGCCTATCAAATCGGTATCGGCGTTGGCCAATTAAAAGCGAAGAAGGACTGGCAGCTGAATGTTTTCTGGCAACACAGCGAGCAATACGCGCTCGATCCAAACCTGGTTGACTCCGATTTGTTCGACAGCCGCGTCAACATGGAAGGCGTGGCTGTGCAGGCCGGCTACATGTTAAGCGACGCCGTCAGTTTCAATCTCACTTACGGCTACGGCTGGCGCTCGGATAAGTCGATAGGCACGGGCGGCGCCGCCGATATCGGCATCAATCCGCTCGATCAATATCAACTTTTTCAAGCCGACCTGAACGTAAAATTTTAATCGCAAGATCGACATCTACATCCACATCTCATGAAACTAAAATATCTCGCACTTATCCTCGCAGTCGCATTTGGCCTAACGGAAGCCAAAGCCGATCGCCTCGTCATCAAAGGTTCCGACACGCTCGGGGCCAAACTCGTGCCGCAACTGGCCGAGCAATTCAAAGCGCAACATTCCGGGACGACGGTGGACATTGCCGCTGAAGGATCGACCACTGGAATCGCCGCCATCATCGACGGCACGGCCGAGATCGGCATGTCGAGTCGCCGCGCAAAACCGGCGGAGATCGGCGCCGCCGGTGGCAAAGGAAAAACTCTCAAGCCCACTGTGGTCGCGTACGACGGCATCGCCGTCATCGTGAACTCCGCGAACCCGATCAAAGCCCTAACGAAAAAACAAGTCGAACAAATCTTCACTGGCGACGTGACGGATTGGAGCGGGATCGGTGGCAGTGGCGGGAAAATTTCGCTCTACACGCGCAATACTTCCTCGGGCACGTATTCCGATTTCAAAGAGCTGGCCATGAAGAAACGCGATTACGCGCCGAGTTCACAAAAAATGGCGGGCAACGAACAGATCGCTGCCGAAGTTGGAAAAAATCCAAACGGCGTCGGTTACGTCGGTCTCGCTTACACCAAGGCGGGCGGGATTAAAGTAATGTCGATCGACGGCGTCTCGCCCTCCGTGCAGACCGTGCTCGGTAAAACCTATCCGTACGCGCGTCCGACATTTTATTACACGAACGGCGAGCCGAGCGGCCTGGCGAAAGAGTTTCTCGATTTCACCATCAGTCCCGCCGGGCAGAAGATCGTCGCGCAAGTTGGCTTTGTTCCGATCAAGTAACATCAGGCAATCGCAGGTTAGGTTCATGACACGGAGCCCGTCGGCGCCATCTGCCGACGGGCTTCTGGATTTCCGATGTCCATCTCGGCACGCGCACGAGCAACGCAAATGCGCTCCTGCAATTTTTGCGCGATTACGATTGCGACAAACTTTATGTCGTCGGCGATTTGATCGACATCTGGTCGTTGCGTCGTGGTCGCTACTGGCCGCAACAGCATAACGACGTCATCCAAAAAATCTTGCGCAAAGCGCGCAAAGGCGTGCCGGTCATTTACATCCCGGGTAATCACGATGAGTTCGTGACCACGTTCGGCGGCGCCTACGGCAACATCTCGATCCAAAAAAACGCCATTCACAAAACGGCGGACGGCCGACGCATTCTCATCATCCACGGCCACGAACTCGACACCGTGGTGCAAAACGTGAAGTGGCTCGCTTACGTCGGCGACGTTGGCTATCAATTTTTTGCTCTCGCTCAATCCACTGATCAATTTTTTTCGGCGGCGCTTCGGCCTCGGCTACTGGTCGCTTAGCGCCTACGCGAAAAAAAGAGTGAAGGACGCGGTCAACTTCATCGGCGAATTCGAGAAGGCGATCGTTCGCTACGCCGAACAATTTTCAGTCGACGCCGTCTTATGCGGACACATCCACAGCGTCGCGATTCGTCAATTCGGCCGCATCACATATTACAACTGCGGCGACTGGGTCGAGAGCTGCACCGCGATGCTCGAACGTCACGACGGCACCATCGAGCTTGTGCAATATCCGGCATTCGCTGCGGAACGTGCCGCCGAGTTGGTCGCAACTGCGTGAAGACATCGTGCGCGATTTTTATTTTGGCGATGTCGATCTTGCGCGCATCGGTGCAGGCACAATCGGTCGCCACCGAAATGATCGTGAGCGTTCCCGAGCAGGAACTGGCGTTGATCGATCGCGGAAAATTGATCGCGCGCTATCCGATTTCGACCTCGAAGTTTGGAATCGGCGATGCGAATGGAAGTTATCGCACACCGCTCGGAACGTTGTTCGTCTCCGGAAAATTCGGCGACCATCTCGCGGCCGGTTCCGTAATTAAGAGCCGCGTCGCCACCGGGGAGATTGTCGATCCTAACGCGGCGGGCCGGGACGCGATTGTCTCGCGCGTGATTTGGCTGCGCGGAATGGAGCAGCAAAATCGCGGCGCGCATGAGCGTTGTATTTATATTCACGGCACGCCCGAAGAACGTCGCATCGGCAAACCGGCCAGCTTCGGCTGCGTCCGGATGCGCTCACGTGACGTAATCGCGCTTTATCAATTTGCTCACATTGGAATGCACGTGACCGTAACACCAAAACGAATTCGCGATTTTCTTCCGCGCGAAGAATCGGCTCTTATCGCCCGGTCGGATTGATCATTTGTCTTATGACCAAGAAAGTTCTGTTCATTTGCATTCACAACAGCGCACGCAGTCAAATGTGTGAAGCGTTTGCAAATCGTTTTGCCCCCGATCGCATTGAAGCGCGCAGCGCCGGTCTGGAGCCGGGCGAACTCAATCCGCTCGTGGTCGAAGCGATGCGCGAGGTCGAGATCGACATCTCACGGAACGAAACCAAAAGCGCGTTTGATCTGTGGAAGAACGGCGCGCTCTTTGATTACGTCATCGCGGTGTGCGATGCGGGGGCGGCCGAGAAATGTCCGATTTTCCCAGACGTGACGCAACGTTTGCACTGGCCCTTCCCCGACCCATCAAAGGTCGAAGGAACGCCCGAGGAGGAATTGCAACAAGTCCGCGAGATTCGCGACGCCATTGCCGCGAAAGTGCGCGAGTGGCTCGACGGGGCACACGAGGCGAATTGATCTTGGCGATTCCCGTGAGAAACGATTGAGTCGGAGAGATGCGCCGTCCTCATCATGTCTCATCGCGCGAGATCGAGCGAAAATTTCTGATCAAACATTTGCCGGTAAACATTCTGCGCTCACGGCATTTTCAAGTGGAATTTCCGAACCAATCGAGTTGCTGCAAATTCAAACCACCCGGCTGGTTCGGCCGGGAAGTCACCGGGGAAAAACGCTACAGCAACGTCAGATTGGCGAGAGAGAGATGAGCTACGAATTACGAAAGGACGAACTTCTCGGCAAAGGTTTGCGCCGGATCTGCCGCAAACAGATCGAGCGGGCCATCGCCATCGCTAAAGGCGAGAAAGAACCGGATGACACGCCCGTTCACGAGACGCGTAAACATTTGAAGAAAGCGCGCGCGGCGCTGCGGCTGGTGCGCAAAGAAATCGGGCGCGGATTATTTCGACAACACGACCGTTGTCTGCGCGACGTCGGTCGATTGATTTCCGAGATTCGCGATGCCGAAGTGCGGCTGCAGACCGTGCGTCAATTGCAGGGCATCAAGCAACGTCGCGGACGCGCGGCGCATCGACAGCTCGAGACAGTGCTGATGCTGGAGCTGGAAAATTTCATCGCCGCATTCGCGGAGTGGCAAGCCCAAGCGGTGCCCATGCTCGAAAAAGTGCGTGACGGGACCGATTGCTGGCCACTCGATCATTTCAAGTGCAAACAAATGTGCGACGCCGTGCAAACGACCTACAAATGCGGACGCGATGCCTTGGCGAAAGCAAAACGAAATCCCTCCACCGAAACGTTTCACGAGTTTCGCAGCCAGGCGAAAGTGCTCGCGCACCAACTGCGCATTCTGCGTCCAGTGAACCCAGTGGTCGTGAAAAATTTGAGCGACGAGCTCGGCGCACTCGGCGATCTGCTCGGTCGCGCCCACGACTTAAGTTTTCTGGGCGAACGCCTGCGCCACGAGCATGGGAATGCCGAATGGCAGCGCGAAGGCCACCGATTACTGGCCGTGATCGAAGTCAGTCAGGAAGATTTGCAACGCGGCGCCGCGGAATTGGCGGAGCGATTTTTCGCCGAGCGTCCGCGCGACTTTGGCGGCCGTGTCGCGGCATGGCTGGATGATTGGGCGACAAATCAATCGCCATCGCTCGCCGACGAGCTGGCTACTTAGCGATCCGCGCTATCTTGGGCGGAAAAAGCCAAAGCAGACGTGCTTCTTCCGTCGCAAGATCGACATCGAGCAATGCCACGCCCGCTTTCGATAATTTAAGCGCAGCCCCAGTCAGTTTCGAAATGACTTCGCTGAAATCGGGTTCGTGACCGACCAGCATCAAACTTTTAGCGCGATGTCTTTTCAGCACCGTTCGCAGCTCGCTCATTCCGAATCCGGGCGATAACAATTCGTCGGTCCGGCATTTTGCTTTCAAATATTCCGCTGCAATCTCCGCTGTTTGCGATGCCCGTGGCAGCGGACTAGTCACGATCAAATCAGGACGCACTTTCAAGCCGTCAAGAAACTTCGCCACGACGCGCATCTCTTTTTTGCCGCGCTCAGTCAACGGCCGTGCATCATCGGATTTTTTCCAATCCGGCCAATCGGCTTCGCCGTGTCGAAGAAAATAAAGGTACATGTCGATCTTGCGGAACGTGCGCTCGCGTCGGCAGCGGCTCGCTACATCGGAGCAACCGACGGCTGATGCCGAATGTCCTCCGCCACCGCGGCGTAAACGGCATCTTCCGCGATATTCGTCGCGTGATCGCCGACGCGTTCGAGACAGCGCGAAACGAAAATTAAATTCAAATACCCGCGCAATTGCTCCGGATCTTCCGCCATGCGCGCGATCAATTTCCGGCTGGCCGCTCGATTCAACTCATCCAGCTTGTCGTCGCGCGGAACCAACGCCCGGCCAAGATCGACATCTTCGCGCACGTACGCATCCACACTGTCCTTGAACATCGACAACGCATGCGCGTACATCGGCTTGATCAAATCGACCTCGGCTAACGGCGGATGCTGATTCAATTTGCGCGCCCGCCGCGCGATCGTTGTCGCCTGGTCCGCCATCCGTTCCAAGTTCGACGAAAGCTTCATCGCCGAAACGACGCGCCGCAGATCGGACGCCACCGGTTGAAATCGCAGCAGAATATCCACGCCATCCTTGTCGATTTGTTTTTCCAGTTGATCGATCTCTTCATCGTCCGCGATGGCATTGGCGCAGAGATCGTCGTCGCGATCGAACAAACCTTTCATGGCGCGATCGAGGCTGCGCTCGGTCAGGCTCGACATCATGAAGACGTTGTTGCGGAGCGAAGCGAGCGCTTCGTCGAAGTTTCCGAGAATGTGTTTGGGCGCGATCATGACGATGTCGACCTTGTCCTGTTCCTATTCTTTACTCTTACTCTTTCTCTTGCTCATGCTCTGGCAAGCGGAGCGCTTGCCCTACAAAACAATATTACCCGAATCTCCCGGTGATGTAATCCTCCGTTTGGCGCTCGGTCGGGTTCGAGAAAATTTTTGTAGTCGAGGCAAACTCAATCAGGCGGCCGAGATAAAAAAACGCGGTCAGGTCCGAGCATCGCCCCGCCTGCTGCATGTTGTGCGTCACGATAATGATGGTGTATTGCGTTTTGAGCTGGTGAATGAGCTCTTCGATTTTCGCGGTCGCGATCGGATCGAGCGCGGAACAGGGCTCATCCATCAGAATCACTTCCGGTTCCACCGCGAGCGCGCGCGCGATGCAAAGGCGCTGCTGTTGCCCGCCGGATAATCCAAACGCATTTCCTTCGAGCCGGTCCTTCACTTCGTCCCACAACGCGGCCGCGCGCAAACTTTTCTCGACCGCTTCGTCAATGCGCGAGCGTTTGCTCACGCCGGCGATGCGCAAACCGTAAGCGATGTTGTCGTAGATCGATTTCGGAAACGGGTTCGATTTTTGGAAAACCATTCCGACACGCCGGCGCAGATCGACCACGTCCACGTCCGCGGCGTTGATGTCGATCTTGTCGAGCTTGATGGAACCGCGGGTGATGCGCGCGCCATCGATGAGATCGTTCATGCGATTGATGCAGCGGAGCAACGTCGTCTTGCCGCATCCCGATGGGCCGATGAAGGCCGTGACCGCGCGCGGGGGAATTTCCAAATTCACATCGTGCAACACCTGATGATCGCCGTAGGCAAAATCCAGATTGCGCACATCCACCGCGACGACAGGCGATTCCTCGGTCGGCTCGTTAGTCTGTCGCTGAAATTGAGATGACAAGGTTTCCGGCATCTTCAACAAACTTACCATGAGAGGCGACTCCTCGTCCGTTCGCGCAGCAAAATCGAAGTGAGCGCGATCAGCATAACGACGACGAGAAACACAAACGCCGTCCCGTATTGCACGCGCTCGGTATATTCGTTCTGCGGAATCTTCGAGCTGACTACGTAGATGTGATACGGCAGCGCCATCACACCTTGAAAAAAGAAATCGGTCCAATGCGACACGTGCCACGGCATCTCGTCGCGCATCGCGTATGCGGCTGTGAACATGATCGGCGCCGTCTCGCCTGCGACGCGCGCGATTCCGAGAATCGACGAAGTGAGAATCCCCGGCAGCGCGTAGGGCAAAACATTCTTGCGGATGGTTTGCCATTTCGTGGCGCCGAGCGCGAGCGAGCCTTCGCGCAAACCCTGCGGGACGGCGCGCAATGATTCTTCACTCGCGGTGATAATCGCGGGCAGCACCATCAGGCCGAGCGTGAACCATCCGGAAATGAGCGAGACATTCCAGCCGAGAAAGATGACGAACAAACCGAAGCCGAAAAGTCCGAAGACGATCGAGGGCACGCCGGCCAGGTTGAGAATGGCCACGCGGACCAGACGAATGAACGGGCCATTGCGGCTGTATTCGCTCAGATAAATCGCGCTGCTGATTCCGATGATCAGCGCCAAAGTCATCGAGCCGATGACGAGCAGCGCCGTCCCGACGATGCACGGCCAAATGCCGCCGGCCGAATAGGCAATGCTGGCAAGATCGACATCTTCATTGTGCGTCGTCTTCCATTGGCGAAACTCCGAGTCGCTCAATTCCATTTTCTGGCCGTGATAATCGAACACGTAAAGCGTCTGCGGCCATTGCGTCAGAAATTTCACATTCACGAACGGCGCCGCTTTCGTAAAAACGGTGCGCCCGCCTTTGATTCCGATGTCGAGAAAGATGTAACTCGCGCACGCGAGCACGAAATAAGTCGCCAGTCGAAACGCCCAGAAGACGATTCGCTCCATCACGCGCGTTTTCTTTTGGTTGGAAGATGCGCCGATCATTTCAACCGATGCTCATGCGAAAACGCGCCACGAATCTTTGCGCGAGATAATTAATTCCGAGCGTCAGGACAAAGAGCACGAGGCCAACCATGAAGAGCGCGCGGTAATGAATGCTGCCGCGCACGACCTCACCCATCTCCTGCGCGATAATCCCGGTCATGGTGTGCACCGGTTGAAAAAACGCGCCCAGCCCTTGCGTGAAATCGGGAATGGCGATCCGATTTCCCGCGCACAATAGCACCACCATGGTTTCGCCGATGACGCGCCCGAGGCCTAACAACGCCGCCGAGACGATTCCAGAAAGCGATGCCGGAATGAGCACGCGCGCGATCGTTTGCAGGCGATTCGCGCCGAGCGCGTAGGAAGCTTCCTTGAATCCGCGCGGCACATTGCGCAGCGCATCTTCCGACAAAGTGAAAATCGTCGGCACCGCCATGAACGCGAGCAGACAACCGGCCGTGAAAACATTCAGCCGTTCGCTGATCGGGAAAAACGAAACCCAGCGCAAGATCGACATGTGCGACGCCGCGCGCACCGCCTGGCCAACGACGGCAATCCCAAAAAATCCGAGCACGACTGACGGAATGGCCGAAATGAATTCAATGTACGGCTTGATCAAACTTTTTTCGCCGCGCGCCGCCACTTCGCTCACATAAATTGCGGATGCAATGCCGAAAGGAACCGCGATGATCAATGCCACCGCAGCCACCATCATCGATCCCACCAGCAATGGAATGATTCCGTACCAATCCTGCCAGAAACTCGCGGTGATCCATTCGTTCCCGAAAAGAAATGAAGTGACGGTGCGAGAGGCAGGAATTGGTTTGTTCGGGTCCCACTCGCGCAGTTGCTGCGAGGTGGCCTGAAGATGTGCGAGATACTTTCGCGTCGCCGTTTGCCATCGCTGAAGAGACTCGACCGCTTTCGAACTCGTTAACGCGGGTGGCGCGGAGATGAGATTGTCGATCTTTGCTCTCATCGATGTCGCGATTTCATCGAAGCGCGGTCCGGCCGCGCGAAGGGCGCGCGTCGCTTGTTCATCGACCGTCCCGGATTCGAGGGTGGCGTCGCGCGCCGTGACCGCTTCATCGTTCGCATCCGACACGAGCCCGTTCAGTTCTTCGGCGGAATTGCTGAACGCACCAGCGAACACATCGAAATTCGCCAGCGCAGTCTCGTTAGTCTCCTGCAAACGAATCTGACTGAGCTCGCGCGAAAGCTGCGCGTGGTTCTGCGCTTCTGCGCGTATCAGGTCGACGTATTCAAGCCCGGCACGTCGATACAACCGCAAGTTCGCCAGATTTTGCGCGAAAAATCCGGAGCCTTCGCGAAAAAGAAAAATGGTGATGAGGGCGAGAACGATGATGGCGACAAGCGCATTGCATCCGAAAAAAGTCTTGATCGCAGCGTCCACCGAAAGCCGCCGCGGCGCGCGCTTCGCCGGCAAGATCGACATGTTGGGGGCGAGCGTTTCCACTCTGGCGACGATGCGAAGAAGCCGCCGCAGCGGCAACGCATTTAATGTTACGTTTGTGTGACGGCGGCCGCATCGACCGGCAAAATGACGCGAACAGTCGTGCCCTGTCCCAACTCGCTCTCCGCTTCCACGCGTCCGCCGTGCAATTGCGCGATGTGTTTAACGATGGACAATCCGAGCCCAGTTCCACCGAGCTCGCGGCTGCGCGCTTTGTCCGCGCGATAGAAACGTTCGAAGATGCGCGGCAAATCTTCCTTCGGAATTCCGTGGCCGCTGTCACTCACGCTCAAGGCGATCTCGCTCTCGCGTTGCTCGATGCGCAAACGAATCTCGCCGTTCTCCGGCGTATATTTCACCGCGTTATCGAGCAGATTGTAGAGGATTTCCTGCAAACGAGATTCATCGGCGCGGATCGTCGGCAAGCCCGGTGCAAGATCGACAGCGACCTTGAGATGTTTCTCCGCGAATTTCTTTTCCCAATCGCGCGCCACTGTCAAAAAAAGTTCGTCGAGGCGCACGTTGCCGAATTGGAGATTTGAATTCGGCGACTCCAGTTGCGCGAGCGTGAGCAAATCTTCCACCAGCAGCCCGAGCCTTTGCGAGTGGCGATCCATCACGCCGAGAATACGTCGGAGCTCCGCGCGCGAAGTTTCGGGTGCATCGAGCAGCGTCTCGATATAACCGCGCAAGATCGACAACGGCGTCCTCAGCTCATGCGAAACATTGGCCACGAATTCGCTCCGCATTTGATCGAGCCGTTTCAGGTCCGTGATGTCGTGAAACAAAACCACCGCGCCGGTGGCGCTCCCATTGCCGTCGTTTTTCATCGGCACCGCGCTGACTTGCAGCCGCCGCTCGGCCAAGGCGAGCTCGCCTTCTTTTAATGTGCCGGTGCCCAGCGTTTGTTCGACAACGCGATCGACCGTGGCGTCGCGCAACACTTCGAGCAGCGGCGCACCTAACGAATCGTCCGGCGACGGGAAAAGTTTACGAAAAGCGTGGTTCACCAACGTCACGCGCCGGCTGGCATCGACCACGAGCAATCCATCTTCCATCGCGCCCAGAATTGTTTGGGTACCCGATTCACGTTGCGCGATCTGTTGGTCGAGCTGTCGTTGACGAACCAGAATTTCTTCGAGCGCAACGCCGACGCGGCGCGGCTCCTCCCCGCCCGAAATGAGAAAAGTCCGCGGTTGTTCGCCGCGGCCGATCGTCCTAACGAGTTCCAGCAAATGCCGCCACGGCACGATCCATTTGCGCCAGGTGGTAAAACCAAGTGCGATTGTCGATCCAGCGAGAAGGCAAAATAAAAACCAAAGCATCTGCCATTACTCCTCGCGAAATCGGTACCCAAATCCGCGCACCGTTTCGATCGCGTCGCCCGCTTTGCCCAGTTTCTCGCGCAGACGCCGCACATGCGTATCGACGGTGCGCGTGTCGATCACGCTCTCATATCCCCAGACTTCGTTGAGCAAACGATCCCGCGGCTGAACGCGACCGCGCCGTTGCAAAAGCGTCCGCAGAAGTTTGAACTCGATGCTGGTGAGATGGACCCGTTTGTTCGCGACCGATACCTGATGACGTTTCGGATCGATCGTGATGGCGCCGGCCGATATCACTTCGTCGGGTTCCCCGTCCACCCCGCGGCGCAGAATTGCTTTGATCCGCAAGATCACTTCGCGCGGGCTGAACGGCTTCGTCACATAATCATCCGCGCCATATTCAAGACCAGCGACCCGGTCCGCCTCCTGTGCTTTCGCCGTCAGCATCAAAATCGGAATGCGCGCTGTGATCGCGTTATTCTTTAGCAACTTGCAAATTTCCAGTCCGGACATGCCCGGCAACATGAGATCGAGAATAATGAGAGCCGGTTTCTCGGCCCGCGCTTTTTTCAATCCGGTCACGCCGTCATTCGCGGTCGCGAACGCGAAACCACCGACCTTGCGCAAACTCAGTGCCAGAAGATCGACCACGTCCGGTTCGTCCTCGATCACTAAAATTGTTGGCCGAAGATTGTTTTCGTTCACGCGCGAGCAAATCTGACGTGTGTCCGCGCCAATACAATTCGAAAACGATAAACGATGTGGAGCCTAGGGGAATCGAACCCCTGACCTCCTCAATGCCATTGAGGCGCTCTACCAACTGAGCTAAGACCCCCGATTGAATTTCAAATTGTAGATTTCAGATGGCCAATTGCAACTAACGAGCGACCAGAGAAATCTTCGCGCGCTCCGCAAGATCGACAATCGCATCTCGCTCGATCAGCAACGTTTTGCCCGCTTCGACCGCGATAACGCGGATTTGGGATTCATCGGCAATGCGGATCGTTTCCACTCCGATCACCGGCACATCGAACCGCATGTCCTGATTTGGCTTTGCCACTTTAATCATGACCGCGTTTTTGCGCGCCAGCTTTCCGCCGCGCCGAATGGTGTCGTTAGTCCCGTCGAACCCTTCGACCGCGAGCACCGTTCCGTTCTTGATGATGACGGTCTGTCCGATGTCGAGCCGTGCAATTTCCTTGGCGACGTTCCAGCCAAGATCGACATCTTCCTCCTGGCGGCGCGATAGATTTGGTCCGGCGATCAATCCCGTTGGCGCGAGAGCGTCTTCCAGAAAACTCGTCGCCGGCAAAAGCTCGATGTCGATCTTGCGCAATTCGTCAGCGATCGCGCTGAAAATGGTTTCGGCATTGCGCGATTTAAGTTTGGCCAGCACGAACAACGCTTTCCAATCTGGTCGCAGATCGAAAAGATTTCGCGGCGCGATCTGGCCGGCCATGACCGCGTAACGAACTTTCTGGTCGCGAAAGAAATTCAGCAGCCGTCCGAGTTGTCCGACGCGCAACCATTCGATTTCATCGACATATTGAGCGAGCGACGGATCGGTTTCGTTCGTAAACGCGGCCGCGACAATTTTCTGCGCGCCGGATTTCTTCGCCGCTTGCGCGAGCAATCGCGGATAAACGCCGTTGCCGGCGATGATTCCCAGAATCTCCGGCGCGTTCGTTTTCAATTGTCGATCTTGCGCGATGTCGATCTTAGGGATGACGGCGCCGCTTCACGTGCAACTGCGCCAAAGCTTTTTGCAACGACGCATGGATCGTTGCCACTTCTTCCGCGCCGTGGTCTTCTTTCATCGCCGCCCGCGCGCGCTCGACCGCTTTCTCCGCCGCGGCTTCATCGATCTGCGCCGATTCCAGCGCCATGTCCGTCAAAACCGAAACGGCGTTGCCTTTGATTTCCACAAAACCTTCGCCAACGGCCAGCGCCGTTTCGCGGCCGTCTTTGACCACGCGCAGTTCGCCCGGCTTTAAAGTCGTGAGCAGCGGAACGTGATTTGGATAAACCCCGAGCTCGCCTTCCGCGCCGGGCAAAACGACAAAGCTCACATCTTCAGAATACGCTTTCGTTTCCGGGGTGACGATTTCCAAGCGCAGTGTCGCCATCAGCTTTGGTTGATCATGTCGATGCCACCCTTCATGTAGAAATTCGTTTCTGGAACTTCATCATGTTTGCCATCGAGGATTTCTTTGAAACCGCGCACCGTCTCGGCGATCGGCACGTATTGGCCTTTCGATCCGGTGAAAATTTCGGCGACGTGAAATGGTTGGCTGAGAAAGCGTTGAATCTTTCGCGCGCGCAAAACGGAGAGTTTGTCTTCTGGACTCAATTCATCCATGCCCAGAATCGCGATGATGTCCTGGAGATCGCGGTAGCGCTGCAACACTTTCTGCACGCCGCGCGCGACTTCGTAATGCTCTTCACCGACAATTTCCGGCGCGAGCGATTTCGAAGTGGATGCCAGCGGATCGACCGCCGGATAAATTCCGAGCTCGGCAATGGAGCGTTCCAGCACGATGGTCGAATCCAAATGCGCGAACGTGTTCGCCGGCGCCGGATCGGTCAGGTCATCCGCCGGAACATAAACCGCTTGGAAAGACGTGATCGAACCTTTCGTTGTCGATGTAATGCGCTCCTGCAAATCGCCCATCTCGGCTGCGAGCGTCGGTTGATAACCGACCGCGCTCGGCGTTCGGCCTAACAAGGCCGACACTTCCGATCCCGCCTGCGAGAAACGAAAGATATTGTCGATGAAAAGGAGAACGTCCTGATTGCGCTCGTCGCGAAAATATTCCGTCATCGCCAACGCCGAAAGGGCGACCCGCAAGCGCGCGCCCGGCGGCTCGTTCATCTGGCCGTAGACCATCGCCACTTTCGATTTGCTAATATCTTTGAGATCGATGACCCCGGCTTCACTCATTTCGCGGTAGAGATCGTTCCCTTCGCGCGACCGCTCGCCCACACCCGCGAACACGGAAAAGCCGCCGTGTTTCATCGCGATGTTGTTAATCAGTTCTTGAATGATGACGGTCTTGCCGACGCCGGCGCCGCCGAATGCGCCCACTTTTCCGCCGCGCGAAAATGGACAGACGAGATCGATAACTTTAATTCCGGTTTCGAGAATCGATGCTTTCGTATCCTGCTCCATCAGCTCCGGCGCTTTGCGATGAATCGGGTAACGCTTCGTGAATTTCACCGGGCCCATGTTGTCGACCGGATCACCCGTGACATTGAACAAGCGACCGAGCACACCTTCGCCGACCGGCACCGTGATCGGACCGCCGGTGTCGTTGACGCTCATGCCGCGCTTCAAACCCTCAGTTGAAGACATCGCGATCGAGCGCACCCAGTTTTCCCCGAGATGCTGTTGCACTTCGAGCGTTAACTTGGTCGGGTTGCCATTCACTTCGTATTCAATTTCGAGCGCGTTATAAATTTTCGGCAGCTTTTGTTCCTGCGGGAATTCTACGTCCACCACGGGACCGATGACCTGAACGATGTTTCCTTTATTCATAATGAGTAGATGTCGATCTTGCTAAGAACCGAGCGCCATTTGCGCAGTCGCGATTTCCAATAACTCGGTAGTGATGCTGGCCTGGCGCATCTTGTTGTATTCGAGAGTGAGATCCTTGATGAATTCCTTCGCGTTATCGGTCGCGTTCTTCATCGCCACCATCCGCGCGCTGTGTTCGGAGGCTCGCGCGTCGAGGATCATTTGGTAAACTTGATACTGAATGTAATAGGGCAACATCACATCGAGCACCGCCTCGGATGTCGGTTCGAATGTGTAATCGATCATTGGATCGACATCTTCATTTGCGGCGACGTCGGCGCGGGGAAGATCGAAACTGCTGATCGGCAACAACGTCCGAACCGTCGGCACTTGATTGATCGTGTTAATGAAGTGGGTGAATAGCACCGACACCTTGTCCACTTCGCCACTCAAGAACTTCTCGACCGCGAATACCGCGATCGGTTTCGTCTCGACGAAAACCGGCGCATCTTTCAATTCAAAATCGGCCGCCATATTGCGCTTCGTTCGCGCGATGAACTGACGCGCTTTGCGGCCAGCAACGACATAATCCGTTTGCGCCGATTCAAACCGCGCCGCTTCGCGCAGAAGATTCGTATTCAGCGCACCAGCTAGTCCCTTGTCGGTGCTGATGACGATGACGAGTTCCTTTTTGAGCGGGCGCACTTGCAACAGCGGATGCAATTTTGGGTCGGTCCGTTTTTGCAGCGACACCAAAACTTTGTTCATCAACGCCGCATACGGACGGCCGGCGATGGCGTGCTGTTGCGCGCGGCGCATCTTCGACGCCGCCACCATCTGCATCGCCTTCGTGATCTGCGCCGTATTGCGGATCGATTTGATCCGGCGCCGTATGTCCTGCGTATTCGCCATTTTCTAAAATCTTTTCTTCACGCGATAACGCGCCGCGCGTTCGCGAACATGAAATCCGATCTCGCGTTTTTGTTTTGTTTCCGGTTCGAGCAACCGTTTCAGCGTCGCGAAAAGATCGACAATCGCCTCGTCGTGCGAATCAAGTCGGCGCTCCAACTCCGCGAGCTTGGATGCGAGCTGCGAATTCGCCGCCACCATTTCGCGCAATCGCACGAACGCGCGCACGACGCGCACGCTGGCTTGGATGGCGACGTCGCTATTCAAAACACTCGCCAACATGATAGCGCCGTGCTCTGTGAAAACGACGGGCAATTTGCGCCGCCCACCATGCGATCTTGATATCGCAATTTGCGATATCAAGTTTGTAAACTCCTCACGAGAAAGAACAAACGCGAAGTCCTGCGGGAACCGCTTGCGGTTTCTCTTGAACTGCTCGTTCAATCGCATGGTCGTCGTTCCGTAAATCGCAGCCAAATCCGAATCGAGCATGACCCGCTGGCCGCGAATCAAATAAATCGCGGCTTCCACGCTCTGCTTGTCGATCTTGCGCGTGATGGGCATGATCATTGCCAGGTCGCTTTGAATTCTTCGAGTGCGCTCTTCAATTGCCCCTCGAGATCGTCGTCGATCTGTTTCTTGTCGCGGATGGACGCGAGCAAACTTTCCTTTCGCGTCTGCAAATAATCCTGCAGCTTCGCTTGAAACTCTTTCACTCGCTCGACCGGCACAGGATCGACATATCCATTCTGCATCGCCCACATGATGGCGACCTGCTCTTCAACCGGAATCGGATTGTATTGTTTCTGTTTGAACAACTCCACGATGCGCTGGCCACGATCGAGTCGCGCTTTCGTCGCCGCGTCCAGATCGGAACCGAACTGCGCGAACGCCGCCAGTTCACGAAATTGCGCGAGGTCGAGTTTCACTTTGCCCGCGACCTGTTTGATTCCTTTGATCTGCGCTGCCGAACCGACGCGGCTAACGGATAGTCCGACCGAGATCGCCGGACGCACACCTTGATAAAACAAATCCGTTTCCAAATAAATCTGTCCGTCAGTGATCGAGATGACGTTGGTTGGAATGTAAGCCGAGACGTCGCCCGCCTGCGTTTCGATGATCGGCAACGCTGTTAACGAGCCGCCGCCGAATTCTTCCGCGACGCGCGCACTGCGTTCGAGCAACCGCGAGTGCAAATAAAACACGTCGCCCGGATACGCTTCGCGACCGGACGGCCTTTTCAAGACTAACGATACCTGCCGATATGCCACCGCATGCTTCGACAAGTCGTCAAAAATAATCAGCGCGTCCATGCCGTTATCCATGAACCACTCACCCATGGCTGCGCCCGCGAATGGCGCGAGATATTGGTTCGTCGCGGTATCAGATGCCGGTGCCGAAATGATCGTCGTGTAGGGCATCGCGCCTTCACGTTCGAGAACGGCAAGCGCGCGCGCGACGTTGGAACTTTTCTGACCGATCGCAACGTAAATGGAATAGAGCGGGCGGAAATCTTTCACGCCGCCTTTCTCGCCAACCTTGTTCAATCGCGCCTGACTGATGATGGTGTCGATCGCGATGGTCGTTTTGCCGGTGGCACGATCGCCGATGATCAACTCGCGCTGCCCGCGCCCGATCGGAATCATCGCGTCGATGGCCATGATGCCGGTTTGCACCGGTTGACTCACGCCGCGGCGTTTAATGACGCCCGGCGCGATTTTCTCGAGTGGATAAAATGATTCGGACTTGATCGGCCCTTTGTTATCGAGCGGCTGACCGAGCGTGTTAACGACGCGGCCGAGCAGCGCTTTGCCGACTGGTACCTGCAAAAGTTTTCCCGTGGTCTTGGCTTCATCGCCTTCGCCCACGAGCGTGTTGTCGCCTAACAAGATTGCGCCGACCTCGGTCTCTTCGAGATTGAGCGCGAGACCGAACACGCCGTTCGGAAATTCGATCATCTCGTTGAGCATGACGTCGCTCAATCCTTCGATGCGCGCGACGCCGTCGCCGGTTTCGCGCACCACGCCGACGTTGCTTTTCGATGTCGATGTTTTCAGGCCCGCAATTTTCGTTTCGATCTCTTCAAGTATGCTGCTCATGATTTTTTTGGATTAAAGTTGATTGGCCAGACGTTCGAGCCGATTGCGCACCGTCCCGTCCCAGACATCGCTCCCGACACGCACGCGCATGCCACCGAGCAACGTGGGATCGACCGCGAACTCTGTCGTTAGGTCGTCCCCGTATTTTCGTTTCAAATTCGCCACGATGCTGGCCGAAGTTTCCGGCTTGAGTTCGCTCGCGCTGTCGATCCGCGCATGACGCTTCTCCAGTTCTAAACGCAAAAGCCGTTTGTAATTCTCCAGGATGGCGAGGTAATGCCGCGGCTTTTTCGCGATGAGCGCATCGACGTTCGAACCGATTTTGCCTTGGTCGATCTGGCCGTCGGTAAAACTCGCCCGCAAAAGCGCTTTCGAAAGCTGGCGAATCTCCTTGTTGATCTTCATGTCGATCTTACGCGAGTTGTCGCGTCGCTTCCTCCTGCAGGCGGCGTTGATCGTCCGACGTCAACACTTTGCCGGTGACTTTCGCAGTCGTATCGACCACCAATCGCCCGAGCTCGCGCTTCAATTCCGACATCGTGCGCTCGTGCTCGAGTTCGCCCGCTTCGCGCGCTTTCGCCAAAATTTGTTCCGCCGCCGCGATCGCTTCTTGCTCGCGTCGCGTTGCCAAAACGCCAGCGCTCTCGCGCGCTTCGTCGATCATCTTTTGCGCTTCCGCATTCGCCTTCGCCAGAATCTCAGCGTGTCGCTGTTCCGCTTCGGCGAGTTGCTCCTTGATCTTTTCCGCGTTGCGCAGGCCTTCCGCGATTCGCTCCCGACGCTCGAGCAAAATGCCGAGGATCGGTTTGTAAGCGAATTGCCGCAACAACAGCGCGACCACGATGAAGCTGATCACTTGCGACAAAAACAGCCAGAGATTCCAGCCGAATGTCTCGGCCGTATCTCGCGCCATGTCGGTGAAACTTCCCGCGGCCAGAATCGAAAGGTGCATGTCGATCTTAGGGGCGTTCGTTAGGCCGCGTTACTTCACCAGGAACAACGCGTAAAACACGATCGCTTCCGTGAACGCGATCGCGAGAATCGCTTGCACGAGAATCGGAGTCGCCGCGCCGGGATTGCGGCCGACCGCGGAAGCCGCGCCCATGCCGATCAAACCCACGCCGACGGCTGCGCCGAGCGCCGCCAAACCTACGTGAATGCTTCCGCCGATTTCTGCCAGTATTGGTAATATCATATTAGTTTTGTTTTGTGTTTGCTCAGCGACCTCCGCGGGAACCACGGTCATAGCCGCTGAAATTTTTAATGGTGAGCCTCATGTCCGGGCTCGTGTTGCGCGATCAACAAAGTGAAGACCGCGGTGAGAAGCATGAAGACGAGCGCTTGCACGACGCCGACGAGCACCTCCATAAAATAAAACGGAATCGGGATGAGCCACGAAAGCGATGGCACCAGATTGGACATCGCTTCGAGCATGTTTTCGCCGGCGTAAATATTTCCGTACAATCGGAAGCTGAGCGAGATCGGCCGGAACAAGATCGACACAACTTCAAGCAGACCGACGAGAAAGAAGATCGCCACCATCGGCACGATCATAAAACCGGAGACGTCGCCTTTCGGACCGAAGAGATGTTTGAAAACGCCGCCGACGCCTTGCGCTTGCACCGCCCAGACGCACCACAAAACAAAAAACACGCTCGCCATCGCGAAAGTCATATTTAAATCCGCGTTGCCGCCGCGCAGCAATGGACGATCGACATGGAAGATTCCGGTCGCAGCGTCGGTGTGGCCCCAGCCGATTGTTCCCACTCCGGGAATCAGCCCGAACCAATTCACGAACAAAATGAAAATGAAAATGGTGGCAAAGAACCAAAATGTTTTTTTCACGAGCTCGCTACCGATGATGCTTTCGAGAAAGTTGTAGAGGCTTTCCACGAGCCATTCCCAAAAGTTTTGTTTGCCATCCGGAATTTGTTTGATGTTCCGCGTCGCGGCTTGGGCGAAGACAATGATTCCCGCCGCCACAATCCACGTCACTAGCATCGAGTTGGTGACGGCAAATTTGCCGACTTGGAAAATGATCGACGGTTTTAACGGCACCGCTTCGTGTTCCTCTTTCACCGGAGCGGTCGCGGGCTCCGCCGCGAATGTCGATGTTGCGAACATGCATCCGCACGCGATCGCGAAGATCGACAACGATAAACGAACTGGAAAATGAAACTGCATGGGTTGGTTTCGCCAAGCTACGGCCCGAAGTCTAAAGTCGGCGCCCGCCGCATGGGCCGGGGCGCTGAACAAGGCGCGCTCGCGTCGCGACCTACCAAAGCGCGTTTTACCGCGATGACAAGAGGCTTTCCGAAAATTTGTGCGCTCTTTCTCTTCTTCTGTAGAGGCCGCTGTCCTCAGCGGCAGGTCAAAAAGTTTTTGCCACCGAGACGGCGGCCGCTACAGGACTGCTTCCAGTTTCTTCTTCAACTCGGGAATCCCCTCGCCCTTCTCCGCCGACACCGACACGATGTCGATCTTGGGAAATCGTTTGCGCAACATCAGCAAATTGTCGTCCGCGTCCGGCAGATCCATTTTGTTGGCGACGACAAACCATGGTCGCGCCGACAAAGTTGCATCGTAAAGATCTATCTCCTTGCGCAATTGCTGCAAATCTTCAATCGGCGATCGCGCTTCGCTTCCTGCAACATCGACAACGAAAAGCAGCAGACGGCACCGCGTGATGTGCCGCAAAAAATCGTGACCCAGGCCGACATTGCGATGAGCGCCTTCGATTAATCCCGGAATGTCCGCCACGGTCGCGCGCCGATATTCGTCGAACTCAATCACACCAACAATCGGATGCAGCGTCGTGAACGGATACGGCGCGACTTTCGGACGCGCCGCGGAAATTTTGCGCAGCAACGTCGACTTTCCGGCGTTCGGATAACCGACCAGACCCGCATCTGCGATCGTGCGCAGCTCGAGAAAAAAATGTCCCTGCTCGCCTTCTTCGCCCTCGGTATATTCTCGCGGCGCGCGGTTCCGCGAATTCTTGAAATGAACGTTCCCCTTTCCGCCTTTGCCGCCGCGGCATAATAAAAACTCCTGGCCGTCGCTCGTAAGATCGACAATTGGTTCGTCGGAAGGCGGCGGTAGCAATGCGGAAGTTTCCTCCTCGTGTTTGCGCGCGATTGTGCCGACCGGCACCTTCACAATTTTCGGAATCGCGGCGCGCCCGTGCATTTTCTTTCCCATGCCGTGTCCGCCGTTCTTCGCCTTGATGATCGGCTCGTAAAAAAGATTGGAAAGATTATCGACGTGCAAATCAGCGCGCAGAATCACATCGCCGCCGCGTCCGCCGTCACCGCCATCCGGTCCGCCCTTCGGCACAAATTTCTCCCGTCGAAAACTAGCCGACCCGCGACCGCCGCTCCCGGCCTGGGCAAACACTTTGATGCGGTCGACAAACACGCGGCGAATATACGCGGCGCGCGCTCAATCTCGAACCAACGAATCGTAGAGCGACTTCGTTTCGCGCGCGATCGCGCCCCAACTGAATTTCTCTTCCGCGCGTTTGCGTCCGGCCTGTCCAAATTTTTCGCGGAGATGTCGATCTTTCATTAACTGATTGATACGCGCGGCGAGATCGCGCGAAAATTTTTCCGGCTGCGTCGGATTGAACGGGCTCTCTTCCATTTGCTCGAGCGGAACGAGAAAGCCGGTTTCGCCATCGACCACGACTTCTTTGATTCCGCCGACGGCGCTGGCCACGACCGCCGTCTCGCACGCCATCGCTTCAAGATTGATGATGCCGAACGGCTCGTAGATTGAGGGACAACAAAAAACCGCCGCCTGCGAATATAATTCGATCACCGTCGGCTTATCGACCATCTCGTCGATCCAAATGATGTCGGCGCGTTTCGTTTTGGCTTTGTCGACCGCGTCTTTCATTTCCTTTGCAATCTCCGGCGTGTCCGGCGCGCCGGCGCAGAGCACGATTTGAAAATCGAGATCCATGAATTCAATCGCGTTAACGAGATGGATGATCCCCTTCTGGCGCGTGATGCGGCCGACGAAGAGCAGAAACGGTTTTTGCGGATCGATGCCGAAACGTTTCAGCTCGTCGCAGGAATTAACTTTGTGATACTCATCCAGATCGATCCCATTATAAATGACCGGCACACGCGCAGGATCGACATCGAACAATCGCTCGATGTCGATCTTAGTTTCACGTGAAACGGCGATAACGGAGTCCGCCATTTCCAGCGCAGTCTTTTCCACCCAGAGCGAGAAATCGTAGCCGCCGCCAAGTTGTTCTCGTTTCCAAGGCCGCAGCGGTTCTAACGAGTGAACGGTGATGACGAGCGGAATGCCGTAATTCTTTTTCGCCAAAATTCCGCCGAAGTGGCTGTACCAAGTGTGGCAGTGAACAACATCGGCATCGATGTTCGTGGTATTAAAATCAATGCAGCGCTGCATCGCGCCGAAGACGGATTGCAAAGGTTTCGGGCAATTGAAATCGTTCGCCGCGAGATCGAAACCGGTGACTTTCAGTTTTCCTTTTTCGAAATGCTGATCGCCAAAGCAGCGTACATCGACATCGATCGTCTTCGCGAGTTCGCGCGAAAGATAATCGACATGCACGCCGGCGCCGCCATAAGTATGCGGCGGATACTCGTTAGTCAGGAAAAGAACCTTCACGATTTATTTCCCCGCGCGAACGAGCAGCAGCGGCACGAGAGCTTTGTGCCGGACTTCGTTGATGGTGCTGCCGTGAAGCAGATCGCCCAGCAGCCGATGCCCATGCGTCGTCATCGCGATCAAATCACATTGTCGATCTTGCGCCGCTTTTAAAATTCCGCCGGCCGGATCGCCCAGTTCCAGCAAAGTGTGAACGACCAATCCGGCATCGCGTAATTTCTGCGCGGCCGTTTCCAGATATTCGCGATCGTCTTTCATCTCCTGCGATTCGCTCAGCTTCAATTGCTCGAAGTTTCGCGCAGCAAATCCGTCGGCAACGTGCACGAGCAACAACTCCGCACCGTGAAGTTTTGCCAGCTCGCCGATATGCGGCAAAAGAGTTTCGTCGGCCGGAGTGTTATCGAGAGCGACGAGAATTTTCTTGTACATTATGAGAAGGCGCGTCCAATCCACGCGCTGATGCCGACCCAATCCGCGAGAAATTTTCCGTTGAGAAGAACAATGATCCCGGCCGTCGTCCAGGCCAGCGCGCGCAACCAACCGGGCGTCCGGAATTGCCCCATCTTCCGCCGATCACTTGTGAAAATGATGAGCGGGATGACGGCGAAAGAAAGTTGCAAGCTCAAGATCACCTGGCTGAGCAACAACAATTTCGCGGTGCCGCTCGCGCCATAAAGCGCGGCCACGATGACCGCCGGAACAATGGCGACCAAGCGCGTGATCAATCGCCGCAGCCACGGACGCAAACGCAAATTGAGAAAACCTTCCATCACGATTTGGCCGGCGAGTGTTCCGGTGAGCGTCGAGTTTTGTCCGGAGGCGAGCAGCGCGAAGGCAAACAACGCGCTCGCGATCGGGACACCGAGCATCGGCGAAAGTAATTTGTAAGCGTCCTGAATTTCGGCGACGTCGTGCTGGCCGTGCGCGTGAAAAGTTGCAGCCGCGACGATGAGTATGGCGGCGTTGATGAACAAGGCGAACATCAGCGCGAAAGTGGAATCGAGCGTGGCAAATTTGATCGCTTCTTTCTTACCCGCGGCATTCTGTTCGTACTTGCGCGTCTGCACGATGGACGAATGCAGATACAAATTATGCGGCATGACGGTTGCGCCCAGGATTCCGATGGCGATGTAAAGCGCGTCGCGATTCCGCACAATGTCGGAGTCGGGAACAAATCCGCGGACGAGATCGAACATGTTAGGCTGCGAGAAAATTACTTCGACCAGAAAACATCCGCCGATCAAGACGATCAACACGATGACGAGCGCTTCGATGTAGCGAAATCCTTTGTTTTGGAGATACATCACCGCGAGAACGTCGAGCGAAGTAATGCAAACGCCGACGATGATCGGGATTTTGAAGAGAAGGTTTAGCGCGATGGCCGAGCCGATCACTTCGGCGAGATCGCACGCGCAGATAGCGAGCTCGCAAAGAATCCAGAGCGCGAACGAAACTGGGCGCGAATAGTGATCGCGACACGCCTGGGCGAGATCGCGGCCGGTGGCGATGCCGAGCCGCGCGCAAAGCGATTGCAACAGGATCGCCATCAGGTTCGACAACAGGATGACGCTGAGCAGCGTGTAACCGAACTGCGAACCGCCGGCGAGATCGGTCGCCCAATTGCCCGGATCCATGTAACCGACGGCGACGAGATAACCCGGGCCGGAAAACGCGAGAAGCTTTCGCCAGAAACCGGCATTGCTCGCTATCGCGACGGTGCGATGCGCTTCGGGCAAACTCGGGCCCGCGCGCTCTCCGCGCCAGCCGGTCGTCGCCCGATCATGCATGACTCAGCGTCGTGAAACTTTTCGCGAAAAGCAACATGTCGATCTTGCGCGCATGTCAGTCGTTGCTGATGGCAAGATCGACAATCTCGCCGGGACGACACTGAATCGTTAGGGAGATGGGCCGGCAACAGACCGTGCAATCTTCAATGAAAGATTGCTCGCGCTGCGAGGTATCGATTTGCATTGGAAAAATTTCCCCACAATGCGGACAGGTGATGTCGGCCTCGAGGACCAGTTCCATTAGAGCGCGACATCGCGCTTTGTCGTCGCGACTTCCGCTGGCGCTTCGTTAGACTTTCGGAAATGCAGTTGGTAAATGCGGCGACTGTCCGATTTCGCAACCGT
>JBBROO010000041.1:0-26400 GCA_038229295.1 Chthoniobacterales bacterium | reverse complement strand
TCCTGGCGGACACAATGCAAACCGTTTTGCGCGCACAGCTCGCGAAATAATTCCGCGCTCATCGTGGGCGTGCGATGATGTTCCCAATCGAGCAGTTTGATTTTCCGAAATAATTTCCGCAGCGGCCGCGGCAGGCGCTCGCGGGCCGAATTCGCATACGCGCCGAGATTCGAGTGGTGGAAGAAACCTTTGCCGCCGCGTTTCAATTTCGTGCCTAACTGCCGCAGATACGCTTCGAGCGCTTCCCGTTTCACGTGAACGAACGAATCAAAACTGAAAACGAAATCGATCGACTCATCCGGCAAGATCGACAATGAACGTCCGTCGTTGCCGTGGACTCTTACGCGCGCGTCGTCCGCAAAGCGCTTACGACATGCCTCCACGCATTCCTCCAGACGATCGATCGCCCACAAAGTCTCGCCGTGCTCCTTCAGGAAATTGGTCCAACGTCCAAACCCGCATCCGATTTCGAGAATCGTCCTGGCCGGAAGACAATCACGAATGCGCGGTAGAATCGCGCCCGACCATTGCGCCGCTGAGTTTCCCCACGGCCCCGACCATTCTTCGCCGGCGTCCTTCCAATCGTACTTCATGAAGATGAGCGGCGGATGATTCGCGAAACCTCGTCGTAAATGGCCGCGCCTAAAAATAAACAGGCCGCGACGAAGAAGAAGAGCGTGGCCGAATTTCGAAACCACATGACAACGGACGGCCAATATCGACGACCGAAAAAATCCCAGATGCCTAACAACCAGCCGTTGCCGCACAAAAACCAATAGAGCGAATAGATGTAGCCGCTGGCCAGCACTGTGGCGGGTATAAAAAACCAGGGTCGGAGGAAAAACCAAAAGGGCAGCGACCAGGCGAAGTATTGGAACGTCCATTCATCGGTGAAGCTGTAAAGAATCACGTAGCTGCTCGCGATTGTGGCGCAAAGTTCCCAAGGCGAACGGCGATTTCGCCGTAGCCAGCCAAGGACGAGCAACAGCGCGATGCCGATCCACGATCCATACTTGAGCCAGAAAAGAATCGGGGCCTGAGTCCACTGCGGCCATTTTTGCGGCGCCGCGATCCAGGTAAACAATATGACGCGAGGTCCCCAGATCGGTTCCCCGGCGCCGGTGCGCAGGCTCAGGCCGTGGTAGGCAAAAATATTTTTGTAAATGATGGGCGCGTCTTGAAGCAACGCCGGCAAATACGTGGACACGGCCGTGAGCCCGACCACGCTCAGAAAAATCATCCGTTTTCGCCAGCCTTCGATAAAGAAGATCAGCGCGGGGACGGCGAGCACGCCCGGCAACTTGATCCAAAAACTTATTCCGAGAGCAATTGCTGCTGCAATCAGGCGGCCGCGTGACAGCAGCCAGACACAGAGGAGAAGTAAAAATGCCACCGCGCAATCCGTGTTGCCATGATAAGCAGAAAAGATAAGCGAAAGCGGATTGAGCCAATAAGCCGCCACCAGGGCGAATCGCCACGCACTGGCCTGCCACAACAGCAGCAAAAGAAAAGCCGTGCCCGCATCGACTAAAGCCACCGGCGCGCGTAACAAAATCCGAAACGGAATTCCGCTGGCATCAGCGCTGCGCAATAGCAGCGCTTCCACTTCGCTGATGAACGGCGGGTGATTAGCAGAATCGTCGGCGTGATAGTAGCCGATCAATCCGTGCGTGATCACATCGCGCGCGTGCCTTTCCCAAATCGGGACGTCGAACGTTCCTTCCGTCCAGACCACCAGGTAAATGCGAATCGCGAAACCGATCGCAAGCGCCGTCCAAAACCAAAGGCCCGGGCGCGAAAACCAGCGCGTCTGATTATTCGCGCGCAAGATCGACATCTTCAATCTCGCCATCCCTTGCCGTTTAAGAGCGGCACGTTTTCGTCCGCGTTCACGCCACTGGCCGGGCCAAGAACAATGCCGCCATTGATGACGTGCGTTTGCAAAAAAGCGCCTAACTGCATCGACCAGACATTTCGATAAGAAGATTCATCCCAACCGTACGTCGGGTCGGGCGCGGGATGAAGTTCTAACGGCAGATCCTTCACTGGCGGCGCAGCGCCGCCGACAATCCACACGCGATTTCCCGATTCTAATGTTAGCTGCATTGCCGCCTTAATATCCGCCAACGGTTCCGACTCCTGCATCTTCGCTTTCACTAAATCGTAGCGATGAATCCGGCGTTCGCTCATTTCCGGCACCGTCATCCAACGAACAGGCCCGTGATAATACCGATCGAAAGAGAGCCCCACATACCATGGATTAACCACGATCAAATCGTTTGCGCTCGCGTCCTGCCGCAGCTTTTCCGCGACGATGTCGATGTTTGTCTGGCGCTCGATGATCTTCGACCAGGCCGCAATTGGCAGAATGACAACCGCTGCGCTAACGAAACCGACGCGCGCCCAACGAATCCACTCAATTAGCGCGAGATTGGCAACGATGAGATCAATCGCCGCCGCCAGCAGGCAAAGAAGCGCAACGTAATAGCGCGGTTGCGGTGCACTATTTAGCACTCGCAGAAATCCGAAGTAGCCGGGGATCGATATCAGAATGGTCAGCAATCCGAAAATAAGCAGGTCGAATTCAGGCGAAGGTTTTCGACGCCAGATAATCGCGAGCCGCCAAATTGCTCCGCTCACTGCGATGAAAAAAATCCCGAGCCACAAGATCGACATGAGCGAAGCCGGAACACCGCAAGCCACCTTCCACTGTTCCCAGAATGCGGCCAGCGACACCGGAGATTTCACCAACGCAACACCGGTCCGCACATCCAACGGTGTCTTTTTGAGATAAGGAATGTAGGAAGCGGCGCAAACGACGGCGACCGGGAGGAGAGCCAGCACCCATTTGAATCGGCCGCGGACAAGCCACACCGCGATCACAGCAAGACTAATTGCCGGAAGGAGCGCGGCATCAAAAAACAGATATTGAATGCCGGCGAAATAACTCAGAAAGACAGCAGCGAGCCGCCGAATTGTTGGTTTTAGCAAAAGCTTCGCCGTTAGGCCAAACGCCAGAACGATCAAGACACTGCCGAGTCCGTAACCGCGGATCGACGTTCCCACGGTCAGAAAAGTTGTGTTTAATCCGATCAGAACCAGAAAAACCAATGGTACTTCCTCGCGAACGATTCGCGAATGAATCCAGGCCATGGCAACGAGCGCGATACCAACCGCCAGACCAAATAATCGCAACCCGACATCTCCACTTCCAAACAAAGCCGTGTAACCGCGGATCACCGCCGGGAACAGAAGCGGGAACGAATTGTATTCCAGGTTTGTAGCCATCGGCATGCGCGCCAATTGCAAAGACTCACATTCATCGCGCCACAGCGCGCCAGCGTGCGTTGCCCGAACGATGCAAAGAAACACCACGACAACCGAAAGGAGAATCGCCGCGGTCCATTCCGCGCGTTTGACGAGGTCGCTCTTCGCTTTGGGCGAGAGCGTCGTTGCTATGTCTGAATGTTCGCCACTCATTGCCGTAAAGTGGCTGGGGGGAGAATCGAACTCCCGACACGAGGATTTTCAGTCCTCTGCTCTGCCAACTGAGCTACCCAGCCAAATATGATGTCGATCTTGCGCGCGTCGGCGGCGCGGGTGGTCACTATGCAAAATTCCGGCGATCAATCCAGAAACTTTCGCGGCAATTCCACCGCATGCGTGAGCAGCTTCAAATAATGATCGCGCGGAATCTCGACCGCGCCGAACTGCTCGAGGTGCGGCGTCGTCCATTGCGTATCGAGCAGCGCAAACTTCCGCGCACGCAAATGTTCGACTAACGACAGCAGCGCAAACTTCGACGCGTCGGTCTTGCGATGAAACATCGATTCCCCAAAAAAGGCGCCGCCGATGGCGACGCCGTAAAGTCCGCCCGCCAGTTTGCCTTCGCTCCACGCTTCGACGGAATGCGCAAAACCGAGATCGAAGAGTTTCTCGTAGCTCGCCATGATTTCGCGATTGATCCAGGTGTCTTCGCGTTTCGCACAGGCACGGATGACTTCGGCGAAGCGATTGTCGATCTTGCATTCGAAGATTTTCTTTTGCGCGACGCGGCGCAGCGCGTGCGGGACATGAAATTTATCCAGCGGAAGGATCGCGCGCGGATCGGGCGAGAACCATTCGATGGCGTCGTTCTCCATCGCCATCGGAAAAAGACCAAGCCGATAACCTTGCAGCAAAAGTTCCGGCTCGATCATTGATTTGAATCTGCGGTTCCGATTGCTTTCTTGCAATGGAACGCTCGCTTTCTAAAATAAGCAGATGAAGCCCATGTCGATCTTATGCGCGTTCGCGCTGGTCGCGGGCGGTTGCGCGGATCCGGTCGAGAAGCGCAGCACGCAGGAAGTGCAGACCCAACTTCAACGCGGCGTGACTGGGCAAGGTGAAATCGGACCGGAACCACGCGAAGCCGGTGATCCGGCTAACGAACACGGCATCCCCCAGAACCATCCGTAGCGTGAATACAGCCGCTCCTCCGAAGCACTCCAAGATTCTCATTCTCGATTTCGGCTCGCAGTACACGCAGGTCATCGCCCGTCGCGTGCGCGAGCTTCAGGTGTATTCCGAGATCGTGGCGTTCGACATCTCGGCCAGGGAAGTTGTCGATCTTGCGCCCAAGGGAATCATTCTCTCCGGCGGCCCGGCCAGCGTTTACGACAAGGGCGCGCCGCAAATCGACCCGGAAATTTTCTCGTTAGGCATTCCCGTACTCGGAATTTGTTACGGGCTGATGTTGATGGCGCATCATCTCGGCGGCGAAGTTGTCTTCAGCGGCCGCCGCGAATACGGCGCCGGCATGCTGCATATCAAGAATGGCTCGCAGCTTTTTGATGGCCTCGGGCCGCAGCTCGATGTCTGGAATAGTCACGGCGATGAAGTGACGGCGTTGCCGAAAGGTTTCAGCACCGCAGCCACGACCGAAGGTTGCGATTTCGCGGCGGTGGAAGATCGACAACGAAAACTTTACGGGCTGCAATTTCATCCCGAAGTGGCGCACACGCCGCGCGGCAAAGAAATTTTGCAGAACTTCGCTTTTCACATTTGCCACTGCGCGATGGATTGGACGATGGGTTCGTACATCGACGAGGCGTGCGAGCTCGTGCGCAAGCAAGTTGGCGAAGCGAAAGTGGTGTTGGGCTTGAGCGGCGGGGTCGATTCATCCGTCGTCGCCGCGCTTTTGCACAAGGCCATCGGCGATCAGCTCACCTGTATCTTCGTTAACAACGGATTGCTGCGCGCGCGTGAAGAAGAAATGGTGCAGCGCGTCTTCGGCGAAAATTTTCACGTGCGTTTGAAATACGTCGATGCGAGCGAGCGATTTCTTTCGAAGCTGCGCGGCGTGATAGATCCGGAACAAAAACGCAAGATCATCGGCAACGAATTCATCGAGGTGTTTCAACACGCGACGGAAGAATTGCTGGCGGAAGATCGACATAACGGCGCGGATGGACACAGTGGCTACAAATTTCTCGCGCAGGGAACGCTTTATCCGGACGTGATCGAGAGCGTGGCCATCGGCGGAAATCCGGCGCACGTGATCAAGAGCCATCACAACGTCGGCGGGTTGCCGGAGAAAATGCATTTCGAATTGGTCGAGCCCGTTAGGCAATTATTTAAAGACGAAGTGCGGCAAGCCGGTTTGCAACTGGGATTGCCGAAAGAAATCGTTTATCGGCAACCGTTCCCCGGCCCGGGACTGGCGGTGCGCATTCTCGGCGAAGTGACGGAAGAGCGATTGTCGATCTTGCGCGCGGCCGACATCATCGTGCAAAGCGAAATGGAAGCAGCCGATTGGTATTACAAAGTCTGGCAATCATTCGCGGTCTTGTTGCCGGTGCAATCGGTCGGTGTCATGGGCGACCAGCGGACTTACGAAAACACCATCGCGCTCCGCATTGTCGAAAGTCAGGACGGGATGACGGCGGATTGGGTCCGGGTGCCTTATGAATTGCTGGCGCGCATTTCCAATCGCATCAGCAACGAAGTCAAAGGCGTCAACCGCGTCGTCTACGACATCTCGAGCAAACCGCCGAGCACGATCGAGTGGGAGTAGTTGTCGATCTTGCGCGCTCGTTAGGGCAAGGCGGTGCCGGATTTGCTTTTTACCAGCCCGATATCGCCGCTGTTGAGAGTGCCATCGACGGTGACATCTGATCGGAAGTTAGATGCATCCACGGTCTGACCTGATTTTGATTTGGTTTGGGCGATGTCGCCGGAATTCGTTGTACCGTCGGCCGTGGTATCACCGGCCAGCACTCCCATCGGGACGCTCACGTTGACCGTTTCAGTCCCGTCACTCACGCCGTTGAGATTAATGCTGAGTCGTTGCGGCGTAGCCGGGACGCTGTGAAGATCGACAGTAACAATGTTGCCGCTAACGCTAAAGGTAATCGGGATGTTTCCGTTGTTGTTGTCCTGAACCACGATGCTGCCGAGTGCAGTGATCGTGCTGGCAAAGGTAATGATGACCTCATGATCTCTACCGGAGTTGGGCGTGAAGCCGGCGTCGGCGCCGGTGTTTCGGCGGCATTCAGTCCCGATCGAACCGGAGAGTGGAAGCGGAATGTCAAAAAACGGCGAGGGTGTGCTGGTCCCATGGAATTTCCGCGAGACGGCGGTAAAAGGCGCAAGGCCGCCGCCTGATTCAAACGCGCCGATGTCGCTGCCATCGCCGCCGGTGGCGTTAGGGATGGACGAATCAAACGGGCGTCCGCGACTTCGCTGATCGGTCGTTAGGCCGAAACCTTTTCCCTGATCGAGCGCGGGGCTGGTCGAAAGCAAGGCGATGGTGTTGGTGGGGCCGCCGTTGTTTTGCAGAGGACCGAGCTTGGCATTGAGCGGCGCCGCCGTGGTGCCGACCTGATCGCCTGGAGCGGTAAAGCCGCTGCTGAAATCGGCGATACCAATCAAATTGTAACCCTGGGATGTGAAGGAGCCATCCGCATCCGGCCCGGCCACGCCGGAGTTGCCGGCGCTAAGAGTATTGCGCACCGTGCTCGTCCCACCGCCATGTGTTAGGCCGCCGCTGCCCGTACCAGCGGCGCCATTGTTAATGGGACTATTGCCCGTTCCGCCGGCGCCGCCGACGCCGCTATTGACGCTAATGGTGCACGAGGTCGACGTCATGGTTCCCCGATTATAAATCGCGGCCCCCTGGCCCGCGCCGCCGATGCCGCCGCCAAAACTCGGATCATTACCGCCAGCGCCGCCGTTCGCCTGGTTGGCGGAAAAAGTGCAATTCTGAAGAGTCAGGGTGCAGCCCGAGTCGTTGAAAATACCGCCCCCTTGGGCATTGCCGCCATTTCCGCCGAAAGTGCCGGAGCCGGAATTCGCTCCGCCCGGTCCACCGGACGCGGCGTTGCTGGCAAAAGTGCAACGATTGAGGGTGAGACCGCCGCCGAAGAGATTATAGATCGCACCGCCCAATGCGGAACCGCCACCGCTGCCATCGTTATTACCCGCTCCGCCGGTCGCCTGATTGTTCGTAAAATAGCAATCGTTGACCGTGAGCGTTCCGAAGTTGGAAAGTCCGCCGCCGGAAGCCTGGAAGAGGGCCGCGTTCGTGACGAACCCATTACGGATCGTTAGGCCGAAAAGAACGCTCGGTCCGCCGCCGAAATTAAATACACGCGTGGTGTTGTTACCGCTTACGGCCAACAGCCGCGCGCCCGGTCCGTTGATAGTGGTCGCCTCACTGACAACCAGTTGGCCCAAGCTGAGTGTAATCGTTCCGCTCAGCGACACGTTGATCGTATTTGCTCCCACGGTCGCGTTAGCCGCGGCGATCGCCTCGCGCAAGGTGCAATCGAGCGTTCCGCACACTCCGTCATCATGATCGGCCGTGGTGTTGACGGTGAACACGACCCCGTTTTGGATCGGATCGTGAGATTCGTACGCGCCGATGTCGCTTCCGTCACCGCCCGATGCATTGCCCACCGCCGCGAGATCAAACGGCCGACTCTGCCCGCGCTGATCGGTGGTCACGCCAAAATTCTTCCCTTTATCCAAAGCCGGGCTGCCGTTTAAAAGCGCGATGGTCTGGGTTGATCCACCGTTATTTTTCAGTCCCGCCGGATCCAGCTTCGGATTGATGTTGATCTGATCGCCGGTGTTGTTCAGAAAGCCGCCGCCGTTGTCGTTGCTCAAATTGTAACCGTTTGAAGTAATGGTCGTGGTCGTCGTCCCGGCATTCGCGTTGTTTGTAAGAGGCGAGTTGTTGAAAAGAGAATTGCTCAACGTCACCGTCGCGTGACTCTGAACTCCTCCTGTATAGAAGTAGCTATTCACGATGTCGTTTCCATCGAACGTGCAGTTCGAAACGGTGATTCGCGCCGCGGAAGTGAAGCTAGTCGTTACGGTCGAGTTGAAAATGGCGTCGCCGTCACTATTGATGGAAGCTGCATTGCCGCTGAGCGTGCAATTCGTTAGCGTGATCGTCTGGGTGTTACCGCCGTTCGCGGTATTCCATATGGCGCCGCCGGGCCCAGTGACAGTGCTATTGCCGCTGAGCGTGCAATTATTCAAGGCGACAACCGGGCCAAAATTCTGAATCGCGCCACCCGTGACGTGCCCGGTGTTGTTGCTCAGTGTGCAGTTGTTCAGCGTAAGATTAGCCGTGTTGCCGCCGACGAAGATGGCACCGCCGCGTTGGCCCGCGAGATTCGCGGTTAAAACGCAGTTGTTAAGTGTCAGCTGGCCTTGGCTCACATAAATGGCGCCGCCGTCACCATCCCCGGGATTGGATCCGGGAATCAATCCATTCGTTAGGGTAACGTTAGATATCGTGGTGGTGTGTTGATTGGCAAACACGCCGTTAGAAATATAAAAAATCCTAAAGTAGGGCGCGCCGCTTGCGAAACTGCGCGCGATGGTCGCGCCATTGCCGTTGATCGTGAGCGAGTGTCCCGTGCCGCTGCCAGCGTCGCGGTCGATCACCGGAAGACCATTCGCGCCATTCGTCGTGTTATTCACGTCGACAATGTAATAGCCGCCGTTTGTCGCTAGATTAATCGTGTCGTCAACGTTGTTCGTGTTCGCGGTCGTGATCGCACTTCGGAGCGCGCCGACATCGCCGTCGGGAATCGTAAAAGTGACCGCCGACACCCGTGACTCGAGCAACCACAAAAAAGCAATTCCGCTCAGGAAGCAGATTAGATAACGCCGCATTTTCCGGCATGGGATCTCTTCAAGTCGCCTACCTTTCATCGCAAACCAAGTAAAGACTAGCGCATAACATCCGCCCAGAGAAGCGCGTTTTAGATTGTCGATCTTGCAATTTTAATCGGTAATCGGCCTCGAGCATGAATGCCGAGCAACAGCGTCTCGCCGAAAATAAATCGCCGGACGAGCCATGGCATTTTTGGGGGCCGTATCTGGCCGAGCGCGCGTGGGGCACGGTGCGCGAGGATTACAGCGCGAATGGCGACGCCTGGAATTATTTCCCGCACGATCACGCGCGTTCCCGCGCTTATCGCTGGAATGAAGATGGGCTGGGCGGCATTTCCGATTTCAAAGGCCGTCTTTGTTTTGCCTTCGCCTTTTGGAATGAGCGCGATGCGTTTCTGAAAGAGCGGCTCTTCGGCGTGACCGGGCCGCAGGGAAATCACGGCGAAGATGTGAAGGAACTTTACTGGTATACCGATTCGACGCCGTCGCACAGTTACATGTCGATCTTGTACCGTTATCCGCAGGCAGCTTTCCCTTACGAGCAATTGATCGAGCAATGCAACGCGCGCTCGAAGATGGAAGGCGAGCTGGAAATTTCCGACACCGGCGTGTTCGCGGAGAATCGCTACTTCGACATCGAGATCGAGTACGCGAAGTCTTCGCCTAACGACATCCTGATTCGCGCGACCGCGACGAATTGCGGCCCGGAACCGGCGTCACTGCATCTGCTGCCGACGATTTGGTTTCGAAATACCTGGAGTTGGGGCCGTGACAATCACAAACCCAGTTTGCAGGAGCGGACGCCGAATCTTATCGAAGCGACGCATCACGCGCTCGGCGTTTACGAACTCCACTGCGAAAACGCGGAGAAACTTCTCTTCACTGAAAACGAATCCAACTTGGAAAAATTATGGAACGTGCCGAATCACGGACGGTATGTGAAGGATTCGATCAACGACGCGGTGGTGCAGGACAAGATCGACATCGTCAACCCAAACAAAGTCGGAACCAAAGCTGCGGCGCATTATCGATTTGAAATTGCGCCTAACGAAAGCGTCTCGATTCGGCTGCGATTGAAGCGCAAAGATGTCGATCTTCACACTCCGTTCGCCGGATTCGACGCGATTCTTAAAGCGCGCAAAGCGGAAGCGGATGAATTCTACGCGCAGCTCGCGCCGTCATGCTTAAGCGAAGAGCACTGCACGATCCAACGACAAGCGCTCGCCGGCATGTTGTGGAGCAAACAGTTTTATCATTACGTCATCGAGCAATGGATCGAGGGCGATCCGGCGCAGCCGCCACCGCCTAACGAGCGCGAGAATGGCCGCAACGCCGACTGGCGTCATCTCTACAACGAGCGCGTCATGTCGATGCCGGACAAGTGGGAGTATCCCTGGTACGCATCGTGGGACCTGGCCTTTCATTGCATCCCACTTGCACTTGTCGATCCTGACTTCGCCAAGTCGCAGCTCGATATCATCGTGCGCGAATGGTACCAGCATCCGAACGGACAGATCCCCGCCTACGAATGGAATTTCGGCGACGTCAATCCGCCGGTGCTGGCGTGGGCGGCGTGGCGCGTTTACCAGATCGAGCGCAAACAAACCGGCAAAGGCGATCGCGCATTCCTGGAAACGATCTTCCACAAAATGCTCATCGCTTTCACGTGGTGGGTGAATCGCAAAGATTCCGAAGGCAAAAATATTTTCGAGGGCGGCTTCCTCGGGCTCGACAACATCGGCGTCTTCGATCGCAACTCTGCTTTCCCCGACGGCAGCCATCTCGAACAAAGCGACGGGACAAGTTGGATGGGAATGTTTTCGCTCAATCTCATGCGCATCGCGATCGAGCTCTCCGCCGAAAATCCGGTTTACGAAAATATCGCGACCAAGTTTTTCGAGCATTTCCTCAATATCGCCGCAGCCATGAACAATCTCGGCGGCAAAGGAATCGGACTTTGGAACGACGAGGACGAGTTTTACTACGACGTCCTGCACACGCCGGGTGGACGATATTTGCCGCTGAAGGTGCGCTCGTTAGTCGGATTGATGCCGCTGCTCGCGGTCGAGACGATTCAATGGCAATTGATCGATGCGCTGCCGGGATTTAAAGCGCGGCTCGAATGGTATCTGAAATATCGGCCCGACCTCGCCACGCTGGTTTCGCGCTGGCAGGAGCCGGGCATGGGCGAGCGCCGGCTCGTTGCGCTGACGCGCGGGCATCGCATGAAATGTTTGCTGCGGCGCATGCTCGATCCCGAGGAATTTCTGAGCGATTACGGGATTCGCTCGGTCAGTAAATTTCACAAGGACAATCCGTATCGCCTAACGATTCGAGGCGAAGAAAGAATCGTGAATTACGAACCGGCCGAATCGCAGACCGGAATTTTCGGCGGCAATTCAAACTGGCGCGGACCAGTTTGGTTCCCGATCAATTATTTGCTGATCGAATCGCTCCAGCAATTTCACCATTATTACGGCGACGATTTTAAAGTGGAATGCCCGACCGGTTCCGGAAACTTTTTGCATCTGAAAGAAATCGCGAACGAGCTTTCTAATCGATTAATCAAACTTTGGCTGCGAAATGGAGAAGGCGAGCGGCCATTTGAAGGCGTATCTCGCTACGGGCAAACTGTAGGGGACGCTGTTAGCGTCCCAGGGAAGCCAACGGCTTCCCCTACAGGGCGATCACAAGATCGACCCGCCTTCGCCGGGCTACGGCGCGGCGAGCATCGATATCTGTTTCACGAATATTTTCACGGCGACACCGGCGCCGGACTCGGCGCGTCGCATCAAACCGGTTGGACGGGACTCGTCGCCAAACTGATTCAGCAACAAGGCGAGTTTAACACCATCAAATGACCTTCTTCGCTTGTCGCGCGGACGGAACGCAGCTCGGTGAATTCAGCGAAGCCGATTTCCATGACAAGGTTTCCGCGCGTGAGTTGAGCCCGGAAGATTACTACTGGCACGAAGGCATGCCGGATTGGAAACCGATCGCGGACTATCGCCTGCTCGCCAAAACCCAACGCATCTCCTTCGCTCCGCCGCCGATGCGAACCACCGTCAAGATCGACATGGAGAAGTCGGCACCGGCGGCGGCCAAACCTCAGAATTTCATTTCGCGTCTCGTTGAACTAATCAAAACCAAAAAGTAAATCATCGCCGCATGATGTGAATGGCGAGGATGCGGCTTTGATGACGCGCCAGCAGGTAATCGATGAAGGCGCCGATGATCGAGTTCGGTTTGTTGCCGAGCTTGGTCACGACGCGGCAGATCAATGTTCCGCTGCGTCCGTGCCATTCGAGATTGATGGCGCCGTGTGCATTTTCGCTGTGAATCTTCGCCCAGCCATGCGGACGGCCCGGCCGCTGATGCTCGGTGGGAATTAATTCGAAACGCTTGAGCTGCACGTCGTTCATGATCTTCTCGCGCAAGGAGCCGCGCCCGGAAGTGATGACCTGAATGACGGTCTGCATCGTTAGGCTACATTGCGCCGGAATCGGGCGCGAGCGAGCGAAACATCACGTAAACATCGATATCTCCATTTGCCGGATGACGAAATGCTGCCGGCAATTTCGAAGCCGAGGTGTTTCCACAAGTTGAATTACATCGCGCAAAAACCAAGCCGGCGCGCTTCGCGCAGCCACGGGAGGAATTTGTTAGGCCGTGACGTTCGCTTTGTCGGGGAGGGTAAAGAGGAAAGTTGAGCCCGCACCAGTTTTGCTTTCGACCGTCACCTTGCCGCCGTGCGCCTCGATGAATGTTTTTACAATAGCGAGACCGAGACCCAAGCCTCCTTCCTTCGTATCCGTCTCCAATTCATCGAACACCTTTTCGAGACGTTCCGGCGGGATTCCGGCGCCGTTATCTCTGACCGAACACTCAATGTCACCAGCCGACTCGCCTTCCTTTGCCGTGATGCGGACCTCGCCGCGCGGCGTGAACTTAATGGCGTTGGCGATTAAATTTTGAAAAACTCTTCTTAACAGACTGGCGTCGGCATACACGACCAGGTTTTGGGGCACTTTATTGATGAGCTTGGTGCTGCCGGTCCCGGCGACGGGACGCAGGTCGTGGATGAGGGCTTCAACGAGCGGCCACAAATCAAACTCGCGACGCTCCAGTTTGACGCCGCTTTCGGTGCGCAGGTTTGAGTTTTCCTCAATGATTTTCTCCACCAGTTTCTGAAGGTGCTGCACGTTGCGCCCCAAACTTTTTAACATCCGGGCCGCTTCCGCGCGCGCTTCTCGCGCCCCAAATGTCACTTCCAGGACTCTGGTCGCCAGCGAAACGGCATTGAGCGGAGTGCGAAGATCGTGTGCGACAAAGGCGAGATATTCTTCGCGGCGCCGTTGCACCTCCAGCGCGCGTTGCGTGGCATAGGTTTGCACGGCCAGGCCGATGGCCTCGTCGAGAACACGATTCAGAATGTGAAAAGGCTGGCCCTGGAGATTGAGGCCGTTCTTTTCGGCGAGATCGTGGATGCAGCCGCGCAGAATGTTGTATTCGGCCACGACTTCTTCGATATCGAAATCGTCCAGCACACGCTGCAAGCCATGGGCCGGCGGGCTCGCCTCGACATGAGCTTCCGGAATCGTTTCGTCCGACTTTGTTTGAAACGCGGCCACTAATTCATCCAGCAGAATCGGGATGTGATCGTTGAGCGTGGGGATGTCGAGGTTCCGAGCGGAAGAGAGTTGCCGGACCTGTTCTCGCCAGCGCGCGAGGAGAGCATCACGCTCCTGATTGATGAGCCGGGCGAGTTTATCCAGGTTGTTCTCGGGCACCTCCACACGCAGTCTCTACTCGGCAGTCATCGAATTTCAAGCCGGAGTCCGAGAAGTAAACTGCGAAAAAATAAGGGAACGTTTCGCGGAATATTAAATCCAGCGCAATTAATGTCGCTCGGCGCGAGAGTCATTCGTTTGTGTAAACCAAAGCGCGATCAGCAAGGCGAGAATCGCGAAGTCGAGCGCGAGATGCCAGCCGAAGCTGAAATTTTTGCTGATGTGGCCGAAGCAACCACAGGTGATGTCGATGCCACGAGTTTTGGCGATGATGGAACCGGCGATGAAGATCGTGATGAGTCCCGCTAAGATCGACAACCCGCCGCGATAAAGTTTTCTGGTGATGACGGCGAGCCCGCAAAGAATTTCCAGCCACGGCAAATAAAACGCCAACCGAACGCCGACTGTCCACGGCAGAATCTTGTAGTTATCGATGTCGCGACTGAACGCGGCGGGATCGAGCGCCTTGACGACGCCGGCGTAAATGAAAAGTCCGCCGACGATTAGATCGACAATGCGCCAGGCGATTTTCATTTTCGCTTTTTCAGCCACGCTTCCCAGCCGCCTTCAAGTACGCGGATATCGTTAGGCAATTTCGCTTCTTCGCGTAAACGTCGCGCGACTTCGGTGGCGAGGTTGCAGCTTTGTGTGCTGCAATAGACCACGATTTTTTTTTCGGGCGTCCATTGCGCCAGAAACGGTGGCAGCAATTCGTTCCAGCGATCTTCGTTTAACGGAATGGCGCCGGGAACGTGATCGCTTTCGAATTCGTTATCCGGACGCGCATCGACCCACATCGCACTTGGGCCCCATGACTGCGCAAGATCGACATCTACCTTTTCCGAGGCGCGATCGCGCGAGTCCCACGAAACTTGATCGCGCAAATAAAGTGCCTGGCCGATCGCCGGCAAGAAGGCGAGCGCGATAAGCAGCGTCGCTTGTCGAAGCGCGCTCAACATTGCGACTAAGGTTTCGCGGATGGTGCGGGCGTCGTCGCGGCGCCCGGCGGCGGCTGCGCCGGGGGCGCGCCGGTGATGCTGACATTCGCGTAAAACAATCGCGGCTGGCCACTCGTTACCTCCGGCGTGATCGTCAACGTACCCGACGTGGCATGCGACGTATCCTTCGGCTGCACTTTGATTTTCCACTCGCCGCCGCCCTTAACCGGTTCGACTTCGGTGGAAAACTCAGGACTTGATGACACGACCTTCACACCCTTGGCTGGAAAATCTTTGCCCGCTTTCACGTTGATAATTTTCGGCGTCGTCTCTTCGCCGGCTTTCCAAAAAATGAACGCGGGATTGATGGTGAGCATTTCCGGCAGGACCGCTTTCAGCGTCAATAGCGTGACCGGTTGCGGCGCATCATCCGTCTCGACAGTCACCGTTTTTACCTGCGTGCCGGTGCGGTCTCCGATATTGAACGTGGCCGTGATCTCGCCCTTGTCACCGGGCGGCACTTGTTCTTTTTGCGATTGCGCGGCGGTGCAACCGCACGAACTCTTGACCGATTTAAAATGGATCGGCGTCTTGCCGACGTTTTGATATTTGAAATGGCCGATGGCTTGTTTGTCGCCGACAGCGGGATGCAACTCGAGCGTGGTCTGCTCCCATTTTAATTCCGCGCGCGCCGTCGCGCAAAGAAAGATCGACAAGGTGAGTGCGAGGATAGGGCGAAGTGTTTTCATTTTTTGGAATAGGAAGTCTTAATATAATCGGCGACCGCATCCCGCCAAGGGCGCGGTGGCTTGCCGGCGAGCGCGGTGTATTTATCGTTCGAAAGAACGCTGTAAACTGGACGCCGCGCGAGGAAATTTTCCATGTCGGCCAGCTGCAACGGCGCGACCGTTTTCGCTTGCAACGGAATCCCGAACTCGTGGCAACAATCGAGCGCGTGCTGCGCGTACTCCTGCCAACTGCATTGGCCGGTGTTGCAGTAGTGCAGAAGACCGCCCGGAAGATCGACATCGAAAAACTGCGGAAGCATTTCTGCGATATCATCGCTAAGTGCGGGGGCGGAAAATTTATCGGCGATGGCCGAGACTTCTTCATTCTCTCGCGCGCGCGCGATGACTTGATCGATGAAGCTTGGGCGGTCCGGCCCGAAAACCCAAGAGACTCGAACGACGAGATGTCGATCTTGCGCCGCTAAAACTTTTTCTTCGCCTGCCTTTTTCGACGCGCCGTAAACACTGATCGGATTTGCGACATCCTCTTCGACATAGGGCTCGCGTTTTTCGCCGTCGAAAACGTAATCGGTACTGAAGTGAATGAACTTCGATTTTTTTTGAGCGCAGACTTCAGCCATGAGACCAGGCGCATCGGCATTAAGCTTGAAGGCGAGCGGAGGCGTCTCCTCGCAGTGATCGACATTGGTATAAGCGGCGGCGTTAATGAGAACGTCGAAGGAAAGAGTTTCGAGATTGATGCGAAGCCGTTCGAACTTGCCAAGATCGAGATGGGAACGTTTGAAGCCGATGAGGTCGTACTTGTCACGGTAAGCGCGCATCAGGGCTGTGCCCAATCGTCCGCCCGCTCCGATGATGAGAATTTTCATTGGATTCTGCCGGGTTAACCGCCCGCAGCTACAACGCCGTTTATGGCAACGCGGTGCCGGACTTCGATTTTACCAGAGCAATATCGCCGCTGTTCACATTGCCGTCGACATTCACATCTTCGCGGAAATTCGCGCTCGTTAGGGCGATACCAGATTGGGATTTGGTCTGCGCGATGTCGCCTGAGTTAACCGAACGATCGGCCGTGGTGTCGCCCGGCAGCACGCCCATGCTCACCGCGGTGTCGGGAAGGACCTGTGCAAGATTATCGGTCACCCCACTCAAGGTGACGGCAATCTTTTGCCCATCGGTCACGCCGGTCAGAGCCACGGTCATGGTCTTTCCACTGAAGATGGGAGTTCCGGAAACGCTGCCGGTTCCGCTAGTCACGCTGGCGTTGCCGCTGACGACATTGTTATTGAAGGTAAAGACGAGCGTATGATTGCCGCCGCTGCTGCGACACTCGACCCCGAGTGCGCCGGGAGTTAATGGAAGATCGACATCGAAATTTCCGGCGCCGGGATGGTTTTTGCGCGAAACGGCGGCGGTGAGTTGGAGTATTGTTAGGGCGCGATCGACGGCCGCTTTCACATCGAGGCGGCCACTTCCGAAAGTGTTGTTAGGCCAGGTCGTCCCAGCCGCATCGCAGAGCGACGTTGCTGGCGGATTAAGGTGAACCGCGGTTTGGTTCAGAATACTTTCGGTCGCGTCCACGTTGTGACGCAATGACGGTTGTGCCGACCAAAGCAACGCGACGGCGCCGGCGACGTGCGGTGTGGCCATGGAAGTTCCGCTCTTGCTCCCGTACGCTGAGACCGAACCGTTGGTGCACGAACGGGTATTGGTGCCAGGCGCGGAAAGATCCGGTTTGAGCCGATTGCTGCCGTCGAGAGTGACTGGACCTTTGCTGGTGAATGATGCCGCCGTATCAGCTCCGGTATTCAAGGCGCCGATGGAATAAACTGCATCATGAATGGCAGGCTGATCATTCACGGTGGAACAGTCATTTACGCCGTTCGTACCCGCGTTCCCGGCCGCGACCACCATAAAAATGCCGGCGGCACGTTGTGCTTCCACGGCCGCTTTTAGATCGTTAACCGAGCATCCCTCCGATGCCGGACAGCCCCAGGAATTTGTCGAAATATCGGGCGCCTTACTGGGATCGCCTTGCGCCGGGGTGCCGTTGACCGGGTATGGAGCCAGGAAAAATTCCATGCACTCGATGTATCGCGCGGGCGTGCCATTGTTCGCGTCCATGTTGCGGCAACCGATCCATTTCGCGCCGGGGGCCATACCGATTTGGTTGCCCTGCCCATCATCACCCACCGCAGTTCCCATCGTATGAGTGCCGTGACTATTGTCATCACATGGTTGAATCGAGTTTGCGCCGCAGATGTTGGCGCCGCCATTCGAGTGGATGCTGTCGTGCCAGTTGTAATCATGATTAGCAACGCTGCCATCCCAACCGCGGTAGTGATTTTTCAATGCGTTATGATCCCAACGATATCCGGTGTCACCGCCGGCCACGACGATTCCCTGGCCGGTGTAGCCTAACGACCAGACTTGCGGAGCGCGGGTGTAAGTGATGCCCGGTTCAATCGCCTGAGTCGCTTCGGCGCTGTCCGGCCGCGTGGGCTGATTCGTGACAACAGGATCGACAAAATTATTGTAGATGACTGGATTCCCTTCCACGCGTTCGACGTCCGGACGGGCCGCGAGTGTTTGCGCAACATCGACAGTCGCCTTCACCCAGATCGCGTTAATGATGTAAAACGCGCGATGCTCAATATGTCGATCTTGCAACCATCGTAGCAATGGCCTCTGCGTTGCTTGCGCTTTATTCCAGAGCGCATCGCGGACATGACGGCCTTTCTCCTGCTTCGTCTTTAACTCCTTCGCGCCACTCAGGTCCGCCTGCTCGCCGAGAACGACGAGGAACTCCGCTTGTTCGCCATTGGCAGTTCGATCAAGAACCCAAGGCGCGATTTTTGGCGAACGCGAAGGCGCAGCGCCGAGACTCAGCAACGCCAGCAACGTTCCGATTGAGCAAAGGACAATGCCGATTACGACGCGTGAATTTAAAAAGCCCATCGGTGCAATGAACTTAACGACATCCGCAGATTCAGCAATAATCGCTGCAACAAACGGATGCGTTCGTTAGACCAAGTAAGCCCTTACGGAAGCGCCGTGCCGGATTTGCTTTTTACAAAGCCGATGTCGCCGCTGTTAAGAGAGCCATCGACGGTGACATCGCTCCGAAAGTTCGATGAATCGACCGCCTGACCGGATTTTGATTTGGTCTGCGCAATGTCACCGGAGTTCACGGTGCCGTCGCCGGTGGTGTCACCGACGAGCACACCCATTTGCACGCCAACGTCGCCAGTGCCCGTGCCGTCGCTTACACTGGATAACGTGACCGTGATCGTTTGGGCGTTGATTACACCGGTGAGATTGACGGTAACTGTAGTTGTCCCGCTGCCGCTGCTGCTGCTCACGGCGCCTGTGCCGGGAGTGACTGATGCGCTGTTGAAAGTAACGGCGCTCGGGAACATAAAGACGATCTGGTAATCATTGCTCGCTCCGCCGCTGCGGCATTCGATGCCGACGCTGCCGGTGAGCGGAAGATCGATGTCAAAGGGCACACCGTTGTGTAGCGTTCTCGAGACAACCTGTGAGGATTGCTGGGAGGTCAGAGGTCTGCCTCCTGCGGCGCCAAAGCCGCTCCGGCGGCGCGGCGCGAGGTCAGAAACGGAAATGTTCATCGACAAGCGCAACGGAGGAAAATAGCTTTGGTCGCATCGATGGCGCTGAGAGAATGGAAGATTCCGTTGCCCGAGGGCTTTGTTCTCCTGGTGCGAAAAGAAACCTTTCTTGGGAAATGGATTGAATTTGCCGTCGTACTTGTCCTCGATGGCGAGTGTATTACGAGATATGACAATGCTCACGGGCAGCCGCATCGAGATCTGCTGGGAAAAGAAAAAGGCTGGATTGGGAAGGAAATCTGCTCCACCTTGGAACTGAAGGAGGCTTTCGAGTATGCCATTAACGACCTCACCACGAACTTCAAAACCTATTACCAATTTTTCTGCAACCACTGAGCAGGCAAGCATCGGCTCGGATGCAGATATGCAGCGGCGCGGGGCGCGGCTCTTAAGCAAAGAAGAAAGCGAGGCTGTGGCCCATTTGTTCCCTAAGAGATCGAGCATTTTCGAGCGACTCCGCAAATTCGCCCGCTTGCCCGGTTGATTCGCTTTAGACAGCCTGAAGGAAGCAAGTCGCCGGGTCTCCCAAAGACCCGCCTGCTTGATTAGGCGCATAGACTTCGAGCAAGGGCGTCTCATCGACAACACGCCCCGCCGAACCATTGTTAAGGCGGAGTGGCGTTGAAACCGTGGAGCGGAAGCAAGGTCAAGCAGAAGGCAAAAGAAGACCGCCGATCATCGCCCTGCCGCGGAAAAACTCCTTGCCTGCAGAAGCGCCGGGTTCATCTTAAGTTGAACATGAAAGCCACTCTCGAAACGATTAATACCAAGGAATTGCGCGGTGGCCTGGCGCGAATCATCGAGCGGGCACGGGCCGGCGCCTCTTTCCTGGTCCTGCATCGCAGCCGCCCGGCATTTCAGATCGTCCCAGCCGATGCCCCCGGTGCAGCGCTTCCGCCCTTGGAAGCAGATGCAATTTATCGCGCCGAAGCCGTGGGCCGGAGCAAGGATGGCCTGCGCGCGGCGGACCATGACCGAACGCTCTATGGCCGATGAAGTTCCTTTTCGTGGATACCGCGGGATGGATGGCTTGCGCCGATGCCGCCGATCCTGCCCACCAGCCAGCTCGAGGCGCGCGTGACAAATGGCTGAGCAAGAGGGCCACTTGCTCACTACCGATTATGTGATCGACGAAACGTTGACGCTGCTTCGGCTCCGTCTCGGCTTGGGAGTTGCGGAAGACTGGTGGCACAGCCTCGCGGCGTCGAAGCGGGTGCAGCGCGAATCCATCCACGAGGAGCGTGCGGAACGCGCGCGCGGGATTTTCTTTCGTTATCGCGACAAGGACTTTTCGTTTACCGATTGCACCAGCTTTGCCCTCATGCGCGAGATGCGGCTGCGTCAGGCGCTTACGACCGATCGCCATTTTCGACAGGCCGGTTTCCAAATGCTTCCGCATTGACCCGGAACTACGTCGCGGTGTTTGATAGCACTGGCGCCTAATAACGCCCCGCATGCTCGAGCAGCGGTTGCCACCACGATGGGTTGTCGATGTACCATTGGATCGTTTCGCCCAAGCCATCGGTAAAGTTGTGACGCGGCTTCCATTTTAATTCCCGCTCAGCGAAGGAGGAATCGATGGCGTAACGGCGGTCGTGGCCTAACCGATCGGTGACAAATGAAATGAGACTCTCCGGCTTGCCGAGTTTCTTCAGAATCATTTTTACAAGATCGACATTCACCATTTCGCTGTTGCCGCCGAAATTATAAACCGCTCCCGGTTTGCCTTCGAAAAGCGCCGCCACAATTCCCGCGCAATGATCTTCCACGTGGATCCAGTCGCGCACGTTTTTGCCGTCGCCGTAAACCGGCAACGGTTCGTCGCGCAGCGCTTTGACGATCATGAGCGGAATCAATTTCTCGGGAAATTGATACGGGCCGTAATTGTTCGAGCAGCGCGTAACGATCACTTCCTGGCCGAAAGTTTTGTGACACGCGAGCGCGAGAAGATCGGCGCTCGCTTTGCTCGCGGAATAAGGCGAGCTCGGGTCGAGCGGCGATTGCTCCGTGAATTTCCCACTCGCGCCTAACGAGCCATAAACTTCGTCCGTCGAAATCTGGACAAAGCGCTGGACGCCGTGCCGGCGCGCGCAATCGAGCAGCACGCTGGTCCCGATGACGTTGGTGTGAATGAAATTCTGCGGCGAATTAATGCTACGATCGACATGTGATTCGGCGGCGAAGTTAACGACGGCAAAAAATTGATGCTCGGTCATGAGCGCATCCATCGCGTCGGCATTGGCGATGTCGGCTTTGAAAAACTCGTAGCGCTGCCCATGTTCCTCGACCACGCCGTCGAGATTGGCGAGGTTCCCGGCGTAAGTCAGAACATCGACATTCGTGACCTCGGCCGGCTTGTAATGTTGCAAAATGTAGCGAATAAAGTTGCTCACGATGAATCCGCAGCCACCGGTGACAAGTATGCGCACAGCGCCTACTAACAGCGACGAAAGCGGTGCGCTAGCAGATTTCGGTTTCACACCACGGTCACAAAGGAACACAACGGACACCACGAATGAACGAGAATGAAATCGCGAAACAGATTCTCGACGCTGCTTTTCTCGTTCATACGAAACTGGGTCCGGGCATTTTTGAATCCGTTTACGAAGTTGTCCTGGCGCACGAATTGCAAAAGAAAGGCCTCATCGTCGAGCGACAAAAACCGATGTCGATCTTGTATGATGGTGTTCGGTTTGACGGGGCGTTTCGGTCGGATGTCGTAGTGAACGGAAAAGTGATCGCAGAACTAAAATCGGTCGAGACGTTGTCTCCGGTTCACGCAAAACAACTCCTGACGCAATTGCGCTTAAGCGGATTGAAGCTGGGGTTGCTCATCAATTTCGGCGAAGCCCATCTAAAAAATGGAATTAAACGACTTATCAACGGACAGCTGGACGATGACGAACCTGTCGATGTCACTCTGTAACCATCGTGATCCTTTGTGTCCTTTGTGCGAAAAAATGTGAGAGCGGAACTTAAGCAAGAAAGCGCGCTAGCAGATTTTCCGGCAGTGCGCGATCAACTCGCCGCCTGGCGAACGCGTCTCGCCGAAATGGAATGGACGCCGTGGTTAATCATCGGACTCGGCGCGTTCCTGCGCCTCTTATTGCTCGGAATCAAGCCGCCGCATTTCGATGAAGGCATCAATGGCTGGTTCGTCGACGCCCACATTATCAAGCAGGGCTTTTACCGATACGACCCGACCAATTACCACGGCCCGCTTCATTTTTATGTCCTCTTCCTTTTCAAAGCTCTGTTCGGCCGAAACATTTGGGCGTTGCGGCTGCCGGTCGTCATCGTCAGCACTGTTTGCGTTTGGCTCGCCCTGAAATTTGAGCCGTTCGTTGGACGCAACGTCAGCCGCCTCGCCGCAATCGCGATGGCCATCTCGCCCGGCTTCGTTTTTTACGGGCGCTACTCCATTCACGAAGTGTGGCTCGTCCTCTTCTCGATGTTGTTCATTCTTGGCGTGCTGGGCTTATGGCGGGTAGGGACGGCTGAATATCTTTGGTGCATCGGCATGGGGATCACCGGCATGATCCTAACGAAAGAGACCTATCTCATTCACATCGGCTGCGCGCTCGCCGCCCTCGGCGTTTTCAAAATTTCTAATCGCCTCAATCCAATCCCCGACACCCGTCGCGTGCCTCAAACCTGGGACTATGTCGATCTTGGCACCGTCATCGCGCTCGGCGTGATATTGATCGTCTTCTTTTACTCCGGAACTTTTTTCCATTGGAACGGCGTGAAGGGAATCTTTCAGGCTTTTGTTCCCTGGTTCAAAACCGGGCATGACGGTCACGGCCACGACAAACCGATCTACTACTGGCTGAAATTAATTCTGCGCTATGAAGCGCCCGTGCTCGTTGGACTCGCCCTTTGTTTTTTCTGCCAACGATTCAAGACAAGCGCGCTGCGTTATCTCGCCATCTATGGCGTCGGCACGCTCATCGCTTACAGCATCGTTAATTACAAAACGCCGTGGTGCATCATCAGCTTCGCCTGGCCGTTCCTATTTATTTTCGGCGCCGCCTTTCTCATCACCGCGCCTAAACAGCGCCGCATTATTTCGGCATTGGCGGCCCTCGCGCTCACCCTTTCCCTTGGATCGACAATCGCGCTCAACTACTTCCACTGCACCACCGACACCGAGCCCTACGTTTACGTCCAAACCTATAACGACATCTTCAAATTGACGCGGCCCGTGCTCTCGCTCGCGCATCGTAATCCGACCTATTACCACATGGTTGGCAATTTGATTCGTACCAGTTCCTATCCCCTGCCTTGGATTCTGGGCGATTTTCCGAACGTCGGTTATTACGAACGCGATAACTTGCCGACAAAACTCGACGCCGATTTTTTGCTCGTGCAACCCGACAAGATCGACATCGTCGAAAAACAATTACACGACTCCTATTACACCGAACCGCTGACCATCCGGCCGTACCAGGACACTTCGAAAGTGTACTTTAACGCGCGCACATTTAAGACTGTGTTTCCGAACCGCATTCCCGATTTTCACGGCGTCGTCGCCACGCCAGCCGGTTCATCCGCTCCGAATTAACTCGATGGCCTAACGATGAGAGGGCTTTCCGCGGGTTTAATCTTCGTCAACGCCGCCACCGTCGGCGCACTTCTTCTCGGCCTCATCGCTGGTGGCTTGAACAGCACGATTGCATCTTGCGCCCTTCTCTTCGGCGCGCTCTGCGCGGGCGCGACGTTTCTCACCGTGTCCGATGCAAGATCGACAACGGCGGTCGTGCCGAAAGCGCATCGTTTGGATCGACTTTGGTTTTGGGGCCTGGCCGGAATCTTCGCCATCTTCGCCGCGCGTTCCTTCTGCTGGCTGCTTTACAGCGACGGCGCCGAATTAAAAATCCAATCGCCTAACAACCTCGGCGATCTCGCTCTCCACGTCACCTACATCAAAAACTTCGCCAACGGCGTCACGCTCTGGCCGGACAATCCCATCTTCGTCGCCAGCAAAATGCGTTACCCCGCCGGCACCGACTTGTTCAACGCCCTTCTCTATATAGTACATGTCGATCTTGCCCGCGGCCTGGTCTGGGCCGGATTGCTCGGCTCGCTCGCCACCTTCTACGCCTTCTGGCGCTGGGGCGGCGAATTCGGCGTCGCCGGTTTCCTGTTCAATGGCGGCGTCATTGGATTTCAATTCATCCGCACATTTCACTTTCTCGATTATCAGGGTGACAAGGCCATCGCCTGGAAAAGCATTCCGCTTTCCATGTTCGTAACGCAACGCGGCTGGCTCTACGCCATTCCCGCAGGATTACTATTGCTTTGGCAATGGCGCGAAAAATTTTCCACCGATGCCGCGCAAGATCGACAACAACGTTCTTCGCTACCATTCGCCGTCGAGCTCGCCCTCTACGCCACGCTACCGCTTTTTCATGTGCACACTTTTCTCGCGCTTTCCGTCGTGCTTGTATTTTTGTTCGCCAGCGGCGACGCACCGATGCGCTGGCACGTCGTCACGCTTATCGCCGGCGCTTTGATTCCCGCGACCTGTTTTGTCTGGTTAATCAGCGATCACTTTCACGCCGCCTCCATGTTGCAATGGCATCCCGGTTGGCTCTTGCGCAAGGACGCCGGCGACTTCGCCCGCCCATTCTTTTCCTTTTGGTTCGTTAACTTCGGCATCCTCATTCCTCTCGTGCTTGCTCTCTTCGCCGTTTGCGGATGGCGCTTTTACAAAAACGGAAACCGTTGGCGCGAAAAATTTCCGATCGACATCGCTTTCCTGCTCGCCGCCGCAGCCATCTTTATTTTCGGCATGCTCTTCAAAACCGCGCCGTGGGAATGGGACAATTTGAAGCTCATGGTCTGGGCCTACTTTTTGGTGCTGCCGTTTTTGTGGACACAACTGATCCAGCAATGGGAAATGCCGGTTCGCATCGGTGTGTGCATCGCACTTTTCGGCTCTGGATTCGTCTCGCTGTTCGGCGGACTCGCCGCCGGGCGTGAAGGATTTGCCTTCGCGAACCGCGGAGAGGTGGATGGCGTCGGCATGGCGTTTCACGCTCTCCCGGCGGAAGCCCGGCTGGCGGCATTTCCCACCTACAATCATCCGCTGCTCCTCAATGGCCGCAAAGTTGTGATGGGTTATCCCGGTCACCTGTGGACGCAAGGTTTCAAATACGGGCCGGTCGAAGCCGCGCTGCGCAGTCTGATGAATGGTGCGGCGAACTGGCGGGAAATGTCACGCGCGCTCGGAGTGCGTTATCTTTTTTGGGGCCGCGAAGAAAAACTAAATTATGCCAGCAGCACGCGGCCGTGGGAAGCGACCGCGCGAATCGTGGCCGCCGGTGATTGGGGCGAGATTTACGATCTCGAATCGCTCGAGCCGAATGCGCCGCGCACGCTCGGCGCGAAACCTTCGCCGCTCCCAAACCGTTGAGTCCGTCTTTGCTGACCTCTGTCCTCTGTCCTCTAATCACTGCGCGCCAAGCGCATCCTGATCACCAATAACGCGAAGCTCACGCTTCGCTTCCCTTCTACTTTAGAATTTCGATTTTCTACTTGCCTGTGAATCCGTTCAGCTCATCCCCTCAGCCCCCACCCTTCGAGCGCCCGGGTCTACGGGATTTTCAAAACCAACGGACGGAGCGCATCGTCCTCGTTCGGAGAAATCAAATCAACGGCGTCTTGGGTAAGAAAGGTTTTGAAAAAAGGTGCCGATGCATGTTCGTCGGCTGATTGTGAAACAGACTCGGTATCACCCGGCATCGCCGGTAAATTAGTAGCCCATACATTCACCGAACACTTGTCCGCGTCCGGCACATCACCAGCGGCTACGTGAACGTTGCCTTCCCATTCGTGGACCTGTTCCACGACTGAGATTGTTTTGTCATGATAACTCCGAATTTTCGGCGTTGCGGTAAGATCGACACGCTGGGCCGAGAAGTAGGTTTTCATTTTGAAGGGGAGAGCAAGATCGCATGCGAACGACGATCCACAGCATCAATTCGCGGTGAAGTTTGGATAATCTAACCGATAACAATTAACTAATAACCGAAACGCTCTGCGTTTATCCGATGCTAATCACCAATCACCCCGAAACCCCGCTTCGTTTTCCTTGGCACGCCGTAACACGTAAAGGCGGCTA
>JBBROO010000040.1:0-27399 GCA_038229295.1 Chthoniobacterales bacterium | reverse complement strand
GCCGATGTGCATGCTACGGCAGACAGCGAGTTGTTCTCGGTGGCACTCGTGTTGGGCGAGGCGACAATGGTCCATGCCGTCCCGTTCCAGTGCTCGATCAGCGTTTGAGAATAGGGAGTAGCGAAGGGGAAGCTGTTGTAAATATAGGTGTAGGCGCCGACGGCCCAGCAATCCGAGGCCGACGCGCACGCCACCCCGGCGAGGGCGTTGGGTTGGGCAGCACTCGTATTGGGGGAGAAGACGCGTGACCACGAGGTCCCGTTCCAATGCTCGATAAACGTCTGAAAATTGGAGCCACCGCTCCAGTCCTGGCCGACGGCCCAACAATCCGAAGCCGACGCGCACGTGACGCCATTGGCCCCGGGGTTATTTGTGCCGGGCGAGGTTATGGGCGCCCAGCCGGTCGACGTCGGAGCTGCGAAACTAACGATCGAGAGTCCCACGCCAACTGCGCAAAGAGTACAGGCGAGTAGGAGGCGTGGATTAAAGAAGCCGGATTGAGAAACAGAATTTTTTTTCATGGTGGAGTTGGTTTATTACTCACCACGAGTTCACTGCCCGTTTTTAAACCATCTCCCTGCCCGCGAGAGTAATCTATTATTCTATTCGAGACTGGGACGCGAGATGATTGCCTCGATTCAGAACTTTCTTCGTTCAGCCAGCATTGCAACCCGACGGCGGCCCGCACACCGACTGCCGGCCCTGTCGATCTTTTGCCATTATCTATTAAGGCAGCGCCGTGCCTGAGTGCGCTTTCGCGAGTGAAATGTCGCCGCTGTTGATAGAACCATCGGCGTTCAAGTCCTCACGGAAATTCGAATTTGTTAGGGTCAATCCCGATTGCGATTTTGTTTGTGCGATGTCGCCGGAATTTACAAAGGTGTCTGCGGTCGTGTCGCCGGCCAGCACGCCCATTCTCGGACCGACGACGTTGCCGCTGTTTCCCGTTGAGTCGAGCACACCGTTTAAAGTAACGACCACATACTGCGCATTGGTGACACCGGTGAGATTGACCGTGTATTGATTTGGGTTCGGGCCCAGCGAGCTGCTGGAGACGCTCCCAGTTCCGCTGGTAACGCTGGCACTCGTGACGGTGGTGTTATTCACGAAGGTAAAGACCAACGTGTAATCGCCGTTGGCGCCGCCGGTGCGACATTCGATGCCGGGATTGCCTGTGAGTGGAAGATCGACATCGAACGCCCCTGCGCTGCCATGCGCTTTGCGTGAGACGACTCCGATCAACGGCACTGGGCCAGCAGGAGCGCGGATGTTGATGATCTTCTGAAAGCTCGGGATGGCGTTGGTGAAGATCGTGACACGGTACTGGCCGGTGGGAAGCGGCGTGACCGCGCCGAGAGTCGCGGACGAGAACGTCGTGTCGGACCAATTCGTTGCCGGGTCGGAAGGAACAAAGAAGCTTTCTTCGTTGTCGATCCGCATGAGCTGGAGGAGTGGGTAATTCGTGGCGGAGCTATTGAACGAACCACCGGCCGCCTCGGAGTCGCCCCGGAAACCGGTCCCGTTCACCACCAAAGATGCTGGTTGGACGAGAGCGGCCGTCACCGCCGAAATGACTGGACGACGAGCGGGAGAGAAGCCGAGGCCTGCATTAAACAGCTCCGCCGTGTTTGTGCCTTGGCTAGCGCTCGTGAAACCACCGGCGATCAAGACCTCGCCGCTTGGCAGTAGTGTCGCGGTATGGTTGTCCCGCGGAGAGTTCATCTTCGTAGGAGAAAGGGAGGTGAAAATTCCCGTAGAAGGATCGAACAAATCTGCCATGTCGGTGGCAGGGCTGGCGTTGCCTAAAAAAACGACGCCCCCAGCGATGAGGACAGTGCCGCTGGGCAGAACGGTGGCCGTGTGGTAGACGCGGCCCACTGTCATCTTCCTCGGCGATAGGGATGTGAACACTCCCGACGTGGGATCGAACACCTCAGCCGAGTCCGTGGGGGTGGTGGTCCCGGTTGCACCTCCCAGGATCAGGACCTTGCCGCTCGGGAGCAGCGTTGCGGTGTGACCGTACCGCGCCTCGGTCATCGGCGATGCCGCAGAAAAGGTCTTCGTGTCCGGATCGAACATCTCGGTCGCGGCTCCATCGAGCAGGCCCAAGCCTCCGGTAACCAGAATTTTTCCGCTCGAGAGCAGCGTGGCCGTGTGATTGACCCGCGGCAGGGTCATGGGGCCAAGCGACGTGAAGGTCTCGGTCACCGGGTCAAACAGCTCAGCCGTGGCCGTAACAGAAGTCGCTCCATAGCCTCCCGCGATCACGACCTTGCCGTTCGCGAGCAACGTCGCCGTGTGGCCGTAGCGCCGCACCGTCATGGGCGAAACTAGCGTGAAGGTCCCGTTAGTGGGGTCGAACAGTTCGGCTGTGGCTGTTGGCGTGATACCGGTGTTGGTGATGGCATACCCTCCGGCGATCAGGACTTTGCCGCTCGGCAGCAGCGTTGCCGTGTGGCCATTACGTGGGGAGGTCATGGGCGAAATTGCCGTGAATGCCCGTAGCGTGGGATCAAACACCTCAGTCTTGTTCGTGGCTGCGTAACTATTGATCCCTACCGCTGTATCGTTGCCACCGGCGAGCAGGACTTTGCCATTCGGGAGCTGCGTCGCGGTCTGGCTGCTGCGCACTGAGGTCATAGGGGGGAGCGCCGTGAAGCTTTCCGTAGCCGCGGCGAACAACTCCGTGGTGTTCAAGTCCGTAAACAGGTTTTGGCTCGGCTTGAAACCACCTGCGATCAGTACTTTGCCACTCGGGAGCAGCGTCGCTGTTTGATAGCCACGCACGGTGGTCATAGGAGCGACTGCCGTGAAGGTATTCGAAGCGGGGTCGAACAGCTCGGCCGTGTCGGTAGCTACGATCGAGGCGATGGCGCCGCCGGTGATCAAGACTTTGCCATTCGGGAGTAGCGTTGCCGTATGGGCGTAGCGCACGGAAGTCATCGGCGAAATCAAACTAAAGGTGCCCGAAGAGGGGTCGAACAGCTCCGCCGCATCCGTAACCTCGTCACCCGTACCTGTGAAGCCACCAGTGATCAAGACCTTGCCGTTGGCGAGCGTTGTCGCCGTATGGAAATCGTGCTGCAGGGTCATGGGGGAAACGGAGGTGAAGGTGCCCGTGGCCGGATCAAACAATTCGGCCGAACTAACCGGGTTGCCCACTCCCGTCGTGTCGCCTCCAGCGATCAAAACCTTGCCGCTGGGCAGCAGCGTGGCGGTGTGGTAGAGGCGCGCCGAAGCCATAGGTGGAAGTGATGTGAAGGTTCCGGAGGCGGGATCGAACACTTCCGCCGCCTTCGTGGCCACGGCTCCAGTGGTATATCCTCCAGTGATGAGGACCTTGCCGCTCTGGAGCAGCGTCGCGGTGTGGTCAGCATGCGCTACGTTCATCGACGGAAGCGCCGTGAAGGTCTTTGAGGCCGGATCGAATAGCTCGGCCGTCTTTGTATACAGGCCGGCGTTGCCGCCGGCGATGAGCACTTTGCCGCTCCGGAGCAGCGTCGCCGTATGGCCGTAACGCAGCGATGTCATGGTGTTCGGATTAAGCGATCGACAGGTCCCCGAAGTCGGGTCGAATATCTCCGCCGTATTCCGAATCCCGCGACTGCTGTTGCCTCCCGCGATCAGGATCGTCCCGTCCCCAAGCAGCGTCGCCGTATGGTTATAGCGCCCGGACGCCATCGAGCCGGTGGCGGTGAATGAAGTGGAGGTTTGCCCGTGAGCCGCTGAACCAATGAGGGCTGTGGCAAACGTGACACCGAGGAATAACTTAATCATAGTTAACTTTGTTCGCGGACTGAACATACCGGATTGAGAAGTGGAGTTTTTTTCATGGGGGATTTTGACTGGAAAGTCGCCAGTCCGAAGCCATCAGGCTGAACGGGCGATCGAGACTGAATCGTGTCTCGGGAAACGAATGGCTGTCTTTTGGACGATTAGGATCAGACGCACTCGTTGACACAGAAGAGAGGGATTCGTACGATTTGATTCCACCGCACCGCCGCATTTCACTCGTGCAACACAACGAAGATTATGTGCTCAAAGTCCTGCAGGAAGTTGGACTGCTGACGCGCAAACAAATTGATGGCGCACGCTCGCGCTTGAACGGCGCAAATAACGTTGTCGATCTTTTGGTCAAGGACGGCGTCGTTTCCGAGACCGACATCTCGCGCACGCTCGCGGCCCAGGCGCACATGGATTGGATCGACATCTCCGCCATGGTCATTCCGCCGGACGTGATCAAACAAATCCGCGCCGAAGACGCGCGCCGTTTCAAAGTGATTCCAGTCGCGTTCGGCGAAACTGGACTCGTCGTTGCGGTGAGCGATCCGCTCGACATCGACACCATCGATAGCCTCAGCTTTCTTTTGCAACGCGAGATCGAGCTCGTCTGTACGAGTCCGGAAAAAATTCGCGAAGCGCTCATTAAATATTACGGCACCGCGGATGAAGCGTCCGATATTTTGCAGGAACGCATCGGTGAAGATGTCGATCTTGGCCTCGAGATCGGCGAAGGGGCGGCCGTCGTCGAAGGCGACGAAGCGGATGCGCCCATCATTCGTATGGTCTCGATGTTGTTGATCGAAGCCCATCGCGCCGGCGCCAGCGATATTCATCTCGAGCCGCTCGACAAAAAATTTCGCGTTCGCTTCCGCATCGACGGCGTGCTCCAGGAAATGCAAGCGCCGCCGAAGCGACTCCAGTCCGCCATCGTCAGCCGAATTAAAATCATGACCGGCTCCATGAGCATCGCCGAAAAACGTTTGCCGCAAGACGGCCGCATTCAGGTGAAGATCAAAAAGAAGCCGATCGATCTTCGCGTTTCCACCCTCCCGACCAATCACGGCGAGAGCGTCGTCATGCGCGTGCTCGACAAATCGAGCCTCTTGTTAGGCCTACCCGAGCTCGGATTTTTCAGCGACGACCAGGAAATTTTCGAGCGCCTCATCAAATTGCCGGACGGAATTCTTCTCGTCACCGGCCCGACCGGCTCGGGAAAAACGAGCACGCTTTACGCGTGTCTCAATTACATCAACAAGCCCGATCGAAAAATCATCACGGTGGAAGAGCCGATCGAGTATCAGATGAATGGCATCAACCAAGTGCAGGTGAATCACGACATCGGCATGACTTTTCCGGCGGCGTTACGTTCCATTTTGCGGCAGGCGCCGAACATCATCATGATCGGTGAGATTCGCGATCTCGAAACCGCGAGCATCGCGACGAATGCTTCGCTGACTGGCCACCTTGTTTTCAGCACGCTCCACACAAACGACGCGCCCTCGGCTGTGGCTCGCTTGATCGACATCGGCGTGCAGCCGTTTCTCGTCGCTTCGTCGGTGCGCGCGATGATGGCCCAGCGGCTCGTTAGGCGCTTGTGCCCAAACTGCAAACAACCAGGCGAGCTGAGCGAAACGGAACTGCGCGCTTTGCGCATCGAGGCCGGCCAACTGCGCGATGCGCAAGTGATGAAGCCGGTCGGCTGCGATCAATGCCGCAACACCGGCTACAAAGGTCGCATGGGTATTTTTGAGATCTTCATCATCGACGACGAAGTCCGCCACATGATCAACAAACGCAGTTCGACCCTGACCTTGCGTCAGCGCGCACGCGAGCTCGGCATGCGCACCTTGCGCGAAGATGGTGTGCGAAAAGTTTTGGCCGGCCTAACGAGCGCGGAAGAAGTGATCTCGATTACCATCGGAGACGCCAGCTGATGAACACGGGCGTCGCATCGGGCATTCCGGGTAGCGCGCGCGTCTCGCGCGTGGGTTTTGGCGTCTCGCCAAAACCATCTTTTCCAAAGTTCGCGATCGCGAGGACGCGATCGCCCGCGCGCGAGACGCGCGCGCTACCCAAAACTTTACGCTCATGAACGATAAACAAGTCGCCGAGCTTTTCATCGAGCAACATGTCTTGCAGCCGTCGCAGGCGGAGGATGTGCTGAACGAAGCGCAGTTGAATGGCAAAACGATCGCGCAGGCTTTGGTCGATGGCGGCTTTGTGGACGAGCAGGGCTTCTATCAAACCGTGGCCAATGCCCTCGGCACTGAGTATGTCGATCTTGCGGAAAAGGTAATTGCCGCGCCGGTTTTGAAACTAATTCCGAGCGGACTTGCGCGACTGCATCGTGCACTGCCGATTGGAATCAGCGGAAACACATTGCGCGTCGCGCTGGTCGATCCGTTAGACCTGCGCGCGGCCGAAGATTTGCGCTTCGCCCTCGGAAAAGATGTCGATGTGGTCGTCGCGCCGACGGAGCAAATCGAAAATCGCATCAAGGAATATTACGGCGCCGACACCTCGAGCATGGAGGATGTGCTCAAGCAACTCGGCGAAGCGGGCGAGATGTTGCAGATCCACGGCGATGAGACCGACGCCGGTGTCGAGGCGGAAGCGAATGCCACTCCGATCATTCGCTTTGTCGATCTTATCCTGTATCAGGCGATCCAGGACCGCGCGTCGGACATTCACTTCGAGCCTTTTGAAAACGAATTCAAAATTCGTTACCGCGTTGACGGCGCGCTTTACGAAATGTCACCGCCGCCGCGTCATCTTGCGTTGCCGGTGATTTCGCGCGTGAAAGTGATGGCGAGCATGAACATCGCTGAGCGCCGTCTTCCGCAGGACGGACGCATTCAAAAAAATATCGCCGGCCGACTTGTCGATCTTCGCGTGTCGACTTTGCCGACGCAGTTTGGCGAGAGCGTTGTCCTGCGCGTGCTCGATCGCTCGACCGTGAATCTCGATCTCGAGATGCTCGGCATGCCCGATTACATCCACAGTTACATTCTCGAAATCATTCAACGGCCTAACGGAATCTTTATTGTGACGGGCCCGACTGGTTCCGGAAAAACGACAACGCTTTATTCGTGTCTGCGCAAGATCAACACCATCGATTCCAAATTGCTCACCGCGGAAGAGCCGGTCGAATACGATCTCGAAGGTGTCGTGCAAGTGCCGGTGAACGAAGCGATCGGGCTCACTTTCGCTCGCGTGTTGCGCGCATTTCTCCGGCAGGATCCGGATCGCATCATGGTTGGTGAGACGCGCGATTTGGAAACGGCGCAGATTGCAATCCAAGCGTCGCTCACCGGACATTTAGTGTTCACAACTCTCCACACAAACGATGCGCCGGGCGCGATCACGCGTTTGATCGACATGGGAACTGAGCCATTTCTGATTTCCTCAACGATCGAAGCCGTGCTCGGCCAACGTTTGTTGCGCAGCATCTGTTCGCAATGTCGCACGACGTATCAACCGAGCGACGCGCTCCTCGCTCAGCTCGAAATTTCCAAGCGCGACATTGGCCAGAAGAATTTTTACTACGGGAAAGGTTGCGACGCGTGCAATCAAACTGGTTACAAAGGGCGCAAAGGAATTTACGAATTGATGCACATCAGCGACCCGATTCGCGAACTGATTAACGAGCGCGCACCGACGGTGGTGTTGAAACAAAAAGCGGTCGAGCTCGGGATGGTCACGCTGCGGCAGGATGGAATCCGCAGCATTTTCGCCGGCGACACGACTATCGAGGAAGTATTGAAATATACGTGAGCAGAAAATCCCAAATCCCAAGTTCCAAATCCCAAGGAAGCTCCAAATTTCAAGCTCCAATAAGCGATGTCGTGCGCGGCGTTTTGAAATTTGGGGTTTGGGATTTCTTTGGAGCTTGGAACTTGGGATTTGGAACTTTAGCGTAGCGATCATGGCGCGCTTTACTTACATAGCTCTCGACGCGCGCGGTCAGGAATCCACCGGCTTGGTCGAAGCGAATTCAACTAACGAAGCCATCGGCCAATTGCGTCAGGCCGGTTATTTTCCGACGAGCGTTTACGAAGAAGGCAAAGGCGGCGGGCCGGATGGCAAAGCGAAAACTAAAGCCGCCAAAGCTGTTCGCGTTCCGAAAACGAAAGGGGCGCGCAAAGAGATCACACTTTTTCAGCGCAAGACGATTAAGCCGAAGGTCATGATGATCTTCACGCGACAACTCGCGACTTTGATCGATGCCGGACTGCCGTTGTTGCGCGGCCTAACGGTTCTCTCGAAACAGGAACGCGACGTGGTGTTGAAACGCACCATCAATAATCTCGCCGACTCAGTGCAGGGCGGCAGCACATTTTCCGAAGGTCTCGCGCAACATCCGCGCATCTTCAACGATCTCTACGTCAACATGGTGAAAGCCGGCGAAGTCGGCGGCGTTCTTGAAGTCGTGCTAACGCGACTCGCGGAGTTCCAAGAAAAAGCCGGCAAGATCAAAAACAAAGTCGTCGCCGCGATGGTCTATCCCATCATCGTCATGATCATGGCCGTCGGCATCCTGACGTTCCTGCTCATCTTCATCGTGCCGAAATTCGAAGCCATCTTTCACGACATGCTCGGCGACAAACCGCTCCCGGGCATCACGCTTTTCGTCATCGGCGTGAGCCGATTCGTGCAGGACCATTGGCTCGTTCTCATCGGCCTCATCATCGTCGCCGTTGCCGGTTACAATTTTGCCAATCGCACGCCGCGTGGAAGATCGACAATCGATCGGGTGAAACTTCGACTCCCACTTTTCGGCGACGTCTTGCGCAAGACCGCGATCTCGCGATTTGCGCGCACGTTAGGCACGCTCGTCACCAGCGGTGTTCCGATTTTGCAGGCGCTCAACATCACGCGCGCGACTTCCGGCAATCTCGTCATCGCGCGCGCCATCACGCAGGTGCACGACAGCGTCAAGGAAGGCGAATCGATCGTGCAACCGCTCGAAGCCAGCGGCGCATTTCCGCCCATGGTCATCAGCATGATCGATGTTGGCGAAGAAACCGGCCAGTTACCCGAGATGCTTTTGAAGATCGCCGACGTTTACGACGACGAAGTCGATAACTCCGTCGCCGCGCTCACCTCGATGCTCGAGCCGATCATGATTGTCTTTCTCGCGCTCGTCGTCGGCACCATTGTCATCGCGCTCTTCATGCCGCTCATCAGCATCATCAGCAGCTTGCAGCAACAAACGTGATGGGAATGACGAAATCCGAATGACGAATGACGAAACAATGACGAAGCTCGAATGACGAAGAAGGCTTTGCGCGGCAATCGCGATCGTGTTTCGGGTTTTGTCATTCCCTCGTCATTCGACATTCGACATTCGTCATTTCGCGCCGCAGGCGCGTTCACCATTCTCGAACTGCTCGTTGTCATCACTATCATCATCGTGCTCGCCGGATTAATTCTTGCCACCACCGGTTACGTGCAAAAAAAAGGCGCGCGTTCCCGCGCCGAAGCCGAAATCGCCGCCATGTCGGCCGCGCTCGAAAGTTATAAGGCGGATAATGGAATTTATCCGACGAATACCACATCAACCGAGTCGGTGAACCCGACTGCGAGCCCAGTTCCGTCAGCAGCGAGCCAATTTCTTTATGGCGAGATTACTGGAGATCGAGATTTCGACGGCGCTACTAATGCCGGCAGCAAAAGTTATATGCCATTTAAGCCAGCGAGTCTCCAACGTTCGAATATGTCGCAGCCGGTCAGCGCCAGTAACAAGGTTACTGCACTACGCGATCCATTTGGAAATCCCTACGGCTATTCAACCATGAAGGCGTCCGGAGCTGCCAATGGTTACAATCCGACCTTCGATCTTTGGAGTACAGCAAACTCCGGCAACCAGGCAGAGTGGATCAAAAATTGGTAACGCTCCTGTCATGCTGAGCCGCGCAGACGGCGAAGCACCTCACCGACTCGGCCTAACAACACCCTGGCGTATTTGTGTGATCATTCGCGCGTTGGGAGGTCCCTCGCCGTCTGCGCGACTCGGGATGACAGTTCGCGCAAGATCGACATCAACATTTCCAATCGGCAATTCCTCAGTGCTCGCTCGTATGCACCACGATCTCGACTCGTCGATTCGGCTGTTGCCGTCTGATCTCCGCGTCGGTATCGGCCTGACCGCCCTGGCCTGAGAATGGTTGCACGAGGAATTTCGCCTGGCCGTAACCGTGCGTTTCGATTTGCGCCGGATTGATTCCCATTCGTTGCACCAAATAATCTTTCACGCCTTCAGCGCGGCGCTGGCTAAGATCGAGATTGTATTCGGGCGGGCCGAACGAATCGGTATAACCCTCGACCGTGAACGTCGCTTTCGGATTTCGCTTGATCAGCGTGCCGAGTTTTTCCAATTGCGCCATCGCGCTCGGCTGCAACTCCGAGCTGTTGTATTGAAACAACTGATCGTCCGGCATGCGCAACTTCGTGCCCGAACCGAGCGGCCCTTTTTGCGCGAGCAATTGATCGAGATCGCTGAAGCCGGCGGTGCGGCCCTTGTTAGGCCCGGCGCTGTCGCCCGGCATTTTGCTGGTGAATGTGTTTGGCCGTTTGATCGTGGTGCTCGTCGCCAACTCCGTGCCGGTGAGCGTCGGCTGCGGCCGCCCCGAGTTCGCGCTGTCATTTAATAATGTCTGTTCGCGCGTTGCGTTCGGACTGTTCGAGAGCGTTTGCGCGCTCGACCGCTCGATCTCCGTCATGACCGACGCCGCATCAGGATCGACTCTCGGTTTGTCGGGCAACACATTGTTCATCTCGTCCGGCATGGCCGCGCTCGCCTGCACGTCCTGTAAAAGTTTATCGAACGATTTTTTTTCGTCGGGCAATTGCTCCTGCGCGTTATCGGGATTCGGCTTGGCCGCCGGATTCGATTGGTCAGTGCTGCCTTTGTCGAGATTCTGCGCAAGATCGACAGTCTTCACCTTGAACATCGGCGGTGGCGGCACGTTCGCGGCGCCTTCATCGCCGGCGTGAAAGCGCGTGCGATAAAAATAAAGGCAAAGCAACATGTGTAGTGCGAGCGAAACGAGAAAACCGAGCCAGAGCCAGTTGCGTTGCTTCCGCGCCGAAAGAAGCGCCGTTCCAAAATCCCCAAATTCGTAATCGGAAGCTCTCATGTCGATCTTACCGTTAGACAATATACTGGCGCGAAGCGTTCGCTAATCAGAAGGACAACCACGAATAAACACGAATAGACACGAATGGCGGGAGACAGAAAGCGCCTTCTTGATTCGTGTCTGTTCGTGTCCATTCGTGGTTAAATTTTGTTGCCGCCGTTCCGCGTTCGCTCGATGAACGCAGTCGCCGCCCGCCGAATCTCGTCCGCGACACGCGCTTCCGGCGAGACGAACTTCGGAGTAAACCACGGAAAGAGCCCGATCAAATCGTGCGTCACCAAAATTTGTCCGTCGCATTGTTCCCCCGAACCAATGCCGATCGTCGGAATCGCGATCGCCTCGGTGATTTGCCGCGCCGTTTCTTTTGCAACGATTTCGAGCACCACCGAAAACGCGCCGGCCCGCTCGACTGCTTTGGCATCTTCGATCAACACATCCGCTTCCGATTGCGTCCGCCCTTTTATTTTGTAGCCGCCTTCTTCGCGCACGCTTTGCGGCAGCATGCCGATGTGCGCCATGAACGGAATGCCCGCGCGCGTGATCGCCTCGATCTGCGCGACGTGACTCGCGCCGCCTTCGAGCTTCACCGCCTGTGCGCCAACATCGACAAGCTGTTTCGCTGTTGCCAGCGCTTGCTCCGGTGTGTCGTAAGTTCCGATCGGCATGTCCGCGACGAGTAACGCGCGCTTCACTCCCCGCGCGACTGCCGCCGTGTGATGCAACATCGCGTCGAGCGTCACCTGTGTCGTGTCCGCGAACCCGAGCACGACCATGCCGACGGAATCGCCCACCAGAATGATGTCGATCCCGCTCTCATCGAGCAGACGCGCCGTCGGATAATCGTACGCCGTCAGCGACGAGATCTTTTCGCCGCGTCGTTTCATTTCGCGAAAATCTTTCATGGCGATTTCCAATCGTCCGTCAGGCGAACAACCTTAGCCGAATCATCCAGCAACGCGAGCAACTCGCGCACACTTTTCGTTTGCCCGGGTAAAAACAAATCCGGGCGAATGTCCGCCAGCGGCTGCATAACGAAACGGCGCAAATGCATTCGCGCATGCGGCAGCGTTAAATATTCGTTGTCGATTTTCGCGTACCCAAAATAAAGAAGGTCGATGTCGATGTTGCGCGAAGTGTTGCGGGCATGATCGGTTGGACGGCCCATCGTTGTTTCGATGTGCTTGAGCTTTAACAACAGTTCAATTGGCTCGCCGTTGCATTCGAATTCGATGACCGCGTTTAAGAATTTGTTCGCGCCCGGTTCGCAATCGACCGGGTCTGTCTCATATATCGCCGACGACAAAATCGGCGGGGCGATCATTGCAAGATCGACAATCGCCTTTCGCGCGGCGCGCAAATTACTAAGCGCGTCCCCAAGATTCGATCCGAGCGCGATGCCAACTCTCACGTGGTGTAGAGGCGGCTGTCCTCAGCCGCAGACCAATTCATAGTGCGCGTGAGGACACGCGCCCCTACACCAAAAAGACGCGTCCCGTTATATCCCAAGCACGTCCTCCATCGAATAAAGCCCGGCCGGTTTACCGACGACCCATTGCGCCGCACGCAACGCGCCCCTCGCAAAAGTTTCGCGGTTCGCGGCGCGATGCGTCAGCTCCAGACTTTCACTCGGATCAGCAAACGTGACGGTGTGAACTCCCACCACGTCGCCTTCGCGAATCGACTCAATCGGAATTTCGGCGTCGGACTTTCGCGCCGTCTTCAAAATCTCAGCCAGCGTTTTCGCCGTGCCACTCGGCGCATCTTTCTTCTTGGTGTGATGCGTTTCGACGATGTCGATCTTGAATTCATCGCCGAGCAATTTCGCCGCTTCCCGCGCGAGCGCGAAAAGTGTGTTCACTCCCACACTAAAGTTTGAAGCGAATACAACCGGAACTGTCTCGGCCGTCGCGCTGATTTTCTTTTTCTGTTCGGGTGAATGCGCGGTCGTGCCGATGACCAGCGCCTTGCCGTGTTTCAATGCCGCCTGACAAATTTCGTCGATCGTGTCCGCGTGGCTAAAATCAATCGCAACATCGGCGTTGATGATTTGCGGCTCAATCGCATCGCCCTGATCGCACAGAGCGACGATGTCGATCTTATCGTCACGTTTCGCAAGATCGGCAATCGTCTGTCCCATGCGCCCCTTGGCGCCAATAAGCAGCGCACGAGTTTTCATTGAATGTTGTAGCTGCCGCCGTCCCTGGCGGCAGAATCAGTGCGCGTTCTTGCCTGGGGCCTGCCGCCAGGGACGGCGGCAGCTACAACGCTTCTTTTCATTTCGTGTTTTCGAACTCTTGAAGCGTTTTGCGCAAGCGCGCTTGATTCGCTTCCGTCATCTCGCACAGTGGCAATCGCACTTCGCTCGACATCGCGCCGCGCCAATTGAGCGCGGTTTTCACCGGGACCGGATTCGGCTCAATGAACAAATCTTTAAACAATGGGAAGAGTTTCGCCTGTTGTTTCTGCGCGGACTTCATATCGCCGGAATCAAACGCGCGTACGAGCGCGCAAACTTCCGCCGGCAAAAGATTGGATGCGACACTGACAACACCAACCGCGCCGACCGACATGAAGGGCAACGTCAGCGAATCGTCGCCGCTCAAAATGGTAAACGACTCCGGCAAACGAATTCGCAGCTCGCCGACGCGCTCGACACTTCCGCTTGCTTCTTTGATCGACACGATGTTTTTGCACGCGCCCGCCAGCCTAACGACGGTGTCCGCGCCGATGTCCACGCCGCAGCGCCCCGGAATGTTGTAGAGCATGATCGGCAGCTTCGTTGTGTCCGCGATCGCTTTGAAATGGCGAAAAAGTCCTTCCTGACTGGGCTTGTTGTAATATGGCGCGACCACGAGCGCGCCATTCACGCCTAACTGTTCCGCGCGCTTGGTCGCTTCGATCGCGTCTCGCGTCGAATACGAACCGGTGCCGGCGAGAACGGTGCAACATCCGCGCGCGAACTCGACGCATTTGCGAATGACCGTTTCGCGTTCGTCGTGCGTAAGAGTGGGGGATTCACCGGTCGTGCCGACGGCGACCACGCCTGTAATTCCAGCAGCGATCTGGGCCTCAACTAATTTTTCCAGCGCGGCAAGATCGACATCTCCATTTCGAAATGGCGTCACCAGCGCTGTGAAAGTGCCGCGAAACATTTCGGAATTGTAGAGGCGGCTGTCCTCAGCCGCAATAGAAGTGCTGCGCCTGAGGACAGGCGCCTCTACACCACGATCGTTCCTTCGAAGACAAACTCGGCCGGACCGGTCAAAGTGACATGGCGAAGTTTATCTCCGTCCCGTTCGAAATTGACGCTCAGGTCGCTTCCACCCCGAACACGCACCCCGATCGGCCCGGGAGCATTTTCAGTCGCGGCGAAAACCAACGCACTCGCGACCACGCCCGTCCCGCAAGCGAGCGTCTCATCTTCAACCCCGCGCTCGTACGTGCGGATGGCGATGTTCCGCGGCCCGATCTTCTCCAGAAAATTCGCGTTCGCGCCTTTGGGTGAAAATTTTTCGTGATGCCGAATGGCGGCGCCACGACTGCACACATGCACCATGTCGATCCGCGCGACCGGCACGACCACATGGGGCACGCCAGTATTGATGAAATGCACGACCGCGTTTTCGCCTTCGAGTTGCAGCGCCAGGTTTAAGTGCAAATCGGTCGGCTCGCTCATATTGAGCGTGACTAATTCGCCATGAAGACGCGCGCCGATGATTCCGGCCGGCGTTTCGAACGAAAGTTTTTCGGCTGCAGCCGCGATTTTGTTAGCGAAGCGCGCGAAGCAACGCGCGCCGTTTCCGCACATCTCGGCCTCGCCGCCGTCGGCATTATAATAACGCATCCGAAAATCGGCGCCGTTCTCCGGTTTCTCGAGCAACAGGATTCCATCCGCGCCGACGCCGCGGTGGCGATCGCAAATGTGCGCGATTTGTTTTGGCTCGAGATGAATTTTGCCGTCGCGATTATCGAGCATGACGAAATCGTTTCCAGCGCCATTCATTTTGGTGAAGCGCAGCATATCGTCACTCATTCTACTTACTTGATCGCGTCGATCAATTCTCGCGCGAACCGGCTCACTTCCGCTACCGAATTGCTTCCTTGTTTCGCGATAAGATCGACAATCGCACTGCCGACGACAATGGCATCGGCGTGTTGCGCGACCTGGCGCGCTTGCTCCGCATTCGAAATTCCGAAACCGACCGCGATCGGCAAATCGGAAAATTGTCGCAACTGCTTCACTTGGTTGCCGAGCGAATCGGAAACTTCTTCGCGAGCGCCGGTCACGCCTTCGCGCGAAACGTAGTAAAGAAAACCCTTCGCTTTTTTCGCGATCATTTGGATTCGGTCCGGCGGAGTTGTTGGCGCGATGAGTCGAATGTGAATCAGATCCCCGGTTGCAAGATCGACATCTTCTTCTGGCGGGAGATCGAGAATTAACAATCCGTCGACGCCGGCGGCTTCGGCTTCGCGATGGAATGTTTCCAAACCGAATTGGAAGATCGGATTCAAATAGGTGTAGAGAACGATCGGGATTGTCGATCTTGCGCGGATTTGGCGGACGCAATCGAGAACGCCGCGCGTGGTTGAGCCGGCGGTGAGCGCGCGTTGGGCCGCTTGTTGATTTACAATTCCATCGGCCAGCGGATCGGAGAAGGGGAGACCGAGTTCGAGGATGTCGGCGCCGGATTTTTCGAGAGCGAGGGAGAGATCGACTGTGGCATCGAAGTTGGGATCGCCGGCGCAGATGTAGGGGATGAAGCCTTTGCGTTTTTCGGAACGGAGTCGGGTGAAGCAGTTGTCGATGTTGTTGGGCATTTGCGAAGCAAACGTTCAACGTTCAACGTTCAACGTCCAACGCTCAATGGTAGAACCGGAAAAGACGCTGACCGTTAACGAGATTTATCACTCGATCCAGGGTGAGAGCACTTTCGCGGGACGACCGTGCGTGTTTGTGCGGCTGACGTTTTGCGATCTGCGCTGCAATTATTGCGACACGGAGTATGCGTTTTACGAAGGGAAGAAGCAGACGCTGCATGAGATTGTCGATCTTGTGGCGAAGTTGAATTGTTCGCTCGTAGAAATAACCGGCGGCGAACCGCTGCTGCAAAAGAATGTGCTGCCGTTGATGTCGATCTTGTGCGATGCGGGACTGACCGTGCTGCTGGAGACGAGTGGCGCGCACGATATTTCGCATGTCGATCTTCGCGTGCATCGGATCATGGATTTGAAAACGCCGGGGAGCGGAGAAGTGGAGCGCAATCTTTGGTCGAACATCGAGCATCTGACTGAGCGCGATGAAGTGAAGTTCGTGATCGGGTCTCGCGAAGATTACGAATGGTCGTGCGAGAAGGTGGCGCGGTTTGGCCTAACGAAGCGCTGCGGCGCGGTTTTGTTTTCGCCGATTTTCGGTCGGATTGATCCCCGCGAAATCGTGGATTGGATTCTAGCCGATAAACTCGATGTGCGATTTCAGCTGCAGATGCACAAGTTCATCTGGACGCCGACGCAGCGCGGCGTGTGATGTCGATCTTGCCGCGACTTAGTAGTCGCGCACGTAATTATATTTCGATTCGTTGCCGAGCTCGGGCGGAAATTCGGAGTAGCCGGCGTGGATGTAACGGGTGTCGCTCGGCAAAAGCGGGTAGTAGGTGCCGCGCGTAGTCGGGAATGGCCAGGTCAATATCTCGATGAGGCCGGCGATGTGTCGCGCAGCGGAGCGGCCGAGGCCGCGCACAACTCCGTAACCGGCGGCGGCCGAATTTCCTTCGTCTTTGTTGATCTTGGCGATGGTCACGGTAATTTCCGCGGGCGCGAGAAAGAAGTTGGAAAGCCCGCGGCCAAGTTTCCGCGTCGGGCCGTAATCGTTCGAGGGCGGGTCCTGGATGTCGGCGAAGGCGGAGCCGGCGAACAGGAGAAGGAATACGAACAGGAGAAGATTCTTCATTTCGGCCTCTCCTTCATTAAAGGAATAGGGTGGATGAAATCAATATTTCATTTCGCGCTGTGAGCGGGTGCGCGGTTCTTGGTCACGATCATCGAGAGGGAAATTGTCACGACCAAGATCGACACGATGACGGCTAACGAAACGATGTTGGGTAGGACGATATATTTGGCCACAATCATTTTCGTTCCGACAAAACCGAGAATGAGCGCGAGGCCGGTCTTTAAATAAATGAAGCGATCGACCAACCCGGCGAGGAGGAAGTAGAGCGACCGCAGTCCAAGAATGGCGCAAATGTTCGAGGTATAAACAATGAACGCGTCCTGGGTAATGGCGAAGACCGCCGGAATGGAGTCGACGGCGAAGACGAGATCCATCACGTCGATGACGATGAGGACGAGCGCGAGCGGGGTGAACATCCAACGACCGTCGATTTTGGCTGTGAAATTCTCGTCGTGAAAATCTTTCGTGACCGGAATGATTTTGCGACACCAACGCATGATGATGCCTTTGCTGAAGTCTTGCTCGCCATGTTTGGTGACGAACATCCGAATAGCGGTGAAAAGAAGAAACGCGCCGAAGAGGTAGAGGATAAAATGAAACCGCGAGACGAGCGCGACGCCGAGGAATATCATGATTCCGCGCATCACGAGCGCGCCGAGAATTCCCCAGACGAGAACACGATGTTGTGCAATGGGCGGGACGCGGAAGGAAGAAAAGATGAGAACGAAAAGGAAAATGTTGTCGATGCTGAGTGAGTATTCGATGAGGTAGCCGGTGAGAAAATCGAGACCGTGATCCGGGCCGCGCACTTTCCAGACGAGGATGTTGAATAGCAGCGAAAGAATGATCCAGATGCCGGTGCGCTGGGCCGCGGCGCGCATGCTGAGTTTGCGGTCGCGAATTTTGAACTGCACAAGATCGACAAGCAACGCCAGCAAGACGCCGACATGGAAGGCAATCCAAAACCAGATGCTCGTGGTCACGGTCGCGTAGCGTTCCATGCGACGTTTCGCCCCGCAATGAGTAAAGCGCGAATCGCTAACGCCAATTTTCGCTCGCGCAGAGGCCTGTTAGTCGTAGTTTGTGCGACTTCGCATGGATGCTGAACTGGAAAAATTGGTGGAGGCGGGAAAGCTGACCTCGCCGGCGGCAGAAAAGCTCGAGCAATTGAAGCCGGGCACGTTCTGTCTGCACAAAAGCTGGGGCTTCGGTCGCGTGAAGGAATGGAATCTTTTGCTCAACCAGATCGTGATCGATTTCGCGAGTAAGAAAGCGCATCCGATGCAGCTGCAATACGCGGCCGACAATCTCGTTCCGCTCTCGGCAGAACATTTCCTTTCACGTAAGGCGACGGACTTGCCGGGTATAAAAACGTTAGTGAAGAGCGATCCGGCGGCGGTTGTCCGCAATATTTTGGAAAGCACGGGCGGGCAGGCCACGGTTTCGCAGATTAGCGAAATGTTGGTCGGCGATATCTTTAACGAAGCGGAATGGAAGCGCTGGTGGGACTCGACCAAGAAATTACTCAAGTCGACCGGCTACTTCTCGGTGCCGACGAAAAAGACCGAGCCGGTGGAATTGCGCGGGGAGAAAGTCGCGCGCGCGGACGAGCTGCTCACGTTTTTCAATCAAGCGCAACGGCCGAAGGAGCAGGCGGCGGCGGTCGACCAGATGGTAAAGTTCCATCACGAATTCAAGGAGCCGGCGAAACAATTGCAGCCGGTCGTCACCGCGATCGAGAACATTGCGGTGCGGAATCAGAAGATTCATCCGGAGTATACGTTTGAGTTGGTCATCGGGCGCGACGATTTGCTAACGCGCATTCCGGAATTACACACCACGCACATCGGGTTGACGTTGCCGAAGTTGATCGTGGAAGAAGAGAAGCGATTGATGTCGATCTTGCCGAAGATACCGGCGGCAAAAGAGAAAAGGGTTTTGCAGGCGTTGCCCGAGGCGCTGGGCGAACGGTGGACGACGCGCGCGCTGCAATTGATGCAGGGAAGTAATGCGCGGCTCGTCGCGCAGATCGCGAAAGTTTTCAGCGAAGCTGGACATCACGCCGAATTGCGCACGACCCTTGAGCGCAGCATTAAGGAACATTCGGCCACGAGCGAAATGCTGGTCTGGCTGTGTGGCGAACGGGAGCGCTGGAATGAGTTGATCACGCCGGAGTTGTTAGGCGCGGTCTTGTCGGCGATCGAGCGGGAGCAATTCGCGGGCGCTGGACGCGGGAGCAAGTTGCATCGCGCCTTAGTGGAAGATCGACAATTACTCGGCGCGATGTTTGCCGGAGCAGATGTGGGGGCAGCGCGCGATGCCATGCGGAAACTTTTACTGAGCCCGTTGTTCGACGAGCTGACTAAGCGCTCGCTGCTCGCGCGCATCGTAAAACTTTATCCGGAACTCGAGAGCATGATCACGGGTGGCCAGCCGGAAGAGAAGAGCACGCAGCTCGTCGTTTCCTGGAGCAGTTTGGAAAGACGAAAAGCCGAATACGAAGAGCTCGTTAAGAAAAAGATCCCGGAAAATATTAAGGAAATTTCGCTGGCCCGTTCCTATGGCGATCTGAGCGAGAACTTCGAATACAAAGCGGCCAAACAGATGCAGGCCGTGCTTGCCCGTCAACGAGCCGAACTCGAGGTGGCGCTGCAAAACGCGCGCGGGACCGCGTTTGAAAGCCCGGACACATCGCGAGTTTCCATCGGCACGATCGTGACATTGCGCGACGCGGATTCACATCAAGAGGAGACGTACACGATCCTTGGCGCGTGGGATGGCGATCCTGAGCGCCGGCTCATTTCTTATCAAACGGCGATCGGGCAAACGTTGCTCGGGCATAAACTCGGCGAAACGGTCACGCTCAATTCGGATGAGGGCACGGCGCGTTATTCGATTATCTCAATCGAAGCTGCGCCGCCGGACGAAACTGCGCCGGACCCGACATTGCTGGAAACTTCGAACGTCGAAGCAGTCGCAGCGGAATAATTATCGCGGGCTGTTAAGCGTCATCACCATCGTCCAGGCGACGAAGATGACGATCGCGGCCGCGCCGATAATGAGAATGGCGCGCAGAAGAATTGGCATTTCGCGGCGGCGCCAAACGACAATGAGAAAACCGAACGCAACGAGCCCGCCCAGAACCAGGAAAATTGATCCGCTCATAGATTGTCGATCTTGATTTGAACTTGCGTAAACGGCAAGCGTTTCTCGATGATTCGCGCATGAACACTCGCATCAATCACCTCGCCGTCTGGATTCTGGTCGTGGTCCATCAACTGATCGGCTTCGGTTGGTACGCCATCTTTGGCAACATGTGGTTGAACCTGCACGCGAAGACGATGTCCGATATCGAGAACCCGCACGAGATCGCGCCGTATATCTTGGCCATCGTCGCGTCGATCATCGTCAATTATGCGCTCGCGCGTTTGCTTCTCTGCCTCGAGACCGACAATGGCGTGAGCGGATTGAAGATCGGGATTTTATGCTGGTTCGCGTTCCTCTTTGTCGAGTACGCCAGCATCTCGATGTTCTCCGCGTTCGGAACAAATCCGTGGCCGCTGATCTTGATCAATATGGGTCGGCCGCTCATCGCGTTTTCAATTAGCGGCTTTGTGCTGGGCGCATGGCGGCGACAAGTTAAGGCCTAACGAAAGATCGACATCTTATGAATGATCCAATTCTCATCGCGCAATCCAAAGAACCGATTTATCTCCTGCCGAAAATGGCGAATCGCCACGGGCTTATCGCCGGAGCGACTGGGACAGGAAAAACCGTGACGTTGCAAACGCTCGCGGAAGGTTTCAGCACACGAGGCGTGCCGGTCTTTATGGCGGACGTAAAAGGCGATTTGGCCGGCACGAGCCAGCCCGGCGGAAATAATCCCAAGATTGTTGAGCGCGCGAAAGAGCTTGGGATGACTGATTTCAAAGGTGAAGCATCGCCGGTGGTATTTTGGGACGTGTTCGGCGAACAAGGTCATCCCGTGCGCGCGACAATCTCCGAGATGGGGCCGCTCCTGCTCGGACGGTTACTGAACCTAAACGACACGCAGGAAGGCGTGCTCAATATGGTTTTCAAGATCGCGGACGAGAACGGAATGCTGCTTCTCGATCTTAAAGACTTGCGCTCGATGCTGCAGTACGTGGCCGACAACGCCGAGCAGTTCAAAACGCAGTTCGGTAATGTCTCCACCGCAAGTGCCGGCGCGATTCAACGCAATCTGCTCGCGCTCGAATCGCAAGGCGCGGACAAATTTTTCGGCGAACCAGCGCTCGATCTGGAAGATTTGATGCAAACCGATCCGCAAGGTCGCGGGACGATCAACATTCTTGCGGCGGAAAAGCTGATGCAGCAATCGCCCAAAGTTTACGCCACCTTTTTGCTCTGGTTACTTTCAGAATTGTTCGAGCGATTGCCAGAAGTCGGCGATCCGGAAAAGCCGAAGCTCGTTTTCTTTTTCGACGAAGCGCACCTGCTTTTCGCGGATATCGAACCGAACATTCGCGAGAAAGTGGAGCAGATGGTGCGATTAATCCGCTCGAAAGGTGTGGGCGTTTACTTTATCAGCCAGAATCCGCTGGATATTCCCGACGTTGTTTTGGGACAGCTTGGCAATCGCGTGCAGCACGCGCTGCGTGCCTTCACCCCGCGGGATCAAAAAGCGGTGCAAGCCGCCGCGACCACGTTCCGTCAGAACCCGAAGCTCAAAATAGAAACGGTCATTACGGAGCTGGCGGTGGGCGAAGCGTTGGTGTCGATGCTCGATGAGAGTGGGTCGCCCACCATTGTGGAGCGTGCGAAGATTGTGCCGCCACGAAGTCAGGTCGGCGCGATTACGCCGCAGCAACGTCAACAGATCATCCAGTCATCCGTCGTCGCCGGTCATTATGAAAAGGTGGTCGACCGGGAATCGGCTTACGAGAAATTGCAGGCGCGAGCTGGAGATAAAGTCCAGGCCGCGGGCGCACCCCCAGTCATTCCCGGCGCGACGGTTCCGGACGCAGCAAAAGGATCTATTTTCGGTTCCGTCTTAGGGACAGCGGCCTCTGTGTTTCAGCCGACCATCGGACCGCGCGGCGCCATCCACGATTCAGTAGCCACGTCGATGGCAAAAAGCGCGATGCGCGCGGCCAGCAGTTCCATCGGCCGGCAGGTCGTGCGCGGAATTCTTGGGGGAATTCTCGGAGGCGGCGGGCGACGCTAAGCGCGCCCGCTCACATCCGTTTAAGATCGACAACTACTTTTTCGGCGAAGCCGCTGGACTCGCTGCCGGCGCAGCGGCGTCTTTCTTCGCGGCCTTGTCGGCCTTCGCCGCTTTCGCTTCGATGCTGGTGGCGGTCATCGTGTAATGAATCGTCACTTTGTCGCCGACTTTCATTTCGCCGGTCGCTTTCGTGTTTGAATCGCGTGCGACTTCCCAGCGGTCTTTACCCTTTTGGACCGCGATCATGCTGTCGTTCACTTCGAGGATTGGCCCGGTGACCTGATAATCTTTCGCGGTGGCGGCGAACGCGGCGCTGCTAAGGGCAATGCTCGCTGCTGCTAACAAACTGAGTGTTGATTTCATTTTCATATCCGGATTAGACCGGACGACATGCACTCTATTCAAGTTGTTTCGGCGCTTATTCGCCCGCCGGCGCGGGCATGGTGCGAACGCCGACGCGAGCGAGGTACTCCTCGACCTGCAGAAGGTTGTCCGCACCGCGCTGGACGATCTTGAGGAGATTGTCCATCGAGGAAACTTCCTCGAGCTGCTCAGTTAGGAACCACTGCAGGAAATTGATGGTGATGTAATCCTTTTCTGTCCGGGCGAGTTCGACGAGGGCGTTGATTTGATGCGTGACCTTTATTTCCTGGTCGAGTGAAAGTTTGATCGCCGCTTCGGGTGTCTTGAATGTCGATCTTGGCGCTTCAATCTCGGGAATCAGGACGCGCCCGCCGACATCGACGACGTATTTGATGAAGCGAAGCGCGTGACCTTTCTCTTCTTCGGCCTGTTTGAAGAAATGCTGAGATAATTGCGGGAGCGCCTCGGCCGCGAAATGCGCCGCAATGGCGTAATACTGCATCGATGCGCTGAATTCGTACCCGATCTGTTCGTTGATGACGTTAATGACTTTCTTGCTCGTGAGCATGGGAATCCCGTAAAGTAGAACGCGTCGTCGCAGCATGCCAACTCCAAATAAACCATCGATTCACGAATTGCTTGAGTCCGCTCCCTGGGTTCCGCTGGAGGAGCACCTGAATCACATTCGCCAACGTGTCGATCGCTCGATCACAAAGGCTCATCAGCTTCGAGAACGCTATCGCGACGAGTTGCTGGCGGACCAACCTCATATAGCGACTCAAATTCGCAAACCGAGCGCGGTCGCCTTACATGCAGCAGAGCAGGCGTTCAAAACGGGAACAATTGCTGCGGTGGATGGCACGATTTCGCCAGTTCCGTTGCTGGCGGGTTCAAAGATTCAGATTGGCGTAGTTATCGTGACGAATCGAGGAGATGTAGTTGATCTCGTTACGCGAGTCTTTGAAACCGAAATTACATCCGACAGCGGCACCGCTACCGAGTTCTTCAGAAACCTGCGAACAACGCGTTCGATTTCGAATCTCTTATCGCGCGCAATAATGCTGTTCGGTGAGCGTCGATTATTGATGAATCATCAAACCGACTGGCGAATGTTACACGGCGAATTGATACCCCACGAATTGCGAACCGGCGCGGGGCGGCCAGCTCACAACCTGAAACCGACTTTTGATTTAATTAACGAGTACATAGAGTCGCAGAAATTTCTGGCTATTTCCGAGGCGTCCGATGACATCGATATTTTGAACGCTGCAATTTTGCTACAGGGCGGCGAGTACATTGTCATTCGGTCGATGACCGAAACCCTAACAAATTTCCTCGAGGGTGATGCGGAAACAGGACAGGCGAGGGCGAACTTCGTGAAACCAGATGAGCGGCGCTTCCGGGAATTTATTGCGCAAGCGGGACCCAAGGTTTCTGTAGTCCTCGTGAAAGCCGGGCCTAAACCGTTCTTGTTAGAGTGCCATGCTGACCGGGTCGAAGAAGCGGTAGCAATGTTCCTGACTGACTCGTTGTGGACGCGTGGTCTTCCGCGTGACGCTACTGCGTTTACGGTTCGCGGATTTCCTTTTCACATCGATCTGGCAGACCAAGTAGCGCGAACATTATTTAAGGGGTCCGACTTCCGCAACTTTGTGGAAAGTCGATTATTCGACCTCGGTATTGAAGCGGGCGTTTTTGATATCGACCCGCGGAGGACACGTGCATGAGTAACGGCGAAACGAACAACGACAGCCCAGAATCAACGGAGCAAGCCCCAGATTCTTTACCCACGCAGGAAAGCGAACAGGTTCAGGAAGAACAAACGCGCGAGGCAACAACTGAAGCTGCCGCGTCCGTTCAACAGTCATTGCTGCGCGTCGGGTTTGTAAACTTCGACGCCGCGGCCACCGATAACACTACAACCGGCGCGATGGTGTCAGCAGATCTCCGGCAACATTTCCGCCGAGATGTTTATGTTGGAATCCGCGACGGCGAGCAGAATGTGGAATTCCTCGGCCGAATTGTTGAGGGACCGTTTCATGCGCCGCACGAGGTGAGCCAAGACTCTGCTATCACGCGCACCACTATTTTGCATCCAGACCGAACGCAATTTCGGCCAACGTATTACGTCTATGGTACTATTGAGGTGCTCGGGGCTCTCACGGCTGGCGAACACGTAGTTCCAACTCCTACGCGGCCACGGCCCTACTCCGAGATATACATTTTCCCCGAAACTCGCCTACGCAGGCTCTTGGACATTGAGGGGGATTTCTACTTGGGCCATTTGATGGGCTATTCCCGTGTGAGCGTTCATACGTGCATCGACAACAAAAACTTTTTGCCGCGGAACGTAGGTGTGTTCGGAACCATCGGTTCTGGTAAATCGAACACGACGCAGGTGCTCATGGAAGAAGCATTGCGCGCCGGTTGGGCTGTTATTGCCATCGACGTGGAAGGCGAGTACGTTCGAATGAACGAGCCGACGGATGATCGTACTCTTGCTGCGCTTTTAGAGTCGGAACACAATCTCACGCCAGCTGGAGTTGGCGATCTGCGAGTTTATGTTCCTATGTCGGGGCATTCCGAGGCGCAGAATCCCCAGTCATTTAAGATTCCGATTTCTGAATTACAACCAGAGGTCATTGCTGACATTCTCGAATTCAGCGAACCACAGGTCAGACTCTTCGGAACGATAACGGAACGGGCGGCGCGACAAAGTCAGCCCGCGTCGTCGGGGCGTCGCGGCGTATTGAGCGCTAGCACAACAGGTCAGCAACGACGCGCTTATTCTCTCCAGACGCTGATTGATGGCTTGACCGAAGACGACCAAGGTCGTTTTCCTTTGCTGCCGACCATCGCATCGCCAGAGAAAAGTACCGCCAACGCGTTACGTGCGAAACTTATTCATCTCGGCCGTTCCGGTATGCTTGATTGGAACGCGACGAGCACAGTTCATGAATTGCCCATCAACGATCTTCTCGTCGGCGGACGGCTGTCCGTGTTGGACGTTTCTGAAACAGATGATCGCAGCCGTAACTTGGCAATAGCGTACACGCTCCAAGCTTTGTTTGATCGCGTTATCGAAACAACCGCGGGCGAGCAAATGCCAGCTGGTGGAATTCGACCACGAGTGCTTGTTGTAATAGAGGAAGTTCACACATTCGTGTCTCGTGCGAGCGCGGCAAAGATGCGAGCGGTGCTCGATAATCTGCAGATTATCAGTCGCCGTGGGCGCAAACGCTGGATGGCGCTCGCGCTTGTGTCTCAACAACCTGGTCATGTACCCGACGAGCTCTTCGAACTAGCGAATACACGGTTTATCCATCAGCTGAAGTCAGTCGCGAATCTTACGCCAGTGAAGCAAACGACTGGCGGTGTACATGAAGCGCTTTGGTCTACTGTTCCCTCGTTAGGCTTAGGACAGTGCCTCTTGAGCGGTGCGGTGTTTAAGAATCCGTTGTTTGTAAACATTCGACCAGCAAGATCTCGGCGCTTGCTGATCGGCTAATTCTCTTCCGTCTCGCATGAAAATAGGGGATCCGGACGCCGGCTCGACAGAGTACCCAAGCCTTGGATGGTTTCACCGATATCCAGCACGTTTCCACACCGACGCCTTGCGAGAAATATTTGATCGCGTATGTGCAAAATTGGGAACCCCTCCAGCGGTGATAGCAGATCCGTTTGCCGGCAGTGGCAGCACGCTTTCGTTTGCTCGTCAGATTGGTATCGCGTCAGTCGGGGTCGAGTTGAGCCAACTCGGAGTGTTGATATGCAGAACACGCTTTTGGCCGCCGACTGATCTGGAAGCAGCGATTAGTGCAGCTGAAGGGATCGCCTCGTCCGCAACTATGGCGTCAAAACACGAGTATTCTTCGGAGCTGATTGGATGGATCGGAACAAAAAATTGCCGTTTATTGGTTTCTTATTTTTCCGCGATTGACAATGTCGATGATCCCAAGCTGCGCCGCTGGTTACAACTGGCGGTCTCTTCCGCGTTGCGCCCAGCGTCCCGTTGGTTGCCCGGCTCAATTAAAGCGCAGATTGATCCAAATCGTTTGCCGACACTGATCGGCCCACATTTTCTACGGTCCGCTCGGGCACTAAAGCGCGATTGCTCCGCCGAGAACGCGAGGTTTGCTGATAATGCTCCCGTATCGATCTATCGCGGCGACGCCGCCACATTGCCCCTACCTGGTGAATCGATCGATGCGATAATCACTAGTCCGCCATACTGGAAAATGTACGACTATTTCGACGTGCACAGACTGACCTATCTCGCTTTCCGGTGGGCTTATCATTCGTCGCAGCAGATTGGGCGATTCGGTGGCATCGGGAGAGATGGTGCAGGCTTCGTTGCCCCCAGATTCATGAAAGGCTGGTACACGCGACAGTTTCGAGAGGAAGACACAGGTAATGGGCGGTCCTTGCGTGCGTATTGGCGTAGCATGCGCCTCCACGTCACAGAGGCAAAACGAGTTCTGCGCGATGGAGGCATTGTTGCATACGCGATAGCCAATCCGATTCGAATTGGGCGCCGCTTCGCGCTCGCGCAGGCATTGGCGACCGTGTTGCAAGAAGTCGGCTTTCGCGACATTGAGCTTAAAAGACGCGAACAATCGCATCGTAGAATCCTACCGTCTGGACGTGACGCGGTTACAGGTCGGTTTTCGAGCAATCCTTCCAACGCGAGCGTGCAAGAGTACGTTCTTTACGCACGACGTTGAGTTCAATTCTGGCGACGTCCTACTCAGGCGGAAAAAGTTGAGGGTCGATTTGTTGAGAGGTTGAGGGTTCAGGCAAGGAAGTTGCTAATTGACTCCGGTGGGAAATCCCACCATAGTGCTTTCATGCCAGCGACAAAATTGAAACCCAAGCCGACGGTCCTGCACCGCTACGATGTAGCCGCTGATGCAAAGAAGCGGATCAATTTGCGCAACGCGAAGACAAAATATTTTCACGTG